>CAYMNB010000013.1:0-59780 GCA_964391725.1 uncultured Anaerolineaceae bacterium | reverse complement strand
ACTCGGAATAACAGGCGCAGTACATGATGCTGGCGTATTGTTCGTCATCACTGATAGCTTGGGGGAACTTCAAACCGCCGCCAATGGTTGCCATGGCAGGTGGGGTGACCATGTCATCGGCATCGTAGCGCAGCAGGTCGAAACTGATCAATTCCTGGTCTTCGAGGTTTTCCACAGCAGGACATGTGAAACTGCCCTGAGCAGCATAAAAAGTCGCCGGCTGGGTGCGCGACCATTGGAAGATCATCACCGGCAGGCTGACAACGCTGTTGTCTGTCAGGTTGTGCAGGTAGGAGACGTTGTTTTTCATGTAACTGATATAGAGCCCATCCGCCGAAAACAACGGTTGGCTGTAGGCATCTTCATAGCTGTCTGCCACGCCGTCGAAGGTCAACTGGATCATCTCGCCGCTGTCAAGGAGGTAGCGCCAGATGTTGCCGTCGGAGGCATAGGCGATCTGTCCGCGCTGGGGAGGTATTTCGGTGGGTTCCAGCGGCGGGCCAGGTTCGTCAGTCGGCGTTGGCTCTGGTTCAGGTTCAGGTTCGGTCGGCTCAATTACCGGGGTTTCGATTTCCTCGGTGGGGGCAGGTGTTGGGGGTGGAGTCAATAGATCGAGCAGTGAACACGCCATGGCAACGGTGAGCAGCAGGGTCAATAAAACGAACAGGAGCAGGCGAGACTTTTTCATCGGGGGTTTCCTTCTGTGACAGCTGAATTTGTTAAACAAATATTATAGATATTATACAGTCATGGCTTGAAAAACAGCAATGGGGAATGAACAGATGCCTGTATCGATACCGGAGGGCTACAGAAAGCCGCTTTATTTCACTGTCCAGGTCTCGATGCCGCTGGTGAATTGCACTGGCAGCAGGTTTTTCACGTCGTACCAGAATGTTTGTCGTCCCAGGGTAGCTTTCCAGGTGTTAATCCGACTGGATGAGATGATTATCTTTTCCTGGTGCATAATGTCAACGGTGCGCGGTTCAATCAGCGGTCCGTTATCGCTGGTTTCGGGGCGCCATGTAAATGGGTTGAAGTAATAAACTGCGCCATTGGTTCCGCCTTTGAACTCCATCGCAGCCAGCTGGAAAGGCGCAGAAGCATCACTCACAAAAATTAAGGACCCCTCCTGTCCATCGTCGGCTGAGGTTGGTCGGGGCAATTCGATGACCTGCTCACCATCCTGGGAAGTGGTCAAGGTGGTGATGAGACTTTTTTCCTGCACTGTCCAGACAGCGTTGATCAATATGGCCTGGTCTGGCAATATATAGCGGGTGCTGCCTTCCATCAATTGGCCGGTCTCGGCCTGCCAGCGCACGTGGTCTGTGCGTTCACCACCGGCATTCGACCACAAACTGTTGCCTACTGTGATCTCGTAGGCTACGACAGAAGCAGAACAGAGCAGATCGATGACCTCTTCCTCTGGAGTAAGTTCACAAGTCCCCTCTCCAACCACATCATCAGCGGCATTCACGATGTCATATTGCCACTGACGGGCTTGCTGCCAGGGTGATTGGTGGATGGTTAAGGGCGGTGGGGGCGGGGCTGCCTGGCGGGATACCACAAATTCTGCACCAATCACGAAAAGAATAAGCGGAGCAGCGATCAACAATGGTATCCAGGCAGCGAGTTTTTTCAGTTGTGAGGTTAGATGTGCTTCTTCGTTCACTGCCGTTTGCGGGTCTGCTTTGGTAAGCCGCATGAACAGGAGGAAAACGATCATCGATACCGGTAAACTTGCCAACAAGGTCAGCGGTGCAAATATAAACTGCTCAATGTTAAGGTTTAACACCGCACTGGAGATAACCAGGGCTGCCATCACGTTGGCGCCGAAGTGGTTGAGGATGCTTGCCGGCAGCGAGCGGGTGCGGTAGTTGATCAAACCCAGGACAAGCGCGAGGACAACGATGTTCAACCCCTGCAGCAACGATAGATGGAATGCGATGAAGAGCAGGCTTGTGATGACAGCTCCCCAGCTACGGAACTTTTTCTCGTACACCGGTTGGAGGATGCCGCGAAAGAGGATTTCTTCACAGATCGGCGCCAGGATGGCGAACGATAGGAACACAAAGAAGACATCAAACAGCATGCGGGGGGTGGCATCCGGCGGAAGCTGGAAATTGGTGTAGCCGAGTACCTGCTGCAATACACCTGCGCTGGCGGCAGACAATGGATAAAGGCTTATGCCAAGCAGTAAAGAAAGCAGCAGAACTTTCCAGTCAGGAAAATGCCAGCGGACACGCTCGCGGATGTTTTCGTGTTTGGCACGCAGGAACAGGAGCGATGGGATGAGGACAAATAATACCTGGTTGATTGTCAGGCGGACATATTGAGGAATCCAGTACAGGAAGGCATTGATGAGCTGCAACAAAAGAACCACCAAAAAGAGGTAGTTGACATCTCGCAAGTTCTTTCGATTCTCCATAATAGACTTTCCTCCATATGATGATTAAGGTTGTCTGTTCGTTGTCACAAACCAGTATACCAGATAGATAATTGGTTTCATTTTGATGTTTTATGTTGCCGGCAGAATAAAAGAAAGGCATAATTAGCTTGCTGACAACGAAAAAAGGAGACCAACGATGGGCAAACAAGATAGATTGCATATGATCGGGCACGGGCATATCGACCCGGTGTGGCTGTGGGTATGGCAGGAGGGTTATCACGAGGTGCATGCCACCTTCCAGAGCGCGCTGGAGCGCATGCGCGAGTTCGACGATTTCACCTTCACCTCCAGTTCGGCGGCGTTCTATGCCTGGGCGGAGGAGATGGACCCAACCATGTTCGCCGAGATCCAGCAGCGTGTGGAAGAAGGACGCTGGCATTTCACCGGTGGGTGGTGGATCGAGCCGGATTGCAATATCCCCTGCGGGGAAAGTTTTGTGCGCCAGGGGCTGTATGGGCAGCGCTTTTTTGAGGAAAAGTTCGGGCGCAAAGCCAGCGAGGGCTTTAACCCCGACAGTTTCGGCCACAGCGCCATGCTGCCGCAGATCCTCAGCAAACAGGGATTATCGCGCTACGTCTTCATGCGCCCGGGACCGCATGAAAAAGACCTGCCCGGATCGTTATTCTGGTGGCAGGCGGCGGATGGTTCGCGCGTGTTGTGCTTCCGCATCATCCGTTCGTACAATGATTGGGAAGGCGACATCATGCCTCAGATTGATGCTGCGCGCCAGCACCTGCAAGCACCACTGCATGACCTGATGTGTTTCTATGGCGTGGGCAACCACGGCGGTGGCCCGACCATCGCCAATATTGAGCAAATTCACCAGTACCAGCAGGACGAGAGCCTGCCGCATCTGATGTTCAGTTCTCCGCGTGAGTTCTTCGAGGCGCTGGATTTTGACCTGTCCTCTCTGCCGGTGGTGAGTGATGATCTGCAGCACCATGCCAGCGGCTGTTATGCCGCCCATTCGGGGGTCAAACAATGGAATCGCCAGGCGGAGAATGCCCTGATGGTGGCGGAAAAGTGGTCTGCCATGGCAGATGCCGTGCTGGGCACGCCCTATCCGCGCGAGGAATTCAGCCGCGCCTGGAAGCTGGTGCTGTTTAACCAGTTCCATGACATCATGGCGGGCACCAGCCTGAAAGAAGCCTATGACGACGCCGAACGCAGTTACGGCGAAGCCATCACCATCGCGCAGCGGGCATTGAACCGCGTGCTGCAAGCATTTACCTGGCAGATCGGGCTGGCGCATGAGGAAGCCACGCCGGTGGTGGTCTTCAACCCGCATACTTGGCGGGCTATGCTGCCAGCCGAGGTGGAGGTACACAACCAGGGGGGCGAAGTGACTTTGCTGGACGCGCAGGGGAATGAGGTGCCTGTGCAGCGTATACAGCCGCACCCCACGCTGGATTGGGCGATGCGCCTGCGTTTTCTGGCGGATTTGCCGCCCCTGGGCTACCAGGTCTATCGCGTGTACCAGAAAGAGGGCACGCGCACCAAACTACCGCAGCCTGTGCTTAGGACAGAATTTGAAAATGAATGGCTGCGCCTGCGCTTCGATGAGCAAACCGGCTTGATCGCTTCCTTGTATGACAAACACAGCCAGCGCGAGGTGTTCAGCGCGCTTGCTGCCACCGCGGCGGTAATTGATGACCCCAGCGACACCTGGTCACATGGCGTGTTTAAGTTCGACCGGCAGGTTGGATCGTTTGCGCTGGCATCCATGCGTATGCTGACCGATGGCGCGGTGCAAGCCACCCTGCGGGTGGAGAGCGAGTACGGGCGTTCGCGGCTGATTCAGGATTTCACGGTGTATAAAGACCTGCCGCGGATCGATGTAGCGGTGCAGGTGGATTGGCACGAGCAGTTCAAATTGCTGAAACTGCTGTTCCCGGTGAATGTCGAAGAAGCGACCGCCACCTACGAGATACCTTATGGACACATTGTGCGGCCGTGCGACGGGCTGGAAGAAGCCGGGCAGCGCTGGGTGGATGTGTCGGGCGAGGGTCTGGGGGTCAGTTTTCTCAATGACGGCAAATACAGCTTCAGCGTGGATGGCAACGTCTTCGGGCTGACCGTACTGCGCAGCCCGATCTACGCCCATCACGACCCCACCGTGCCAGATGGTGATGCGGTGTATGATTTCATTGACCAGGAGCAGCAGTCCTTCCACTACAGCATCCTGCCGCATGACGGTGATTGGCGTAAAGCCGGCACTTTGCGCGCCGCGGCGGAGATCAACCAGGCGGCGATGGTGTTGAAAACCACCGGACATGAAGGACCCTTGCCGACGGCGGCAGCCATGCTGGGCGATCTGCCATCAGCGATGGAACTGAGCGTGATCAAACGCGCGGAGGAAGGCGAAGGCCTCATTCTGCGTCTGGTGGAAACGTATGGCGAAGCGTTAACCTTCGACCTGACCTTGCCGGTTTGGCAAATAAAAGTTTCTGTAGTGATGGTGCCGTATGAGATCAAAAGCCTGCACGTGACGCCGGATGGAACGGTCCGCGAGGTTAATTTACTGGAAGAATGACAGGAATGATAAGCCGAGAACCACACCCATGACTACATTACTGAACGGCATCCAACTGCCAGAAGCATTCATTGACCAAATCCGGCGCGGTTTCCAGCAAAAAGGTGATCGCTGGTTGGAAGAATTGCCTGAGCTGACCGAACGCTGCGTGGAAAAATGGCAGCTGACGCATGTATGCCTGAGTGATGAACTCTCTTATAATCTGGTGCTGTTTGCACGGCACCCGCAGGAGGGTGAGGTGGTGTTGAAAATCGGTGTGCCGCATTTAGACCTGTTCTCTGAGATGCGCGCTATACGGCTGTTCGAGGGGCGCGGGTTGTGCCGCTGTTTTGCTTCGGATGAGGAGCTGGGCGCGATGCTGCTGGAGCGCATCCTGCCGGGCGAGAACCTGTGGACGATAAAGGATGCAGAAGAACGTTACCGGATCACGGCTGACCTCTACCGGCAGGTGTTGGTGTATCCGCCCGCGGAGCATGGCCTGCCGTTATTTGGCGAGTTGATCGCCACTGCCATTGAACGATCGGCGGATGTGCCTGAGACGCCGTCGTTTCTGGTAGATTGGCTGAGAGAGGTGCAATCAGACTATGCCCAACTGGAAGCCGAGAGCGGAGAGCCGGTGGTGCTGCACTGCGACCTGCACCATGGCAATATCCTGCGCGACCAGCATGTACATGAAGCCAATTTGGGTTGGCGGGTCAGCCCCGGCTGGCGTGTGATCGACCCCAAGGGTTTTGTCGGCGTGCGTCCGGTTGAATGCGCGCGCTTCATCGAGAATGAACTGAATTTGTTCGAGAGTGATGATGCCAAATTGGCAGCGCTGGAGCGCATGCTGACGGTTTTCTCCCCCGCGTTGGGATTTCCGGAAAGAACGTTGGCGCAGGCATTGGCGATCGACAATGTGCTCAACACCTACTGGTCGGTGGAGAGCCATTCCCCGCAAGTATGGATCGACAGCGGGTATCGGCAACATGCCCTGTTTACTAAATATCTGGAAAGTGCCTGATTGAGTTTCATTAGAATTTGTGTAAAAATTCACGAACTCGTTGAAAAATACCACCATTTACCTATATAATGGTAACAGAGGAAGGTTGGTATGCCCGACCGATTTATGACCCTCCACTATGAAAGTATGTTTTCCCAATAGAACTTAACTGAATACACACTTTCCATCGATGCTCCATTGAACATTGCGCATTTTTGCTCCCTTTGCCGATACCGCCTGACATCCTCTGCCATACACCGGTTATTGCACTGAACGAAAGGAGTTACGATGCCATCTTCACCTTTGGATGAACACGCCATCAAAGAAATAGTCAGGGGAGTGATCGAGCAGCATGGTGGCGAGCGCAGTGCGCTGGTGGATATGCTGCATGAACTGACGCGCAAATTGGGATATCTCTCCGGGGCTGTTTTCGTGGCACTGGCAGAAGGGCTGGATGTGCCGGTGGGGGAGGTGTATTCGGTGGCGAGTTTTTATACCATGCTGCTGACGGAACCGCGTGGCAAGCATCTGGTGCAGTTCTGCGAAAGCGCGCCTTGCCACCTGGCGGGCGGCAACGCCATGTTGGCCATGCTGCAGGAAGTATTGGGGATTTCGGCGGGAGAGACCAGCGCAGACGGCAACTGGACACTGATCAAGACCTCGTGTTTGGGCCAGTGTGCTGAGGGGCCCATTCTGGTGATCGACGACCACATCTACAGCCGCGTTACACGAGAGCGTTTGTGGAAGATACTGGCGCAGTATGCCGAGGAGGTGGAAGTATGAACGATCTGTTGGCGAAACAAACACGCATTGTCCTGCGGCGGGTGGGCAAGACCGACCCGGAAAAGATCGAATATTACCTTGCGTACGATGGTTATAAGGCGCTTGAGAAAGCGATTAAGCAACTCACCCCGACGGAAGTGATCGAAGAGATCAGCCGCTCAGGCTTGCGCGGAAGGGGTGGGGCGGGTTTTCCGGCCGGCACCAAGTGGAAGTATGTGCGTTCCAGCCAGAGCGACCAGCACTATATTGTCTGCAATGCCGATGAGAGCGAGCCAGGCGCGTTCAAAGACCGCCTTATATTGGAAAATGACCCGCACAGTATCATCGAGGCTATGATAATCGCCGGGTATGCGTGCGGTGCCACAGAAGGCTTCATCTATATCCGCGGTGAATACAAATTGTGTCAGGAGCGGGTGCGTTTGGCGCTGCAGAAGGCGCAGGAATTCGGCTTTCTGGGTGAAAACATCTTTGGCGGTGATTTTTCTTTCCATATTCATCTGCACGTGGGGGCGGGTGGATATGTGTGCGGCGAAGAAACGGCTTTGATCGAATCAATCGAGGGCAAACGCGCTGAACCACGCCGCCGTCCGCCGTATCCGACCACCTCAGGTTTGTGGGGCAAGCCGACCGTGGTCAACAATGTGGAAACGCTGGCGAACGTGGCGCCGATCCTGTTGAATGGGGCGGAATGGTATCAAAAAATCGGCACCGAAAAGAGCAAAGGCACCAAGGTATTCACATTACTGGGGCATGTGCAGCAGCGTGGCTTCATCGAAGTACCGATGGGCACCACCATGCGCGAGATTGTGGATGAATTTGCAGGCGGCATGCTGCCCGGCTCGACCATGAAACTTGCCATGACCGGCGGTTCCAGCGGTTCGATTGTACCTGCCAGCTTGCAGGATGTTCCATTGGCGTATGAGGCTTTTCAGGAGGCGGGCATATTCCTGGGTTCAGGTTCGCTGTTGATCTGCGACCACAGCACCTGCATCGTCGATCTGGTGCGGGTGGTGTTCAACTTCTTCAGCAAAGAGAGTTGCGGGCGCTGCGCTCCCTGCCGCATCGGCTCACGCAAAGGACGGGAAATACTCACGCGCATTGCGGCAGGTGAGGGCAGGCATGACGATGTTGACAATTTGGCCTGGTTTGCCTCGCACCTGACCGAAGGGGCTAACTGCGGGTTGGGCAACGCCATCGGGATACCGTTGGGCGGTGCAATTAAATATTTCCGTGAAGAGATTGAGGCGCATATTGAAGAACGGCGCTGTCCGGCGGATGCATGCCGCATGCAGCCGGTTCAAACCCTTCAGGCAGAAAGGTATGGTGTGCGATGATTAACCTGACCATTGATAAACAGCGGATAGCTGTCGCAGAAAACACCACCATCTTCCGCGCCGCCAAACAGGCCGGCATCGAGATTCCGCACCTGTGCGAATTCGAAGCGTTGACCTCGCACGGCGGCTGCCGCATGTGTGTGGTCGAGGTGGAAGGCATCAATACACTGCAAACTTCCTGCACGTATCCGGCGCAGGAGGGCATGGTGGTGCACACCGACACGCCCAAGGTACGCGAAGCACGCCGTTTTGTGCTTTCGTTGATCTTCAGCGAGCGCAATCATTTCTGCATGTACTGCCCCAAAACGTCCAGCACCTGCGAATTGCAGGCGGCTGCTTACCAGGTTGATATGGATCATTGGGACGTGCATCCCAACTGGGATGTCTATCCGCTGGATACCTCGCACCCCTATATGACGTGGGACCATAACCGCTGCATTTTGTGCCAGCGTTGTGTGCGGGCGTGTGAAGAACTGGCGGGGCAGCATGTGCTCGTGCCAGAACACCGCGGGGCTGCCATGACCCTGACCACCGATTACGGGCTGCCGTGGGGCGAAAGCTCATGCGTCAACTGCGGCACCTGTTTGCAGGTATGCCCCACCGGCGCGATTTTGGAAAAGCGCAACCCGATGATGGACTTTGCCCGGGCATTGGAGGGCGAGCCGGGAGTTTGCGTGGAGTGCGGCCTTGGCTGCCAGACCATGGTCTATAGCCTGCATAACCAACTGGTGCGCATCAGCGGCGATTGGGAGGGCGCGGTCAATCATGGAGTGTTATGCGAAAAAGGCCGTTTTACAGCGGTGGCGAACCTGTCGCAGACGCGGGTCAAACAGCCATTGATGCGTATGGATGGCAGGCTGGAACCGGTGTCGTGGCAGGAAGCACTGACGGTGTTGCAGGAGCAGATGGCGGGCAAACCTGCCGCGGCGGTCATTTCGGCACGCTACTCAGGAGAAGTGCTGCAACGTTTTCAGCAGGTGTTCAACGAATGGGGCTGCCAGATTGTGACTAGCAGCGAATGGTCGGCGGATGGGTATGACGAGGTGCTGTCGGTGGCGCATGACCCCAGGCTGGCGGTGGTAGAGCCGGAGATGTTCGGCAAACGAGGCAAAGCCAACAGCGCTGCGGCGCGTAAGATAGGCCTGACAGACCCGCTCACGGTCGATGGCGGCGCGGTAATCGTGATGCTGGGCGATGATCCTGACCACGAAGCGATGGCTGCGGCATGCCGTCAGGCAGAGTATACGGTGGTGCAGAGTGCTTATCTTTATGATTGGCTGGAGGAGGTCGACGTTGTGCTGCCGGCACCGACCTGGCTGGAAGAAGGCGGTACTTACGTTAACCTGATGGGCAGGGAACAGACCCGTCAGGCCCACTTGCAGGCGCCGGAAGGGGTGCTGTCATCGGTGGCTATGCTGGCGCTTTTGGAGGAGATGACGGTTTAAATTTTGATAGTAGGCCCGCGCCAGACGTGGTAGACTGACAGCAACATTCCCACAGGAGGTGCGCCATGCAGTACTGGATGTTTGGAGCGGGCAGTGATATTCCAAAATCCCTGGCTTTATTGAAGAATTTGGGTTTTCAAGCTGTGGTCGGTAACGATCCCGCCCTGATCGAGGAAGCCGGGCAGCTTGGACTGTCTGTCTACCTGTGCAGCGGGGCGTATGGCGCCAGTGCGCCGTTTGACGGCGAGGAATATCTCGCGCGCGATATCAACGGCAAACCGCAGTTGTGGTTTGGTTCCACCTGCCCCAACCAGCCGGATGTGCGCCGCCATAACCTGACACAGATCGCTGAGATGGCCGGCACAGACGGCATCCGGGGAGTGTTCATCGATGGGGTGCGCTTTGCTTCGCCAGCTTCCAGCCCTGTGGCGGATGCTTTTTACACCTGTTTCTGCCCGGTGTGCGAGGCGAAAGCAAAAAAAATGGGGTTAGACTTCGCGCGTATGCGCGCAGCGGTGGGGGTGCTGTATGACAATACCCCTGCACAGGGCCTGTCGTTTGTACTGGATCATCTGGCTGGCCTGGCTGACTGGCTGGCATTCCGGCGCGCCTGCACCAGCGAACATCTGCAGAACTTTGCGCGCACAGTCAAGGGAGTGAATCCTGCTTTGGAAACCGGCATCTTCCTCTTTACACCATCACTGGCACCGCTGGTCGGGCAGCATTATGGCGATCTGCGCGGATATGTGGATATCTTCTCGCCGATGATTTACCGTCATTACCAGGCGCAGCAGGGGCCGGCCTGCCTTAACTTTGAATTGAGCGTTTTGGCAGATGAATTAACCAAACGACTGCTGCCATTCGAGCGTGTCTTATTGCTGCTGCACGCCCTGACCGGGCTGGACATGACTGGTTTCAAAGACCCCGATGCCATCCGAGAGCGTGGGTTCTCACCCACCGCGGTGGCGTCAGAAACGCGCAAAGCGCGACAGTTGATCGGCGATGACAGACGCTTGATCCCCATTATTCAATTGGCGGATGATAGCCTCGATGAGAGCATGCAACAGGCAGCGGCAGGCGGGGCAGACGGGGTCAATTTCTTTGTCTATCAGGATGCGCTTATGGCAAACCAGCAGGAAGGTCTCAGGAAAACAATAGGCCAACCATCACCGTGAAATGTCAACTGCCCTACGGAACAAAGGCTTTGCTCGTTTGCACCAAAGTATTCGTTTACAATCAGCACATCATTCTGCCTTCTGACCCTACTGGAGGTTTCCCATGCAAGTTCGAGAACTACCCACCAACAGCCGCAGGCATGCCCGGCAGCAATTCTATCAGGAAGCTGATACCATTGAAGGGTTTTCCTGGTTTGACCGTCTGCATGGTTATGTGTATATCACCTTTCCCTATCTCTACATCGCGGTCGGCACCGCCAATCACTGGCTGGCAAAGCTCTTTGTGCCATTGTTGAATGCCTGGTCAAAATTTCATCCCAAAAAGCACGATACCCGTCAGCATTCGCTCACGGTGAAAAGCGGCACGATTGCGGATACTTACCATGGCAAGGCGCTGCCATTGGAGAGCGCCAAAACCCTGGTACAGGTCAAAGAAGATATCCGTATTGAGGACCTCGAACAGGTGATTCCATATGTAGACGCGCGCGCCTTGATCATGCATCATCCCGACCATATTGTGGTGCTGGACTGCCCCTGCCGCGAGGCGCAGGAAAATCCATGCTTGCCGCTGGATGTGTGCCTGATCGTAGGGGAGCCGTTCGCTTCGTATGTGCTGGCGCACCACCCTGAAAGATCACGCCAGATCAACGCGGCGGAGGCAGAAAAGATACTGGAAGAAGAAGACCAGCGCGGGCATGTGCACCACGCCTTTTTCAAAGATGCCATGCTGGGGCGCTTCTACGCCATCTGCAATTGCTGTGCATGCTGCTGTGGGGCGATGCGCGCGCACCGCAACGCAGTGCCGATGCTGGCATCCTCCGGTTATCTGGTATCCGTTGCCCAACAGCAATGCCAGGCCTGCGGCACCTGCGCTACGTATTGCCAGTTCGGCGCGCTTGCGCTTCTCGACGGCGTGCTGCAGGTGAACGAAGCTGAGTGTATGGGCTGCGGGGTGTGCGTCAGCAAGTGTGAACAGGGGGCTCTTTCGCTGCAGCTGGCGCCGGAGAAAGGTGCGCCGTTCGAACTGTCGCAGTTGATGGAACAAGCAGCAAAAAAGGTATCTGCCTTGCCGTAATTAAATCACAATTTTGTTGAGTGACGGGCGAATCTGGCAAGAAAAGCTTGTATTTATCATGGTTATAACGGACAATAGAGATATAAAATCCCCGCAATTAATCATAATATTTACAAGAAAAACCTTAAATATTCTTTTCTTTTTAGGGGTCTGATTGTATAATAAATCACGGGTTAATGATTATTAATAATCCACCCTTCTGGTTTTAATAAGGAGCTGTTCGTGAAGGCGACCCTATCCAGACTTTTCATCTCACTCACATTGATTGGTGTCTTATGGGTACAGGCGGTTGCCCCTGTTTTTGCAGTGGCACAGGGTGTGATTCGCATTGATATCATTCAAACGGTTGAGAATCAGGATGCGATGAATCTCAAACTGTATTTCAACCTGTTTGATTCAAGCAGCGGTGAACCGATCACCAGGCCGCGTCCGCAAAGCGCGCAGGTGACGCTGGTTGGCACCGGTTACACTTCACCTGCCTTGATCAGCCCGCCAGACCTGCCCATTTACCTGACGTTGCTGCTGGATGCCAGCGGCAGTATGGCGGGCAATGCACAGAAACTGCGCGACGCCGCCAAGATCGCGCTGACCAACCCGCCGGAGAACGCTTACTTTGGGGTGGTGCAATTTAATGAAGAGATCAGCCTGCTGCAGGATTTCACCCAGAACCTGACTCTCGTGAATTATGCCATTGACCAGTATGCCACCATCAACAAAGGCACCTGCCTGTATGATTCCGCTTATTTGTCGGTGGAAGCACAGGCAGATGCGCCCTATGGGCGGCGGGGGGTGATTTTGTTTACCGATGGCAAGGACGAGACCACCGGCGGCCAGCCCTGCAGCAAGCATACCTATCAGGAACTGGTGGACAAGGCTGTTGAACTGGGTGTACCCATCCACACCGTTGGGCTGCGCAGTACAGCCGGCAACATCAATGAGGTGGAACTGCGTAACATTGCTGGTTTCACCGGCGGTTATTCCATCGTGGCAGAAGTGAACGATCTGCCCCAGGCTTTTTCGCAGATCATGGAATCGTTGAAGACCCAGATGATGGCAGAAGCCACCATTTTTCCGCGAAAAGACCAGAATGAAGCTGTGTTCACGATCACATTTGATGACGACACAACCCTGAATACAGCTTTCTTCATCAATTCAGAAACCGATTACCCCGGCCCGGCCAGCCCGGTGCAGATGCGCTTCGATGGGCTTCAGCTGTTGGCTGAAACACAGGATTACGACCTGCAGATGACGATCACTTCGCCGGAACTGGTCGGCTATGTCAAGGTGGCGATCTGGGACACTGATTCCGGTGCCAAGGTGACGGATCTGAACTTCGACGATCCAGAGGGTTTTAACCGCTTCACCATTCCCACCGATCTATTGACAGCCAATCGCAAGTATGAATTGCGCATGTCGGCCATCAGCCGTGAGGCCAATACCGCTTTCGTGCTTTCTACCTCGCCGCGCGAGGGCCAAACCACAGAACTGGTGCATGAGTTTACCTATGACCCCAGCGGGATTCTGCCCACCCTGACGATCAATTCGGTGACACAGGATGGCACCAGTTTTGTCCTGAATGTTGCCCTGACCAATCCGCAGCAGGTGGGCGGTTTTGACGGCTGGCTGGTCAACAAGGCTACCAACATCCAGGTGAAGGATTCACAATTCAACCTGCCAGCGGATGCGGCAGCAGGCGGCAGGCTTGAGCTTTCGACCACAGAAAGCCGACTTGCCAGCGGTAAGTATGCTATTGTTTTGCGGCTGCTGGATACCAACAACCAGGTATTGTCGGTGGCGCAGGTGGACGAAGTCACTTATCAACAGCCTGGACTGCTAACACGCCTGAACGTGGCGTTAATTGCTATGCCGGTATTCATTGCCATTATTGCGGGTGTCGTGTTGTTTGTGGTGGTATTCCTGGTGATTTCGTCTTCGCGCCAGAAAAACCTCAGCAGCACGCCGGTGATGTCGGGGCAGCTGGGGAAGAAAGGCAAGAAGAACCAGTTGCCGGATGGATTGCAGGCAATCGCTAATGATGAGCCGTTCCTGCCCAGCACCAAAGCTTCTCCTTCACCCTCCCCAGTGAAAGCGTCCACGCCGCGCCCGGCACAGCAGGCTGACCAGACGGTGTTGTATGACCGCCAGGCACCAGCGCCGGAGCCAGTCACCCGCACCAGCCAAAGCTTGCCGCCGCAGTTGACGGTGGTGAAAGGCTTGCAGCCGCAGCAATGGGTGATTCAGCAAATGCCCTATGTGATCGGGCGCACGGAAGGTAATCTGGTGATAAATGTCAACAGCGTGTCGCGCAAACATGCGCAGATTACCAGCGATGGCAGGCAGAATTACTTTATCACGGATCTGAACAGCAGCAACGGCACCCAGGTGAACGGCAAGCGCCTGCCAGCCGGGCAGGCGGTGCCGCTGGCGAACGGCGCCATGATCGAAATTGGACGGGATATCGTACTCAGGTTTGAACGCAGGTAGGATGGGAGATATGGCAGATCATCTACAAGTTGATTATGATGTTTTGGGCAGGTTTGCCCAGAATTTTGACACCAAAGCGGAAGATTTTTCCTCGATGATCAGTGAGTTGCGGCAAAGAGCGCAGGCACTGGAAAGCCAATGGTTGGGAGCCGCTGCTGACAAATTCTTTGATGAGTTTTACCAGGAGGTACTGCCGGCGGCAGAACGTTTGAGTGGCGGCTATCAATTTGGGGCTGAGATCATGCGAAAAATTACTGCGCTTTTTGACGAAGCCGACAATGAAAGTAAAAGTTATTTCTCGGACGGCCAGATTGAGGGCAGCGGTGGTGGCGGCGGCATTGATGTCAGCAATCTTCAATTCGGTGACTTCAGCGGAATTGGCGCCAGCGGAATCGCTGGCGGCGGCACCGGCGCGGGTATGGGAGGGGGTACCCAGTCGGAGACAGTTCAAGGGACAGAACAGGCACGAAGTGATACGCAGACCGGGGCTGGCGGTGGAAGCACCGGCGGAGGCGGTGGTGGTGGGGGCAGCCAGAGCGGTTCGCAGGGGGTGCAGGGCGGTGTCAAGATGGGCGTAGGCGGTACAGGCGGCCAGACCAATATCGGCGGCGGTGGGGGCGGAGCACCCCAGGGGGGTGGTATGGCAGATCACATGACCGGCGGTGGGGGTGGCGGCGGTGAGAATGTGGGTGCTGCCAACAATCAGGCAGGCACCCAGGGTGGTGGAGGCGCAGATTCACAAGGATCAGTCTCCTCGGAAGATGTATTGAAAGGCGTGGGCGGTGTGGCAGGCGCTGGCATTGCCGGCGGTGCTGCTGCCAAAGGCGCTAAAGGTAAGAAAAAGAATGAGGAGGAATGAGTATTTGAACGATCATGGTTAATTTTTCGTTTGCTTTGATATGCCCGGTCCTGGGCAGAATCAGGACAATGATAAGTATCAATGTAAAAAAAGTTGATTATTGAAAGGAAAAATCATATGGCTGACATCACGCAAGTCGATTATGATGTTTTGGCTCAATTGGAAAAAGAGTGGGGGAGTTTTGCTGATAATGGTGAAGAATATATTCCCCAAATGCGTGCGCACATGGAAGCATTACATGGCGGTGGCTGGCAGGGACAGGCGGCTGATAAATTCCTTGAGGAATTTGAGGGCGAAGTGTTGCCTGCCTTGGAACGATATGTGAAAGCCATTCGTGAAGCCGCGAACACGATGACCAAGGTACGCCAGACTTTCAGCGAAGCTGAAGAAGAATCCAAGAGCTTTTTCAGTGGATTAGTTTAAAAAGAGGACTGAGCAATGAATGACAAGATACGTGTAAATTACCAGGAGTTAGAAGAATTCGCAAAACGATGCGACAAAATCGGCTCCAATATACTCGAAAACCACGTTCCAGGTGTGAAAAAGGATGCGGATCAAATCCGGAATGATGCATTGAAAGGCGATGTGGGCGAAACCTTCGCCGATGCACTGAGCGGTCCTTTTGTCCAATCCGCTACCCGGTTGGGTGAGAAATTCAAAGAAGTGGCTGCAGATATTCGCGCGGCCATGGAAGATATGCGCGCAGCCGACCAGGGCGCCGGCTCCAATTTTTAGGAGGTAAACTATGATTGGACGAATTATTCGCATTGCCAAGTCGATTGTCAGGAACCTGATCAAGCAAATTGTCGGGCAGGTTAACATTATTCAAATGATGGTGACCTATCCTTTGCGCGCCTTCGTGTCTTCTGTCACAGGCGGCATCTGGAAAGGCAATGGCGCTGATCGGTTCGTAGCGGAAATGGTCTCAGACGTTATCCCTGCTTTGACCAACATCATGGATACCAGCACCAATTTCAGCAAGCAGATTGAAAAAGGTCTGAGCGCGATGGAACAGGCTGAACAAAAAGCCAAAGGGCTTGCCGGTCAGTTGTTTGATGTGTTCAGCAACATATACAAATAGGAGCGATGAACGATGGCTGATGAAGTATATATGGATATTCCCGCAGTTGAGCGGATGGCAAAAGCGTTTTCTGGTTTTGGAGACACGCTAAGTGCCGTTGAAAAAACGCTGCTGGCGATAAGTACTACGTTGAAAGTGACCGCTTTCTTGACTTTGGGCGGTTCGGCGGCTGCCGCAACATTGGTTGACCGCATTCTACCGCGCGTGAAACAATTGGCGGAAAAAATGCAAGAGTTATCCGGCGATATCACCAGCGCGATTAAAGCGTACCGCGATGGCGATCTGTCTGGTTCTCAGCGGTTTGTCGGTTAATCTTTTTGAAAGATCAAGGGCTGGCACTGCTGGTTTGCGGGTGTGGTTTTGATAGCGAATCAAATCGGTAAAAATGCCCAACAATCAGTAATGCCAGCCCTGGTTATTATAATGGATGTAGATGAATGCTTTCTCATATGAAAGCATTCCCTGAATTTGCCCTTAAGGATAGCAAAGGCCGGGTTATGAAGCGAATCTGCCAAAAATGCAATGTCATCTCGCATGACCTGAATTTGTGGTGCCAGGAAAAGGACTGCCCTGCCGAAAACGCCACCGAGATCTTTGACAACGGTGAGTGGTTCGGGCCGATGGAGATCGTGCAGGCGGTTGCTATCAACCGTTCAGCGATCATATACCAGGCGCGCAGGGGGGAAGAACTGGTGCTGCTCAAGGTAGCCAACAACAACTGCGAAAACAAACTGCGCAATGAAGCCAGGGCGTTTTTGGAGCTGGCAAAGTCAGGCCAGCATCCGTGCCTGCCGGTGCTGCTGCCGGCGCATCCTAACGGCGACATCCAGCAGCATCCCTATGGCTGGACGGTGATCAACGGGCGCATCAAGTACTATCTGGTGTTCGCCTTCACCGAAGGGGCGGTGCTGAGTAATTTGTTGTTGAAGAATCCGCAGCCGTGGTATCAGCATGCGGTGTGGATTGTATTGAACCTGGCTGACGCGGTGCTGTATTTGCACCAGGCAAAGAAACTGCACCTGTGTTTGCGGCCCGATGTGGTGCTGGTGCGTTATGACAAGCTGGGCTATCCGCGCCCGCTGCTGATTGACCTGGGGTTGAGCACCAATGACACCAACGTGCCCGCAGAGTGGGATGAAAGCTACAACCTGCCCGCTTACACCGCCCCGGAAATTTTGAGCGGTTCGGGGCCGGTTTCGATGGCGACGGATGTGTATGGGTTGGGGATGCTGCTGTATGAAATGCTTGCCGGGCATCCCGCTTATCCCTTTGATCTGAAACGCGACAAACAGGTGATCAGCGCCGTGTTGAAAGGCGTTTTCCCGCCGACCGGGCGCATTGACTTGAAAGAGATTCCCGCCATTGCCGAAAAGGCAATCAACGCCAACCCCGGCCAACGCTTTCAAACGGTGGCGCAGTTCTTTGCTGCGCTCAGCCCGCAAGTACCGCGTTTGCCTGCCGAAAAGAAGAAACGAAAATTTAACTGGCGGGTGCTATTCATTATCCTTGGCACCCTGCTGGTGATATCGCTGGTGCTCGTACTGGCTTTGTCATTGGTGCCGATGTGATCAGTCTGCAGTTGGCTGCCATGCATAGAGAAAAGATGAACAGGTGATCCGTGAGCGATAAATTTTACATTGACCGTCCTCCGCGTATAGAACCTGAATTGCCTTCAGGAACCTATCCGATTCCCAACCCGCCAGAGATTGACGACGATCCCCGGCAGCTGCTGCAACAAGCATTCCTGCCGATGGTTATGATCCTGGGGTATGTACTGGTGGCGATGGTTGGCGGCGGGCGCAATATGACTATGATGCTGCCGATGATGATTTCCGTAATAGCCACGGTGGCACTGGCGTTCTATACCCTGGCAGAAACCCGCAAGAAAAAAGAGGAAATGGAAACTGCTTATCGCCGCCGCATCAGCGAGTTGCGGCGCAAAATGGAGAGCGAACACGAACAGCAGCGCATTTATTATTATCATAATTACCCAGAACCTGATAAGAATCTGGAACTTGCGGCGGATATCCATCGTGCGATCGAGGCACGGCAAGAAGATATCCGCTCAGGCACCCGTTTGTGGGAGCGCCGTTCTGCTGACCATGACTTTCTTTATCTGCGTTTGGGTCTTAGCAGCCGCCCTTCGACCGTAACCTACAAGATATCGGAGACAGAAAGCACCGGCAACCCGCAAATGCTGGAAGCCATGCGTCTGGCGGAAGAATCACGCATGTTGTTCGATGTGCCGGTGACAGTTTCTCTGTACCAGCAGGCGGATGACAGCGAAAAAAAAGCAGTGGAGGCAAAGACAGATGATTCTTCGGGCGGTGGTGAGCAGACAGAAAGTGAAGCCCAGGCTGCCAAAGAAGTGACCGTACGGCATGCGATCGGCATCACTGGCAGCAGCAAAGAGAAAGTGTATGCCTACCTGCAGACCTTGCTGGTGGATTATGCCACGTTCCATTCACCGCAGGATGCGATGTTGTATGTGGCGGGTACCAATGAATCACGCACCAACTGGCGCTGGGCGTATGCGCTGCCGCACTGCAAAGAAGCGGACAAAACCGCCACACTGTGTTTTGAAGAAGAAGAATTACCGGACGAAACCGAACCTGACCGCATTCGTTTGTTCTGGCGCAACCTGCGCACCATTTTGGAACGCCGGCGTATGCGCCTGCAGGACCGTGAAAGCGGCGGGGATGTCAGGCTGCCGTTTCTGCTGGTGGTGGTGGATGTGCAGAACCAGGCTCCAGGCTGGTCAGCGCTCAATGACCTGGAAGGAGAGGCAACCATATCGACGATCCTGCTGGATGGGCAGTTGCTGGGGGCGGGCATCGTCTTTTTGGTGCCTGAGAGAGCCAAAGTGCCCAGCCGCTGCAATGCCGTGATCGAGGTCGATGAAGATCCCAAAGACAATGACGGAGCTGTTTTCCGTTACGCAGAAACCGGCTTCAATTCTGTACGCTATGTAGGCCGCACCAAACTGGTGTCGACGCAGGAAATGGCGCGCAATTTCTCACGCCATTTGGAACTGCTGGATGTGAAGCGCGGGTATGGCTCTTCGCTGGCGGGAACGGTGACATTGATGGAGATGTTAAACGTGACCACGCTGGAAGAATTGCAGACCATGGCGCGCGAGAACTGGCAGCGCAGTATGCAACCGCACCTGGCAGACTGGCTATTTACAGCAGTGGGTTTATTGTCGGGTAACGAACCGCGCGTATTGCATTTTTCTGCCAAGGCAGATGGTGTGCACGGCGTCATCGCCGGTTCGACTGGCTCGGGTAAATCGGAATTGCTGACAACGGTGATATTGGGCATGGCGCTCAACTTCAACCCGGATGTATTGAACTTTGTTTTGATTGACTACAAAGGCGGTTCTGCTTTTGAACCGTTCAAACGCCTGCCGCATAAGGTGGATATCGTCACCAACCTGGATACTTCGGCAGTGGCGCGTGTGTTTGCTTCAATCATCGCAGAACTCGACCGACGGCAGAAACTGAATACCTATACCAACTCCAAAGATATCGTCCATTACCGCAAAAAGGGCCTGAATCTGGACCCGCAGCGCCCGCCTTATCCGCACCTGTTCATCATCATTGACGAATTTGCGGAAATGATCGCTGGCAATGCAGAATATAAAGCACAGCTGGAAAGCATTACCCGCCTGGGACGCGCGCTGGGCGTTACCTTGATCCTGGCGGCGCAACGGCCGGCTGGTATCACCGACCAGATGCGCGCCAACATCAAGTTCCGCATCTGTCTACGCGTAGAAACGCCCGATGACAGCCGTGAAGTGCTGCGGCGTGCTGACGCCGCCTTCCTGCCGCCCGGCATCCCTGGCCGTGGTTATTTGCAGGTTGGCAATGAAAACATCGAATTGATCCAGACTGCCTACGCTGGCGGTGATTATAAAGGCCCGCAGGAAGAAAGTGTTGCCCCCAACGTGTTCTGGCTGGATCGCCAGAAGAAATCTGAGGCGCAGAAAGCCGCTGAACCGCCCAAGTTGTATGATGTCATTGTGGACATGCTGGCAGACCTGGCACTGCAGGAATCAAAACCGCAATGGCGGCCCTGGCCTGAATTCCTGCCTACCCAGAGCGGTGACCGGGTTTTGACCCTGGCAACCCCGATTGACACCGCTTATATGGTGGACGATGATGTGGACCTGTTGCGCGGTGGCGAAGGGCAGCAAAGCGGAAATTTGATGTTGAATTATCGCGCCAATGAAATTTGGGAAGATGATTTTGATTGGCAGGGGGTGGCATGGGGCAAAACCGCTATGCGTCCGTTAATCGGTTTGGTCGATAACCCTTACCAGGCCAGCCAGAAACCGCTGCAAGTGAATTTCACCAACGGACATGCGGTTGTATTCGGCGCTTCTGGGCGTGGGAAAACCACCTTCATCCGCACTGTAATCACCAGCCTGGCGCTGACACATTCACCGGATGAACTGCACATGTATATCTTCGATTTCGGCGGACGCGCGCTGAACTTTTTGATCGATCTACCGCATGTGGGGGCAGTCATCACTTCAGAAGAGGAAGAGCGCGTGCTGCGCGGCTTGCGCAAGGTCAATGAAATTGTGGAGCAGCGCCAGATCCTGTTCAGTGAACAGCGGGTGACCAGCCTCGATTCCTATAATGTAGCGCATCCTGACAAGACACTGCCGGCGGTGCTGGTGGTGATCGATAACTTTGCAGAGTTCCGTGAATATTATGACAACCTGATGGGCCCGCTGACATCTATCATTCGCGAAGGGCGTGCCTATGGGGTGAATTTCCTGATTTCCGGTGACCTGCCCAATGCCCTCCCCGCCAAACTGTTCAACCTGATCACGGAACGTTTTACCCTCAAGCTGTCAGATGCTTCTGAATACGCTTCCGTGGTAGGGCGCGGCGTGCCGGCTGATCTCAGCCCGGTGCCCGGACGCGGGTATGTGCGGTTGGGTAATATGCCGCTGGAATTCCAAACGGCGCTCACCTTCCCGGTGACAGAAAATGACCCGGACGGCATTTCCAGTATCAGCCGTATGTGCAAGCGCATGACAGAGGTGTGGGGCGATCGCTGGCAGGGAGAGAAACCTTCTACCATTGAAACATTAATGTTGCATCTGCTGTTGGAACCACTGGTGGAACAAACCGTATTGCCTTCTTCACGTCGCTTGAACGCGGTGGTGGGTATTGATGACCGCACCTTAGGACCAGCGATCATCGATATTGAGCGGCAGGGTCCGCATATGATGGTGATTGGCCAGCCATTCTCTGGTAAGACTACCACGCTGCGTACGATAATCTTTTCACTGGCCTACAACTACTCGCCCGATGATGTCATGATGGTGTTGATCGACTATTCGCGCAAGTTATGGAAGGGTGACCAGACCTCCTTGGCTGACCTGCCGCATGTGGTCGCGACGATCGAGGAGTTGGAGCAACTCGATCAACTGGCATTGAACATAGAAGCGGAATGCCTTGACTTTGATGTCAACCCGCGGCGGCGCAAGCTGATGGTCATCATTGATAACTACGACTCCTTCACCGATGAGTCAAGCCGCAAGAAGGCTGACTTCTTCGAATCAATGGCAGCATTGGTGCGCAAATACCAGACAGCGGGTGTCTATTTGGTGGTAGGCGGGTCAGTTTCGATCACCAGCGCCACCGATGATCTGCGCAAGGTGTTCGCGGCGCCCAACTTTGGTATCGCATTAAAGAGTGCGGATGCCGTCAACCGCCTGTACGGTAAATTCCCGCGCAGCCTGGCTGACAGCGAACTGCCGATGGGGCGCGGTTTCACGGTGCAATCCGGCATCACCAAGATGCTACAGATCGCCACGCCGTATGCCAATGACGATGATGTAGATGGCTCGATTGACCAATGGGTGCACCTGATTCAGAAGCGTCATCCGGTAGAGAAAGTGCAGTGGCTGCGGCCGCAGGATGAACCGGAAAGCGAAGAAGCGCAGGAAAAGGCGGCTGCGGAAGAAGCACAACCAGTAGAAGAACAGGTGGAAGAGACCGGCGAAGCCAAAGGAGAAGAAGATACCGATCAATTCAGCATTCCCACCAAGCGCGATATCAGCAAATTTGATATGGACGCGATTAAGAAATTGTTGTCAGAAAATGGGTATCCGCAAGATCTGCTGGACATGCTCTCCGATAGCGACATGGTGGAAACCGCTTTTGCCATGAGCCTGCTTGAGGATGAGCCGACAGAACCAGAACAGGAATAAGCTATGGCCAGTGAAGAATATATAGATGTAGAGTTTGATATTTTTGAATATACAGGCCAGCGGGCGCGCGTGAAAAAGTCACTCACTGTGAACAGCCTGATCGAGGAAATCCTGCGCGAATTTGATGATATTCCCTCTGACTTTTCCAACAAATATGTCCTCTACTTAAAAGGCGAAGAAAAACCGCTGGACAGTAATAAAACCATGCTGGAGCTGGACATCCAGCCGCAAGATGAGCTGGTCTTTGACCGCTACCGCTCACTGCTGCGGCGTGAGTTGCCGCCAACGATCAAAGCCTCGTTTGTCGAAGAAAAAACCCTGGATGCCTTTGAATTGCAATGGTATCCGGCGATTATCGGCCGCTCAAGCACCGATATGGACCATAATTTCTCACTGGCGGTGAACGTGGAGAACCTGCCGGACGGCAAGACAATTTCACGACGGCATGCTTTGATCTCCTTTGCGGAGGGAAAGTTTTTTATCGAACCACAATCTGAGTACAACCCCGTCTATCTCAACGGGGTAGAGATACCCTACCAGCAAAAATTCTTGATCAAGGACAATGACCGCATCATGCTGGGTTTTAACCGCATCACCCTGATCTTTAAGCAACGTAAACTCAGCGAAAGTCAACAGACTTCAAGGCCGGTGGCAGCCAGGCAGCAGACCGTGGAAGAAAGGCCGGCGGAACCCGCCACACAGATTGACGGGTTTGCCGACGCGAAAACGCCGCCAGCGCCGCGTCTCATCGTTGAAACAGCCGGCAACAAAGATATCATCGGCAGCGTGCTCCCGCTGGAGACCTATCCATTCATGATGGGGCGTACCCATCCCTTGTTGACCGGTGAGAATGATATGTCGCGCGCGCATGCCGAGATTTCCTACGATGAGCAGGCTAACAAGCATTTTATTGTCGACCTGAACAGCACCAATGGGGTGGAGATCAATGGCAAGAAGATTGAAGCCAATATCCCCTATGAGATAACCCCCGGCTGCTACATTCGCCTGGGGTTCAAGGTGATCGTCAGATTTGAGGGGTAATATTCACCCCAAAAAATTACCATGACTGTCAGGAAGCCATTCATCATCGATTGGCTTCCTGGGTTTTTTTATGAGAGGGCTTCTTCGACTGCCGCGGGTCTGGCAACCCGCGTGCCTAAAAGAAGCGATAGGAGAATGCCGAAGGAGAACAAGCAGATATTGAGGATAAACGGCAGGATCTTGTTCTGCGCCGAAAGGACACCGGAAATCCAGCCAAAGGGAGAGGTCAGCAGGATGATGACCACGAACATCAAGGATTGGATGCGTGCGCGTTCTTTGGCGTCCACGGTCAGCACCACCATCTGGTCCAGCCGCGGGCCGACAACGGCGTAACTGCAGGCGGACAGGATTACGCTGATGAAAAGAGGCACATAGCCGCGCACGGGACTGGTGATGAGGATGACCTCGCTGATGAGGAGGCCGAGAAACCCGATCATCATGGGCAATTTGAACGGCAGGCGGCGCAGACGCGGCAGCACCACGAAAAAGAACAGGATCATGATGATGGAGCGCACGATCTGGAAGTAAGCCAGGTTTTCCGGCTGGATGTCCAGTTTTTCTGTGACCAGAATCCCCCAAAAATTGCTGTTCACCATGCCGGAGGCGCTCAGGATGAGCATGATGCCCATGGTGAGCAGGGTGGGGGTGGACTTCAGCAAATCGCTGGCTACCTGGCGATATTCCTTCACGAAAGAGAACAGACTTTGTCCTTTGGTTTTGCGCATGCGGACTTTACCCTGTTGGGTTTCTTCGGTGAGGGTATACGCGGCGAAAGCTTTTATGGCAAACACAGCGGCGGCAAAGAAATAGATACCACGCATGGCAGGCACCAGCGAGTATGTTTTGATCAACAGCGCAGCCAGGGGGGTGAAAACCGCCACCACCAGCCCGGCAATATAGATCCAGGCATAGACATCAACGAGGTCATCAGGGTTGGTATCTTCCACCAGCAGGCACGACCACGAATTGTGCACAATGCGCCACACGCTGTTGACGATGCCGGCGATCAGGAAAAACCAGAAATTCTGCGCCAGTGCAGAGATCAATGCCGGTACGCTCCATGAAAACAATTCGAAGATCAAGGTGGCGTTGCGGCGTCCCAATTTGTCGGTGATGATACCGCCCAGCAATGCCATCACCACCTGGAAGCCCCAGCTGATGCTGGCAATCAAGCCGATCTGCTGGTCACTCAGCCCCAATGCCAGCATGTAGATGGAGGCATAGGGCATGTAGAGATTATATGGAATGCCCCATAATGGTTCGGTCATGACCAATCCGCGGGCGTTGCCTTTCAGGTTTTTAAGAACTGAGAAAAGTGAGGGTTGTGACAATGTTTGGCTCCCAAAGAGATAGTGCGCGTGCACCTTACAATCTATCAAGGATACTAAGGAAAGGTCATCAACGCAAGGGAGATTGATCGCCTGTGGCAGGTATCTTCTTCCTTGTTTAACTGATACTCTATTGGCAGGTAGCATGTATAATTAAGCAAGAAGTATGGCGGTAAGGGAGTATTTTGATTGATTCAGGCGGAGGGCGTTATGAGTAATGAATTCATTGGCAAGCGGTATCGCATCATTCGCAAGATCGGCGAAGGCGGCATGGGCAGTGTGTACCAGGCTGTGGACGAAAGATTGACACGTGAGGTGGCAATCAAACGGCTGAACATAATCGATACGAATCCGACCCTGGTTGACCAGATCGTGGCTCGTTTTGAGCGTGAAGCCAAAGCCATGGCACAATTCCGTCATCCCAACATCGTCAATGTGTTCGATTATGGGCAGGACGAAAGCGGTTTGTATCTGGTGATCGAGTTTATGCCGGGCGGCACGCTGCGGGAGCGTATGGGCAAATCCATGCCGGCAAAAGAAGCCGCGAGGCTGCTGCTGCCGATCGCCGATGCACTGAGTTATGTACATGAACAGGGCATGGTGCATCGTGACATCAAACCTGCCAACATATTGTTTGATGCGCACAACAACCCCATGTTGACCGATTTCGGGGTCGTAAAGCTGATCGAGCAGAGCGGTGTCACCCTGACGACCGCCGGTACCGGGGTAGGCACGCCTGCCTATATGGCGCCCGAACAGATGAGCAAAGATTTTGACCACCGCGCTGATCAATATGCATTGGGCATCATCTTCTATGAACTGGTCACCGGCAAGAAGCCTTATGAAGGTAACACTCCGCTGCAGACCCTGTATATGCATGCCACCCATGCGCTGCCTGACCCGCGCTTGTTTGTGACAGACTTGCCGCAAGAAGCCTGCGACCTGTTGAAGACAGCCCTGGCGAAAAACCGAAATGACCGTTTTCCCAACATGGCGAATTTCGCTCAGGCGTTGCAGCGCATTTTGACAGCCGAGGCTGAAGACCGTACCATGCTGGCGTCTGAAAAAGCGGTAGCACCACCAAAGGTAGCTGCCCCGCCTTCCAGCGGTTCGCCGGTTGTTCAGCCTCCGGTCTATGCTGCGGCACCGGCGGCGCACAACACCCCTCCTGTCGCCCCGCTGCCAACCACAGCCCCGCCGCCGGAACGTGATAAAAAGAAGTTCAACCCGCTATTCGTGGTTTTGGGCTGTGGCGGGTTGATGTTTGCGGCCTTATTGATTGTGGGGCTGATCTTTGTACCGCGTTTGTTGAATCGCGGCGGTGAACCAACCGAAACCCTTTCCGCGCTGGCCATCCGCCAAACCGAGATGGCTTTGCAGCAGACGGATACGCCTGAACCGCCCACCAGTACCCCGCAACAGCCCACAGAAACCCCATCAGCACAGGGGGGCGAGGGCGATGAAGGAGCACAGCCCATCGAGACACGCGCACCGCTTGCTACCAGGACCGAGGAAGCGAGCTTGTATCAGGATGGTGATGTGCAGGAACGCCAGAAGGACAGCATGTCGATGGTGTATATCTCGCAAGGAACCTTTATCATGGGCACCAACGACAGCCGGGTGGATATGAAACCGGCACACGAAGTGCTGCTCAGTGCCTATTGGATTGACCAATACGAGGTGAGTAACAGCCAGTATGCGCGCTGTGTGGCGGCAGGTGGCTGCAGCGCACCACTGGACGAAAATACCAGCACACGTGATGATTATTACACCAAATCGGAATTTGCCAATTTCCCGGTGGTGCATATCAGCTGGTACATGGCGGATGATTACTGCCGCTGGGCGGGTGGAAGGCTGCCGACCGAAGCGGAGTGGGAAAAAGCCGCGCGTGGCACCGATCAGCGCCTGTATCCCTGGGGTAATACTTCGCCCACCAGATACTTGCTCAATTATGCCGACCTGATCGGGGATACCACCGAAGTGGGTAGTTATCCTGACGGTGTCAGTCCGTATGGCTTGTTCGATATGGCTGGCAACGTGCGTGAGTGGATCGCGGATTGGTATGATAAGGATTATTACCAGTACAGCTCCTACGAGAACCCAACCGGTTCTTCTGACAGCGACACGCGGGTCATCCGCGGCGGTGCTTTCAACAGTGATATAAACTCTGTCCGCACTGCCTATCGCATGTTGGGGTATCCGCAGAATTCAGGCGGCCACATCGGCTTTCGCTGTGTGGTAGAACCCTGATCGAAGGCGCCAGGGATACTTACATTGTTATAAAGGCGGTATAATTGCAGCTTGCGGTACCCAGGTTTTCATTTCTGACTATGCCGTTTCTGATGGTTGCATTCTGTTATAATTTTTATGTTAATTTGCTCATATATTTATTGTTATTGATAAGGAAACCAACCCATGACCGTACTTAACCAACTGCGTGAAATTGCCCTGCAAAAAAGCCGGGGATTGCCCGATGATGATTTCACCCTGCGCGGTCAATGGACCTGCGACCTGCTCTTTTCACCCAACAAGGGTGAGCGTGTGTTCGAATATTCGGTACTGCTGATGCAGACCCTGGCACAGGGTACCTGTTATTGCGCGCTTGGTCGCCCGACCCTGCGCAAGGAGTTCATCGGACAGGATATCCGCGAACTTACAGCCCCCGACAGCGATTTTGAGGTAGCGATGCTGGATACCATTTACTCAGGCTTTGCGCGCAGCGCCCAGGAGGAGCATATTCTGGTTGGCAATTCGGTGGTGAAAGCCCAGCAGCGTGCCGCCATCGTGGTGAACGAGGTGACGCGCCAATTGCAGGATCTGCCGCGCCGCCCCAAAGTGGTGCATGTGGGGGTGGTGGGCAACATTCTCAAGCAATTGAGCGAATCGGGCATGGAGGTGTATGCCACCGATCTCGACCCTCAGCTGGTTGATCATCGTATCCATTCGATCGATATTCTGAACGGCGCACAGCATAATTACGAATTGATCGGCAGCAGTGACCTGGCACTGATCACGGGCATGACCCTGGCGACCGGCACCCTGGACGATATTTTGCAGACTGCCCGTGAAAGCAATACCAAAGTGGTTATTTTTGCCGAAACCGGCGCCTGGCTGGGGCAGGAGTATTGCCAGAGTTTCGGCGTGGATGCCGTTATCAGCGAGCCTTTTCCTTTTTATATTTTCGAGGGCACCAGCATCATCCGCGTGCATCGCAAGGAGTAAGCAGTTCTACAATACACAGGGAGTTTGATCGGCATGAATGACAATATGCTGCATATCGGCGGATTTACGGCGGACGAGCTGACCCGGCGCTTCGGCACGCCGATGTATGTGTATGATTTTGAGCGTATTCGCGCGCAGGTGCAAAGAGTAAGCCAGCATATGCCCGGATTTGCGGTGTATTATTCGTTAAAAGCCAACCCCAACAAACATATCGCAGCGTTTTTGAAGGATCTGGATTGCGGCTTTGAAATTGCCTCCGGCGGTGAGTTGTATTTGTGCAAACTGCTGGGCGTAGCCCCCGAGCGGATCGTATTTGCCGGTCCCGGCAAGAGCATGGAAGAACTGACCTTCGCCATAAGCGAAGGCATCCAGGCGATTAATGTGGAATCCGCGCTTGAATTGCAGCGAGTGGAAGAGATTGCTGCCCGGCTGGGGGTAACTGCCAATGTGCAGATCCGGGTGAACACCACCAGCGGGGTCAGTGACGCCCCGGAGATGATGGTGGGGCGACCGAGTAAATTCGGCATCGAAGAAGACGATTTGGAAAGTGTCTTGGTGCATGCCTCACTGAAGCATATTAACCTGGTGGGCTTGCATCTGTATACCGCCAGCGGGGTGTTGGACAGTGAGGAGATTGTCGCCAATTTTGAGCGTGCCTGCGACATGTATCAACGACTGGAAGATATCGCCGGCCACCCGCTGGGGCTGGTTGATTTTGGCGGCGGGCTGGGTGTGCCGTATGTCAAAGGTGAAAAGCCGCTGGATATCGCCGCGGTCGGACAAGGCATTCAACGAGTCAGGACAGAACGGTTCTCATTGGGGGCTGTCCCTTCCTTTATTATTGAGTTGGGGCGCTATCTGGTGGCAGAGAGTGGTACTTACCTCACCAGGGTGCTGGATGTGAAACAATCCCGCGGCCAGACATTCGCCATTGTAGAAGGCGGCATGCACCAGTTCTTGCGCCCTGTGTTCATGAGGCATAACCACCCGACGGTGATCGCCAACCGTATGGACGAAGAAGCGACCGCCACTGTCAATGTGGGCGGGCAGTTGTGCACCCCCATCGACATGCTGGCAAACGACATGCCTCTGCCGCTGGCGCAGGTGGGTGATTTGATCGCCATCCAGAACGCGGGCGCGTATGGCTATTCCATGAGCATGATGGAATTTCTCAGCCATCCCAGCCCGCCCGAAGTGGCGGTGCAGGGCGAACGCGCGTCGCTGATCCGCCAACGCGGCACGTACGCGCAGTTGTTCGACTATTAATCAGTTTTGTCCGCTGCTCGCGGAAAAGTCCCAATCCTAATCAACGCCTTTCTTCAGCAGGTCAAGGGCATGGCTTTGGATTTTCCGTAAGGCAGTGATAACTTCCTCCACACCCCTTTCGCCGCAGCGGAAGACACCTTCGAACAACCACACCGCTTCCTGTTCATAGGCGCGGGTGGCCTCTGGCAGGTGCTTATTGTCAAAATCGAAATAAACGGGGAAGGCGCAGGGCACTGGCAGGCGTGATGTTTGCGGTTGGAACAGGGGGTAGCGGTGCATGGGCTCATAGCCTTTCCAGCAAGCGATGCCTTCGGCTTCT
The DNA here is from genome assembly GCA_964391725.1 of uncultured Anaerolineaceae bacterium. Taxonomy (GTDB): domain Bacteria; phylum Chloroflexota; class Anaerolineae; order Anaerolineales; family Anaerolineaceae; genus SpSt-1165. Next base: position 30,178 of record CAYMNB010000013.1, on the reverse strand, counting down.
AAGGCTGTGCACAGCAGGTGGTGGTCCATGCCAAAGGTGGGCGGGTCAATGGCGAAGGTGTACATGAACACCGAACGGCGGGTCAGGCGCGGGTCACGTTTGAACACGCGCACGCCCGGCACCTCGCTCAGGGCTTCGTCCATCAGGTCTGCCATGGCTTCACGCTGGCTGAACTGGTCGGGGAAACGCTCCAGACCGACCAATGCCAGAGCGGCTGCCAGTTCCGTCATACGGTAGTTGGCGCCCATCTGGTAGGGCATGGCGCTGTCTTCTGCACCGCCGCCGAGGGCGTGCGGCCTGCCGCAATCGATGATGGCGGCGGCTCGGGCAGCCATTTCAGCGTCTTGACATAACAGAATACCGCCTTCACCGCTGCTGAGGGTTTTGGAGGCTTGCAGCGAGAAGGAGCCAAAATGACCCAGGGTGCCAGCGCCTTTATTCTTCCAGTATGCACCATGCGCATGGGCGGCATCTTCGATCACGATCAGGTTATGGGCGTTGGCGATTGCCATGATGGCATCCATGTCTGCCATATTGGATGCCAGGTGGACGGGGATGATGGCGCGGGTGCGTGGGGTGATGGCTTTTTCAATGGCGTTGGGGTCAATGCAGTAGTTGACCGGGTCAATATCGACGATGACGGGGATAGCGCCGGCCGCCATAGGCGCGGAGGCGGTGGCATGGAAGGTATAAGCGGGTACAATGACCTCATCACCCCAGCCGATGCCGGCAGCACGCAATGCAACTTCCATGGTGACAGTACCGTTCATCATCGGCACGGCATAGTCAGCGCTTTGCAGTTCACAGAATTGCTGCGCGAGCTGTCTGGTTTTGGGGCCAGGGAAGGGGAAACCGCCCCATTGACCGGAACGGACCACTTCGGCGAGGGCATCGATCTCGCACTGGTCCCACACCGGCCAGTCAGGATAGGGTTGCTGGCGGGTTTTCTCACCGCCGAGGAGAGCAGGTAGCGCCATGGAGAGCTCCTTAAGTGCTTGTGATGGTTACATTGAATTGTACCCAAGATTTTGATTCCAGTGGTTGTGGTGGAGTGAGTTTCATCATTCAGCGGGTATTGACTGGCAATCCAAACAATGACAATGTACAATTGATTGAGAGATTCGACGGGATGTAGCCCGTCTGAAATGGAGCCAGCATGTCTTTTTACAGCAGTATTGTGACCTGTTATGACCAGATCTTTCCATTATCTGAACAGGAAGCCACATTCACGCGGCTTTTGGTGGAGGAACATGGCTGCCAAACCATGTTGGATATCGGCTGCGGAAGCGGTGCGCTGGCGTATGCCATGACGCCTTACATGCAATACATTGAGGCTTTTGATTATGACCAGGCGATGGTGGACAAAGCCATTTCTCTGCGCAGTCATCCTGTAATTCACTTTCGGCAGGGAGATATGCGCTGTTTGACGGAGATGTACCGTCCTGCCAATTACGACCTGGTCACCTGTTACGGCAACACGTTGGTGCATCTGCCGCAGGAAGAAGCGCTGGCTGTGCTGCCGCAGGTGTATGGCCTGCTGGCAGAAGCAGGCATTTTCGCCTGCCAGATACTGAATTATGAGCATATCTTTGCGGAAAATATCAACGAACTGCCTTTGATCGAAGGGCCATCATTGCGCTTCGAACGCTGGTATGACCTGGAATCGCAACAGAAAGTTCAATTTCACAGCCGTTTGACGGTGAAGGGCAAGGATGAATCGTTGGAAAACGTTATACCTCTGTATCCGCTGACCAAAGCCGAACTGGCTGCCGGGCTGGCGCAGGCGGGATTCAAGCAGCTGTGCTGGTATAGCAATTTTGGCGGTGATGCTTACCATGGCGCGCACCTGCCGTTGATCGTGACCGCCAGAAAATGAGGAAACTGGGGTTAGATAGCGGTCTCCAGGGCTGAAAAGTGTACTTTCCCCTCCATCCAACCGTATAATTAATGCAGCGGTTTTGATAACTGTACTCATTTTCTGGAACGAAAAGGGGCGGTTTGACGTTTATTAAATGTACAGTTGTTGCAATGATTGATAAGGAGCGTATGATGAGACACACCTTGAGAAGAATGTTGGCCTATAAAGTTATGGCCATTGTTCTGTTGGCCAGCATGGGTTGCAGCATGCTGCAAGGAGTACAAGCTACTCCCTCGCCTGAGAACGGCGTCACAGCAACACCGGCTATTTCTGCCAATCCACAACTGGTAGATGTCGACACGGGTACTACCACCGACGTCGCCTTTATCAGCGGCGAGAACGGCGGAGACGAAGATGGGAGGGATGGTTTCACCATTTCGCTCAGTGAGGGCTCTTCTACGCCGCAAGAGATCATACCGATAGAACCGGTGCAGGGCGACCCTCTGACGTCGGAGGAGATCGAGATTCTGCTGGCGCGCCTGCCGGAACTGGAAATGGGGGTGGACGACCAGCAAGAATTCTTCATTCCGCCCGACCTGCTGCCGCCGCCGCGACCCGGTGAAACCATTGATCTGGTGTTCCCGCCAGATGATGACACGACCGCACCTGATGAAGTGGTCAGCGGACCGCTGGAGGTGCTGCGCTATTCACCAGAGGGTGAGATCTCCGTAGCGCCTTTTATTGCGATTACTTTTAATCAACCGATGGTGCCGTTAGCGACCCTGCAGCAACTGCGGGAGCAGGAGGTGCCGGTGCAGGTGACGCCCTCATTGCCGGGATCATGGCGCTGGGTAGGCACCAAAACGCTTGCTTTTTATTATGACTCTGATTTGATTGACCGCCTGCCCAAGGCAACCGAATACACGGTGGTTGTTCCGGCAGGAACGCGTTCTGCCAACGGCGGCGAATTGGCGCAGGAAGTGCGCTGGACTTTCACCACACCGGCGCCGGTGCTGGTTAATTCGTATCCGTATTCACATGAGCCGCAAGACCTGGAACCTGTATTTTTTGCGTTGTTTGACCAGCGCATTGATCCGGCAGCCGTGCTGCCTTTCATCAATGCCAGCGCGGATGACCGCGGCTTCAGCATCCGTCTGGCGACGGAGGATGAAATCACTGGGGAAGAAACTGTGGCTTCTCTGGTGGCATCTGCGCCAGAAGGACGCTGGATCGCCTTCAAGGCTGTCTATGCGTTGCCCAAAGATTCACTCATCCAGGTGAAATTTCAATCTGGCATGCCTTCGGCAGAAGGAGAGCTGATCACGCAGGTTGACCAGGCATATTCCTTCCGCACCTATGCGCCATTGAACGTGGTGGATTATGGTTGTTCATGGTGGGGGCGTGATTGCTATCCCTTGCAGCCGTTCTTCATCGAGTTCAATAACCCGCTGGATGCCGAGGCCTATCAAGAAAATATGATCAGCATTGACCCGCCTATCGCTGGTGCGGTGGTGAATGTGGTTGGCAACACCATTACTATTCGTGGGGCGACGGTTGCCAGCACTAATTATTACGTGACTGTTGATGCATCATTGCCTGACGTGTTCGGACAGACACTGGGGCGGGATGAAAAGCTAACTTTCCAGGTAGGCAAGGCGGAGGCATTACTGATCGGTCCCAATACAAGCCTGGTGACTGTAGATCCGTATGCCCAGATGCCCGGTTTATCGGTGTATTCGATCACCTATCCGAGCCTGCAGGTTGAGGTGTATGCCGTGCAGCCCACAGATTGGCTGGGGTATAAGGAATATCTGAGGGATTATGGCTACAATGAGCGTGATATTACACCTCCTGGACAGCGGGTCGTCCAGCAAAAAATTGACCTGAGCGGCAAAACGGAGCAATTGGCAGAAACCTTCATCGACCTGAGTGACGTGATGGAAGGTGAATTTGGCCATTTTATTGTGATAGTCAAACCACCCAAGGGCTTCTTTGAGGAGGAGCGTTGGTGGGAAACTGTGCATGCCTGGGTGCAGGTCACCCAGATCGGTGTGGATGCCTTCGTTGACCATAGCGAAATGGTGGTTTGGGCGACGGATTTGAAGGACGGCACGCCGCTGTCAGGTGTCAACCTGGCGGATGGGGGTCGTTCTTTGGGACAGCGCACTGATGCAGAAGGCATCGCGCGCTTTGCCCTGCCCAATGATGGCATTGCTTATCTGGTGGCAACACTGGGTGACGACAGTGCCATTTTGCCGCGCTCCACCAATACCTGGTATGACGACAGTTGGGTGCCACGCCCACCGGTGGATATGCTGCGCTGGTATGTGTTTGATGACCGCGCCATGTATAAACCCGGTGAAGAAGTGCACCTCAAAGGTTGGCTGCGCATTATCGGTGCGGGTCAGGCCGGGGATGTGATGCTGCCGGGCAGTCGTGTGAATGCGATGAACTACGTGGTGACCGGCCCCTTGGGCAATGAAATTGTCAATGGACAGGTGACTGTGGATGACTTTGGCGGGTTTGACCTCGCCTTCACTGTCCCGGAGAACGCCAACCTGGGCTATGCTTATGTGTCATTGACCGCTAATGGCGATCTTGGCAGGGTGGACAGCCTTTCCTACAACCACGGCTTCCAGATCCAGGAGTTCCGCCGGCCGGAATTTGAAGTTCAGGCTGGCAACGAAACAAGCGGACCTTACTATAATGATGAGTTTGCCATCACGGTGGTGTCTGCCAACTATTATGCTGGCGGACCGCTGCCCAATGCTGAGGTGACCTGGAATGTGAACGCGGAGGAAACCAACTACCAGCCACCCAACTGGCCGGAATTCTTCTTCGGTGAATGGACCCCCTGGTGGTGGTATGACTGGTACTGGTATGGTGGTAATGGCACCGGGCAGACGCGGCAGGTCTTTGAGGGCCGCACGGATGCCAGCGGAGACCATTTCTTGCGGTTGGATTTTGATGGCGAGGGTGTGCAACGACCGCAAAGCGTGCTGGCGGAGGCGGTGGTGATGGATGTCAATCGTCAGGCATGGTCTGGCAGCACCAGCCTGATGGTGCATCCGGCAGAAACCTATGTGGGCATGCGCAGCGAGCGTTATTTTGTTGAACGCGGCACGCCGATTGAGGTTGATCTGATTGTGACCGATATTGACGGTAATGTGATTAGCAGCCGCCCGGTCACGGTGACCGCCGAACGCATGCAATGGAAATTTGAACGCGGTTCGTGGCGTGAGGTCGGGACTGACGCGCAAGTTTGTGAATTTGTTTCCGGCGCTGAACCTTCTTCTTGCGAGTTCCAGACGGAACTGGGTGGCAAATACCAGATCACGGCATTGGTCAGCGATGAAGCTGGCCGTGAGAACCGCACCCGCCTGACAAGGTGGGTGAGCGGCGGCGAGCGCGCGCCTTCGCGCGGTATTGAGCAGGAAACTGTAACTCTGATCCCGGACAAAGAGTTCTACGAGCCCGGCGACGTCGCTGAGATCCTGGTACAATCGCCGTTTGGCGCGGGCGAAGGTCTGTTGACGGTCAGTCGCAGTGGTATCCTCTACACCGAACGCTTTACGATGACGGAGGACAGCACCATACTGCGTATCCCGGTGGAAGATGCCTATATTCCCAATTTCGTGATCCAGGTTGACCTGGCAGGTTCAGCCCAGCGGCTGGACGATGAAGGCAACCAGATCGAAGGATTGCCGCCGCGGCCTGCTTTTGCGGTGGGGTCATTGTCATTGAGCGTTCCGCCGTTGAATCGCCAATTGACGGTCACTGCTGAGGCGGAGGAAAGCCGTGTGGTACCAGGCGCAGAAACCAGCATCGCGATCGAAGTACTGGATGCCAGCGGTGCGCCGGTCGAGAATGCCAGTCTGGCGGTGGTGGTGGTGGATGAAGCCATCCTGTCGCTGACCAATTACCAGTTGTCTGATCCGCTGGCGGCGTTCTACTTCACCCGCTATGCCGATGTCAGCAGCACCTATGGGCGTGCCAGCATCCTGCTGGTGGATCCGATGTCATTCTCAGCAGAGATTCGCCAGGAATTGATGGAAACACCTGGTTTTGGCGGCGGTGCAATGGATGAAGCAGTGGAAGAGTCTGTCGAGATGGAGGCGATGCCGTCTGCTATGGCGGAAGACTCCATGGCAAAAGAAGCAGCTGACGGCGAAGACGCCGCCATCATGCTGCGCACTGACTTCAACCCGTTGGCACTGTTTTCGCCGGATGTGCGCACGGATGAGGAAGGCAGGGCGGTGGTGGCGGTCAAAATGCCCGACAATCTGACCCGTTACCGCATCATGGTGGTGGCGGTGGATGAAGGCGGGACTTTATTCGGCAGCGGTGAATCAAACCTGACCGCGCGCTTGCCGCTGATGGTGCGCCCCTCGGCGCCACGCTTTCTAAACTTTGGCGATGTTTTCGCATTGCCGGTGGTGCTACAGAACCAGACCGACGAAGATATGACCGTGGAAGTGATTGCTGCGGCAACCAACCTGACGTTCACACAAGACCAGGGCGTGCGCGTTGTGGTGCCTGCCAATGACCGTGTGGAAGTACGCTTCCCGGTGGAAACTGTGCTGGCAGGCACAGCACAGGTGATGATTGCAGCGGTATCCGGCGATTATGGCGACGCGGCGCTTCTCTCCCTGCCGGTCTACACCCCCGCAACTGGCGAAGCCTTCGCTGTGTATGGGGTGGTGGACGATGGCTCGGTGGTACAGCCGCTGGCAAGGCCGCAAGATGTCTTTGCCCAGTATGGCGGGTTGGAGATCACCACCTCTTCTACCGCCCTGCAGGCGCTGACCGATGCCGTACTGTACCTGGCAACCTACCCGTTCGACAGTTCAGAACAGATGGCGTCGCGCATTTTGGGCATTGCCGCCCTGCGCGAGGTGCTGGCGGCATTCGAAGCCGAAGGACTGCCTTCACCAGAAGAGATGGAAGCTTCCATTGAACGTGATGTCGAACGACTGAGCGCTATGCAGAATTATGACGGCGGTTTCCCCTATTGGCGGCGCGGTAACGAGAGCATTCCGTTCCATACCGTGCATGTGGCGCATGCTTTACAGCGCGCGCGCGAAATGGGCTTCGAGGTGCCGGAAAATACCTGGAACCAGGTGTTGAATTACATCACCTATATTGAAGAATATTATCCTTACTGGTACTCGGAGCAGGCGCGCTATACGATCAGCGCCTATGCCCTGTATGTGCGTATGCGTATGGGTGATCCGGATGCGCCTAAGGCCGCTGCTTTGCTGGAAGATGCCGGTGTGGAAGGCATTTCGCTGGACGGGCTGGCGTTCGTCTGGCAGGTGCTGGCGCAGGACGGCGGCTATGAAAGCGAATTGGAAGCCATTCGCCGGCAGGTCAACAACCGGGCGGTGGAGACAGCCGGAGCGGCTAACTTCACCACGGGATACAGCGACGATGATTATGTCCTGCTGCATTCCAACCGACGCACAGACGCACTGCTGCTGGATGCTTTGATCAATGACAACCCGCAGAGCGACCTGATCCCCAAGGTGGTCAATGGATTGATGGCGCACCGCACGCGCGGACATTGGGGCAACACGCAGGAGAATGTGTTTGTTCTGCTGGCGCTGCACCGCTACTTCCAGACCTACGAGACAGTAGAACCCGACTTTGTGGCGCGCATCTGGCTGGGAGAAACCTATGCCGGTGCCAATGAATTCGAAGGTTACAGCACCGATTACCAGCGCATCAACATCCCCATGCAATATTTGATGGAGAACATGAGCGCAGAAGAACTGCAGGACCTGGTCATCCAAAAAGATGGCGACGGCCGACTGTACTACCGGTTGGGGTTGCGTTACGCACCGACCGATCTGAAGCTGCCGCCGGAAGAGATGGGTTTTGTGGTGCAGCGTGTGTATGAGGCGGTGGACGATCCTGACGATGTTCGTTTGGGTGAAGACGGTGTGTGGTATATCAAAGCCGGTGCGCGCGTGCGCGTGCGTCTGACGATGGTGGCCGCCAACCGCCGTTACCACGTAGCGCTGGTCGATCCATTGCCCGCCGGATTGGAGATCATCAATCCGGCCCTGGCGGTGTCAGAAACCATCCCCGCCGACCCGGATTCACCCCAGGAAGGTTGGTGGTGGTGGCGCTGGTATCAGCACCAGAATCTGCGTGATGAACGGGTGGAGGTGTTCACCCAGTTGCTGTGGGAAGGCGTGTATGAGTACACGTACGTGACTCGCGCTACCACACCCGGCAGGTTTGTAGCACCGCCCGCCAAAGCCGAAGAGATGTACTCGCCGGAGGTGTTCGGCCGCAGTGCTGGCGATATCGTGGTGATTGAGTAAACGATTGTATTGAACGCAAGGCTGGCATGAGCTTTCTCGTGCCAGCCTTGCGTATGTAATGGTGAATAACGCCCTCTTGTTTGCCACCCCTTAAAAAACTTCTCCGGTATAATGGTGTTGGGGACAAGGAACCCTTTTCCCCCCACCTGTTTTCATAATGTACTATCAAGGGTGTTGAATGAATCCGTTTGGCAAAATCCAGTTGAAGAAACTACCAACCATGATCGGTATTGCCTGGCTGTTGGGCCTGGTGGTGGCGTTTGGGTTGTATCAATTGAGCAGTGGAAACACCGCCTATGTGGTAACACTTTTCTTCCATCATCTGCAGAATATTCTGGCGGTGATGCTGACCATGACACTGGCTGCTGCTGTAGGCTATTGCCTCTGTGCCAAAGATTTGGAGGAAACCCTGGCTGGCCTGGTCGCCCCCTTGCTGGGGTTAGCCGTGATCAGCACGCTGTTCTTGTTGATTGGATTGCTGGGTTGGTTTCCATCCCGATGGTTGGCATGGTTGATCCTGCTTCTCCTCAATGTTTTGCTACACAGGCGGGTGCTGCGCTGGCTGGCATGGGTGAAAGCACGATGGAATGATTTTTGGCGGCCAGTCGATTCTGGCTGGTTGCGGGCTGGGCGCATTTTCATTGTTGCAGCGATGGTGCTTGCCCTGCTGATGGCGCTCGCACCGCCCACCCAATGGGACAGCCTCATGTATCATCTAAGTGCGGGGCAATTCTATTTGCAGCAGGGTCGTGTTGTGACTTCCTATGACAATGTGCGCTTCAGCAACCCCAATTTTGTGATCATGTTGTTTGCCTGGTTGCAATTGCTGGCGCAGGCGCAGAGCGCCGGTTTATTAATGTGGCTGTTTGGCTTGTTGATGATCGCAGCTATCGCGGTTTTTTCCGCCCGGGTCGCAAAAGAAAATGCAACCAACTTGCTGTTATTGTGTTCTGTGATAGTGGTCGGTATAAATGGGGTGTGGCTGTCATTGACGCGTGCCTACAGCGATGCGGTGGTGATCGTCCTGTTCCTTACCGGCTTGATCTTGCTGTTGGAGTGGGGAAGCACAAAGCAAAATCGATTGCTGATCTATACCGGGGTGTGCGCTGGATTGCTGGTTGCCACCAAGTACACAGCTTTCACTTTTCCCATGGGATTTGCCATGGTGGCGGTGTTGATTGCGCGCAGAGAAAAACAACCCTGGTTGCCTCCTTTGCTGACTATTGGATTAGCGGCTTTTGTTGTATTCTCTCCCTGGCTGTTAAAAAATTGGCTGGTGGATGGCAACCCGGTGGCTCCGTATATCTGGGGTTCACCGGCAAGTGATCCGTTTGATCAACTCACCCGTCAATCCACGTCGGTTGGGCATTGGCTAATTAACTGGTTGCTGCTACCGCTGCAGGCATCGATCTTTGGCAAAGAAGGATTGTCACCTTTTAAAGGCATCATTGGACCGATCATTTTTGGTGTACTGCCTTTTGTTTTTTTGGGCTGGCGAAACTTGGAAAAGAAAGTTCAGTTTGTTCTTTCTGTTTTTTTGATCGCATCACTACCTGCCTTTTTCATCTGGTCCATCGGGGCCTATCTTTCAGAGACTCTGGGTATTGTTCGCTACCATTATGCATTATTTGTGGTGTTGGCGGTGGCGGTGGGCGTTTGGTTGTTCCATTTTCCTGCCAAAATGACTGGTTTCCCTGTAAGAAAGGCGATTATGGGGGCGGTGGCAATCAGCACTATCTTTGCATGCGGTTTGATGTTGTTTGAATATGTTCTGGTCAGCCCGTTGGGTGTGGTTATGGGGCGAGAATCAACCGATGCCTATTTAGAAAGACGGCTTGGCGGTATGTTTGCATTGTCGCGGGAGATTCAACAACTCGCTGAGCAGGATGACAGCATGCGGGTGATCTTACTGTGGGAACCGCGTGTCTTCTACTGTGCCCCTTATTGCATTGGGGATGATAACCTGAATCATTGGCAGCAGGCTCTTCATTATGCGGACAGCGGTGATGCTGTTATCGATGAATGGATTGATGAAGGCATCACCCATATGATGATGTATGTATCTGGGGCAGAATTTTTGGTGCGAAATGAACTACAAAATACACCCAAGCTGACTGAAACTGAATATGAAGAATTTCAGCGAATTCTGCCAGAGCGAATGTCGTTGGTTAATGATTTCGGCGGTTACGCTCTGTTTGAGCTTGTGAATGGACATTAATTACCGCGATAAGAATCATTGAAGCGAGTTGTTGGATAAACTGTATAAGCCCAGGTGTGTTCAGTCGCTTGGGTGCTTCAGGAACTGCCCTGAGACCAGCAGCCCGATCACCACAAAAAGGGGTAGTGGAAGCAGATCGAAATAAGCAAATATGATCCCATTCACGAGCGGGGTGCGGGTGAGGGCGACAAACACCCAGCTTAGCAAAATATAGCCAAGGAGAATGCTTTCAGCCAGTTGAGGATGGTTTGGATGGCGCTTAAGCTGGACAATCAACCACGTTACGAATGGTAAGAGCACGACCAGATTGGTGCGGGTGGATGCAATTCCGCTGAAGGGCAATAGGGCCAGGGTGACTCCGGCGCTCCACGACAAGACCGAAAATGGCTGCTTGTAGCTGCGATACCAGACGTAAGCCAACAGTAGGAGGGATACGAGGCTGAAGCCGCGGCCAATCCATGTTGCGACCGTCGCAGGCAGCACACCTGCAAAAATGGTGGCTGGAGTATTGGGCTGGGCAACCCCGGGATAGACGAATACCTGGCGGAAAAATTCGGCAAACCATTGCGGTAAAAAGATAAACGAAACTCCCATCAAAATTGCGACACTGATAGCGGAGGAGGTCATTATCTTCCAGCGTTTGTTGGAGAACGCCCATAACCACACCAAAATGAAAAACAAGACCGTTAATTGGGGTTTGATGGTGGCAAGCGCCAGCATTAAACCAGCAACTGTATCTTTTTCTTTTTGAATGAAAAAGAGGGAGAGAACAATGAACAGTGCTGCCAGCGATGCCGGATTGCCTTCGATGGTGGCGATCAACATGTCTGCACTGATCAGTGAAAACATCAGAAGGAGCAATAAGAGAGAAGCGGTGGGGCGGTATCGGCAGATGCGCAAGCTGAGCAATATGATGGTGATGTGGCAGAGTTGCAGGAACAGCATCCATAATGCCCTCGCTATCACTAAATCTTTGATCAATGCGAATGGCAGGATGAAGGGCACGATGTAGTAAGGGTAGGCAAACAAACCGGGGGCTTCGCCCGGCAGGGCGGCACGGCCGTAACGCAATAATTGAATCTGGTAAGAGACTTCGTCGGAATAGGGGTTTTCTACTCCCTCATACACCATCAATTGAACAGGCAGCCAGCGTGTGAGGAAATCGGAGCCGGCGTTGGTGAGTTGTGAAAAACGCAAGTTAATCCACAACAGCGCTGCGAAGGCAATGAGGATCAGACAAATGAATAGCAGGCGCTGTTTTAGTGGTGTCTGGTTTGAGATTTTTTCGGTCATGGGTGTTCTTGTGAGGGGATTTTCTATCATTATACAGGGGTTGAGCAATAGTGTGTTTGAAACGCAGGCCTGAGCCTGTGACAGAAGTAAGGTAGTATTTTCAACCTTTCCCCATTTTACTTTTTCTGATTTTCTAAAGAGCATTTGTACTACAATTATCTTGTTCACCAATGTTTTAATCTCCTGAAAGGTAGGTATAGTATGTTTCCAAGGTTTTCACCAATCACTGAGGAACTGCAATCAGAGTTCCACAATCCTGAATGGCTCGAAAATGCCATCATTTATGAAATCTATCCGCAATCTTTTTATGACACCTCCGGCGACGGTATCGGCGATCTGCCAGGGATTATCTCAAAATTAGATTACATCCAGTCGCTGGGCGCCAATGTGATCTGGCTTAACCCCTGTTTTGTTTCACCGTTTGGCGATGCTGGCTATGATGTGGCGGATTTTTACCGGGTAGCTCCGCGTTACGGCACCAATGAGGACTTACAGCAGTTGTTTTTAGAGGCTCACCAGCGCGGTATGCGCGTGCTGCTTGACCTCGTTGCCGGCCATACATCGGTCGAATGCGAGTGGTTTAAGCAGTCTGCCAGACATGAGCGCAACGAATATTCTGACTGGTACATCTGGAATCCGAATCCGTTTGCGAGTATGTTCGGCGGTGGTTCACGCCATCAATTCATCTCTGGCATGACGGAGCGTTTCGGCGGTTACATGCCAAACTTCTACCCGCTGCAGCCTGCCCTTAATTATGGTTTTGCCAACCCTGATCCTGACCAGCCCTGGCAACAGGCAGTGGATGCGCCTGGACCCAAAGCGGTGCGGGCTGAGCTGCGCAAAATTATTCAATTTTGGTTGGATATGGGCGCTGACGGTTTTCGCGTCGATATGGCCGCCTCGCTGGTGAAGGATGACCCCGGTTCCCGCGCGACCATTCAACTATGGCGTGAGATTCGTGCCTGGCTGGATGAAAAATTTCCCGAAGCGGTGTTGATCTCTGAATGGGGGCGGCCTGACCGTGCTTTGAAGGCTGGTTTTCATGTGGATCTCTACCTCGATTTTGCCGGTGCAGGGATGAGATCTCTTTTCCGTAAGCATCACAGTATGATGGGGTTTGGTGGGGGTGATTTTAGTTTCTTTGATCCGGAAGGGCTGGGGAATATCAGGGAATTTGTCGACGAATATGACCAGCGTTTCCATGCTACTCGCAAAGCCGGCTATCTGTGCCTGTTCTCGGGCAACCATGATATCACCCCGCGCCTTGGCAAGGGCCGATCATTTGAAGACCTGAAACTGGCTTATGTCTTCCTGTTGACCATGCCGAGCATCCCAAAAATCTATTATGGCGATGAGGTCGGCATGGCGGGCGTGGCGGGCTTGCCTTCCAAAGAAGGCGGTTATATGCGCACAGAAGTGCGAACCCCCATGCAATGGAATCATGAGAAGAATGCCGGTTTTTCAACCGCAGCAGCGGAGCAGCTGTACCTGCCGGTGGAACCTGACCTTGACAGCCGCACGGTGGCTGACCAGGATAATGACCCTGATTCTTTGCTGAATGCCATCCGCGATCTGACCTGCTTGAGGCTGTCGCATCCGTCGCTGCACAATCACACCGATTACCGTGTGGTATATGCCAAAGCAGGGCGTTATCCGTTTGCCTATCTGCGCGAAGGCGGTGGTGAAACGGTGCTGGTTGTATTGAATCCGGCTGATCATATGGTCGAGGTGACTCTGACAGAAGATTCTATTCCAACGGGCTTGAAAACTGTTGCAAGCCTGTGGGGTATTGAGGCCGGATTAACGCAAACAGATGAAGGTTGGCAGATTGCGCTCCCTGGCGTCTCTGGAGGGATTTACCAGTTGACTTAATACACATGGTTGTCAAAACTTGAGAGGCTGTAAAAATCCATTAGTTCACTTCAAATTTTCGTTGCAGCCTCTTGTTTTGTTGTTGAGTTGCCGGTAAATTTTTTTCTTAAATGGGTGACATTGCATGAATATTTTCTTATGGGAGGGGGCTCAGGATAGGCTCCATTTATTTAAAATTTCCTTTATAATTCCAGCATTGTTGCCTCTTTTTTATGCCAATACACGGTATTTTTTTATGGACATTGTGACAACTGACATGGATACTGCTCAAAAAGAACCTCTTAACCCCGAGTCTGTTGTTGCGCTCTGGTCGCGCACTTATAACAAGGAAGGCAAGCCGGACTGGTCGCACATCTTTCCCTATTATCATGACGATATCATCTTTCAGGACACCATTCAGCGGATTGAGGGCAAAGAGGATTTTTTGGTGATGTGCGAGCGCTTGACCCAGCGCTGCGAACAATTGAACATGGATATTGATTCGATTGTGATGGACGGTAATATTGTTTTCTTTCAATGGAAGATGGTGATGATTTTCCGCAAATTTCCCAGTACACCTATCTATGGTTGTACCAAATTGACCCTGGATGAGGATGGCATGATCGTTGAGCAGCGAGATTATTATGATCTGTGGGGTGATATCTTTAACGGCATCCCGCGCTTTAAGAAAATGTACCGGCGATTTATGCGCAGATACTTTGGATAGGGGGAGCAAATGCAGGTACCGGAAGAACTCCAATTTATGGTCAATGCGCGCATGCCGCAAAAAACGACAGACGCCCGAGTGGACGGTAAGGTATGTGTGCTCACAGGCGCAACCGCAGGTGTTGGCTATGTGGCAGCGCGGCGTCTGGCGCAAGGCGGGGCCAATCTGGTGCTGGTTTGCCGCAATCCGGAAAAAGCAGTGCGTGTCCAGCATGAACTGGTCAATGACTACGGGGTTGAGGTAGATATTGTGCTGGCCGATTTTTTACATTTGGATGAGGTGCGCAGCGCCGCGGCAAAGGTCCTTGCAAAAACACCGCGCATCGACCTGTTGGTGAATAATGCTGGTATTCATGCTACGCAACGGCGCCTGACGCCGCAAGGATTGGAGTCTGTTTTCTGTGTGAACCATCTGGCCTCTTTTCTATTCACCCGTCTGCTGCTTGACCGCCTGCGGGATTCTGCCCCGGCCCGTATCCTGTATATCAATTCTGAGGGGCACCGCTTTAACGGGCTTGACCTGGATGATCTGGATTGGTCAAAACGGCGCTATAAAGGGCTGCAGGGCTATGGCGCTGCCAAGACAGCGCAGCTATTGACGATCTGGGATATGAACGATGTTTTGCAGGGCAGTGGCGTCACCATCAATGCCATGCATCCCGGTGCTGTGCGCAGCAACATCGGTATGGACAATGGGTTTCTATATCGCTTCTACCAGCGCTATATCTTATGGTGGTTCCTCAAAGCCCCGGTGATTGCTGCCGATGCCATTTATTACTTGCTTGCTGCACCCGAAATGGCGGACGAGAGCGGTAAATTCTACAACCTGACGACACAAGAAAAACCAGCCGCTCACGCGTTGGATCGAGTTATGGGCAAGCAGGTCTGGAAAATATCTGAACAGTTAACCGGTTTGTCAGATTTGATATAATAGTGGTGGTAACATATTCCACAGACGTGATGTAGAGGAGTGTTCAGTATGGGGTATGATGTGATCGTGGTCGGAGGCGGAATTGCAGGACTGATTGCGACGGCTTACCTTTCTAAGGCGGGGAAAAAGGTGCTTCTTTGTGAAAAACAGTCCAATTGCGGCGGGCTGATCAACTCGTTTGAACGCGATGGATTTGTCTATGACGGTGGCATTCGTGCGCTGGAAGATTCCGGCATTCTTTTCCCGATGCTCGATAACCTGGGGATTGAAATCGAGTTTGTTAAGAATCACGTTTCTATGGGGATCGAAGATAAGGTCATTCAGTTTACGTCTGAGGAAAGTCTGGCGGATTACCAGACGCTATTAAACGACCTGTATCCTGAGAGCGCTGCCGAGATCGCATTGATCATCGAGAAGATTCGCGAAATCATGTATTACATGGAAATTCAGTACGGCATCAAGAACCCCATGTTCCTCGATTTCAAAAAAGACCGTGAATATATGCTAAAGAAAATTATGCCGTGGATGTTCAAATATGCCACCACGGTGGGGAAAATTTCCGCGATGAATGAACCTGCCGAAAACTATTTGCGGCAGTTCACCCAAAACCAGGCTTTATTGGATATTATCACCCAGCACTTTTTCCAGAAAACGCCTGCCTTCTTTGCGTTAAGTTATTTGAAAATCTACCTTGACTACAATTATCCGCGCGGGGGAACCGGGAAGTTGATCGAAGCCTTGGTTGATTTCATCCGGCAGCAAGGCGGCCAGATTCAGACCGATTGTGTCATTGAAAATGTTGATCCTGCACGTCATCAGGTGAGAGATCAACAAGGCAATCTGCATGAATACCGGCAATTGATCTGGGCAGCGGACAACCGAACCCTCTACCAATTGCTTGACCTCAGCGCACTCAACAGCCAAAAACAACGAGAAACTATTCAGGCAAGGCAGCAATTGCTGGAAGATAAACGCGGCAATGACTCCATCTTCACCCTGTATCTGGCGGTGAACCGTGACCGACAGGCATTTGAGAAGATCGCCAGCGAGCACTTCTTCTACACACCCAAGCGCGATGGACAGTCACAGGCGGGTCCGATTCCTTATGGACAAAGCCGCGAGGCTGCTGAGCAATGGCTGGGGAAGTATTTTGCCCTGACCACCTATGAGATTGCCTGTCCGGTCATGCGCGATGCCAGCCTGGCGCCGGAAGGCAAAACCGGCCTGATCATCAGTGTTTTGTTTGATTATCAATTCACCAAACAGATTCAAGAACAGGGCTGGTATGAGGAGTTCAAAAAACTGTGTGAAGAACTCATGATCAATGCACTCGATCAGAGTATCTTCCCCGATATCCATGCCGAAGTGATTCACCAATTTTCCTCGACCCCTCTCACCATGGAGCAGTTGACTGGCAATCATGAAGGTGCCATCACAGGCTGGTCGTTCCTCAATGAGGTGATGCCCGCTGAAAGCCGCCTGACAAGAATCATGAACGCGGTAAGAACCCCGGTGGCGGACGTGTGGCAGGCGGGGCAGTGGACCTACAGCCCGTCAGGGCTGCCTATCTCGATATTGACCGGCAAAATCGCAGCTGACCAGGTGAGCCGGAAGCTGGGCAAAAGGAAATAGGTGGCAGCCAGCCATCATCTTGACCGCTCCAGATAGGATTGGTTCTGATTTTTGGAATCAACGCCCTTGTTATCTGCATTGATTCGTGCTACGCTCAGAATAGAAAAATTAGATTTCCCTGGCCTGGCTAAGACCGGGTTATCATCACCCAAATGTCTTTGGCAAATTCTCCAAAGATTGACGAAAACAATCGAAATGAATCCATCACTGATTGCTCAAAAAAAGACCCCCATCCAAAACTGGCAGCAATTTACGGCGCAAATTAGAGAAACCGATTGTAAACTTCTGAAAACACTTGATCAATTTCAGCAGGCGGTGCTGGTAACCGGTTGTCAGCGTTCTGGCACAACGATGCTGGCCAGGATCATTTTCCAGAGTGAGGGGATGGTGAACTACTGGCAAGGCCGTGATGACGAATTGGATGCTGCGCTTATTTTGGCCGGGCGCAAGCCTGCTCCTGCATCTGGCAGGTATTGCTTTCAAACCACGTATGTAGATGAGCATTATGTTGAATACTATCAGCATAGCGGGGAATACAAAATTATTTGGATGCTGCGCAACCCGTTCTCGGTGGTTTATTCGCTTTTGTACAATTGGGCGCCGCGATCGCTGGATGGCACATTCAAGGCTTGCGCTGCCGGCGAAATAAAAGGTTTTGACAGCGCCCTTTATCATTATTTCGGCATCAAAGCAGTCAGCCGGGTTCACAAAGCCTGTGATGTATATGTTGCCAAGACGCGCCAATTGATTGAGTTGTTTGGTGTCTTCGGCGGTGAAAAAATGCTTGTGGTTGACTACGATGATCTGGTTTTGAATAAAGAGTCAGTCCTTCCCGAAATCTATGAGTTCATTGACCTGCCATATAATCCGGTTTATCACACGAAAATTCATCAGGATAGCATCCAAAAAAAGTCCAGGTTAACACAACATGAAATCAGAATCATCAGTCACATGGCACAATCAATCTACGAGACAGCTTTGCTGCTGAAAAATATTTGATTGGCGGCTGTGGGTAAGGGGGCTTGTTGTCATTTCTGAATAGACTATGCTATAGCTACTCCTGTTAATAGATGCGTAGAGAAATATCTTTGTGAATTTGCAACAGGATGTTGTTTGGCTTTATTTTGATAGAACAGTCTGATTACGGCGGGGACGGTACAGCCATCTATTTGTGCCATACCATCAGGCACACTTACCGTGTTGACCCGGCTATAGATAATGGCTATAATCACATTAACAATGGCAAGAAGAATTTTTAAGATTACAGTTTTGTAAAGTACTTTTTAAAAGATAGCAGCCTGTTGGCATTTCAACCCATTGTTTTTTTGTTCATAGTTTGTGGGAATTGGGCACGTTCGTTGCAACAGGAAATGGTGACATCGCTACTCAATCAAGGGGAATACTACATTATTGATGGGATCTCATTAAACTGACACTACTTCCCATATTCAGTCACCCAGCTTTCAGGAAATTAAGTCATTATTCTTTTTGTTCTGCTTCATTATTACGGTAAGAGAGAGTCAGGAAGCAATCGGTGGGTACAGAAACCAAGTCAGAACAATCCATTCGAGTCGTCATCATTGATCCAAAAGCCTTGGTGCGTGCTGGACTGGTTCGCGTTGTTGATGAACAACCGGATATGAAGGTCGTGGGGGATAGCGGGCAGTGGGATGAGGGAATGGAGCTTGTCGAAGCTCAACAACCCGATATCATCCTGCTGAAACTGGCTCCTGCCTGTGATCTGAGTCCGGACTACATCCCCAAATTACTAAAGAAATCGAAACTTTCTCGCATCATTTTGCTTTCGCTGCCTGAGGAAGGCGAGCAATTGACTATTCGCGGGATTGAACAGGGGGCGCTTGGTGTTGTGTGTAAATCACAGAGCCCCGCTGTGCTGATCAAAGCCATTCGCAAGGTGAATGAAGGCGAGGTGTGGATCGATCGCTCACTGGTGGCAGATTTCATTCATTCAGTTTCGCACAGTCATGAACCTAAACCTCAGGACCCAGCCGAACAAGCTATTTTGGAACTCACGGAACGAGAGAAAGATGTCATCAAACTAATCGGGCGGGGTTACAAGAATCAGCAAATTGCCGAGCAATTGAGCCTGAGTGAGTCGACCATTCGGCACCATCTTACTTCTATATACAGCAAATTAACGGTCACGAGCCGGTTGGAGTTATTGGTGTTTGCTAATAGCCACAATATAGTGTAATTTTCTGCGGAATTTCGCCATCTGAAACAATTGCAATAGCACAAATGTGCCATCAGACCGGGTATATATATGCCCGGTCTGTGTTTATTTAGTGGCGGTTTGTTGCAATAAAAGTCAATCTGTTTTGCCGATGTAAATCCTTCAGCAATTGCCTATAGTTAACAAACCCCAAGTTAATCATTACTTTCTTTGCCTGAGAGTAACAGAATCAGAAAGCGGAGGTTTCCTATGAATCAGGATTCCAAACGTGCTTTCATTGAAGAACGACGATCCTATGAAAGAATTGTTTGTGACTATGCCGGCATCGTTCGCGGTCGTTTTGGTGATGGAAAAAAATTCGAGGAAATCGTCAAAGTGCTTAATCTCAGTGCAGGGGGGGCGTATCTGACGATCAATCGCACTGTAGAAGTGGGGCAGATCATTACCGTGAAAATCTCATTTCCTACCGGCTCACTTGATTACGGAAGCTCCAACGTCACCACCAGGGCGATTGTGGTTAGAACGGAATTATTTGGCGAAGGCGTGTTGGGTGTTGGCATCCAGTTCTTGAATTTCCGTTTTTATTGATCATTGGCAACGAAAATTTTCTCTCTTCTTCTTTTGACACAAGATTTGTTAATGTTTCATCTTTACAGATAGACAATTGATTTTGTTACAGGTTCAACCTCCCAACCGGCAGCCATAACTATGTCGGAAGGGCGGAGCACGGCCAGCAGACAAAAATACCGATTATGAAAAGTGGATCGATACTATGAGAAGTGATATTTATATACCCGATTTTTCTCTGTCAACAAAATACCACCGGCGGACGACCCGCAACCCTTCGCAAGCCTTGCAGCGATCACAGTGGAAATATCTGACCTGGGGCTACAAATGGATGGATACCTTGATGATTATGGTTGGTTTTGTGCTGGCCTATCTGGTGCGATTCAACGCCAATCTGCCCTTTTTCTATGTGCACGAAGAGAATTCTCAATTGCTGTTTTATTTCCTCTTGGGGCTGCTGTTGTTGCCCATCTGGCGGCTCACTTTTCGTCTGTATGGTTTGTATGCTGTTAAAGAAAATTTGTGTCGGACACGCCTGTTCTCCAAATTATTCAGCGCCACCACTATCCCCATGTTTGTGTTGATCGTGGTGGACTTCCTTGTCAATGAAATTACAATTGCGCGTGGTTGGATAATCTTGATTTGGGGTTTTGTCTATCTACTGACCATTGCCGGCCGTGTAGTGATGCAGGCTATTTTTTACCGGCTGCGGCTGAGAGGGTATTTTTTGATCCCTACCATCATTGTCGGTGCCAACGAAGAATCACGGCTGCTGGCAGGGCAGTTTTTGAATGAGCGCTATTCAGGTTTGCAATTGGCAGGGTTCGTTGCTGACGGGCTAGAAGCAGGAACGCCTGTATTGGGCGATCTGACTGTGTTGGGGTCGTTGTCAGAGGTGGAGGCTATCACCCGCGAAATTGGGGTGCAGGAGGTGATTGTCACTTCCAGCGCGGTTAACAACCAGCAAATTCTGTCGCTGTTCCAATTGTTTGGCATGACAGATGAAGTGACCATGCGACTGTCATCCGGTTTATACGAGATCATCACCACCGGGTTGGAAATCGATAACTTTGCATCGGTGCCATTGGTGAAGGTCAATGAATTTCGTTTGACAGGGGTTGATCATTTCTTGAAATTCATGCTTGATATTTCTTTTGCACTGGCCGCAATGGTGTTTGTGATTCCCTTGACCATTGTTCTCGGTATCTTGATCAAGCTGGATTCACCCGGCCCGATCTTCCACCGGCGGCGAGTGATGGGGGTGAAGGGCAAAGAGATTGATGCTCTTAAGTTTCGCACCATGTATGTCAATGGCAACGAAATACTGGAGGACTATCCTGAACTCAAGAAAAAACTGGAAACAGAGCATAAGTTGAAGGATGATCCGCGGGTTACGCGCATCGGCCGCATTATCCGCACATTGAGCCTGGATGAGTTTCCGCAATTCTTCAATGTGCTGCGTGGTGAAATGTCTGTGGTCGGGCCACGCATGATCTCGCCTGAGGAGATGGTGGAGTATCGGAAATATGGCATGAACCTGCTGACGGTGCGTCCGGGGATCACCGGATTATGGCAGGTAAGCGGCCGCTCAGATATAACTTATCAGGAGCGGGTGCAGATGGATATGTATTATATCCGCAACTGGAGCATCTGGATGGATCTGCAACTCATTTTCCGCACGCCCCAGGCAATGATCAGCCGGCGCGGAGCCTATTGAACCCAAGGAAAATGATGAGTCGGGGAGAATCCTTGAGGAAATACCTATGAAAATTCTGGTTACTGGCGGTGCTGGATTCATTGCCTCGCATGTGGTTGATCTATATCTGGCGCATGGGCACGAGGTGGTGATCCTTGATGATCTTTCGACCGGACGAGTTTCGAATTTGAATCCAGCGGCAAAATTTGTGGAGATGGACATCCGCGACCCAAAGGTGGCAGATGTTTTTGCGGAAGAAAAGCCGGATGTGGTCAATCATCATGCCGCCCAGATGGATGTGCGCCGGTCAGTGGTTGATCCGCTGTTTGATGCCAGTGTGAACATTTTGGGTTCGTTAAATTTAATGGAAAACGCGCGAAAACACGCCGTGAAGCTTTTTGTGTATATATGTTCCGGCGGGGCTGCCTATGGTGAGCCGAAATATCTGCCGTGCGATGAGGAACACCCCATCGATCCGATCTGCCAGTATGGCGCCAGCAAACACACCGTGGAACATTACCTGTACATGTATCACATCAATTACGGCCTGGAATACACGATATTGCGCTATCCCAATGTGTATGGGCCGCGGCAGGATCCGCAGGGTGAGGCGGGGGTGGTGGCGATTTTCGCTGGGAAGATGCTGCGCGGAGAACAGGTCACCATTTTTGGAGATGGTGAGCAGGTGCGGGATTTTGTGTATGTGGAGGATTGCGCCAGGGCGAATGTATTGGCAATCACCCGGCCGCACGTCAGCAACATCTATAACCTGGGTTCTGGCAGGGGCCTGTCGGTGAATCAGATATTCCAGACGCTCAAGGAGATCATCGGATATCCCTATGGGCCGATCCATCTGCCTGCCAAAATGGGTGAAACGCGCAAGATCTATCTGGATGCTGCGCGAGCGGAGCGCGAATTGGGGTGGAAAATGGAGGTCTCGCTGCAAGAGGGGATGCTCCGAACAGTTGATTACCTGCAAAAGGAGGAGGTAAAGACGTGATCATTGTACAAGCACCACTGCGGATCAGCCTGTTTGGGGGTGGCACCGATTTCTCGGATTATTATCGGCAGGATGGCGGCTGTGTGCTTTCGACAGCCATTGACAAATACATCTTTGTTGTGATCAAGCAGCGCTATGATGACATGCTGCGCATCGGTTATACCAAGACAGAACTGGTGGATCGTGTGGATTTGATTGAGCATGAACTCATCCGGCATGCGCTGCAAAAAACCGGCATTACCAAAGGGGTTGAGATCACCACCATGGGTGATATCCCGGCTGGCTCAGGCCTGGGTTCTTCCAGCGCGGTGACGGTGGGTGCGCTGCATGCCATGTACGCTTATTTGAACGAATCGGTGACAGCCGATCGCCTGGCGAAGGAAGCCTGTGAAATTGAAATTGAGGAGCTGCAAAAACCGATTGGGGTACAGGATCAATACATTTCGGCCTTCGGTGATCTGCGTTTCATTGAGTTCCACCCTGATGGCCGTATAAAGGTCAATCGGGTTGATATGGAACCGTCCATCAAGCGGCGGCTGAATGAAAACCTGTTGATTTTTTTCACCGGCGTGACCCGCAGATCCAGCGGTATCCTTACGGAGCAGCGCCAGAATATTGACCTTCATCTGGCGGTGTTGGGTGAGATGAAGCAGATAGCCCGTACCGCATACGACGAACTGGTTGCCGGTAATATTGATGCGCTGGGACGGCTGCTGCATGAGAGCTGGCAGCTGAAGAAACAACTCGCCAGCCGCATTAACAATGGGGTTATTGAAGAGGCTTACCAGGCTGCGCTGGCAGCCGGCGCACTTGGCGGCAAGATCGCAGGGGCTGGTGGTGGCGGTTTTCTGCTGTTGTACTGTCCGTATGCCTACCGGTCGCAAGTGCGCCAGGCGCTGCACAAACTGAAGGAGCTTCCCTTCCAGTTGGAGCCTGACGGCAGTAAGGTCATCTTTAATTACCAGCATTCCTCCCTGATGTATTAAGGAAGAGGATGGTTTGTCTGCTGCCATATGGAGTCCAGGGCTTCATACAGGGAATCAAACAAGGGAAATGGCTGCAGTAAGTGTGCCTCAGGCAGGGCAGCCTGAACGGCACCGCGGCCAGTTCGTACGATGATTGATTCGCGCACACCGGCAGCCCGCCCGGTAAGCAAATCCGCGAGAGAATCTCCGATCATGAAGGAACGGCGCAGGTCTATGTGGAATTCTTCGGCAGCTTGTAGCAGCATTCCCGGGCGCGGTTTTCGGCAGTCACACTGGTCTTGCGGGGTGTGCGGGCACATAAAGACGGCATCCACCCGCCCGGCAGCATTTTCTATTTCGCCAACGATGTGATGATTAATGGTATCAGCCTGTGCCATGGTAATTATGCCGCGGCCGATGGCAGATTGATTGGTAACAACAATGATTTTGTAAGGACCGCCAGCGGCTTTGTGCAGCGCAGCCAGTGCGGCAGGGATGAAAGCGACATCGTCGCATGAACGAACGTAGTTCGCACGGTTTTCAATGATGACACCATCGCGGTCAAGAAACAAGGCAGTATGCATTGATTCCATTATAGAGGAAATCATCCCAGAATTCATCAACCATATTCAATGCAATGATTCATCATCACTGGCCTAATCCATCGGAGAGATTCCTGTGACTTTTCACACACCGCAACAAGAGATCAATAAAGAGGAAAAAACAAGACCCGGCATTGGCTTGTATCTGCGACGCCAGGCGGACGGTTTCGGCCGTTATCTGTTGGAACAGGGGCTAAGTTTCTTGATCGGCTGGGTGCCAACCTTCGTGGGCATAGGATTGCGGGCAGTTTTTTACCGGCTCATGTTGAAGATGCATGACTGGGCGGCGATCGAAAATGGCGTCCGATTGCGCTTCGCCAACCACATCTGCCTGCACAATGGCGTTTACATTGACCAGGGCGTCTATTTGCATGCCTGTCCGGGCGGGATTGACATCGGGGAGAACACAATTGTGATGCATGGAGCGGTACTGCATGTGTATAACTTCCGCAATCTGCCGCATGCCGGGATTCACATCGGACAGGACAGCCTGGTGGGCGAATATAACGTGATTCGTGGGCAGGGCGGGGTCTCCATTGGCGATCGCGTGTACACCTCTCCTTTCACGCAAATCCTGGCGGTGAACCATGTATTCGATGACCCTCAACGCCCTTTTGTGGAGCAGGGCATCACGGCGGAAGGCATTGTGATCGAAGATGATGTCTGGATCGGTGCGGGGGCGATCATCACCGATGGTGTGCGGGTGGGACAGGGGGCTGTCATTGCCGCTGGCGCGGTGGTGACGGAAGATGTGCCGCCGCATACCGTGGCGGCGGGCGTGCCCGCGCGGGTGATCAAGCAAATTGACGGCAGCCAGCCGGCTGGCGCCAAGAATCGCAAGGTTTACTTTTCATAGGAGGATGCTTATGACTATGCTTTCGATTGTCATTCCTGCTTACAACGAAGAAAATGGAATCAAAGAGATCATGGAGCGTGTCCTGAAGGTGCGCACAAGCCTTCAAGAAACTGGTATTGACGAGATGGAACTGGTGGTGGTGAATGACGGCTCGAAGGATGGCACGCTTGAGGCAGCAAACGATATCGCCAGTCAGTATGATTGTGTGCGCATCCTCTCGCACCCGCAAAATCGCGGATATGGGGCAGCGCTCAAAACCGGTTTTGCGCAATCGCGCGGTGATCTGGTCGGTTTTCTGGATGCAGATGGCACCTATCCCCCCGAATATTTTCCACAACTCTGCACGGCGGCGTTGAATGGGGCGGAACTGGTCATCGGCACGCGCATGACGGGCGAAGAAAGCCAGATGCCGGCAACACGCAGGTTGGGGAATGTTATTTTTGCCAACATGTTGTGTTTGTTGGGCTGGCAGCATGTGACCGATTGCGCCAGCGGTATGCGGGTTTTCCACAAAGAGATTCTGGCGCACCTGTCACCCTTGCCGGATGGGCTTAACCTCACGCCGGTGATGAGCACCCGCGCGGTGCATGAGGGCGTTAAGATGGTGGAGGTGCCCATCCCATACAGTGAGCGGGTTGGCCGCTCCAAACTCAGTGTGGTACGGGATGGGCGCTTGTTCTTCACCTCGATGGTGTGGACGGTGCTTTCCTATAACCCGGTCAGGGTGTTAGGCATCGCCGGGCTGATGGGGGTGGGGTTTGCCGCACTGGTGGGCCTGGGGCTGGTGACTGCGCGCTTGTCGGGTGTCACCGCGCTCAACCCCTGGTGGGTGTTCACCTTATTCGCCGCATTGGTGCTGGGTGTGGCTGGCATCAGCCTGTTTGCGTTGGGCGTAACCTTCAACTATCTGGTGTCTTTGTTCTATCAAGAACCTGTGCGGCAGGGTTTGTTCGGCAAACCGATGTTTAAGAAACCACTGGAACATCAATTCGGCTGGATGGGGGTGGTGTGCATGGCGGTCGGTTTGCTGATCGCACTGGTTTCCTTTGTCTTTAGTTTGAACGGCTGGGAGATCGCACGTTTGTGGCTGTATCTGTTGGGTGGGGCGTTGATCAACCTGGTCGGCATTCAATTAATCATTTACTGGCTGCTTATCAGTGTGCTGCATGACCTGAGCCAGCGTGATTTGTTGACACAGGCAGATATGCAGCCCTGGTAGCGACAAATGCCGACCAAATAAATGGAATATGAAAGAATCCAATAAGACAGTGAACGAATTCAAAAATTACGGCACCAATCCATTGAAAATTGTGCATGAAGCCAATTTCCCTTCGGCTGACCACATCGTGCAGGATGTCATAAATGCTGAACAACGCCCTGCGGAGGCGGTGGATATCCTGTTGATCAATCCACCGTCACCAGATGGCGGCATCTGGATTCGTTCGCAGCACCGTGTGGGGCGGCGTTCACGCGAGAACATGATCTGGCCGCAGGTGTCGCTGGCGCAGATGGCTGCCATCCTGCAAGACCAGTATAAGGTGATGGTGTTGGATTGTATCGGCTCAAAAATTGACTGGCCTGCGTTGATTACGTTGCTCGAAAAATACCAGCCGCGTTATTACCTGACGCAAGTGACCGCCCCTACATTGGAAAATGACATGTATGGCACCTATCTGGCGAAAAACCGCGGGGCTGTCACCATGGCGTTTGGCACGCATGTTACGCCCATTCCGCTGGAGGTGATGCGTGCTTTTTCCACGCTCGATTTTGTGTTGTATGGCGAGCCTGACCTGACACTGCGTGATTTGCTGGATCATCTGGACAACAAGCTCAGCCAGCGCCCTCTCGACATTCAGGTCATGTTTGATAAGGAAGCGGGTTACCAGCTATCAATCGTGGATGGCAAGGTAGATCTACACGGCATCCGTGGCATTGTCTGGCGGGAGGAGAACCAGGTGATCAAGAATGCCGCCAGACCTTTCATCGCCGATTTGGATGATTTGCCCATGCCGGCGCATGAACTGCTGCCGTTGCAAGCATACAAAATGCCGATGATTAAAGGGCCGTTTACTTTTATCGTTACAGAACGCGGATGCCCGGCGGGTTGCACGTTCTGTATCAAGCATGTGTCTTACCAGAACAGTGTGCGTCTGCGATCAGCAGAGAAGATCGTTGAAGAGCTGTGGCTGCTGAACAAACTGGGCATCCACAATATCCACATGTATGCCGACCTGTTTACCGTGAGCCGTGAGCAGGTGGTCAGGATGTGCCAACTGATCATCGAGCAGGGCTTAAAAGTCCGTTGGACCTGCAACAGCCGCGTGGACTATGTGGATGCGGAGATGCTGCAGCTGATGGCGCAGGCTGGCTGCTGGTATATCTCCTGGGGCATCGAGAGCGGCAGCCAGCAGATGCTGAACGGTATGCACAAGGGCATCATGCTGGAACAGACACGCCACGCCCTGAAGCTTGCCAGGCAGGCTGGTATTCACAACTGGGGTTATTTCATCATCGGCCTGCCCGGCGAAACCGAAGAGACCATCCGCCAGACGATTGATTTTGCCAAGGCGCTACCGCTGGATATTGCCCTTTTCCATATTGCCGCGCCGCACCCCGGCACGCCGTTGTTTTTCAGCGTGGTGGAACATGGCTGGTTTCGCAAGGGCATGCGCTGGGAGCAGGTGGATATGGACAAAGAAACCGTGCTGGACTATCCCGACCTGTCGGCTGACCAGTTGATGTACTGGCAGAAGCGCGCCTGGCGTGAATGGGCGCTGCGTCCCAAACCTGCCTTTACCTATCTAGAAATGCTGCTATCTGACCCATCGACGTTTGTGAATGCCGCGAATATCGGCTTGCAGCACCTCAGATGGCAGATCGGCGGAAAAGAAGACCATTAACGTGAGCCAGGCGAAACCCTATCCGGATTTGTTTCACGAATTATTGGCGCAACTGGAGGCCAACTGGCAGGGACTGCCTGACAAACCGGAAGAAACGCCGTTTTCCACATTATGTACGTTGTGGCATTTCGTGGCGCTGGATGAGCCAGAATCATTCAGGCCTCTGACACCCGAGAATGCTTCACGCGTCAAGGATCTGGTAGCACGGCGTATGGCGGGAGAACCCCTGGCTTATCTCGTTGGACAACAGCACTACATGGGGCTGGCGTTGATGACCTCACCCGATGCCATGATCCCTCGCAAAGAGACCGAACTGCTGGGACAGACAGCCATGCAAATTGCCCAGCGGCTGGCGGCACAGCGTGGCACGCTGCAGGCGCTGGATCTTTGCACCGGATCGGGTAATGTCGCCCTGGCGCTGGCGCATTATGTCGACGAGTATCATGGCATTGGCTCCGATATCTCTGAAAACGCTGTCGGGCTGGCGCAACGCAATGCCAACGCGTTACGGGTGGCAGACAGGCTGAAATTTGTGGCAGGTGATCTGTTTGAACCGTTCGACCATGAAATGTATTTGCATGCTTTTGACCTGATCACCTGTAACCCGCCCTATATCGCGACGGCGAATGCGGAAAAGATGGCGGATGAGATCGCGCAGTATGAGCCGCGCGAGGCGTTTGACGGCGGGCCATTCGGTATCAATGTGATGATGCGCTTGATCCGCGAAGCACCGCACTTCATGAAACCGGATTCCTGGCTGGTGTTTGAGGTGGGGTTGGGGCAGGGTGAAGTGATGCAGCGCATGATGGAAAAAACGGCCGCTTACCAACCAATAGAAACCCGCCGGGATGAACATGACAATATCCGGGTTTTGCTGGGACAGTCCAATGGTTGAATGCGAACATTCCAAACGAGGAAAAGGCTGAGATGCTGGTTCAGGAATTTTTAGAACGAAGCACCGCACGTACGCCGGAAAAGACCGCACTGGTGTGCGGTAATCGCCGCCTCAGCTATGCTGAGATAGACGATCAGGCAAACCGGTTTGCCGCCTATCTATTAGCGCATGGCTTGCAACGGGGGGATCGCGTTGCCATCTACCTGCCGAACGGGGTAGAGGCGGTGATCAGCCTGTTCGGCGCATTGAAGGCAGGCGGGGTGTTTGTGATGCTCAATGCCACCACCAAGTTTGACAAACTGATCACCATCCTGAATGATTGCGGGGCTGCTGCCATCATAGCGGGTGGGGCAGACACGGACTTCTACCAAGGCCTGCAGGTCGCTGTGCCTTCACTGCAAATCATGATCCATCACGATCAACGCAAAAGCGCGGCGGAGTTTTCAGAAGCGCCCGGATTGGTCGATTTTTCTGCTGTGATGGCGGCAGCTGTTGATGGCAAACCGGTTCTCCAGACCATTGACCTCGACCTGGCCTGCCTGGTGTATACCTCAGGCAGCACCGGTGATTCAAAGGGGGTCATGTGCGACCACAGCAACGTGGATTTTGCCACTGGCTCGATCATCACCTATCTTGGCAACACGGCGGATGATATCGTGCTCAATTGCCTGCCGCTGTCATTCGATTACGGGCTGTATCAATTGTTGATGGTGTTCAAATTCGGCGGGACATTGGTGCTGGAAAAGGGGTTTGTTTTCCCGGCGGTGATCCTGCAGCAGATCCAAAGGGAGCGTGTCACCGGTTTCCCCGGTGTGCCGACCATCTTCGCTATTCTGACCACTACCGACCTGGCGAGTTACGATCTCTCCAGCCTGCGTTACCTCACCAATACAGCAGCGGCGCTGCCGGTCAGCCACATTCAAGCGCTGAGAGAGAAATTCCCGCAGGCGCAGTTGTTCTCCATGTATGGCTTGACCGAGACCAAACGCACCCTCTACCTGCCGCCGCAGGAACTGGGCCGGCGGCCCGGGTCGGTGGGGGTCGCTATTCCCGGCACAGAAGTGTGGCTGGAGGATGAGGACGGCAACCGGTTGGGAGCGGGTGAAATTGGCGAGCTTGTGGTGCGCGGGCGGCATGTCATGCGCGGTTACTGGAACGCACCGGAAGCGACTGCGGCGCGCTATCGCCCCGGCATACTGCCACATGAACGCGTTTGTTATACCGGCGACCTGTTCCGCAGAGATGAAGAAGGCTTTTACTACTTTGTGTCGCGTAAAGATGACATCATCAAATCACGCGGCGAGAAAGTCTCACCGGTGGAATTGGAACGGGTGCTGTATGGCATTCCGGGGGTTACCAGAGCGGCAGTGATAGGCGTGCCGGATGATATGTTAGGAGAGGCGATCAAGGTATTTGTGGTGTGCAGCGATCCCGCCCTGAGCGAGAAGGATGTGCTGATCTATTGTCGGGGCCATGTGGAAGATTACATGGTGCCGAAGTACGTGGAATTCAGGACAGAATTGCCGATGACAGAATCCGGCAAAGTGTTGAAAACCAGCCTTTCATAAACAAAGTGTTTCTTTCAAGAACAACCAGATTGATCTGTTATTCATTGCAGGAGGAAGTATGAACCATTCAGTTGAAGAATCCATTCGCACCTACATT
>CAYMNB010000012.1:0-63843 GCA_964391725.1 uncultured Anaerolineaceae bacterium | reverse complement strand
AAATTGTGCACGGCACGCGCGCCATCACGCCGGATACCGCGCTGCGCCTGTCGCGTTACTTCGGCAATACCGCCATGTTCTGGCTCAATTTGCAGATGAAATATGACCTGGCCATCGCCCGCGAACAGCTCGGGCAGCGCCTGCTGAGCGAGGTCAAGGTGATGGAAACACGCGGGGATTACAACGCACAGCAAACGGAAGACTGACCTGCCGCGGAGCGGGTATACTTAAGCCAAACCCATTCGCAGGAGTACATCGCATGCATATCCTCGCCATCAACGGAAGCCCGCACAAAGACGGCAACACCTTCTT
Organism: uncultured Anaerolineaceae bacterium; assembly: GCA_964391725.1. Taxonomy (GTDB): domain Bacteria; phylum Chloroflexota; class Anaerolineae; order Anaerolineales; family Anaerolineaceae; genus SpSt-1165. The sequence goes on along the minus strand of CAYMNB010000012.1, from coordinate 63,531 downwards.
TGCACTCAATTACGCACTGGAGCGCTTCTACAGCCAGGGCGCGCACATCCAGCTTCTGCAGCTGCGTGATTTGCACATCACAGCCTGCTACGGCTGTTTTCAATGCATCGGCGGCGAGTGCATCCACCAGGATGAGATGCATGTGGTGGAAGAAGCCATGCGTTGGTGCCATGGTTTGCTGCTGGGTTCGCCGGTCTACATGGGGCTGGTGACAGGCTTGCTGAAGACCATGATGGACCGCTCGGTGACGCTGCGGGTCAACGATTGGCAGATGAGCGGCAAGGTCGGCGGCGGCATCGCCTGCGGTGGTTTCCGCAACGGCGGGCAGGAATTGACCCTGGTCAACATGCAGACCTATTTCCTGCAGCAGGACATGCTGGCGGTGGCAGACGGCCCGCGCTTCAGCCATTCCGGCGCTACCATCGTGGGCAAAGCGCAAGATGACAGCATCGGGCTGAAGACGGTGGAGAACCTGGTGGACAAGATGGCAGCCACGCTGCGATTGATGGGGGTGGCGTGAGTGTGGCCGGGGAATTTTGATATAATTCTGCAGGACGCTGGGGCACACGGACTCGGCACAACAATTTACCGGTAGAGGAGCAAAATAATGGCAGATTATTACAGTGTAAAGTGGATTGACGGCGCGGTGAGCATGATCGAGCAGCGTTTGCTGCCGCACGAGGTGCAGTACAACAGTTATCACACTTATCATGAGGTGGCAGAAGCCATTCGCGTGATGGTGGTGCGCGGGGCGCCGGCGATCGGGGCAGCGGCCGCCTACGGGATGGTGTTGGCGACCAATGCGTTGACCACAAGTGATGTGGGCGAAGCGCTGCAGGCATTGAAACAGGCTGGCGAGCATCTTAAAGCCGCGCGACCGACTGCCGTTAATCTGTTCTGGGCGGTGGACCGCGTGAATGCGGCGGCCGTCAACAGCGGTGCTGCTTCTGTAGAAGCGCTGCGTGCGGTGGTCAAGGCTGAGGCCGACCTGATCTGGCAGGAAGATGCCGAGATGTGTTTCCGCATCGCAGAGAATGCCATGGCGGTGACACCTGACCCGGTGGTATTTGTGCATCACTGCAACACCGGCGCGCTGGCAACGGTTGATTACGGCACGGCGCTGGGCGTCATCCGCCGCGCGCACGAGGTCGGCAAGCAGGTTTTTGCCTATGTGGATGAAACCCGCCCGCGTTTACAGGGTTCACGCCTGACCGCCTGGGAACTGCGTGAATTGGGCGTACCGCATGCCGTGATCGTGGATGGGGCATCCGGTTTTGTGATGAAGAACAAAGGCGTCAACATGGTGGTGTTCGGCTGTGACCGCATCGCTGCCAACGGCGACGTTGCCAACAAGATCGGCACCTACAACCTGGCGCTGGCGGCAAAAGCGCACGGTATCCCCGCCTATTCGGTGGGACCCACCACCACCGTCGACCTGAATACCGCTAATGGTGACCTGATCGAGATCGAAGAGCGGCCGGCAGATGAGATCACCCATCCGGACGGCAAACGTCAGGTCACGCCTGACGGGGTGGCGGTGTATAACCCGGCGTTTGATGTTACCCCGCATGAGCTGATCACCGGCATTATCACCGAAGAAGGCATTGCCTACCCGCCCTATACCGAGAGCCTGGCGGAGATGGTCAGACGGGCGGAGGAACGCAGACAAAAAAGGGGTTGAACAGTTGAAACCCGAAAACCAAAACGGGGGCTATGCTTATTGCCCCCGTTTTTTGTTGTAATGAAGTTAAAAACCTGGTTTCCCAACGTTCCGTTGGAAGAAACCAGGTTTTGGCTTATACGATGAGAAAACCCGGTTTTCCAACTTTTCATTGGCGGTAACCGGGTTTTGGGTTACAAAACAGATTGATTGACTTAATATTCGATGGCGCGTGGCAGGGCTTTGGCCTGCTCCACCCAGCTGGCAACCTGTTGGCTGCCGGGAATCTGGCGAACCAGTTCCTTTTCCTGGTTGACCTCAACAATTTTCGCATAAAGATTGTCAGGATTGCGCTGCGCCAGTTCTTTGACGGTATCCACACCGGCGGCTTCCAGCAGTTCTGAGTACTCTTCACCGACACCTTTAATGCGGTAGAGGTCCGCAAAGTTGACCCATTTGAGGATCAGGGTGCTGCTGACGCCGGTTTTCTCGGCCAATTCCTGGCGGCCTTTGGGGGTGGCGCCGGCCTTGAGCAGGGCTTCCACCGTCTTAATGCCAACAGCAATCAACTTCTCAGCGTAAACGGGACCTACGCCTTCCAGATCAATAATCTTTGCCATTTGATGACTCCTTATCGTTTGTGTGAGTAATTATTAATGATTATACAGGAAATGGTCCAGGAAAACACAGATGAAACTTGTGTAACACAGCACCAGGCAGCGTTTGGCATTTTTCCTCTCCGGCAAGCTTACTTCACAACATGATACTTCTTGTTAACATCTTCCCAATTGAGGGATTCTTCACTATAATGGAAGCAGTACCCCAGGGGCTGTATTGTTATTGGTAGGGATATCCATTCATTAGCGGTAATGGAGATTGGCTGTCACATAACGATCAAAGAAGCTCAACCAGCAAACAAGGCGGGACAATGGATCAAAACTCAAAGCCGACAAAGAAAGACACCGGCTTGCTGGCCAGGTATGATAATCGGCTGGCAACCTCGTCACTGCGCCCTTTGAGCGAAGTGGAGGCTGAAAAGGCGCGCACAGATTATCTGGGCACGCACCAGGCGCTCGCATCCTTGTTCGCGAACCAGCAGCAGAAAAGTGTACGCGAACTGGTCGATGATTGCGCTGCGTTGTTGAAGAAAATGACCGGTGCCACCTACGTGTGGATTGGCACTCTCAAAGAAAACTTGGAGCAGTTAACCTTGCTTGGCGGGCAAACGCAGGAAGGATTTGCGATCACGGGAAAATTCCTGCTGATGCAAAATTCCCCCTTAGCAGAACTGGGGAAGAAAGACCTGATCTGCTATCCGCGCAATGCACTGGTTACTTTTGTCAACAACCCCTACATGCAAAAGTACAATATCAATGGATTGGCGGCACACACCATCCGCGATGAGCGCAGGAAATTCCTGGGCATCATCTGTGTGATGGATGTGACCGCGATTGCCCACCCTGATTACACCTGCGAATTGCTGCGTGAGGCAGCTGAAGGACTGGGCAGTCTGCTGAAAAACTGAACGGATAAAGAATAACCAGCCGTGCTCGCGCCGATTAATCGGTCTTCCACTGCACCTGGCTGCTGCCGGGCAGGTCCACGAAACCTTCAAAGGGGGCGAACAACACGTTCTTAATCGGAATGATCACATCAAAGGTGGAGGCCTGTTCGGCGGAAAAGATGACTTCGCGGGCGTCATCCTCTTCACGTATCTGCAGCACGCGCACCTTGAGAATGTATTGTTTGGCTTGCAGGTTCATGGTGATCTGCTGTTTGAAGCGGATGAAGGAGCCGGGCTGCAATGCAAGGGGGAGTTCTTTGCCAGTATCAAGCTGGTAATTGTCTTTGGCGTGAATGAGGTTGTTCAAGGAATCAAACAGCAGCAGCGAGCCAGCGGGCTTGCCTTCAATGGCTTCACGCACCACCTGGAAGGTGTAGTAGAATGTGGCGGTTTCACCCTGTTCAAACACGGTGGTGGGCTCACCGGCTTCGTTGAGCATCAGGAACTGCTCCAGCACCAGGTTGCGCTTGCGGATAGGGGCGATAGTTGGGAAGAGGTCGAGGTCGGGCCAATCGATGGCTTCGCCCTGCCAGTTGTTCTGCACCAGTTTGCGCTGGACGCGCTCGATGTGCTGTTTTTGCTTGGCTTCGTCTGGCAGGCTTTGCGGGGTGAGGGTGCGCAGGCTTTTGTGACGCATGCGTCCATACAGGCGTACGCCCTCTTCTTTTTCGCCCCAATAGGCCTGCTCACCGGCATTGATGACCAGGGTTTTGTTGCAGAAATTATTGACGTACTGCACGGAATGGGTGACGAGGATAATGGTGGTGTTGTTGCGAATCAGCTCATCCATGCGGTTGTAGCATTTTTGCTTGAAGAAAATGTCGCCGACCGCCAGCACTTCATCCAGAATCAGCAGATCGCAATCGAGAAAAGCAAAGGCGGAGAAGTTGAGGCGCGAGCGCATGCCGCTGGAATAGGTGCTGACCGGGTATTCGAAGAAGTCGCCCAGCTCAGAAAAATCTTTGATCTGCTCGATGCGGTCGTCAACCTCGCCCGCATCAAAACCATAGATCTTGGCGCGGTTATAGATGTTTTCACGCCCGGAGAGAGCAGGATTGGTGCCGGTGCCCAGTTCAAGCAGCGAGAGCAATCGCCCGTTGGTGTGAAAATCGCCTTCTGATGGCACCAGCACGCCGGAAAGCATTTTCAACAGGGTGCTTTTACCGGCGCCGTTATGTCCCAGCACACCCAAAAAATCACCGCGCTGTAGTTCGAAGTTGATCCCGCGCACCGCCCAGAAATCCTGGTGGGTCTGGCGCTTCCCCAGGGTGAGCCACTCCACGATGCGGTCCTGCTTGCGGTGATAGAGCTTGAAGCGTTTGCCGAGGTTGTTGACGGTGAGAATGGGCTCGCTCATAGGTAGTCCCTGATTTCCGGTTCCAGTTTGCGATTGATGAAACTGCCGATGAACCCGAACACCACCAGCCAGATCACGATCAACAACCAGTCACGCGCCAGCGGCATCTGGTTTTCGAGGATGATGTTGCGGATGGAGTCAATGAAGGCATAGGGCGGGTTGATGCGCATCCAGAAATGAAACGCCTGCGGGAAGATATCCAGCGTGTACATGATGGGCATGGTCCAGCGCCACAGGTGGATGATGTGATGGGTGAACTCGCTGACATCTTCGAACAACACCTGCAGGTTGGCAATCACCACGGTGATGAAGAAGCCCAGCAGCAGGAGCAGGAAAGCGCCCACCGGCAGATACAGCCAGGTCCAGCCGGGGTTGATGCCGAACAGGGGATAGATGATCAACATCAGCACAAAATAGATGTTTAATTCGATGAAAGACACCAGGAATTCGATAGCAACGAACACCACCGTGGGCATTTTTATCACACGCAGCACATTAGCATTGCGCAGCAAGGCTTTGCTGCCGGTAGTGATCAGGTTGGAAAATGCCAGCCAGGGGAACAGGCCCGCGATCAAGAACAGGGCAAAGCCCTGCCTGCCGTCCGGGCTGCGGTAACCGAGGATCTGTTGAAAGACAATAACGTAGATCACGGTGGTCAGCAGCGGGTTGAGGATATTCCATAGCACGCCCAGCACCGTACCGGCGTAGCGGTATCGGAAGGCGCTGAGGGCGTTCTCAAAAATGTATTTGCGATGACGGACGAGTTGGGTCAGCATAGTGCAATCATTGTAGCATCAGCGTTGTCAATCGATAAGGGAGAGCAGGGCAATCTGGCGGTGCCCGACCTTAAATTTCTCCAGCCGGTGGTAATCAGGGTGGCGGATCTTCTGGGCTTTGTTGGAAGCGATGGCAACCACGCTTTGGGGGGTGAGGCAGGTTTTGAGCGCACCCAGCATGGCGATGAGAGGGTTGTCAATCCCTTCTGCTGCCTGCCATTGACTGCGCCTGCCGTAAGGCGCATCGCTGAAGATGATGTCGGCTGGCTGCGGCAGGTGTTCACCGAGGGCTTGCGCATCGAGGGCATTGACCTGCGTCAGGGTGCAGGGGATGTCACCTTGCTCCCAATGGCGCATGTGTTTGAGGAATTTATCAGCGCTCTGGATGGCAACTGCGTGAGATGGTTTTTGAAATTCATCAAACAAGTCCTGCAACTGGCGGCGGCGTTCGCGAAGCCCTTCTCTGGTTAAGAGACGCAGGTTCATGGCAGCCAATTCCATGGCGCGTGCGTCAATGTCGAAAGCGGATATGCGGGCGATGGCGGAGCGGTGCAGATGGCCTAATATGGTCAGTTGATAGGCGCCGCCGCAGCAGGGATCAAACAGATGACAGCCTTTTTGCTTGCTGCCGCGCGCTGACCAGATCTTGTAGGCGCGCTGGAAGACCTCACTTGCCAATCGCACAGGAAAAACAGCCTGTCCGGGGAAATGATGAAAGACACGCCCGGCGGCGTAATCCTGCCAGTTTTGCCGAATCGCATACTTGTACTGCATATATCCATTATAGTACAGCCGTCAATGCTCAGCCGCTGGCATTTCCGTAAGCCAGCAAGGTGCGTTCTCGTGCCTCATAATGGTCAACGATCGGCATAGGATAGGTGTCACCGAGTGTGACGCCGAAGGTTTGCTGTTGTTCCTGGCTCATCAGCCAGGGTTCATGCAGGAATTTATTGGGCAGGTCTGCCAGTTCGGGCACATGGCGGCGGATGTAATCACCCTGCGGGTCGTATTTCTTGCTCTGCAAAATGGGATTGAAAATGCGGAAATAGGGTGCGGCATCGGTGCCTACCCCGGCGGTCCACTGCCAGCCGCCGTTGTTGCTGGCGATATCGCCATCGATGAGCTGGCGCATGAAGTAGGCCTCGCCTTCGCGCCAGTCGATCAGCAGGTCTTTGACCAGGAAGGAAGCCACGATCATGCGGGCGCGGTTGTGCATCCAGCCGGTTTGGTTCAACTGGCGCATGGCGGCATCCACAATGGGGTAGCCGGTGAGGCCCTGCTGCCAGGCAAAGAGTTCCTGCGGAGCATGGCGCCATTGCATGGAACGGTAGTTCTCACGGAAGGCGGTATTGTGTACGAAGGGGAAATGGTAGAGGATGCTGGCGTAAAATTCGCGCCAGATGACCTCATTCAACCAGGTTTCTGCGCTTTTACGCTGGTTGACGTCATCGGTCTGCTGCATGGCGCGCCGGGCAAGCGTGGCTGCCTGCGCGGCCGAGATCAGCCCCAGATGAAAGTCAGGCGAAAGGCGCGAGGTGCCGTTGAGGTCAATGCGGTCACGCTGCTCGCGATATTGATAGATGGCACTGCCGGTGAAGTCGACCAATCGGTCGAGGCTGTCTGCCGGTGAGACAGGGTCGATTTGCGGCAGGGGCAGGGATGCCAGGCCGGGAAAGTCAGCCCAAAGGACAGGAGGGGGTGAGAAGGATGCTTCACGCAAGGGTAGACTTTTCCAGGTTTTGCTGAAGGGCGTGAACATGGTGTAAGGATCACCATCAGCTTTCAATACCAGTTCGGAAGGGATGGCGGTGACACCGGCGCTGAGGTGCAGCGGTATTTCAGCTGCCACGCCTGCGTCACGGCGGCGGGCATAGGGGGTGATGTCGGCTTCGGCGAAGATCGCGGTTGCCCCTGTTTCCTGCCTCAGGCTATGCAGGACTTGCAGTGGATCGCCTTCGGACAGGATCAAGCGACCGCCCTGTGCGGCAATCTGCGCTGCCAACCCGCGGATGACGCCCTGCAGGAATTCTTGCTTGCGGGGAGCGTGCTGACCCATCAGCAGAGGGTCATAGATGAACACCGGCAGAATGCTGTCAGCAGCCTTGGATGCTGCTGACAGCGCCAGGTTGTCAATTAATCGAAAATCTCGCCGAATCCACCAGATAGCTGCTGACATTTCAGGTAGATTAATTTTGCAGGCGAAGGGCGGCGGGCCGTTGTTTGCGCTGGAAGAACATCACCAGGACCTGTTCCAACACCACAATGATAGAGGTGATGAGGATGGTTGTATTGCCGTCATTGGCGACTGCGATACCGATCACAGCCCAGATCACCACCAGGGGGAAGAACCAGTCACGCCGCAAAACAATCATCAGGTTGGACACCAGGGTCACCACGATGATCATGACTACCGTCCAGAATGTGCCGGACACACCCAGGCTGGTGATGCCGTTGGCAACAAAGATAATGCTGGTGTTGGCGATGGTTGCCACACTGATCCAGGCCAGGTAGATGCTGAAGGGGAACAGCACAAACCAGAAATCCTTGCCGCGCACATCTTCGCGGAAGGCGTTCAGGCGCAGGTAAGTGATGACCAGGGTGACCAGCATGAGGGCGATGATCACCAGAGAAATTAACCACCATTCCATCAGCCATGACACCAGCCAGACCATGTTCAGCAGGCTGTTGATCACAAACCAGGGCCCGATGCGGTCGATCAATTGGTTGTCAACCTGTTTCTTGCTGACGCCGTAAATGACAAAAGCGCCCAGCGCCAGGTAAATGATGCCCCAAATGGCGAACACATAACCCGCCGGGGTGAACAGCGAGGCGATGCCGTCCGACACACTGGCAACCGTATTTCCATTAATCTGCAGGTTGCTGCTGGCCCAGTTCATGGCGATCACCAGCACAAAGGCAGCCAGGTTCAACCAACGTAATGTTTTCATGTTTCTCTCCTCAAAATATGTTTTTTCTCATCTATATTAATGATGTGGAATTAGAAAAGAATTTGAAAGTTGCTGGAAGGTTCTTAACCCACCAAATTGGGCACAAAGATGAACGAAATAGCCAATCTTTGTTACAATGGATACAATTTTGATTCGTATGCTGACAGGATGGCGGGGCGGGAGAGTGCCATTCACATGAGGAGAAGGTGCGATGAAACTAAAAATGGTGGATACGAGCAAACGCCGTGATGTCAAAAAATTTGTTCAATTTCCTTTTGACCTGTATAAGGATTGCGAGAACTGGTGCCCGCCGATCCGGCTGGATATCACCAGCCTCATGAATAAGAAAAAACACCCCCTCTACCAGGTGTCAGAAGCGGATTTTTTTGTGGTCGAGAGCGAAGGCGATGTGCTGGGGCGCATTGCCGTGAACACCCCCAAATCGTTCTCCGAATATAAAAGGCGCGAGTTCGCATTTTTCTATTATTTTGATGTGGTCGATGATGCACAGGTGTCCAACTTGTTGTTTACGGCGGTAGAAGATTGGAGCAAACAACGTGGGGTGGAGATCATCGAAGGGCCGACAGCCTTCACCCGCTCGGGTTCCAAAGGCTTGCTGGTGGAGGGATTTGCATACAAAGCGCCGGTGGGGGTTAACTACAACTATCCTTATTATGGTGGTCTTGTGGAAGCAGCCGGTTATGTGCATCACATGGACTGGGCTTCGGGGAAAATTGACGTCGAGAAAGACACTATAGATCCACGTATTCATGAAATTGCCAAACGGCTGCAGGAGCGCGGCAAGTATGAGGTGCTCAATTTCAACTCAAAACAGGAAATGCGCCAGTATATCGCTGATATCCACCGTGTGAATCATGAAGCGTTCAATGGCTCGCCAGAGTTCATTCCTTACACCTTGGAGGAATTTGAGGCCATGGCAGAAGACCTGATCGCCATCCTGGAACCGGGCTTGCCCAAGATCATCAAAGCCGAAGGTGAAGTGATCGGGTTTGTGATCGCCTATCCTGACATCAGCGACGGCATCCGCAAAGCCAAGGGGCGACTGCTGCCGTTCGGATGGTATCACCTGCTGCACGCCAAGAAAACCACCTCGAATCTGGTGTTGAACGGTGTGGGAATCATCCCCAAATTCCAGGGGCGCGGTGCCAACGCTGTGCTCTATTCTGAAATGAACAAAATCCGCGATGACTTTCCCCAGTTCAAAACTGCAGACAACCTGCAGGTAGCGGATTACAACCGCATGAGTTACGCGGATATGAGCAGTGTCGGCACCCATTGGGGGGTAGTGCATCGTGAATATGAGAAAGAGATCGCCTGAGGAAGGACACTGCCATGAGTGACAATGTGACTGCCCGCAAACTGCCGGTTTGGTACAAGCTGATCTATGGTTCCGGTGATATCGGCCGCGCCAGCTTCAACACGCTGCGCATGTTGTTCTATGCCATCTTTCTCACGGATGTGGTCGGGCTGGATGCGCGCCTGGCATCTTTCGCTTCGCTGGTGGCGATCATCTGGGACGCCATCAATGACCCCATCGTGGGAGCGTTGAGCGACAACGTGCGCACCAAATGGGGGCGGCGGCGGCCTTTCCTGCTGGTGTTTGCGGTGCCGTTTGCACTGGCGTTCTTGATGCTGTGGTGGGCGCCACCCTGGGAGTCGCAGATTGCTCTGATGCTGACCATCATGCTGGCTTATATGATCAGCGATACGCTGCAAACCTTGATCAGTGTGCCGTATCTGGCACTCACCCCTGAAATTGCGGTTGAATATGATGAGCGTACCTCCCTGACCACCTTCCGTATGATGTGGAACCTGATTGCCTCTTTGATGACCGCGGCGGCCGCGCCAGAGATCATCAAGGCGGTGGTGGGCAGCGGGGCTACGCTGCAGCAAGCTTATTTGCTGGTGGCAGCCATCTTCGGCGGACTCTCTATCATACCGTTTCTGCTGGTGTTCTTCGTGGTACGTGAACGTGAATTGCCCCCGGTGGATGTTTCCAAACAGGAGCAATTGACGTTCAAAAGCACGCTGAAGGAGTTTGTGCAGAACACCCCCTTCAAATACGCCACCGTGATTTATGTCGCCAACTGGATCGCCTTCGACATTGTGTCGCTGATGCTGCCGTTTTTCCTGTTGTATTGGGTCGCCAGCGGCGACCTGCTGGCAAAAGTCAACCTGTTCGGTATCAATCTGGGGGTGGAAACCGCTGTACTGGGCATGATGTTCCTGATCGCCATCCTGACCCTGCCGTTGTGGAACTGGCTGGCAGTGCGTATGAGCAAGAAAAAAGCTTACATCATCGGGCTGCTGCTGTGGATCACCATAGAAGCCCTGGTCTGGACAGTGCAACCGGGTCAGTACGGTTACATGCTGGCGCTGTCGTTTCTGGTGGGCATCTTCACTTCCAATGCGCATGTCATCCCCGAAGCCATGTTCCCAGATGTGATCGACTGGGCGGAATTGAAGACCAACAAGCGCCGCGAAGGCATGTATTACGGCGCGATCAACTTCATCCGCAAACTGGCAACCGCCATCGCCAGCTTCCTGGCATTGCAGATCCTGGGCTGGTCAGGCTACAGCGCACCGGATGGCGCCACGACTGTATTCACCCAGAGCCAGAGCGCGCTGACCGCCATCCGTATTCTGACCGGGCCGCTGATCATCGTCTTTTTGGTGATCGCGATGGTATTTGCCCTGCGCTATCCGCTGGACCGTGATCGCCAGCACCGCATCCGCCGTTCGTTGGAGCGACGCATGCGGCGGGCAGAACGCAAAGAAAAACGAGGGTAAACGATACTTTCGTTGTAGTCGTTGTCAGTCAGTAGGGGTTATTTGTCTTTGATTGAATCTTCACCGGTTTCAGAAGATTCTTCAGCCTGTTGGCTGGCTTCCTTGAGCGCAGGGTCTTTCTGCCAGGGCAGTTCGCCGCGTTTGCGCTTGTAAAGCGCCCAGAAGAACACCGCCAGCAGCACCACCACAAACAGGATCTGGAAAACGGTTTCCAGGCTGTCTATCCCTTCCAGAATGCCGCGTGAGGCTTCCAAACCGGTGTAGCCGAGGTAGAGGAAGAAGAAACTGCGGATGATCGAACCAAAGAAAGTGGCGGTCAGGAATGTTTTGATATTGATCTTGATGGCGCCGCAGGTGACGGAGATGGGCGAGCTGGGCATGACGGGGATGGAACGCAGGGCAAACAACACCAGACTGTCCTTCCAACCGCCGCTGATATAAGCGCCGATGCGCTCGATCTCTTCATGAGTGACGCCGAAGAATTTGCCGAAGCGCGTCATGAACCAGTCCTCTGCCACATCCGCCACGAAATACAACAGCCAGCCGGCGAGGGTCTTGGCAAAGGCGCTGATGGAGGCAATCACCACCAGGTAGGGAAGGGTTTTTGCCTGCGCCTGGGCGATGCTGCCTGCCATGGTCATGATGATGGGCGAGGGGATGGGGGCGATTAATTCTTCAATGAAACTGCCCAGCAGGGCGAACAATTCAATGGATACCACGCCAGCCAGTTGCTCCAGCCAGGCGATCATGGTTTCGACGAATGCGGTGAACAAATTGTTTTCCCTTCGATCTGATAGCGGATGAACAAAGCAATTATACACAATTTTCGCCCGGTCGCTGGCGAGGAAGCACACTACAATAGTCGGTCAGCAGAGAATCAGACAGGAGAGGTTAATAATGTCCCCTCGCCTCAAAACGAAAGGCATTTTGAGGCACTTCTCCCAGACTGTTGGACGAGAATGAGTGAAATCATAAGTAGTTTGATGACAGTGAAGGTGAAAAATAAGAGAGTGCGAACAAGCCGAGATACATTAACAATATTCTAAATTTACCGAATGCTAACATATTGTAGATTGCCTGTTTGCTGAAACAGGTACGATTAATGGTAAAATAGGGATTAAGGCAGTAGCAGAGGAGAGCACACTATATGGCTGATTTGGCTTCATCAAGACGTACTGTAAAAGTAAGCGCCGCCATGATCAAGGAGAAGTTTCTTGCCTACCTGTTCATACTTCCAGCGGTATTGATCATTGGCATTTTTGGCCTGTTCCCCATCTTTTACTCCGTATACATGAGTCTTTTCAACTGGCGTGTGGCAAAAGGCCCCTTTGTTTTTCTCGAAAATTATCAACGCTTGTTCGGTGACGGCAAAGGGCTGCTGATCTTCTTGCTGGGGTTGGTATTGTTGGCAGTGGCTTACTGGCTATGGAATTCTGCCTTTAAGTCCAACAAAAAATACCAGAAAGCCGCCAAGATCGCTGCGGCTTTTGTGTTTTTGGCGTTCGGGGTGGCTTTCTCGGTCGGGTGGAACCAGATGGTGGCAGCCGGGGATGAAAAATTTTTCAAATCGATGACGATCACCCTCTATTATGCTTTACTGTCGGTACCCACCCAAATGATCATCGGGTTGGTGGTTGCCTATCTTCTGTTTCAAAATATCAAAGGCAAAGAAGTTTTCAGAATGTTTTACTTCCTGCCCTATGTCACCCCCACCATCTCGACAGCGGTAGTGTTCCGCATCATCTTCAGCCCGCGTGAGACCGCATTGGCCAACACGTTGTTGGGTTTCGCCAACTTGCAGCCGCTGCAATGGTTGTATGAGAAGACCGCCTTTTCGAATTTGTTCTTCCAATCCAGTTTAGAAGGCTTCTGGGCGGGGCCGAGCCTGGCGCTGATCACGATTGCTATTTACGGCATTTGGTCCTTTGCCGGCTACAACGCAGTCATCTACCTGGCGGGGTTGGGTAACATTCCCAAGGAGGTGTATGAAGCAGCACAGATTGATGGCTCCAGCGGCTGGCACCTGTTCTGGCACATCACCTTTCCGTTGATATCACCGATTTCTTTTTACCTGCTGTTGATATCGTTCATCGGCACGTTCAAAGCCTTCAATCACCTGTATGTGATGCGGGTGCCTTCTGCCAGTGACACCGTGGTCACCGCCAGTATCCGCATTTTTGATACTTTCTACAAAGAAAATAACTTTGGTTATGCCGCCACGCAGGCGATCATTCTCTTCATCATCATTGTTGGGCTGACATTCGCGCAGAGCAAGCTGTTGGGAAAGAAGGTGTTCTATGGCTAAAAGCAGCCGAATCACCCGCGCCATTGGTCAATTCATCCTGTATTTTCTGCTTACTTTTGGGGCGGTGGTCGCCATGATACCTTTGTTTTGGATGGTATCAACATCGCTTATGACAATTGGCGAAACCATCAACCGCCAGTTACTGCCAAACACACCCCAGTTCATCAACTATGCGGAGGCCTGGGGACAATCACGTTTTGAACGCTATTTCTTAAATAGCATTATTATCACGACGATCACCCTGATTGGGCTGATGATCTCTTCAGTGCTGGCAGGCTATGCTTTTGGCAGGATCAAATTTCCTGGCAGTAACATCATCTTTGCCATTCTGCTGGCTACCATGATGATCCCCGAGTCAGTGACCGTACTGCCCAACCAGCTTTTGGTGCGCGGCCTGATCATCCCGCTGCCAGGGGTTGACCAGCGCGCGTTTGATATATGTATCGGGGATGGAGGCCAATGGCTGGCTTGCCAGTTATCCAGCTTTGGCATGGGTGTATCGTGGATCAACTCTTTGACCGCGCTGACCCTGCCATTCATGGCGAGCGCATTCAGCATTTTCTTGCTGCGGCAATTCTTTGCGCAGATTCCAGATGAGTTGTGGGATGCTGCGCGCATGGATGGCGCCGGTCATATGCGTTTTCTGTTGCAGATTGTGCTGCCGATTTCTAAGGCGCCGCTGATGACGGTGTTTTTGTTCGGCTTCATCGGGTCGTGGAACGCCTTTATGTGGCCGCTGTTGGTGACCACAAAGGATGTGAAACGTCCCATCATGGTGGGTTTGTGGTCGTTTGTGACCGAAGCGGGGCCTCAAACGCACCTGTTGATGGCTGGTGCGGTGATTGCCTTGATACCGATCTTGATCATTTATTTCCTCACCCAAAAACAATTTACCCAGGGTATCGCCACCACGGGATTAAAGGGGTAAAATTAATGAGGTTGTATACGGATATGTCTATCCGATATGAACAATAGTTTCTTTATAAGCCATTAAGGAGGCAGATAGTAATGAGAAACAAGTTTAAATTTTTATTTGTGTTGTTGTTAATAGTGGCACTGGCTTTTACAGCGTGCAAACAGGTGGAAGAACCGGTCGTTGATGAGCCAGTCGTCGAAGAACCCACCGTCGAAGAAGAGACGGTTGTGGAAGAACCTGTGGTTGTTGAAGAACCAGAGGAAGAAGAGGCAGTCGTCGAAGAACCTGTCGAAGAAGTGGTTGAAGAGGTTGCAGCAGGCCCGTATGACGATGTCGTTCCCGCTTCGAATATCGTTTTCTGGCACCAGCACACCGGCGATCGTGAAATTGTACTCCAGGAGATCGTTGAGAGGTTCAACGCAACCAATGAGTGGGGTATCACGGTAACCGCTGAAAACCAGGGTGGCTATGGTGACATCTTCAACAAGATGCTCCCCATCTTGAATACTGGTGATGTACCCGATATTGTGGTGGCTTACCAGAATCAGACTGCTACCTATCAACTGGCAGATTCCATGACTGATCTGAATCCGCTGGTGCAATCTGAAAAATGGGGTCTGACTGATGAAGAGGTTGCTGATTTCTTCCCCGGTTTCTATAACCAGGACGTTTTCCCCACCTTTGACTCCCAACGCCTGGGTTTCCCACCCAACCGCTCCATGGAAGTGATGTATTACAACATGGACTGGATCGAAGAACTGGGCTTTGATGGTCCTCCGACCACCCCGGCAGAGTTCAAAGAAATGGCATGCGCTGCCGTTGCGAACCCGTTCTCTGGCGCAACCGCCGAGGGTTCGATGGGCTATAAATTGTCTGTGGATGCTTCACGCTTTGCTTCCTGGACCTTTGCATTCGGTGGCGATGTGTTCGATTATGAAAATGACGAATACTCCTACAACTCCGATGCCGCGGTCGAAGCCATGAACTTCCTGCAGGACCTGTTTGATGAGGGTTGTGCTCAGTTGGTAACTGAGGCCTATGGCGACCAGACTGACTTTGGCAATGGCACCCTGCTCTTCACCGTTGGTTCTTCCTCCGGTATCCCCTTCTATGAGGATGCTGTCGAAGCAGGCGCTGGTTTCAATTTCTCTGTAGCAGCCATTCCTCACACCACCCCGGACCCGGTTATGAACATTTACGGTGCTTCGGTGAGTGTGCCCAAGAGCACCATGGAGCGCCAATTGGCTGCCTGGCTGTTCATCAAATATTACACCAGCACCGATGTGCAGGCTGAATGGGCGATCGCTTCCAACTACTTCCCTGTTCGTTTGAGCGTGGCAGATGGTTTGGGTGATTACTTCATTGCGAACCCCATCTATAAAGCTGCTTTTGATATGTTGGAATATGGTGTGGGTGAACCCCCTGTGCCTGGATATGACTTCGTGCGCGATATTGTGTCAGAAGCCATGGCGGCTATCGCTGCCGGCGATGATGTCGTAGCAACCCTGGAGCAGCTGGATGCCGACTCTGACGCCATCCTGGCTGACCAGCTGGCAACCATGCAATAACAGCCGTAAACAATTGAATACAAGAAAGACTGCCCCAATTTGGGGCAGTCTTTTGATCTCTGGTCAATTAACCAATAATGATAAGATTTATCAGCTCATGGCTCTTATTCGATGACCGCTTCAGAAGCGATGATCCTGGTGCCATTTACCATGACATCTTCAACCGGGCAGCGGCTTTGGATGAACTTCATAAAATCAGCCACTTTTTCCGGGGCAGCAGTGGTCTTGATGTGGGGGATGATGCGGACTTCCTGGAAGCCCATGCGTACACCTGGTTTTCCTTTGAGGAAACCATCCGGATCAAGGTCACCTTCTAATTCCATCCAAAAATCCTGCAGGTCAATGCCCTGTGATTTTGCGAAGGCGCCTGCCACGATCACCTGGCAGGAACCAAGCGCGATCAGCAGAGCTTCTACCGGATTCATACCGGTATCTGTGCCGCCCAGGCTTTTTGGTTCATCCATACGGATGGAAAAATCGCGTACAAAGTTATCGACTTGCAGTCCCTCGACCAGTTTGCTGGTTGCTTTATAAGTTGAGATAGGCATTTTATATGTCCTTTCTGTTGTTGTTATCTAAACGTCTTACTTTATCTTACTACGAACATACAATAGTTTTATTAATTATGATGAAAATAATATAACAAAAGTATAAACTCCCGTCTGGATTGTTGCAGGCGTTTGCATTGGTGGGGATTAAGTTGATTTAGGCCTGGGATCAGGCTTGGGTCGCCTTATCCACAAAATTCGCCAGGTCGTTCTTGATCTTTTTCAATGACGGGATGTGCACATACATCATGTGGCCTGCTTCGTAATACGCCATAGAGATATTGTCTTGCAGCGCGGCAGGTATGCCGAGGTGGTTGAAGGTATATTGGGTGGCGAAATACGGTGTGGCGAGGTCATAAAAACCGTTGGCAACGAAGATCTTCATGGCGGGGTTGGTAACCATGGCTTGACGCAGGACCTCTGCCATGTTGACGTACTGGTTCTGCCAGCGGTCATACTTCCAGTTCTGGAAGAGGTTGGTGAGGATGTTGTAGGGCAGGTCCATGGAGAAATCCAATTCGCGGCGCACATAATCTTTGAGTGTGGCGGAATAAGCACCGCCGGTGGCGCTCAGGCTGGGGTCGCGTTCCGGGTATTCACCGGCGGCGTCGCGGTCATAGCCCGTGTAGCGGCTGTCGATGCGCCCGACGGTCAAGCCTTCATCACGACGCAATTCCTTGCAGAAACGGTGAATGTTGATGCGCAGGTCGGTGCGGTCGATGTAGTCTTTGCTCAGCCCGGTATAGGTATGCAGTTTTTCGATGATGTGGGCGCGTTCATCAGCGGTGAGGGTGGCGCCTTTCATCAACGCCAGGGTGTAATCGTTGGCGGCGAACTGCTCAACCTCACCGAGGAATTCGTCCAGCGGCCGCGCAAGCTGCTCGCTGTCCAGTTTGTGGTGGTAATGGGCGGTGGCGGCGTAGGTCGGCAGGAAGAGGATGTAGGGCAGGTCGTTACCTTCATCGAAGCGTGCAGTCACGAAGTTAAGGATGGAGGAGATCAGCATGATACCGTTCAGGTACAGGCCATGCTTTTCGCCCAGGTAACCGGACAGTCCGGCGGCACGTGTGGTGCCGTAGGATTCCCCGATCAAGAAGATGGGCGATGCCCAGCGCTGGTTGCGGGTGGTGAAGAGATGGATGAAATCGCCGACTGATTCGATGTCTGTTTTGTCGGTGTGGAATTGTTTGGCTTCCTCGCCGGGCACACTGCGGCTGTAGCCGGTGCTGACCGGGTCGATGAAGACCAGGTCGGTCTTATCGAGCAGGGTGTATTCGTTCTCGAGCAGTTGATAGGGCGGTGGCAGCGGCATACCCTCGTCATCGAGGCGCACACGCTTGGGCCCCAGCATACCCAGGTGCATCCACACTGAGGAGGAACCTGGTCCGCCGTTGAATGAGAACGTCAACGGCCGTTTGGCGGGGCTGTCATCGGTTTTCAACTGGTAGGCGATGTAGAAGATGGTGGCTTTGGGCTTTTCACCCTCTTTTTCATCTTCGGCCTTAAGCAGCATGGTGCCGGCGGTGACGGTGTATTCCAGCACTGTGCCGTTGATGGTGATGCTGTGTTCGGTGACCGAGGTTTTTTCTTCAGGGACTGGTTTGGTCTCCCTGGATGCTTCGTTTTTGGTATTCTCTTCTGGCATGGGTTTCTCCTTCGGGATGGGCTTGTTTTTATTTGGCATGGGCTTTGTGTTATTGTCACAATCCAAAGCTCTCAAGGCATGTTAACTCTTTATCGAGCAATCTGTAGGGGATTATAACATTCTGGATTGTGAGATTGGACAGAAGCGATTTTTGGGAATTAAGATGAAAAAAATCTTGCGTTACGGAAATAACGCATCGTTCTAAAAAAGTGGAGGTATGAGTTTTAGGTTATCCGCGTAACGCAAAGCTCTCAAAGGGAGTTGATTATTCATTCAATAGCGTACCGTGAATTACGGCATTCTCATTTTTGAGATTGAGAACCAGAACCTTGAGTTACGAGAATAACTCAAGGTTCTAAAGGCAGGTTTACTCTTCATTGAAAAAAAACCTGTTGGGGTCTATGGGAAATCATTTATTGAGAGTTTATCGCATCAAGATTGTCAGGAAAGCGGATAAAGCATGGATATATGCTGCGGCAGCACGTTAAACTGGGCGACTTCTGGCAATGTGCCGGCCCGCAGGATAATCTCGCTGAGGGCGCCATTGTCGGTGGCGAAGCGCGCACGGGCTTGCAGGATCACGTTTAGATACGCCATCAGGGCAGCGCCGTGGGTGAAGAGGATCACGCGCTGGGGTCGGGGTTGAATCAGGGGTAAGATAACAGCCTGGTGAAAGGCAGACATACGCTGGTGCAGTTCCCGCAAGGATTCGCCGCCATGGGGTTTGAAAGCGAAGTCATCACCGCGGAACCAGCGCACCGCCTCGGCGGGGCAGCGCTGCTCCAGGGTGCGCCGGTCATGACCCTCCCATTCACCATAATTGATCTCGCGCAGGCGCGTGTCGGTCTCAATCTCTGCCAGTGCGTGTACGGCGATCTGAGCGGTTTGCAGGGCGCGCTGCAGGTCTGAACTGAGAACGCGTACCTTCACGGTTGAACCCGCAAAGGCTGGCGCCAGCACGGGCTGCAAATCGCGCGCCTGTTGGCGCCCGGTCTCGTTCAGCGGCAGGTCACGTTGGCCCTGGATGCGCTGCTGGGTGTTCCAGTCGGTTTCACCATGGCGGATGAGGATCAGGGAGAGCATACAATGATTGTACCCGAAGGGCGGGGTAGTCAGCCTGTGATTCTTGGATCAGGCTGGCAGGACGGGCAGATATAGCAGGCGCCGCCTTCAAAAGAGAACTTGATGATCTCGTCATCGCATGCAGGGCAGGTGGTGCCCAATGTGGCACGGCCCATCAACACCTCATAGTCGCCGGGCTGATCATACAGGTCACGTTCGGTGGTGCGGCCATTGGCTTGCACCGCCTGGATGGTGACCAGCTGGATGGCATCCAGCAGATGCATGGCTTCTTCATCGTCAAGGCTGTCCATTTTACGGCGTGGATGAAGGCGGGCATGCCACAGGATGTCCTGGGTGTAGCCATTGCCCAGACCGGTGATGTATTTGCGGCTGATGATGAATTTTTTGGCATTGATTTTGGGGGCTTCCTCCCAGGCACGCAGCCATTTTAGGAAATTGCGCCGGGTGACCTTGTGGTCCAACGGGTCGCGTGCTTCCTGCAGCACCGCCTCTTGATGGGCAATAGCGTCTGCCGCAGCGGCATAAGCGCGGATGAAACCCCACATCTGCACCGACATGGTGAGGGTGGTTCCATCGGTGAAGGTCAGGCGCAGGTCGAATTTCTTGGGGATGGGCTTGTTGGAAGGCGTCAGTAGTAATTTTCCGCCGGTGTCGCCGATGGCGAGCACCGGGCCTTCTTTGGTGAACAGATAGAGGTGGTTGCCGCACGACTCCACATGGTCAAAGGTTTTGCCATGCAGGCGTTCGCGGAACACCGGCTGGGTTTCTTCTGAGAACACAAAATTTCTGACCATACCGGGGAAAGAGACGATGTCAATGGTCTTACCGGGGATGGCATCCTGCAATTGGTTGGCGAGGTGTTTGATTTCAGGGTATTCAAGCATAGATTAAGGATACCTTCTCTTCTCATCTGGCTGCTTTCATTATAAACCTGTCTGTACCAAGATGCCATTGAGGCAAACCTGAAAAAAAGAGAAGCTGCCCGGTTCAGGACAGTTTCTCTTCCATTAATGATCGTGAGAAGCGCCCAGCGGGCCGAAGATGCGGCATAATTTCTGAACGCGCTCGGGGGTGTCGACCGCCCAGCTGGCGATCAAGTTGGTGATCGGCACCGCGCTGAACAAACCCAGCGTGCCGACCAGGGAGCGCACGATCTCTTCGGCGATGAAGTTGATGTTCAGCAGCAGCAGGTAATCGGGATTGTTGAGCGAGAACAGCAAGAACATCATCAGGCCAGCGCCGACATATGCCAGCACGAGGGTATTAACGGTGGCGGCGATGTGATCGCGGCCGATGTGGAAGGCAGCGCGGTAGCGTTCACGGAAGGTCATATTGGGGTTGGCGGTGTGCAACTCCATCACCACTGATGCCTGTGAGATGACCAGGTCGTCCAGCACCCCCAGCGTGCCGATGATGATGCTGGCGATGAGAACATTCTGGATGTTGAGGTTTTCGCCCTGCTGCATCAGGTACATGGCGCTCTCGTTGCCGAATCCGTTCAGGCTGGTGTAATTGACGAACCACACAGCCAGAAAGCCGGTGATGGTCATGGCGATGACGATGGCAACCAGCGCCACCTGCGTTTTTAGTGTCCAGCCGTACACGAGGTATTGCGTGATTGCCAAAAAGATGAAAGAACCGACAATGCTGGTCCAGATGGGATCGGCACCTGCCAGAATGCGCGGGATGATGAAGTAGAAGATGACCAGCAGGCTGACACCCATGGAGAGCAGGCTTTGAATCCCTTTCCACCCGCTGACCAGAATGGAGCCGACCACAAACATGGCAAACAACACCAGCAATGGGGTCAGGCGGACATAATCGATGAAATAGGCGCGCAAGGCACCGTCAGGGGTTTGCCCAACCGTTACCAGGATGCGTTCGCCTGCCGACAGGCTGAATCCTCTGGGCAGGATCTGGTAGGAGCCGTGATCGATCGTCACCAGGGTGTCTGTGAAGTCACCTTCCAGAATGCGCACCTGCGCGATCTGGTATTCCTGTTCGATGGAGCCAAGCTGTACGGTGCCAGATTCGAGGATTTGGACAACTTCCCCTTTGACCGTGTCCGATCCATAGCCGATGGCATCCGGGGTTTGAGCAGGGCGTGAGGTTTCTTTGACAATGATGGTGACTGCCATGGCGAGCATCACCAGCAGGGTGAAGATCAGATTTCCATTCAGTTTGATACGGATTTTTTTCATTATTTAGCGCTCCTGGCGTATGGCCAGTTTTTTGCGATGATGATACCATGAAAGCGCCTGCTGCTCCCTGGCGAAGGTGTTTTGTGGGGTGAAAATGGGCAGGTAGTGTCCATATTTCACCATGAATACCAATATCCTCGGGCTGGAACGGTTCCGCTCTGAGGTCAGTTCGCATCATGGCATGGTGGAAACCGCCCTGGCGCTGGGGCGAAACCTGAACATGCGGTTGCGCCCTATGTGCAGAGTGCGATCAACGCCAGCCTGATACCGCAGGTCAATTCGCTGCGCTCGCTTGGCATTGTGTGGATACCGGGGGCGATGGCGGGCCTGGTGCTGGCGGGCGCGGATCCGGTTTACGCTGCTTTTTACCAGTTCGTGGTGGTCGCCATGATCTATGTGGCGGCCAATATCGCCGGTGTCATCAGCATTCTGATGATGCGCAAGCGCATCTTCAGCAAGGCAATGCAGTTAGTGCTGAATACCGACGGAAAACTGGCGTAATTAAGTAACCTTACACCCCAGCACTGTCGAGGTTGTGGAGTTGTTCCTCGGTCAAAATAAGGTGTGCGGCGGCGAGGTTTTCTTCCAGTTGTTCCATGGTGCCAGCGCTGACCAGCGGGATGGTGTGCGGGCTGTGCTGCATCAGCCAGGCGAGAATCACCTGGTTGACGGTGGCGGCAGTTTCGTCTGCCACGATATGCAGGGCTTTCAGGCGGGCGTCGCTGTCAGCGCTGAGATCGAGATAAGCATCAGCATCTGGAAAGAAAGGTCTTTAGAATCGCGCGCGCCGAAACGCATCGCGCCCAGACAGATGATACTGACCTGCAAATCGGTCTTGCCATGTTTTGCCGTTAATGATACAATCATACTATGATACATTGATACAATAGGAATAACAATGCACCACAAAATCCAGGTAAATTTTCACAGCAAAGAGCCTCTTTATTACCAGATCGAGGAACAGATCAAATGCCTGATCGTGTCTGGTGATATCGGTTCTGGTGAGCAACTGCCCACGGTGCGTGAACTGGCAGAAGATTTGGACATCAACTTTAACACCATCGCACGCGTGTACCGCCGGCTGGATCAACAAGGCTATGTGTCTTCACAGCAGGGGCGCGGATGTTATGTCCTTGACCGACAGGTGCCTATCGAAGAAGATCGGCGAAAGGTGTTTGAACAGCTGACCGAAAGTTATCTGCGGCAATGTGAGGCATTGCATATTCCAAAAGAAGAGGTCCGCAAGCACTTTCTGCGGATATTAGCAACCATCGATTGATTAACAGGAGAAAAAACATGTATACTTACACCCCCAAAAAAACATATTTATACAAAATGCTGCTCAGCGTGGTCTTTGTCTTTGCTCTCATCTGGGTCATCCTATACATTTCGATGTATTTCATCATGCGTGAGGAGGGCGTGGTCGATTACCAGAGCAAGGCATTGTTCTGGGCTACGATCCCCAACCTGGTGTGGGCGGTGCCGACCTTCCTGTTGATGTTCCCGTTGTATAAACGATACCGCTATGAGCTGATGGATGATGAGATCGTGGTGCATTCGGGCTATATCATGCAGAAGGTGGTGCATGTGCCTTACCGCATGGTGACCAACATTGAGATCCGGCGCGGGTTGCTGGATCGCTGGCTGGGCATTGGTCATCTGAAGATCGACACGGCTGGCAATTCAGACCCCAACCAACGGCCGGAAGCGCGTTTGATGGGATTGGAAAATGTGGATGCGGCCTATGAGGAAGTGGCGGGATGCCTGCGTGCCTTTGATGAAGCCCAGCAGCGCCTGCCTTGGGAGCGGGTGCGCCGCCCGGTCACAGAGGCGGTTGATGCTGAGCAGGATGTGATGCAGGCGATCCTCAGCGAGTTGCAGAGCATCAACGGCAAGCTGCCATAAAAAAACATCGTGAACGCATTTTACCCTCCCGCGGTGCGATCAAGCACCGCTGTTATCTTTTTCCTTAGCACCAGACCATTTCTGAACACAGGCCATAATGGTCGGAGGGGTAGAGCGTGGGGTCGTGCGGCGCGGATTGTGTGCCGATCTTCTCGCAGGCGATGACTTGAAAAGCGTCGGGTGAGTAGAACAGGTAATCGATGGTATTGGTGTGCGCGGGTGCCGGCACCACCAGCGGGGTAGGATAGGTGAGATCCGGTTCGCTGCCATGCACGCTCTCATAGGCGGAGCGGTGGCTTTGCTTGATCTGCACGATGGTGGCGGAATCGGGTTCGGCGTTGAAATCCCCGCTGATTACACACGCATTGGATTGTGCGTTGATCCAATCCATCAGGGCGATCGCCTGCTGCAGACGGATGCTTTCATCACGCCAGGGTTCGTGATGCAGGTGGGTGTTGGCAAAACACAACAATCTGCCTTCTTGCCTCACTGTAATGCGCTGCGCTACCCGCCAGGGGCCCGGCAGAGCGATCGATTCAAAGCTCTCGGCCGGCAGGCGGGACAGGATGGCGATGCCTTCCTGGTCTTTGGTTGCCTCGCGCGTGGGGGTGAAGTACACCTGATAAGGGGGATAATTTGACAGTGCATTGACTGCTTCTGCGATCAACTGCGCCTGATTCTTGGGTCCTACTTTGATGGAAACTTCCTGCAGGCCGATCAGGTCAGCGTTTGACTTAAGCAAGGTATCTACCACCAGCGGGAAACGTTCTTCCCAGCGGTCGCTGTGGTGGCGGAGGTTGAGCGTGGCGATTTTCATGGCGGCTTTCCCGGTTTAATGATGCGCTTGTGCGTGAGAATCTGGAAATGAGCATACAAAAATGTTATTTAAGGAATGGACGCATGACTTCTACCTGCCAGCGCGGGTTGCCGGCTTTGTCCATGATGGCAAAGCCATCGTCGCCTTTGCCCAGCGTCCAGATTGTCCAGGAGATATTCATTTGCTGGCAGAGCGAGAACACGTCATGCAGCCACTTTTTGCCGATTTCCTGCGGAACCTGTGAATAGACGCCGAATTCGCCCAAATTGAGCGGCAGGTTGTGCTTTTTGGCGATATCCAGCGCCAGTTGGAAGCGGGATGCCATGATTTCTTTGGTGAACGGTACATTCTCATGCCAGGCGTCCTTGCGGTTGATGGAGCTAAGACCCTTTTTGAACTGGGCATATAGGCCGAACATCCAGGGTGGCATGTGGAAGGGGCGGCCGGGGTAGTGCAGCTTGAAGGGTACCATTGTGATCGGCGTCCAGGGAGCGTGGTAATGGCTGACCAGGATCGGCTCATAGAAGTGGAAGTCCAGCATCATGTTGGGGTCATTCTCAGGCACCGTCAGATCTTTGAAGGTGCGCGCCTGGTTCCACAGGTTGGAACCGAGGATAAGCACACGCTCTTTTTCCTTGGCGCGCAGGGCATCATAGGCCTGTTGCCAGACCGTATTCCAGCGTTCGTTGGCGCGCGCGACCGGTTCGTTCATGAACTCGAACGCCAGTTTGTCGGTGGAATAGTCGTGCAGGTTTTCTGAAAGATCTGTCCACATCTTGACGAAATGCGCCTGGGCGGTCGGGCTGGTGAACAACTCGGGTTCCTGCAGGTCAAGGAAGTTGTGTGAGCGCAGTATGTGCAGGTTGACATTGGCTACCAACCCGGCGTCCAGCGCCCAATCGATGCCGCGCCGCAGGATCTCGATGGCGCGCTGGTTGAGGGTGCCGTCTTCCGCCCAAAAATATATCTCTTTCAGGCACAGGCGCACATGATCGAGGCCCATGTCGCGGATCTTGCGCAGATCATCCTGCACCAGCCATTTTTCACGCTGTTCCAGCGGGTCATCGCCGTGGCACAGCCAACGGCCGATATTGACACCATGTTTTTGATGGTACGCCATTATCTCATTCTCCTTAGTATCTCAGATATGTGCAGGTACAAGAGAATTATAGATGTTTTTGCTGGCCTGGATACGTGAAAAGTAAATTCTTTTATTCCATCATGCCATATCGCTGCAAGGCGGTGTTCAGAATGGTGTTGACCAATTCGGTGTGTTCAATGCCGTCAGCGGCGGCCTCGATCACCAGGTCGGAAATGCCGGGGGACAGGCCGGGCAGGGGGTTGATCTCAAGGATGTAAGGTTTCCAATCTTCACGGACGTTCAGGCGGAAATCCACGCGGGCCACATCCAACGCGCCGGTTACGCGAAAAACAGCAGCCGTCAGCCAGTTGAGTTCATCGATGGTGTCATCATCGATCGGGGCGGGGCACAGGTAGGTCAATTTGTCAGCCAGGTCTGTCTTCAAGCGGTTGGAATAAACGACGTCGCTGTTGGCAAATTCTGTCAGGTCCACCTCCATGGGCGGCAGGAAATGCAAGCCCGCCTGCATACGCGGTGCTTCGTGATTGTCTGGCACACGGCGAGCGACCGGCCCGGTCAGGTTGCCGATCACGCCCACGGTGATCTCGCGCCCTTCGATGTATTCTTCGACCAGCACAGACTGGTGGTAGCGGTTGATGATGAAGGCAATCTGCTCGAACAATTCGTGCTCATCATGCACGATGGATTTGCCCGATACGCCGATGCCGGTGCCTTCACGGCTGGGTTTGACGAACAGCGGGAAGATCATATCATCATTGAGGCTTTCGGTGACACGTTCAAAGGTCTGAAAACGGGGGGTCGGCAGCTCGTGCCAGTGCAGGATGCGTTTGGTGGCGGGTTTGTCGAGGGTGAGCGCCAGCGTGAAGACTTTGGAGCCGGTATAGGGGATGCGCAGCATCTCCAGGATGGCGGGTACATGCGCTTCGCGCGCGTCGCCGAAGTGACCTTCGCATATGTTGAAGCAGATATCGGGTTTGTATAGCCGCAGGGTGTCCAGCAGGGTGATATCACCCTCCAGAAATTCAGCTTCGTGGCCGCCGGCGCGGATGGCATCCACCAACGCGTGCACGGTTTTTTCCGAATCCAGGTCATCCCACTGGTCATTTGCCATGCCTGCGAATTGCGGCGCGTTCATTTTGAGGTTGGCCAACACAGCCACTTTGAATTTTTTCATGATTTCTCCTGACAAAAGCCGCCAGAACAGGCCTGACGGAAAATAAAAAGGTGATATGGATGTTTCAATATACGGCAGCCAATGTGTTCATGGTGATAATGTCAGAAGAAACCGTATAGTCAGTCTGTTACCGGTTAATTATAGTCTTTTCTGGTGGATTTGCTATGCCCGACCAGAAATTCATGACAGTTGGTTTCTTGACAGGAGTGACCGGGGTATAATCGGATTATCGACACAACCAAACAGTCACGGAGAGGAACGGAAGATGAATGCAGCCAATGAACAGGTGAATGTGATCTACAACCAGGCTTCCTGGGTCATGGAAAATGAGAGTGTGCGCGCGGCGATCACCCGGTTGGGCGGTCATATGGCGCCGGTATCGTTTGATGTAGGCACGGGAAGGGCTGTTGAGCCGTATTTCATCAATCCCTGGCATAACGAAGGGCTGGCGTTGGGTGAGCCGGTGCTGGTGCCGCTGCGCGGTGATTTCTTCTGCCTGCCGTTCGGCGAAGTCAACACCGCTGGCGGCGAATTCCACCATGTGCATGGCGAGACTGCCGGAAAAAAGTGGCAGTTTCACAGCCTGGTGGAGGAAGGGGCCACATTGACCCTGACGCTGGCCATGGATTTGAAAGCGCGCGCGGGCAGCGTCACCAAACGAACCCAGCTGGTGAAGGGTCACACAGCCGTCTATCAGCAGCACCATATTGAAGGTTTTACGGGCAAAACCAGCCTGGGACATCATGCCACCCTGACCGGCAGCAAAAACTGGCGCATTTCCACCGCGCCGATTCACTTCGGGCGGGTGGGTACAGGCGCGCCACTATATGCCAATGAAGAATATATCAGCCTGGAACCGGGGGCGTGGTTTGAGTCATTGGAAGAAGTGCCGACGGTGTGGAAAGATCCCGAAACCAGCGACTGCACGGTATTTCCAGCGCGTGAGGGCTTTGTGGATATTGCCCAGGTATATTTTGAGCCGTCAGAAGAACCGGTGTGGACCTGCGCGGTGTGCGCGGAGGAAGGTTTCTTGTGGTATTCGCTCAAGAACCGCGCTGTGCAGCCTTCGATGGTGCTGTGGATGGAGAATCACGGGCGCCATGGCGCACCCTGGAACGGCCGCAACGCTTGCATCGGGTTGGAGGATGTGTGTGGATATTTCGCTAAGGGACTGAATGAGTCCATCGCGGAAAATGACGTCAATGCACGCGGTATCCCTACCTGCCATACGTTTGATGGGGTAGGGTTCGATGTCAATTACATCCAGGGCGCGGCGCGCATCCCGCAAGGGTTTGACCGCGTCAAGACGGTTGTATTCGACGAGGGTATGGTCACCTTCATTTCCGACTCCGACAAAGTGGCGACCGCCGCAGTGGCGCATGAGTTTGTGTTCAGTGGCAAGGTGGGATAATTTGTGAAATCCATCATAAATTTTCGTTATACTTAAGCGCCAACCCAATCATCCGAACAGGAGTAAACCATGTATGCGATAGTGCCGCTTCCCAAACAGATTACATACCGTGAGGGTGTTTTTCCGCTCTCGTTTCCATTTACCCTTGCCACGCAGGGCGAAGTCACGCTGCCCCTTGCTTTACTGCGCAGTTATTTCCCGCAGGTGCAACTGCACAATGACCCGCAGAACGCAGCGGTGGTACTCAGCCTTGAATTGTCCTTTGTTGAAGGGGGCGAGGAAGGCTACCGCCTGACGATCACGCCGCAGGGCATACAGGTGCTGGCAGGAACGACGGCCGGGCTCTTTTATGGCATGCAAACCCTGCGCCAGATGCTGCCCGCAGAGCAAAGCGGACTCATTTCTCTGCCGTGTGTGGAGATCGAGGACGCACCCGCTTTCGGTTGGCGCGGCTTCATGCTCGATGAAGCACGCCATTTCTTCGGCATGGACACCGTCAAGCATGTGCTTGACTGGATGGCTTTCCTGAAACTGAACATCTTCCACTGGCATCTGACTGATTACCAGGGCTGGCGTGTGGAGATCAAGCAATATCCGCTGCTGACCGAGGTCGGTTCGCAGCGCAAAGGCACCCAGTTGAAGAATTGGATGCCGGTCAACAAACAATTTGACTGGACGCCCTATGGCGGGTTCTACACCCAGGAACAGATCCGCGAGATCGTGGCATATGCTGCCGAACGTCATATCACCGTCGTGCCGGAATTCGACCTGCCCGGCCACTTCACATCGGTGCTGGCGGCTTATCCAGAGATGGGCTGCACCAAGGAACCCTACGAGGTGCGCTGTGAATGGGGGATTTTCAAGGATGTGGCGTGCGTGGGCAGTGAGCAGACGCGTACCTTTATCAAAAATGTGCTGGATGAATTCTGTGACCTGTTTCCCGGCGAATTTCTGCATCTGGGCGGTGACGAGGTCAAGTATGACCACTGGCGCGAATGTGCTGACTGTCAGGCAGAAATGCAGCGGCAGGGCTTCAGCGATGTCAGCGAACTGCACGGGTTCATCATGAATGAACTGGCAGAACACCTGCTGGCGAAAGGCAAGACCCCGGTGGTGTGGAACGAGTGCCTCAAACCCAACCTGCGCAAAGAGGTGGTCATCATGCACTGGACACCCTCGGCGCATGAGCTGGAGGAAAGTTTCCAGGGGTTGTTGAACGACTACCGCGTGATCTTCCAGACCCATTCGGAATCGTACTACGATATGCCGCACACCTTCAACCCGATGAAGAAAGCCTACCGGGCGAAATCGTTGGCGGCGCTGACACCCGAGATGAAAGAGAACACCCTGGGCACCCAGGGAGCGTTGTGGACGGAGTTCGTACGGGATGAAGCACGCATCCAATTCATGGCGTTTCCGCGAGAAGCTGCCAAGGCTGAGGTTGCCTGGGGCGGACCGGCGCCGGATGATTATTTCCGTTTCAAGAAGCGCTGGACGGCATTGAGCGATCATCTGGCAGGCATTGGATTGAGCAACCAGGCCCCGTTAGAAGCCGTCGACCCCAATTTGATCACGCGTCTGCTGCACGCTGCGCATGATACTGCGGTGGACATGACCGCGGAACAGCGGCGCTGGCAGCGTTGGCAACAGTAGTTAGCCCGCGATTGGTGAAGGGCAAACCGCGTTCAGCGTGAACGGCGCGTAGCCCACAGCACGATCTCCACCCGCGATGTCAGGTGTAGTTTGCTGAGTACGTTGCTGACATGGTAGGAAACTGTGGATTTGGTGATGTTCAACTCAGCGGCAATTTCTTTGTTGGAATAACCCTTTTTCAGCAGGTCGATGACATGCCATTCTCGTTCGCTCAACAACGAGCCGGTGGGAGAGTGATGCGAAGCGGATTGGTAAATATTGACCACGCGCTCACTCAGCCAGCAGATGTCTTCTGTCATGACACGGTCACAGGCTTCCACCAGGACATCCTGCATCTCGTCTTTCAGGATGTAGGCATCCACGCCCTGGTCGATGACGGTTTTGATGATGCCAGCGTCATCATAGGCGGAAAGCACCAGGATTTTGGTTTCAGAGCAATTCAGGCGGATGAAGGAGATCAAACCGGTGATCTTGAGCCCAGGCATCTTGACATCCAGTAGGATCAGGTCAGGGCAACCGGCGCGCAACAGATATGCCAGCTCCTGCCCGTTGGATGCCTGTCCGATAATGCTGAATTCTGGTTGGTGTTCAAATACCGAGACGATGCCTGCCCTTACGATGGGATGGTCATCGGCAATAATCATAGAATACGCCATGTTCCCCCACCTCTCTCACCAGTGGTATCATTGCTTCGATTGTAGCACCTTTACCCGGTTCAGAGAATACTCGAAATTCGCCATTGACCACTTCCAAAAATTCCTGGGCGCCCAGCAGGCCGAAATGACCGCCGCTGACCAACTGGTCGATCCGTTCCGGCACGCTGAATCCCACCCCGCTGTCTTTCACCACCAGACGGACGATATCTTCCTGGGCAGACAGCACCACCAGCACTTCCCTGGATCGGGCATGCTGATAAGCGTTGAAGAGGGTTTCTTGAAGCACACGGTACAGGCAGATGGCGATCTCATCTGAGAGCTGGTTGACGATATCTTCGCCGATGATCTGTACATCAATGATCAATGCCTCGCGGGCATGATAGGATTCGACCAGGGACACCACCGCGGAGTGCAAGCCGGTGGCATCCAGCGCCGGCGGGCGCAGGTTGAAGCAGATATCACGGATATCCTGGGTGATGGTCATCAAGCTGTGCTGCAGATCGTCGGCTTCTTCGTCTGAAATTGCCAGCAGGTCGGCGTCATACAGTTCGTTGAGCTGGTAACGAAAGCCGGTAATGGCTTGAATGATGTTGTCATGCATGTCGCGCGCGATGCGTTTGCGCTCGTTCTCACGCATTTGCAGCATGCGCTGGCCCGACAGGCGCATTTGCTGCGAGGTGTTCTGCACGGTTTCCAGCAAAAGGATATTTTCGATGAGAATTTGAAATTGGTTCAGCAGCAACACCAGCTGGCGGGTTTCCATCAGATCAAAGGGTTCGCCCCCGCGCCTTTCTCCGGCAGCAATGAAACCAATTGCGTCCTGCGTTCCCAGGAGCAGGTAGCAGTATTGTGGTTTGTCGCCGAAAATTTTCGGAAATTGACTCAGATATGGTTGCATCTGATCGATTGACACCATGCGATCTGTCAGGGATTGTCGATCGGCTTGTTCGTGCCCCTGGGCCAGGGCTTGTATCAATGATTCTATCGTATCGGGGTCAAATTTGATCAGGTCAAGCTGGTAGTTTTCGTCATACTGCAATATTGTACCGTTGACCAGACATATATTCAGGTAGCGGAAGCGATAGAATTCCTCCAGAAAGACCTGGCCCAAACGCAGCAGGGCGGCATCAATGTCGTTCTGCTGAAGAACAGCCTGCCCGGTTTGTTGAATCTTTTGGGTGCTATGGCGCACGTTGCCGTAGATGATGAGCAGGGTGATTTTGTGGACGGTATGAAACAGCGCCAGATAGGTCAGCATTGATAAGATTGAGATCAGGTAGTGAACCCAGTCACTGGACAGCAAGCGATAGCCTTCCAGCGTTTCGGGGATAAATAAATAAATCAGGCGCACGACCAGATGCAACAGCATGAAGGCGGTAACACCGATGAGGATGCCAATGGATAATTTTATCCAATTCTTATGCTGCAGGAACAATAAAAAATAATTTATCGGTAGAATTAAAACGGGGGCAGTGGCAATTATGGCAGGTACTGCCATGGGTTGATTCTGTAACAAAGGCAGATAAAGGAATAGGATTGCTGGCATGAATGACACTACGATGCTGAGGAACATGATTCGAAAGATGCCTCGATGAAAGGTATTTTCTATCGCCTGGCCCCAAAAAAGGCCAACCACAAAAAGGAAACCGAAGATGATGTCAATGACATAAATTTGGAGTAGGCGCTGCTCAATGTAGGGGAGGTATCCTTTCGTCGCCAGGATCACGGTGAATAAAATGATTGGCTGGACCAGGCGGAAAAACCATTTGATTGACTCAGGCGGCGGCGTCTCAAAATGGCACCAATGAAATTCCACGATGCTCCAGACAGCAAAAATGGCACTTGCATAGAAAACAATCGAAAACCCCTCATCAGTCCGGGATAGATTGCCAGTGATGAGTCCCAGTCCTATAAAATAAAGAAAAGCCATTAAAAAGAGGGTAGATTTTTTCGGTGGCTTAAGAAATGTCAGCAGCATTGCAAGGAAAGCCGGGATGGCTCCCATCGCTGGTATGATCATCATCTCAGCCCAGAGCAAAGAGCTTGTGGGTGACACAGATACTATTTCATATCGCCTCGTGCCATCTGGTTGCCTTAGTTCAAACACAAACAAACGCTGCTGGTCAATAAAATAGTCATAAGAAAGTTGATCAATGGCGATGCCATCCACAGAGATGATCTGATCTTCATAGGAGAACACTTCAGCATTGGGATTGGTGATGAACACTTGCAGGATGGTGCCGCTGCCGAAATCGATGTCGATGCCCAGGTTGGGAGTACGGCTGAATTCCAGCAGGGTTAATCCCAGGAGCAGGATGGCGGAGAGAAACAATCCGACAGCAACAATGCGAACCAATCTGGTGAATGATTTCATAGTATGGTGAAATTTGTTAGGAATTTTCAATGGTGATAACAGAATCGGTTTCATTATATCTCAACCAAAAATTAACGAGCAGGAGGTTAATGGTCAACCTCCTGCTCATTCCTTACCCCTCCAACCCGTCCGCCCTATCAGGTCGGAACTTTTATCTTGTGAACACTTTTAGTGTATCAGTGCATGGCAAAAAACGAAACTGTGAATAATCACAGTTTCGGCGGTTTAGATGGTGAGATGATGGGTCTGGTAGGTTTCACTCAATTCTTCCAACTGGTCAACCTGGGTGAGAAAGGCATGTACCACCATCGGGTCGAAGTGGGTGCCGCTTTGCTGCACGATCTGGCGCACGGCTTCATCATGAGGGATAGGTTGCTTGTAAGGGCGGCGTGATCGCATGGCGTCATAGGCGTCTACCACCGCCATCACCCGCGCCGCCAGGGGGATTTCTCTGCCAGCCAGCCCATCGGGATAGCCCCTGCCATCCCAGCGTTCGTGGTGCGAACGCACGATCTCCGCGCCCATCTGAATGAACTGGTTTTCGGGATTCTTTTCACGCACTACTTGCAAGGTGCGGTAACCGATCAGGGTATGGGTCTTAATGATGTTGAATTCCTTGTCATTGAGGGTATCCGGTTTGTTAAGGATGCTGTCCTCAATGCCTACTTTGCCGATGTCATGCAAGTAACTGGCAGCGCTGACGATGTTGATAAAGCGGTGACGCGGCATTTGCATCTGGTCATCGGCAGAGAGGTCAAGCCCTTCTGCCACGATGCGGCAATATTGGCCCACGCGGGCAACGTGCTCCCCGGTATCGGTGTCACGAGACTCTGCCAGTTTCGCCAGCGCAAAGATGGTGGCGTTCTGTGCCTGGGTGATCTCGTCCACTTGCTTGTGAACGCGGTGCTCGAGGCTTTTTTTGTCTTCTTCGACCTGGTGATTCAGCAGATAGTTGCGGCGCGTGTAATAATCAATGAAGTAGGAACCAACCATACCGATGAGAACCGATATAGCGTAGAACATGATCATTGATTGGATCTGTAAATCAGTGATGCCGTGCGACAGCAGGGTTCCCACAAAGAAGGTGAAAAAAATGAGCGCGCCGCCAATCGTGCCTAAATAAAAATCAAGGCGGATGAGGAAGAAACCGGAATAGAGCACCATGAACAAGCCACCATAATACGCCAGGTTTAATGGCTCGAAGATCAGCATCATGCTGATGCCGACGCCGCTGATCACAAAAGCGAACGACAGCAGCACCTGCTGCCATTCAAAAAAGATTTTTTCCCAGAAAGTCAGCCCGAATACCAGCAACAGGGTGGGCACTACGATGGCGTAGCGGATGACAAAGAACTCTGATAGGTAACTGACTTCGAGTTGCGCATCTAACCAGCCAAAGCCGGCATACAGGATAGCAAACAGCAAAAACACCACCCGTATCTGTTTCACATTTTCAGCGTACAGACTGCGCCGGTAAGCGCTTTCGAGTTCACTGTCTTTGAATTTCAACGAGAAGGAATGATGAGGATAATTCAGAATGTTGGATTGTTGCGGTTTCAAGAACTGCATGGCATTGCATCCCATCGTGGTTGCCAACTTCTTTATTGGCTTCATTATAGCATCATCACAAAAGATATCGTCAGCCTTTGATTAAATCATTACTTAAAGAAAAGATGACTGCTTCTCCCGTGCAGTCATCTGTTCTGTTTCTTTGCTCATGCCCTGTTCAACCCGTGTCAGAGCAGGGCGTGAGGTGTATCGATAAGGAGGTTTCAATCGCATGCGTTCATTACGTTTATTAAAACGCCTGTCTGTAAGAACCTGGTCAAAATGAAATCTGCTTTGTGTTAAAAGCAGTAGCGTAAAAGTGTTACAATATATACAAGTTAGAATATAATTGAGGTGTGGATTTGTCTACCAGATTGGCCATTTTGGGCTTGCTGCAGGACCAGCCCATGCACGGATACGAGATAAAGCAGGCAATTGAGGAGCAATGGGCGGGCTGTGCGCCGATCGCCTTCGGCTCCATTTATTTTGCGCTCAATCAACTGGCGAAGGAAGGGCTGGTTGAAAAAGTTACCACCGAACAGAGTGGCAGCCGCCCCGCACGCACTATCTACCAGATCTCAACAGCGGGAGAGATTGAATTCCATTCCCTCTTGCGTGAACAGTGGCAGGCGGTCGAAACAATCCGTTTTGATTTTGATGTTGCTCTCTTTTTCCAGTCGTTTCTGTCGAGTGCCGAGATCGTAGATGCCTTGCAGGAGCGCATGGCAACCATCGAGGTGCGTCTTGTTTCGTTGGACAACTGTCAACTGCCAGCCCCATCAGCGGACATGAATCCGGCGATTATTGGCAGCATCATCGAGCACCAACGCCTGCACCTGCGGACGGAATTGCAATGGCTGGGGGCTTTGAAAAAACAATTTCCAGGCGGTTAAAAAGAAAAACCATGGCAGGGTCTGTCTGCCATCGGTTACAATTAAACAAGTACCTTTCACTATCCCGTAAGGAGGCGAATATGTTCGCAAAAGCAGGTAAGAAATTCCTTTATAAAATGATGACCGGTGAGATTTCCCTGTCTGTCTCCGATTTTGAGATGGAGCCGGCGCAAGTCGAAGACATTGATTTTCAGGGGCTGCCAGACAGCGATACACCTGTGGCAGAGCGCGTTCAAAATATCATCGAACGGTTGACCCTCGATGAGAAGATCAGCATGTTGGGCGGTTACAAATGGATGGGTATCCGTGCTATCCCGCGCCTGGGCTTGCCCAGTGTGTGGTGCAGCGATGCTACCTCAGGTGTACGCTGTTTTGGCGGCGGCACAGCATTTCCGGCGGGTCTGGCGCTGGCTGCCTCGTGGAACACGGCGCTGATCGAAGAAGTTGGCGCGGCGATTGCCGAAGAATACCGCGCCAAGGGTGTGAAGATCCTGCTGGGGCCTGGCATCAACATTTACCGTGTGCCTACCTGCGGCCGCAACTTTGAATACATGGGCGAAGACCCCTTCCTGGCGGGCAAGATTGCGTCTGCCTATATCCGCGGGGCGCAATCCAAGGGTGTTATCACTACGGTGAAACATTTTGCCTGCAACAACTCTGATTATGACCGTCACAAGACCGATTCTGTGGTGGATGAACGCACCTTACGGGAAATTTACCTGCCAGCGTTTCGAATGGCGGTGCAGGAGGGCGGTACGAAAGGCCTGATGAGCGCTTATAACCTGATCAACGGCACCTACGCCAGCGAAAACCGTCACCTGTTGACCGAGATCCTGCGCGAGGAATGGGGTTATGAAGGTTTTGTCATCTCAGACTGGATCAGTCTGTATTCGACAATGGGACCGATTAAGAACGGACTGGATCTGGAAATGCCGTCCGGCAAATGGATCAACACCGAAAAGGTCATCCCGCTGTTGCAGGATGGCGAGTTGACCGAAAAAGACATCGATGCGCCGCTGACACGCTTGTTGACGGCGTTGTTCAACGGTGGTGTCTACGACTCACCGCAGGTGGACCCTGAGGCTGCTGTTCACACCCCGGAGCATGTGGCGCTGGCAGAAAAAGCAGCGATGGAAGGCATGGTGCTGCTGAAAAATGAGAACGACCTGCTGCCACTGACGCCTGAAAAAGCCAAACGCCTGGTTATCATGGGGCGCACTGCGCGCGACACCACCAGCGGCGGCGGCGGTTCCAGCTTTATCAATACGCCTGAAAAGATCGATATTCTGACGGGCTTTGGCCTGCTGGCAGAAGATTATACGGTTGAGTTGGTGCCCTACCGCAACCACCGCCTGACAGCGGATGAAAAAGCCCAAATCGCTGGGGCGGATGCCGTCATTTTGTGCGCGGGTTTCACAACCTGGGAAGAGGCCGAATGTTATGACCGCGCCTGGGAACTGCCCGAAAAACAGGATGTCCTCATCCGCAAGGTAGCGGCGCTCAACCCCAACACGGTGGTTGTGCTGTCGGTCGGCGGCGGGGTGGAAACTGAATCCTGGATCGAACATGTGCCGGCAGTGCTGCATTCACTGTATCTTGGTGAAACCGTCGGCACTGCGGTTGCCAAAGTTGTGCTTGGTATGGCGGCGCCAACAGGCAAACTGCCTTTCACCATGGCAAAACGCTGGCAGGATTTTGCATCGACGCAATACTACGTCGATGACCCAACCAGCTTCAGCCTGAAGCGTGTGTCAGTCGGACAGGGCGACCCCACCAAACGTGAGGTGTGGCAAATGCCCTATGAAGAGGGGCTGGAAGTTGGTTACCGTCACTTTGACGCGGCGCAGATCGAACCGCAGTTCCCCTTCGGTTTCGGCCTCACCTATACACAATTCGCACTCAGCGGTGTTGCACTGACCCGGGATGTCGGCGATGCTGTCGCGCAGGTTGATGTCACGGTGACAAACACTGGCGAACGCTCTGGGGCTGAGGTGGTGCAATTGTACATCCATGATGTCGAAAGTTCTGTGTTCCGGCCTGAAAAAGAATTGAAGGGTTTTCAAAAGGTGCATCTGGCGGCGGGTGAGTCAAAAACGATCACATTGACCATTCAACCACAGGACCTGCAATTCTTTGACACCCAGGAAAATGCCTGGCGGGCAGAACCCGGGCAGTTTGAAGCGTGGGTGGGCACCTCCAGCCGGCACATTGCTGCGCGGCTGCCCTTTGCCATCGACTGATTGTTCCTGCTTGCCGTAGAGTCATTAAGGAAAAAGAACAAGGGGCTGACTTTTTGGGTCAGCCCCTTGTTTTGTGGTTGATTGATTATGATCGAGGCCTTGCCCCGATTCCTCAGCGCCGAATAATCATGCTTTGGTTGACAACACTCGCGATTGCGATTGCCTTCTCTAGGCGGATGTCTTTGCTGCTCTTCATTTGTAAATTCTCCTGTTGATTCATTTCTTTCGTTCCAATTTGTCTGGCGTCTTCCAAACGCCTATGCCTTCTGGCAAATGACCTCGCCTATGATAGCAAATTCGTTTTTGCGGTGCAAGTTATCCTTAGCTGGGTGAGCAGATGCTCATTATCAGCGGATGCAGCTGCACAGGTGGTTGGTCACGATGGCGATCATCATCTGCTTTTCTAATTCTATTTCGCGAGTCGTTTTCATGGTATTTCTCCTGATTTCTATCTTCCAAACAGAACCTTTCCTGACTATAGAATAGCGGATTTGGGGATGCTGCCGCCACCCTCGTTGGTCTAAATCCGACCATACTTAAGTATGGAATCCCGCTATAAACCCTGAGACCAGTCATGAGGAGTGGAGCGGAGTGTTCACTGTCTTAGTTCTATGCTTTTTTTCTGTGGTTAGGTGTGACCCTGTGTCTTGACAATTCATCAATATCCAGTACACTTTTCATCATCGAGTGAACGCGTTGAGGACGAAAAATGACGATTTTGTTATTTGTTCTGTTGGGTTTTGTTGCGCAGATGGTGGATGGCGCGTTGGGCATGGCGTATGGCGTGACCTCCAACAGCTTGCTGCTGTCGTTCGGGGTGTCACCGGCGGTTGCCAGCGCTTCGGTGCATATCGCCGAGGTGTTCACTACTTTTGTGTCGGGCATCTCACATTTCAAATTGGGAAATATCAATAGGTATTTTGTCAAAGCCCTGATTATTCCCGGTGTGATTGGCGGGGTGGTCGGCGCTTACTTGCTCACCAATATCGACGGCAATGTGATCAAGCCATTTATCACCGTGTATTTGCTGTTGATGGGCTTGCGTATCCTGGTGAAAGTGATTCGATTCAACCCGCGCAAAGAGGAGGCAGCACCGGTTCCTCCTAAAGCCTGGCAGATGAGCATCTTAGGGCTGGTCGGCGGTTTCTTCGATGCAGTCGGCGGCGGCGGATGGGGTCCGATTGTCACCACCACCTTGATCTCCAGTGGCCATTCCCCGCGTGAATCCATCGGCTCTGTCAACGCGAGTGAGTTCTTTGTCACGCTGGCGGAAGCCGCCACATTCATCGTTCTGATCGGCATCACCGAGTGGCAGGTTATCATCGGGTTGATTATCGGCGGGGTGATTGCGGCACCGCTGGGTGCGTTCGTGACAAAGAAGATGCCGACACGGCTGCTGATGTTTATCGTGGCGGGATTGATCATTTTCCTGCAGGTGCGCACGCTGCTGTTGATGTACGTTCTGTAAGGCTGCTAACGGGCGAGCAGAAACAGGATCGCCAGCAAAGTCAGCGGCAGGAGCAGGCCGATAGCGTTCAAGACCATACCGGCGACGGCATGCCAGCCGTGTTCGGCGTCCAGACTGCTGTATGCCATCAACAAACCGATGATGGCGACCGTGACCGAGAGCGGGTAGGCGAGGAAGTGCAGGAAGGTCGCCAGCGCGAATAATACGCTGAGGATGCCCACGGGGACAGAATAGAGGGCGCGTTTTTCGCTGTCATCGACAATGGATTCAAACCAGGCTCGCATGGCTATGATTATAAACGATTCATGCATTGACAATGGGGCGTAGAAAAGCTCTGTGCTACAATCAGGGATATCAGGAGATAGCAAATGGCAAAGGCAAAAACCCGGTTTGTGTGTCAGGAGTGCGGCCGTGTGACCGCCAAAGAAATGGGACGTTGTCCGTCGTGCGGCAGTTTTGGCACGATGGTGGAAGAATATCTGGAGACTGAAACCAAAGGCGTGCACCGCCATGCAGTCAGCGTGGAGAGCAAGCCTCGCCGCCTGCAAGAGATCTCCGGCGATGCTGAAAAACGCATGGCACTGCCGATCGGCGAGTTTGCGCGCGTGTTGGGGGGCGGTATTGTGCCGGCTTCGCTGGTGTTGATCGGCGGTGACCCGGGCATTGGCAAATCAACGCTGATGCTGCAGATGGCGCTGGAAATGGCAAAGCAAGAGACCGTGCTGTATGTATCCGGCGAAGAATCTGAGCGCCAGATCAAGATGCGCGCCCTGCGCCTGCTGCGAGAAAATGATGGCCGCATGGGCGTATTACCCGAGAATCTGTATTTGTTGACAGAAACCAATATGGATGCCATTCTGCACCATGTGGGCGAGATCACACCTGATCTGTTGATCGTCGATTCCATTCAGACCATCTACCTGCCCGAATTAAAATCAGCGGCAGGTTCGGTGACCCAGGTGCGGGAGTGTTCTTCGCGCCTGCGCGAGGTGGCGAAACTGTCAGAGTTGGCGGTGTTCGTGATTGGGCATGTGACCAAAGAGGGTGAAATTGCCGGTCCGCGCGTGCTGGAGCATATCGTGGATACCGTGTTGTATCTGGAAGGCGACCGCTACCAGGCCTTCCGCCTGCTGCGCTCGGTCAAAAATCGCTTTGGCGCTACCTCTGAGGTAGGCGTGTTCGAGATGGTTGACCGCGGCTTGCGTGAGGTGTTGAATCCTTCGGAAGCATTTTTAGCGGAGCGCATGGTCAACGCGCCCGGTTCAGCCATCGCGGTGACGATGGAAGGCACGCGACCGATCCTGGTGGAACTGCAGGGGCTGACCAGCCCGACCAATTTCGGCAACGCGCGCCGCACGCCCAACGGGGTGGATTTCAACCGACTGCTGTTAATCGTGGCGGTGTTGACGCGCCGCATGGGCTTGCGCTTGGGCGATCAAGACATTTTCGTGAACGTGGTAGGCGGTATGCGTGTAGATGAACCAGCGGCTGACCTGGCTTTGGCGGCGGCGATCGCCTCCTCGCTGTTCGACCGCTCCGTGTATGCAGATGTGGTGCTGATCGGTGAGGTCGGTTTGAGCGGCGAATTGCGCTGGGTGGGGCAGATGAATCACCGCCTGCGCGAGGCGCAAAAGCTGGGCTTTACACGAGCGGTCATTCCACGGAAACTGGGGCAGGGTGAACCATTGCCAGCTGGCATCGAGGTGATCGAAGCACGTTCGCTGCGTGAAGCGCTGCAACACGCCATCCTGCCAAAAGAGAGTTGAGCAAGCATCTCCCTCAACGAGTGTTAGAAATGTGTAAAAAACACGCCAGATGAATCAAAGTTAATGAAATATCTGGTCGGATAGGTTAAAATTTAAAAGAAGTGGTAGTAACATCCTTTCAAGCATGTGGGGGGACGCCAAAGGTGATGGAAAAACGAAAAGGAGGCACAAACTGTGTCTATTATGGATAGATTTACTGCCCGGGCAAAACAAGTGTTCACCCTGGCACACCAGGAAGCCGAAAAAGCCAACCAGCCAACGATCAATACCGAGCATTTCTTGCTGGGATTGCTGCGCGAAGGTGATGGCATTGCCGCGCGCGTACTGACCAATCTGGGGATTGAAGAAGAGCGTGTGCGTGAAATTATTGATGAATTAAACCCGCCCAAACCCGGAGAAGCTGAACCCGGCAA
Source organism: uncultured Anaerolineaceae bacterium (assembly GCA_964391725.1). Classification (GTDB taxonomy): domain Bacteria; phylum Chloroflexota; class Anaerolineae; order Anaerolineales; family Anaerolineaceae; genus SpSt-1165. The sequence continues at coordinate 22,729 of CAYMNB010000012.1, read as the reverse complement.
GCGTATTTCGCTATCACCCGGCGTACAGCATGTGATGGAGTTGGCAGTAGATGAAGCTGACCGGCTGGGCCATCGCTTCATCGGCACCGAGAACCTGCTGTTGGCACTGCTGGAATCAGATGATGACCTGTCGCTGGTGGTATTGAAGAGGTTGGGCATTACACCTGAGATGGTGCGGCGCCAGATTCGCCGTGTGATCGAAGAAGGCGAAGCAGCCAGCAGCACCCCGGCTGCCGCGCGTTCTGCCGAGAAAAAAGAAGAAAAAGACAAAGCCAAAACGCCTCTGACCGACCAGCTGGCAACCGACCTGACCGCCCTGGCGGTGGAAGGCAAGTTGGACCCGGTAATCGGGCGTGAAATGGAAATTGAACGAGTGATCCAGATTCTGGCACGCCGCACCAAGAACAACCCGGCGCTGATTGGTGAACCCGGTGTTGGCAAGACCGCCATTGTGGAAGGTCTGGCACAGCGTATCATTGAAGGCGATGTGCCAACCCCCTTGCTGGGCAAAGATGTGATTCAACTGGATGTGGGATCGCTGGTAGCAGGCACCATGTACCGCGGTCAATTTGAAGAGCGCCTGAAACGCGTGATCGAAGAGTTGAAAGCCGCCGGTGCCATCCTGTTCATTGATGAGATGCACATGCTGGTGGGAGCCGGCGCGGGTGGTTCCGCCGTGGATGCCGCCAATATCTTGAAACCGGCGCTTTCGCGCGGTGAATTGCAAGTCATCGGCGCCAGCACGCTGGATGAGTACCGCAAGCACATCGAGAGCGATGCCGCGTTGGAACGTCGCTTCCAGCCGATTATTGTGGATGAACCCTCACCGGAGGAAACTCTCGAGATTCTGCGCGGAATCCGCGAACCATATGAAGAACATCACTGTCTGCGCATTTCAGACGAAGCGCTTGAAGCAGCGGTGTATCTTTCTTCACGCTACATTACCGAGCGATTCCTTCCTGACAAAGCCATTGACCTGATCGACGAATCCGCTTCACGCGTACGCATGTACAAGAACCCCACTGCGCAGCGTGCCAAGGACCTGACCAAAGAGCTTTATAAAGTGCGTCAGACGATCAAAGGTTTGGCAGAGGGAGGCGATGCGGATGAATTAAGTGCCGCCCGAAAGCAAGAAGAAACACTTGAAGCAGAGATTGTTGAAATTCAACGCACCTGGAACCGTGACAGCAGCCCCAGTGTTACCGCGGATGATATCGCCGAGGTGGTGGCGATGCTGACTGGTGTTCCGGCAATGCAGTTGAAGCAAGAAGAATCAGAACGCCTGCTGCACATGGAGAGCGAGATCAGCAAATCCATCATCGGGCAGCGCGAAGCCATCGAGGTCATCTCAAAGGCTGTGCGCCGTGCGCGTTCAGGCCTAAAGGACCCGCGCCGTCCGATCGGTTCATTCGTTTTTCTTGGGCCGACCGGTGTTGGCAAAACGGAGTTGACCAAAGCATTGGCGCGTTTTCTGTTTGGCAGTGAAGACGCTCTGATCCAGTTGGATATGAGCGAATTCATGGAACGCCACAACGTCAGCCGCCTGGTAGGTTCGCCTCCCGGCTATATCGGCTATGATGATGCCGGCCAGTTGACCGAAACCATCCGCCGCCGTCCCTACTCGATCGTGGTGTTTGACGAGATCGAGAAGGCGCACCCCGAAACCCATAACATGCTGCTGCAGATCATGGAAGAGGGGCACCTTTCTGACGCACGCGGGCGCAAGGTAGACTTTCGCAATACCATCATCATTATGACCTCGAACATTGGTGCGGATATGATTAAACGCAATACGTCGCTGGGTTTTCTGCAAGCAGATGTGGAAACTGAAGAAGACCGCGCCTATGATGACATGCGGCGCAAGCTGACCGATCAATTGAAACGCATCTTCCGCCCTGAATTCATCAACCGTCTGGACGGAGTGGTGGTGTTCCATGCGCTGAACAAAGCCGATATCCGCCAGATCGTGACACTGGAATTCGACAAGGTGCGCGAACGCCTGCAGGAGCACAATATTTCACTTTCGGTGAGTGAAGCAGCTCTGTTTGAACTGGTGGAATTGGGCTATGATCCTGATTTCGGTGCGCGTCCGCTGCGCCGGGTGATCCAGAACCGTGTGGAAGACAATATCTCGGAAGAATTGCTGGCACACCACTTTGAACCGGGTGACTGCATCCTGGTAGATATTGAAGAGGTGGATGGTGAACGCAAGTTTGTTTTCACCAAAGACACCCGCGAAGAACCAGCAGTAGAAGACATTCTTACTTCAGCTTAACATAAAAACCAACCAACCAACCAACCAACCAAACCTCTCTGCCTGATAATCACCGCAGAGAGGTTTTTTCTGTATAATAGTCAGCAAGTATAGTTATGGAGGTTGTTGATGACACAATTGCTTTACACCTGGGACAGCATGATCAAGGGATTTGACGCCGTTGTTGCCCGGCGGGATGATCAGCTGCACGCAGTAACACTCGATCAAACTGCCTTTTATCCCGGCGGGGGTGGACAACCCTGTGACCAGGGCTGGCTGCAGTATGGCGGCCAGCCGCTGCCTGTGCAGCAAGTGAAAAAAGTCTCTGGCGAAGTGTGGCACTGCCTGCCACCCGAAGTGACATTGCCAGGGAAGGGCGAGGTGGTGCGTGGTGTGCTGGATTGGGAACGGCGCTATCAGTTGATGCGCACCCATACCGCCATGCATGTCCTGTGCGGGGTTGTGTGGCGAGATTATGGTGCTTCTGTGACGGGCGGTGATATGGATCCGCTGGAAGGGCGCATGGATTTCGAGTTTGAACGCTTCAGTGCAGAACTGGTGCACACCATCGAAGCAGCGGTGAACCAGGAGATCGAGGCCGGGCATGAAGTCACCGTCAAAATCCTGCCGCGAGAAGAAGCGTTTGCCATCCCTGACCTGATCCGCACCAAGATTAACCTGCTGCCGGAAGGCATCAAGGAAGTACGCACGGTGGAGATCAAAGGATTGGATCTGCAGGCAGACGGTGGTACGCATGTGTTGAATACCCGCGAGGTGGGGCGTGTGCGGGTGGTGAAACACAAAAGCAAGGGCAGGATCAACAAACGCATCTATGTTGCTGTTGAAGAATAATGGTATTTTTGGCATCAACCTCTACATTTGTCCAGTAAAGACTGGCCATTTGCAGGATGTATGAAAACGATTTCATCTGTATACTGGGTATGTAAATGGTGATTGGTACATAATTACTGGTAGCAAGTTTATTGGTAGTAATTACAGGTAGCGCAAATGACTCGAGGCACGGCGTGCTCGAGTCATTTCTTTTAAAAGAATATCTGGTAACGTGAATGGCATGCCTGGCTCTATAGCAGTTGGTCGATCACCACAAACAACAGGTACAGGAAAGAAACCACCAATGTCAACCCGCCGGGAATCACCAGCAGCAAGGTGAATAACCTGGCTTTTGATGATTGCGAAGCCACCTCGCCCTGAATCTGTTCAGGCGGCAGGCTGGTGAGCACCATGGGCTGGCCTTTGGCTTTCATGATCCAGGTGGCATCCTGTTGTACCTGGGTGCTGCCCATCACTGTGACAGGGTCTTCGATTGCCAGGGTCCACAGAAAGTAGCGGAATTGCCCATGCTGAAAGAGAGTCGGGTCGATGTTTAACTGCTCGATGGCGTTGGTTAGCTGCCCCTGGTCTGGCTGGCGGCCGCTGCCCAACAGGTTCTTATCAATATTTTTCGGATGCACCCACATCTGCCCGGTTTCATCCGAAAGCAGAAAGGGAGTTGTTTTTATCTGGTCAAGGAAAGGACGCCAGCCGGCGCGTTCACCAGCATCACCGCGCTGCCATTTTTCTATCCTTAGCCGGAGCAGGGCATAGGGCGGCGCATCGCTGCCATCGCTGCTATCTGCCATACGGTTGATGCGGACGTAGACCTTGACCCATTCTTTTCCCGGCTGGATCTGGGTGAGTTTCACCAGGGGAATGTTCTGGAGTGTGTCTCTAAGAGAGCCTCGCTTGCGGGCAGAGATGAAAGTAATCACGGCAAACAGGAGTGGTGCAACCCCGCATAGCGCACTGAAACAGGCCACAAACAGAAGGTGTGGGAGCATGCCCATGAAATTATCCATCTTGTTTTTCTTTCCCTATGGAAATCACCCACCTTCCATTGATAACCCCATTATACAACGCGGTATGTCGCGGGAGTATATTGTACGACCATACAATTCTGCGAATTCGATGAAACCTGCGTTACATGGGGGCGATAAGGGTACTGAGGCAGAAGAGAGAGGGAATTTCTTTAGTATAATCAACCCTGACATAAACCTTGGGAGAATGCTATGGCAGACATGAAATTAACCAAACAGAGTGAAAACTATTCAGAGTGGTACAACCAGGTGATCTTACGTTCGGAACTGGCTGATTATGCGCCGGTACGCGGTTGTATGGTCGTACGCCCCTATGGCACCGCTCTGTGGGAGAATATCCAGGCGGATTTGGATGCGCGCTTCAAAGAAACCGGGCATGTAAATGCCAAATTCCCGCTGTTTATCCCCATGTCCTTCTTTGAAAAAGAGAAAGAACATGTGGAAGGCTTCTCACCGGAGTTGGCGGTGGTGACCATCGGCGGCGGGCAGGAACTGGAAGAACCACTGGTGGTGCGCCCTACTTCCGAAACCGTGATCGGCTACATGTATGCCAAATGGATCGAATCCTACCGCGACTTGCCGGTGTTGATTAACCAGTGGGCGAATGTGGTGCGCTGGGAGATGCGCACGCGCCTGTTCCTGCGCACGATGGAATTCTTCTGGCAGGAGGGCCATACAGCCCATGCCACCGCGGAAGAGGCCGAAGAAGAAACCCTGAAAATTCTGGACGTGTACGCAACCTTTGCGCGTGAAATGGCGGCGGTGCCCGTCATTCCAGGGTTGAAGAGCGACAGTGAAAAGTTCGCCGGCGCGGTGCGCTCCTATTCAATCGAAGCCATGATGGGTGATACCAAGGCGCTGCAAGCTGGCACCTCGCATAACCTGGGACAGAATTTTGCCAAAGCCTTTGAGATAGACTTTGTGGATGAGAACAACACCCTGCAATATTGCTGGACGACTTCATGGGGGCTGTCCACACGCTTTATCGGCGCAATTATCATGACGCATGGCGATGACCAGGGATTGGTGCTGCCGCCGCGCCTGGCGCCCATCCAGGTGGTGATCGTGCCTATCCTGCGTAAAGAAGAGGATCGCTCACAGGTGATGGCGGTGGTGGACAGGCTGTTTGTGGAACTGAAAGCGGCCGGCTTTCGTATCAAGGTGGATGACCGTGACAATGTCAGCCCGGGGTTCAAATTCAATGAATGGGAACTGCGCGGCGTGCCGCTGCGCTTCGAAATCGGCCCGCGCGATGTAGAAAGTGGCACAGTGATGACCGCGCGGCGCGATATGCCTGGCAAACCCGGCAAGAAGGTCATGTCGCAGGAAAATGTTGTGCAGTGGACAGGTGACCTGCTGGAGGAGATTCAACAGGCCATGTTTGACAAAGCGGTCGCTTTCCGCGATACGCATATCTTTGACCCGCAGGATTATGCGGAATTCCAGCAGTCGGTCGAGGATGGCTGGGCGTTCAGCTGGTGGTGCGAAGACGCAGCTTGTGAGGAAGCCATCAAGCAAGATACCAAAGCCACCACGCGCTGCATCCCGCTGGATCAACCGCAGGGGGAGGGTGTCTGCATTCATTGCGGTAAACCCGCCCGCCGCAAGGTGTACTTTGCGCGCGCCTATTGACCTGAGACACACGGCAGGAAAGGCCGGTGGGCTGTGTCATCCTTCCAACTGAAGCAATTCCAGCAGCAACTGAACCAATTGCTTTTGGCATTTTCCTTGCCGGGGGAGTTTCATGCGCAGTTAACGGCGCTGTTCGAACGTTATGAGCAGCCAGGTTATCGTTATAGCCGTGAGGTGAAAGGCCTGCCGGAGCCAGCCTATCACCTGCCTGGCGTTATGTTAGAGGAGATCCAAATTCCACTTTCGGCACTGGCGCAAGAGCGTCCACGTCCGGCACTGCTGCTGGCGCAGGAATGCTGGCAGGATGCCTATTTTGAAACCAAATGGGTGGCTGCGCTGGTGCTGGGACAGGCGCCTATGTTTGATGTATCGCTGTTGATCGAAGCCATCAACGGTATGCTGGCACATGCACCTGCTGCAGAACATCAATTGCTTTTGTTCGAACAAGGGGCGCGCCGGTTGCGAGAAGAGCGCTTTGATGTCTGGGCAGACATGATCGCTGGCTGGTTGGGACAGGCTGAAACCTGCGCCCGCGGGCTTTATGCGCTGTTGAGTGTGGTGGAAGCCGGTGATGATGCCCATCTGCCAGCTGTTTTCCGCCTGCTGGAAAAACCTTTGGCGGATGCAGACATGAACTTGCGGCCATTATTGCAGCGACTTGTGGCAGCACTTTCGCAGGGTTCTTTGCCTGAGACCGCCCATTTTCTCTATGAAATAGCGATCAATTTCTATGCAGAAGAACGGCTGCGGTTCTTCCGTTCTCTTTATCGCAATATGCCGCGCGAACAACGCGCGTTCATCGCGCAGGGTTTTCGGCGCGAGGTGACATTACTGGCGGACGAACAGGCGGCTGACGAATGATCGCCTCACAGTTGGTGGAAGTGGCGGCATTCAAACTGCTGCAGGCCCGAAGGGCGGTGGCATTTACCGGCGCGGGCATCTCGGTGGAAAGCGGTATCCCGCCATTCCGAGGGCCGGGCGGTTTGTGGATGAAATATGATCCTTCCTTTTTGGAATTACGTTACTTTCTGCGTCATCCTGAAGATGCCTGGCGCGTTATCCGTGAGATTTTTTACGACCAGTTCGCGCAGGCAGCACCCAATGATGCCCACAAAGTGCTGGCGCAATGGGAAGCCGAAGGGCTGTTGGCAGGCGGGGTGATCACCCAGAATATCGACCATCTGCACCAGGCTGCCGGTTCACAGCGGGTGATCGAATTCCATGGCAGTAACCAGTTTCTGGTATGTCTTGATTGCGGGGAACGTGTAGAGGCTACACCGCAGGTATTTAACGTGTTTCCGCCGGTCTGCCCGGTATGCGGTTCGGTGTTGAAACCAGATTTTGTTTTTTTCAGCGAAGGTATTCCTGCGCAGGCTTATGATGATGCTTACCATGAAACCAAAGCGGCTGATGTATGGGTGGTGGTTGGCACCACCGGCGAGGTGATGCCAGCCTGCGGCATGCCGATCGAGGCCAAACGCAATCGTGCCACTATCATTGAGATCAATATCCAGGCCTCTGAATTCACTGACACGATCAGCGACATTTCTCTGCGCTGTTCAGCCAGCGAAGGATTACTGGCGCTCAACAACGCCATTCAGCAACTGCGGCGTGAGGGGTTGGATCACTAAATCATCAATATTCTTAAATGGTGGCCGAGCATAAATTTTTACCGGCTTCCAGCTCCATAGCACGCTCTTCAGATACCTCCAGTAAGGCATGGTTAATGCGCAGGATTTCCAGGTATTCTTCAGGCGCTTCGGCTGCCCCCTTGAGCACGTAAGCAGAGAACTCTTCCTGGGTCATGGGGCGCAGCATGGGATTGCTATGACGCAAATCACCCAGGGTTGTGGCGACCAGTCCATCGGCGTTGATCTCGCTGAACAGTTGGAAATGAGCGGGCAGGATGATGGTGTCATCATTTACAAACGGTTTCAGGCGCTTGTTCAGGCTCTCATAGAGGATTTCTGCCCAGGACTCGCCCTTGCCCATCAAATCCGGCCGTCCGACGGATTTGATGAAGATACCGTCGCCGCTGAACAAGAATTGTTCTTGTAGCGGGGTAGTGAGTAAGAAATTGGTCATACCGAGGGTATGGCCGGGGAACCAGATGGCACGCAGGGTAAAATCCCCGACGGTGAAGATGTCACCGTCCCACAGAGGTTGGTAGCTTATCTGCATAGGCAGGCGGTCGACCAGGTGTATGGCGTCGTAAGGGTGTTTGTGATAGGGTGCGCCGCTGATGTCTGCCAAAAAACGTCCGCCGCTGATGCGGTCGGCGTGGTTGTGGGTGTCAAAGATATGGGTCAGCCGGGCGTTATGGGCATCGATCAGGTCCAGATATTCCTGTGTGTCACGCATGGGGTCGATCAGGGCAGCTTCGCCTTGACTGACGATCAGGTAACTGAGATCGCCGCGGCCGGGGCGTGCCACCTGCAGGATGCTGCCGGCTGTATCGGTGAACACAGAGGTGGTCTGGTAAAAAGAACGCCAGGCGCGCAATCCGCCGTCCAGCCACACCATGTCAAACGGATAGTCTTTGATGATATCCATGACGATGCGGGTTTTGTTACCGCTGCGGCAGATGAAAACCAGTTTTCCGGCCGGCAATTTGGCCAGGGCGGCGGGCAGGTCGTCTTCGAACTCGATATAAGGGATATGTACAAGCTGGTAACCGTCATCCTGGTTGTAATCATTGCTGTTGAACAGATCAGGCATGCGCACATCCACGAAAGTGAAAGGTTTTGGCTGGCGCATTAATTGATACAGGTCATAGACGTTAATTTTGAATTGGTCAATGTGCTTTGTCGTCATCATGAGGGGTTCGCCTGAGGGTTATTTCGGTTATTAGAATACAGTCAAAGCGTTGTATAGCTGTGTCAGTCGCTTGTACTAACGTATTATCAAGGATATTTATACTTCAATGATATTAGAAAGGGGTAAGAACAGGGTATTTTCTTTGTACAGGTTTGGCATGATTTCATGTAGAATAAAGTCAGAAATGAACCAACCAATCCGAAACTCTCGCAAAATTGGATTTTTCATAAGCCTGGCCATCATGGGGCTGCTGTTGTCGGCTTGCAACCTGTTCTCAGGTGTGCGCCAGGGTACAGTCGAATTGAGTGTGGCGCAACTGCTGCAAACAGAGACCGTGGCAGCCCTGTACGCCAGACAGACAGAGTTTGCTGCACCGGTTAAACAGATCTTCCTGACCCGTACCTATGAAGCGCAAATCGCGCTGACAGAAACGCCGCAGCCGACAATGGCTGATGTGGATGATGAGGAAGAACAAGCAACCGCCACGCCGGAGGCAGAAGCGCCCACCGAAACGCCGGTGATCGCACCAACCTATACCCCGACCTTTTTCCCGACAGCGACTATCGGGCCGACCAACACCCCGCGGCCGCCACAGCCTACCCCCACACCGCGTATCTCTGCCGAAATGGAGCAGCGCATTTATAACGCGCGCGTGTTGATCCTCGAAGATATCGTCGGGCATCCGGTGCTGGTGCCCCGCCTTGACGCCGTCATCGCCCGCATGGGCATGAACACGGACAACGTCTATAACTATCACGATGCCACTGGCTTCTTTGTCGAAGCCTTGGAAGCCGGCGAAGAGTGGGATTTGATCATCGTGGCGACCGAAAAGCGCACTGACGCGCGCCTGGATATTTGGGAAACACTACATGAATATGCCCAAAACGGCACCGCCATCATTGTGGAAGCATGGTACCTGGACGAGATCAGCGGAGGATCGATCAAACCGTTGCTGGATGATTGCGGGGTGAAGGTGCATAACAACTGGTTCCGTGACGAAAGCCACGAAGCTTATCAATTTGTGGTGGTGGATGTGGCCGATAACAACCACCGCCTGTTTAACCGTCCGCGCAAGGTCAATATGCCCTTGATCCCGACCTTTTTCTGGGAGGGGGATGTGGGCGACCAGATGTCGGTGCTGCCGCTGGGGCATGCTGCCATTATCGGCGGATTGAACACACGCCACTCCATTTATTACGGTTTGATCACAGAATGCCTGGAAGAACGCATGGTGCTGCAGACCTTCTCCACCCATGATTACCGCAAAATCGATACAATGAACCTGTGGGAAAATTACATATATAACACCCTGCTGGCGCATTTCCAGTATCTTGACCGCCAGCCGTAAACGTTTATTTTGTTTTTGACCATTGGGCAGCTTCAAGGGTAAGTAAAAAGCGCCCCACTTTTTTCAGTGGGGCGGTGAATTTTTGTTGTGAGGTCTTTACACCACCCAACGGGCTTGCGCCCAGCGCTGCAGCATAGCACACATGAAGGTTACAGCCTGATGAAATTGATCGACTGTGATGTACTCGTTGATATTATGAACAGAACCGAGCTGCTCGCTTTCCATCTTGATGGGGGAGAAACGGAAGACATTTTCACTTAGTTCATTGTAGTAGCGGGCATCGGTAGCGCCCATGACTGTGTAGGGGGCAACCGCGACATCGCCGAAGGTGTCGTGGATGCAGGCGGCCAGGTGGTCGAAGGCGGGTGAATTCGGGTCAGATACGCCGGAAGCTTCCCAGGGGATTTCACCGCTGATCTTCACTTCCAGATCAAAGGGTTTTACCAGGTATTTGACGAATTCGATCACGCTTTCGATGGTGTCGCCGGGTGACAGGCGGAAGTTGACGAAGGCGGAGGCTTCGGAGGGCAGTACATTGTCCTTTACGCCGCCATTGATGATGGTGACGGCAGTGGTGGTGCGGATCATGGCTGCCATGCGGGGAGCGGACTCGAAGCGCTTTTTCAGATAGCCATTGAACAGCCACATGTTGGCGAAGGCAAGCCGCATGAGAAAGGGGGTGTGTTTACCCATGGTCTCAAACATGGGCCGAACGCGGTGAGGGATGCCGGGGATGGGGTTATTCTCCAGATAGGCGATGCCGCGTGCCAGGCGGCCGATGGTGGTCACGGCGGGGGGCATGGAACTGTGTCCGCCGCTGCCGCTGGCTTTGATCTCCAGGGTGAGGTAGCCTTTTTCGCAATTGCCAACCAGTGCAACCGGTACTTTCACACCGGGGATCTGGCTTTCTAACACAGCGCCGCCTTCATCCATAACAGCAGCGAAGTGGATGTGGTGCGCTTTGAAATGTTCGGTAATCAGTTTCTGCCCCTGTGTGCCGCCGATCTCTTCATCCTGGCCGAACGCGAGGTAGACCGTGCGTTCCGGTTGATAGCCGCCTGCCAGCAGGCCTTCAACGGCTTCCATAGCAGCGATCATCTGGCCTTTTACATCCAGTGTGCCGCGCCCCCAGATCTTACCATCGACGATGGCGCCGCTGAAGGGTGGCTGGGTCCATTGGTCGAGGCTGGCCGGGTCGGCCGGGACTACATCTTGATGGGCCATGAACAGGATTGGATCCAGTTCCTGGTTGGTTCCTTGCCAGCGGTAAATGAGGTTGTATCCAGCGAGGACAGTTTTCTCCAGGTTGGCCTCAATCAGGGGAAAGTCTTCTTGAAGAGTCTTGTGCAACTGGTCAAAGGCAGCCAGGTCGATTTTTTCGCGTTCGAGATCTGACACTGTGGCGCACTGGATAGCGTTGGAAAGGTGGGCAGCGAGGGAGTCTTTGTTAAAAGAAACCTGCACTGGCTCTGCTTTTACAGCGGATGCCTTCTTTTGGCTGTCGAAAGAAAAGACACGCACCAGCGCGATGATGATGATGGCCAGCAAAAGCACGGCGATGGATGCGAGGATGTAATAGAAAATGGGCATGAAAACACTCCTTGTGTGTTAGGTCTATGCGTTATCTGGGTACGATTTTACCTTGTTTTAAGGTTTCCTGTCGGGCGATGATTGCATAAAACGACAGGTAAAGAGGGTTATTGACTTAATAGAACAATTGTTCTATTATTGATACATAGTACACGGAGGTATCCCATGAGCCTGAACCAAATCAATTTCAATCGTCTTCGCAATTCTTCAGACCGGCGTTCGCTGTTTTTGGGCATGTTAATCGTCGGGGCTTTGATCCTGTTTGAGGTGTTCAACTTTTCCACCACCCATTTTGCCCTGCAGGACCTGCTGGGTGACCTGAAGACACTCGGTATCCGCTGGGCAACCTTGCTGTCACTGGCTTTCTGCGCCATTGACTTCGCCGGCATTTCGCGCATGTTCTCACCGGAACAGGGACGAGATGAACCACGCGAAATCTGGTTCCTGTTCGGCGCCTGGCTGCTGGCTGCTACCATGAACGCTTCACTTACCTGGTGGGGGGTCTCCATGGCGATCTCAAATCATTCGATTCAGAGTGCTGCCATTGTAGATGCCAGTAAGATCTTGCAAGTGGTGCCTTTGTTCGTTGCCATTCTGGTATGGGTCATCCGCGTGCTGGTGATCGGCACCATCGGCAGCCTGGGTGAGCAGATGTTGTGGGGACAGCAGCCCAGTGTGGCAAACCGCAGCAGAAGTTTACGCAGTTCACGCCAGCCGGTCAGTGCCGCACGCCAGGCGCAACCACGCAGCAATTCTTCCCCTGCCCGTTTCTCCGCGCCGATGGCACAGGAAAAGCGCTCTACCCAGGAAGAACCCGTACGCATCAATGCCGCCACCGCCCATCCGCCGGTCAGCGCTGCCATGCCACGCGAGAATGCCGTCTACCGCCCTAACCGCCGATTCCAAAGCGCAGAGCCAACCTATCATCAGTTGAACACCCTGGGAAACGAGGCAGATAATCATACGTCACAGTCCATTCGCAAGATGTAAACTTTGATCCCCTACCACCACAGAATCACCCATTCGGAAACGAGTGGGTGATTTGTTTACTGAAAAAGGAGTAGGCAGCGAGGCTATTTTTCGTTACAATAACTACAGGGTATATCGTTGTTGTAGATACTATACTGCGGTGAACACATGGGAGAGCGCAATCAATGACAAGTTTAATCGGTTCACGCATCGACCGTTATGAGATTGTTTCACAACTGGGCGAAGGGGGGATGGCGACAGTTTATAAGGCGTACGATACGCGTCTGGAGCGTTATGTCGCGCTGAAGGTGATCACGGCCAACCAGCAAACTTCGCAGCAGTATCTGCAGCGGTTTGAGCGAGAGGCCAAATCGCTGGCGAAACTTGCCCACTCTAACATAGTTCAGGTGCATGACTACGGCGAACAAAACGGCACACCTTACCTGGTGATGGAGTTTATTGAAGGTGGCACGCTTAAAAGTCAGATGGGTACCCCGCATGCTGTTCATTATGCTGCCAATTTGCTGGCGCCAGTGGCGCAAGCGTTGGAATTTGCCCACAAGCAAAATATCATTCATCGTGATGTTAAGCCAGCCAACATCCTTATCCGTAAAAGCGGGCAGCCCATGCTTTCAGATTTTGGCATCGCCAAAGTGCTGGAGGTTAATGAGCCTGCTTTGACTCAACTGGGGGTCGGCATTGGCACGCCTGAGTATATGGCGCCGGAACAGGGGCAAGGCGCTGCTGTTGATCACCGTGCTGATGTGTATTCGCTGGGGGTGGTGTTCTACGAGATGGTCACCGGGCGTAAACCATTTCGCGCTGATACCCCCATGGCGGTGGTTTGGAAACAAGCCACCGAACCGCTGCCTGACCCGCGTTTGTATGTGCCGACACTACCCGCGAATGTGGTGGCGGTGCTGCAAAAAGCCTTGCAGAAACGACCGGATGACCGCTACCAGGATATGGGCCAGTTCGCGGCTGCTTTGCAGAAGCTGGCAGATGAACAACCCACGGCAACCAGCCTGGAATCGGCAACTGTGATGCGTCCCAGACCCCTTACGGTGGCGCCAACCCAACCTGATTTTCAACCTGCCCCTCCGCTCGTTTACCCGAAAGCAAACACAGGTTATAGGGCTGATCCGCTTCCGCCGCAGGAAGTCCGCATGCCGGCATACTCACCGCCGGTGAAGAAAAAACGCATGGCGTGGTGGGTGTGGGTAATCATTGGTGGAGCTTTGCTGGGTGTGTTGGCTTGCGGTGCGCTGGTTATCTTTGGCGCACTTGATTTTCTGCTGGCCCCGACCGTTACCCCCCGTCCGACCGCCACTTTACGGCCGACTTTCACCCGCGAACCTACCGCCACCGAAACCCTCGCGCCTACCCTCACACCGACAGAGGCTCCGACTGCGACACCCGAACCGACCTGGACGCCGGTCAGCGACACTTCCAACCCACTGGTTCTTTGCTATTCTCAAATTTCTCCCTACCTGTTGGAGGGTTTGACCCCGGTGTTTTGTGATCAGTTCAATGACAACAGCCAGGGTTGGTTCGATGGCGAGACTGACGATGACTACCGCAAACAGGTCAGTTATACTGATGGAGAGTTCTTGTGGTGGGAAATCGCTGCCAAGCGCGGTGTGATGACCTATGAGACTTTCCCCACTCGTTACGTTTATGGCGATTTCGGCGCACAGGTGGACATCATCCGCGTTTCGGGTGCCACCAATTCCGACGCCGGTCTGTTGTTCCGTGTGGACCAGAGCGCTGGCTCCTATTACTTCGTCACCATCAGCGACGCCAACCAAAAATATGCTATCTATCGAAAAATGCCGACAGAGTGGGTCACCATCCGCGGTTGGACAGACAGTGAATTTATTTATCCAGATACCTGGAATACCCTCACCGTCTTTGGAGAAGGACAGGTTTTCTACATCTATATCAATGGCACCTTTGTGGATTGGTTTGAAGACAGCGAATTCACCACCGGCCAAATTGGCATCGGATACGACATTTATGATGAAGGAGCGGAGGCGATCTTTGTCTTTGATAACATAATTGGCATGGAACCTTAGCCCAAGGTCATTGATTCGATATTAAGAATTGTTCCGCAAAATCGACCATGCCGAGGCGTAGCGTTTCGGGTTCGATGATGCGGATAGCGCCGCCCCAGGCCTTTTTTTCCAAGGCCAGGGTTGCATATTTATTATGCAAGCAATGTATATATTATGCTAAAATAAGTAGCAATTGCGATGTCAATATCAAGGAAAGGGCGTGCAATGTCATTCCTGCGGATAACTGCATTTGGTGACACGAATCAGGGGTTGGTACGCAAAAACAATGAAGATTATGTGACCTATTTTGAGCCCGGCAGGGCTGATGTGGTTGAACAATTCGGACGACTTTACATTGTTGCTGACGGGGTGGGGGGCGCTGCTACCGGCGAGGTAGCCAGCAAGTTTTCTGCCCTGAAGGTGTTGCACACTTACTTTTCACAACCGGCTTTAAAACCGTGGCAGCGCATCAAAGCAGGCATGAAACGCGCCAATGAGGAACTGGTTGCCTATATCCGCCAGAACGCACAGGCGCGCATGGCCACCACCCTCACAGTCGCAGCCATTAGCGGCGAGCAAATGACAGTGGTGAATGTGGGGGATAGCCGTGCTTATCTGGTCCGCAACAATGGCATCAAACAGATCACCCAGGATCACAGCCTGGTGAACGAAATGATTCGCAATGGCATCCTGACCGAAGAAGAAGCCAAAACCGCCAAGGTGAAGAACCAGTTGACCAGCAGTCTGGGCGGTCATGAAACCTTTAAAGCGGATGTTTTTGTGGAGACGATTCAACCCGGTGACCGGGTGCTGTTGTGTTCGGATGGTTTCTGCCGCTATGCAGAAGACCCGGAAGTGGTGAAAAAATTCGCTCTTTCAGGCACGCCGGAAGACGTGGTGCGTAACTGCATTCAATATGCGCTCAAGAGCGGCGGGCAGGACAATGTCACCGTGCTGGTCTTGCAGGTGGAAGAACGGCTGGAGAACACACCGGACAGTTATGACCACGGCGGAAAGCCTTATCCGGTTGACCTGCGCGAGGTGGTCAATAATCCCTTGACTTTTGACGCACGCTCGCCGTTTCAGGAATTAAGCAAATTGAAGCAGGAACAGGCTTCTGACAGCACCCTGATCACGGAGAATTTTGTGCCAGACCTGTCTGCGCCGAAAATTCCGGTGCGAGAAGCCTATGCCATTCCCGGTATCAATATGGCAGCGACCGATGAAGAGCTGGATGCTTTTGATGAGACCATGACCCAGCAATCTGAGGAAGGCACCATGGTGTTGTCGGTGGTGGACGAAGACAACGGCAACATCCGCGGTGTTACCCCGGACGAGATGCGCACGGTGACCGGGCAGCGTGCTGCCCCAGAGCAACTCCGTCAGCAACCAAAAGCCGCGCAACCGCTGGCGCAGAAGATCAGCATGAAAGCGTATGTGGTGTTGTTGATACTGTCTGCTTTGATCGTCATCATTTTGGGGGTCATGGCGGTGTTGTTCGGCATGCGTTACTTGAACCGGACAGACGAGATGGTCGCTCCCACCACCACACCCAATTCACTGGTGATCAACCAGCCGATGGGCGAATGGCAGGGGTTGACGGGGTATGATCTGTTCTCTTTCGAAAGTTTCCCAGAATTCTCAGACCTCACCACTGTTTAACTGTTATCAGCATCTGACTTACTAAAATTCCAGATCACCCTGACAAGGATTGCAACCCATGGAAAATCAGAAGCAACTGAAGCAAATTTTGTTCATCGCGCTGTTGGCGATGACAGCGCTGATCTTGCTGCTGGTAGCGGTGAATGCCTTCCTGGTTTGGCAGTTATTTTTAATGCCAGCGCCAACGACTCCAGGCGAACCAGGTCTTCAGGAGCCCACCCCCATCGAAGTAAGTCAGCCTGAACAACCACTTGCACCGGAAGAAACAGCCACCCCCCGGCCGACAGAGGAGGTGTTTGCTCCGGTTGATGAAGATCAGACCCCGCAGCCTGTAAGCGACGAATTTGTGTACCAGGTGGTGGCAGGTGACAGTTTGATCTCGATTGCCAGCGAACAGGGTGTCGGAATGCAGGATATGCAGCGGCGTAACCGGATGTATGGTGACCTGGTTGTCATGCGACAGGATCTGGTCATCCCGCGCGGTCCCCAGCCGACCTTTACGCTGGTGCTGGCGCCTTCAACGGCAGACAACTTCTACACCCAGACGTATCAACCAGACATCATTGATGAGAGTTTTCTTGTGCTATGGCTTAACGAAAATGATTATGCCTACCTGGCGCGCGAACCATTGTATTACGAGATCGAAAATGCGCGTTTGCATGCAGAAAATGTCTTTGGCCGAGAATTTGATGAGCAATTCCATGTATACGCGGCGGGCAGTCCATTTGCGGTCAATCCAGCGCTGCGCTCTTTTGTCACAGCCAATAGCGAGGTGTTTGTGTTGTTTGACGGGGCGGGGGATGCCACCGACGTGAATTTCCATATCAGTTATGCGCTTGCCAAAGCCTGGCTGGGGCAGATGTGGGGGGATTCGCCCCAACCTTTTGTGGCTGAGGGCATGGCATTGGCAGCCGCCGACCGGCATGTCAGTCGTTTCGAACGATTGAGCCTGTGTGACATTACCAAGGCTTACAGTGAGGTGGGTTTGCTACCCGATATCAACGGCGGTGAGATGGAACTGGATGTGTTGTTGTTTGACTATGCTAACAATGCCCTGGCGGGCTGTTTTGCCGAGTATCTGCTCGATACCTATGAACCCGAGGCGCTGCGGGTTTTGTTCCAGACCGGCGATTTTGCCGCGGATTCGGGCAATAGCTGGCAGGCAGAAGAAACCTCTTTCCAGCGCTGGCTGGATAAATATGCCCCTGAACGCTTGATCGAGTACGAAGCTTTTACCACTGCATTTGACCAGTTGACAGTGATGAATAAGGCTTTTTTCCCGGGTTTTCTTGCTTATGGCGACCAGACACTGAGCATCTATTATTCCCTGGATCAGGCAAGGCTGGCTTTGCTGCGCAATGACCTGCCGGCCGCCGAGTTCTATCTTGCCAATGCCGAAGTCTTACTCGCTTTGGACAATAATGCCGGTGAAAAACCAACGCCGGCAGCTACTCGTACCAGAATCGTTCTGCCCACCGCTTTTCCAACGTTTAAGCCGATAGAGGAAACTGGAAGTGGAGACGGTGACTGACTCGCTGAGATTTTACTCAGTGTCGGACGGGCGTATCCTTAACATTGTTTGACAAATCCATCGCCATCCTCTATGATGGAATTAAGCAAATATACGAGAGGTTGATTTGGCACCATTCTTTGATCGGATAACATATTTCACTGGCTAAAAACACGCTATCAGTCCGCGTGTTTTTTTATAAAATAAAATTATAAAGGAGTAACAGGTAATGGACTACGGTTTGATCGGAAAACGCGAAAAAGCATTAAGGTATGCAGAAGAACGGGAGCGCTTCATTTTCCATCAGTTCAAGGTGGAGATTGACGGCGCCAACAATAATCATCACGTATCCTATGACGAGGGGGAATGGCAGTGTGATTGTGATTATTTTGCGACCCGCGGGTATTGCAGTCATACCATGGCGCTGGAGATCATTCTGGAGAAAATGCTGGCGAAGGACAAATAAGCAGTAGCAGTTTAAAACAAAGCACCTCTGGCGCCGGTTTCATGCCAGAGGTGCTTTTGGTTTTAGAAAGTAACTATCTGGTTGTTCTGGTTAGAAAGATAGGATTTCTCCAGCACGGTGGAAAGCGCTACGCCCATCTCCAGCCCGCTGAAGATATGGTCATCATCGTCTTCCAGGATGGCGGCGATGAATTGCTCCACCGGGGTGGGCAGCGCGGCCGGCAGGTTGGTCACCGTCTGCCAGTCTTCAAAGCCCGGCTGTACGGTGGAGATCATCTCCAAGCCCTGGCGTGTCCATTGAATGGCGCCCTGGTCGCCGTACACCTCGAGCATGCGCGGTGAACGGAAACTGACGAAACTGGTTTCCAGAATGGCGACGGCCTGGTTCAGGTACTCCACGCTCATCATGGCGTTGTCATCCACAGGGCGGTTGTCGAGGGTGTTGTAGATGGCTGCCACGCGTTTGGGTGCGCCGAACAGCCAGTTGGCGATATAGACGGAATGACAGCCAAGGTCCATCATGGCGCCGCCACCGGCAGCCTGGGGGTCATACCAGTAGGCGGGCAGCCAGTTCGCGCTGGAGCCGTTGTGGGCGTTGCGCATGCGGAAGACGGACACCCTGCCCAGCCAGCCGGCATCAATGGCCTGTTTGATGAAGTGAATCTCGGGCGAAACCAGTTGCGGCATGGAAATAACGAATTTCACCCCGGCCTCGCGGATCAAGCGCGCGGCTTCGAGGGCGTCGGCTTCCGTCAGGCACAGGGTCTTTTCGGTGTAGATGTGTTTTTTGGCGGCAGCCGCTTTACGGATAATGTCAAGATGTATATTGGTAGGTGAATCGATCACTACAGCATCGACATCCTTACGTGCCATAACTTTGTCCAGCGATGGTTCGAAGTCGCAACCGAGTTCCTGCGCCCACGCGGCACCGCGTTCAGGCTCTTCATCCCACACCACTGTGATCTGGGCTTTGCCTGAGGCGAGGAATTGTTTGGCGTAATCTTTGGCATGGACATGCCACTTGCTGAGCATTGCGATTTTTAACATTTGGTTCTCCTGATGGTTCTTATAGGTTGAGATAGTGTTGTTTTAATAGTTTTCGCGAATAACCTCGACACCTGCCAATGAACGGTATGCAGATGCTTTGAGCATATGGGCCGGTCTCTTTTGTGAAAATTGGCTCTGGATTTTATTATAGTAGGTTAAACAGTTTGGTTTGGCAATTTTGATTTTACGTGTGAAGTGAAAAAAAACGGGCCGATGGATTTGATGGAATGATTTTGTGGTCAGGCTTTGGCTGCTTGCTAATTAATACGAACGCAAAGGTAGCAGTTCTGGATGGCCTGAATCACAGCGAACAGATTGGCTTTCTTTTATTGATGAACATGAAGTAAATGATAATCAGACAGCCCTCCTGCTGGAGCATGAATGGCAACATCACGGACAGCTGATTCGGTATGCGTATGGCAACCGGCTGGGCTACCCTGCCGGCCGGGATGATCGTTATACGGGTAGATTGCCTGTTAAGTCGAGCGAGAAAATCTGACAATCATGCACCCGACTGAAAAATCGTTTCAATTTTCGTTTCCCAATCGAATCAGGGGAAAACCTGTCCTATAATGGTAGCAGTATGAATAAGGAAAGCCCGATCTCTGCACGGCGATGGGCGCCGCTCATCGGTTTTATAGCCCTATCGATGATGGTGGTGGTGCTGTTTGTGTTTGCCATTCTTGAGGCAATCGTATTCCATTCACTGGCGTTACTGCTGCTGGTGCTGTTGACCATCCTGCTGCTGACAGGACTTTATTCCGAGGGGCGCGGACTGCTGCAAAATGGCAGTATCGAGAAGATCAATGCCAAACAGGCACTGCGTGATTTCGCGGGGGTCTTCCTCGGAGCACTGATCACCTACATATTGGCGCATGACCTGGGGCTTGGCGCGGTGGTGGCAGCCAGTGTAGTGGGGCTCATTGCCGGGTTGATCCTGCCGGATGACGGCGCCGCCATTTACTGCGGTGCGTTTGTGGGCATGACTTCCAACAACCTGTTGTTTGATCATGGCGAACTGGCCCTGGCAGGCGTGTTCAGTGGGGTGTTGTTCTTCATCACCCGCCCGATGTTTGTGGGGGTGGGCGGCAGGTTGGGAACGATTGCCCTGGTGGGCAGCACGCTGGCCGGAGGGATCCTGTCGCGTGAGTTTCTCTTTACGCCGATCCCGGGGTTGCGGCTGTGCAGCCATATCATGGCGGTGTCTTTGATCGCAGCGGTAGCGACCTTTGCCTTGAGTCTGCATCGCGACACCGGGCCAGTGATCGCTTCCTCCGTGGCGGGATTGGTGGGTGGTTTGTTGCTGCCGATCCTGTTTCCGATGAATGGCAGCACCCTGGCGGTGGTGGCCATTTGCGCCAGTTTCACGGGTATGTCGAGTAAAAAACGTATTCCGAACATGGGCTGGATGGTGCTGGCAGGATTGTTCACCGGGGCAGTGTTCATTTTCAGTACACCCTGCCTGGGGGGTGCTGGCGGCAAGCTGGGTACGATCGCGTTCGGGTCTGTGTTGGCGGTCGGTGGCGTACGCCAGTTGAATTATATGATTTCCCGCCAGAATCGGTGACAGGATAGCGGCGCCAGTTTCAGGTATAGTACAATAAACATCATAAAAAATACATTCCATTGCTGGAGGCTGCGCTTATGGTTTCAACCGATAAGGGGCCATTAGAAGAGGTTTTGAGTGAATCACTCGTAAACGAAATTGTGACAGCTGCAGGTTTGCCGGTGACTGACTTCACCCATGGGTTGGTATGGCGCTTGTTCCGCAAGGTGACTGACCGTCTGGCGCATTTGGGTGCGAATTTCGATCGCCTCGTCAAGGAGGAAGGACTGCCTGCTGCCAGCCGCTGGGCGCTGCAATTTTTCTGTTCAGATATTCACGCGCATGGGATCGAGCACATCCCGCCGCAAGGCCCGCTGCTGGTGGCGACCAACCATCCCGGCGCTTATGATGCCTTTTCGTTGTTCTCCTCTCTGAAAGGCCATGATATCCGTTGTATCACCACTGTGATCCCATTTTTTGATATGCTGCCGAATGCGCGGGAGCGTTTCTTGTTCTCACCCCGCGATGATTCTACGCAACGTATGGTGGCGATGCGCAAGGCGGTCAGGCATCTGCGGCGTGGCGGGACTCTGGTGTATTTCCCGTCCGGTCATCGCGACCCCGACCCTTTCACCTATCCTGAAGGAGAACAATCCTTTGATCGTTGGATGGATGTGTTCGACATCTTTTTTCGCACTGTAGGTGATCTCAAAGTGATGCCCGCAGTGGTCAGTGGGGTGGTCTCGCGCCAGTGGTCTCGTCACCCGGTCACCTGGCTGCGCAAAGAACAAATCGACCGCCAGCGCCTGGCAGAATTTGGCCAGGTGATCACGCAGATACTGAAGCCGGGTTCCTTGCTGATGACGCCGCGTATTTCGTTTGGTGAGGCATTTTCTGAATCCGATCTGCGCCTGAAAATGGGTGAGGGTAATTTGCGCAGGGCGGTCATCGAGCGTGCCAAAGTCCTGTTTCAACACTCAGCGCGACACTACGGCGACTTTGCTCAATGATAAAGCATGACCGCTGAGAGTAATTCTGAAAAAACGCTTTTTAACACAGGCACCATCACCGCAAGCGACATTGCCTCAGCGGTGGATTTTGCGGGTGGTATTCCTTTTTCCCTGCATGATTGGTATCTTCTGGTATGATAGAGGGCAATACTGGCGGCTATGTCGGCAGTATTGGATGGAAATTATAGTAGAGAGGTAGATGATATGAATCGCAAGATTATGACTATGGGCGCTTTGCTGGGGGTATGTGCGCTGGCGCTGGCAGGATGTTTGGGTGGGCAGAGTCAGCCAGAAGTGGTACCGACAGAAATGGTGATAGCGATAGAGGAGTGTCCTGTGCTGCCTGTGCAGGTTTCTGCCGATTCAGAAACGGTCAATTGCTGGGACTACCAGCCAGACAGCGCCAAACCCAAAGAGGGCTGGGAAGGCGTGGATTTAAGCGGCATGACCCGCGATGAACTGCTGGACGTGCTGGGCTGCCCCCTGCACAGTATGCGTTTGGGAGCAGTGGGCAACCCGGCATACATACGTGAGCTGTGGGTCTATCATCCCTATGACGAAGATCCCACCGGGTTATACATCTGGCTGCAGGGTGGGGTGTTCCACGCTTCGCGGTTGGATGAATTCACTGGTTTCTGGGGCTTCGAATTCGACAATCCTGAATTCTGGCAGTGACTCCTAAAGCAAGTTATAGGTTCGACTATTGAGGAATACCTGTCCGGTTTCAATGCGGACAGGTATATTCTTGAAAAGGAGCGGAGAGGGTGGGATTCGAACCCACGGTAGCCTTGCGGCTACAACGGTTTTCGAGACCGTCCCAATCGGCCACTCTGGCACCTCTCCCTGCTTTCATCGCAGCAAAGCGGCTCAATTATACCGTATTTGCGTCGATTGATACAGCATGGTGAGGAATATTCAACTGTCAAACGACACTGGCATGGGCTATACTTG
>CAYMNB010000011.1:0-65404 GCA_964391725.1 uncultured Anaerolineaceae bacterium | reverse complement strand
TTCCAGGAATTTCTTCTCTCACGCCGTGATATTTATCTCCATTATGGTTTGTTCCTTCGATAGAAAATAATCCGTTGTAATGACCACTGCCCTGATCACCCTTAATGAAATTATCACCGCTGGCGTCGCCATAACAGCGTTTGCCCTGCTATTATATTCTCTCGCCTTCAATTTGCGTGATCGTGTCGCCATGTCATTTTCATTGTTAATGGTAATCATTGTTACCATCAATGCTGCTGATGCCATCGCCGGCAACAGCAACAGCCCCGCGGTGGTTGAATTGCTGATGCTGCTGCAATGGGCAGCCATCATCTGGCTGCCGGCAGGGATGACCTTGTTCTCAGGCGCTCTATTGTTCACCACCGGCAAAGCCATCCGTAAAAAACTGCACCTGATACCTTTCTTGATCTCTGCGATCTTCACCGTATTGCTGGTGTGGGGACGTTTGCTGGGAGATATCATCCATGATGCATCTCCCGCCCCGCACTTCACACCAACGGTGTGGAGTGCCTTGTTCGTTGGGTATTATTCCATCACGCTATTAATCAACCTCAACAACATTTACCGAGCCAGGCTGCGCACGCGTGCCACCACCACGCGCCGGCGTATCAGTTATTTGCTATTTAGCAGTTTAGCACTCGGTGTCGGCTCATTCCCCTATCTCATTTACAGTTCAGACATCGCCAACCAGTTACCCCAGGTTTTCTGGCTTCTTGCACTTGTTTTTAACATCTTTACCGGTATTTTTATCGTTATCATGGCGTATGCGGTGGCTTTTTTCGGGGTCACCCAACCAGACCGCGTAGTGAAAAATCGTCTGGCGCGCTGGCTCTTGCAAGGGCCTGTCACAGCCGTGCTGACCTTGGGCATTGTCACCATCGTGCGCCGTTTGGGTGATCGCATGGGCAACCCTTATTCGGCGTTGGTACCCATCAGCATGGTTTTTTGCGTGCTGCTGTTTGAATATCTCATCGTCATCTATGGAAAAAAGATCGAACAAAAACTATTCTATGGCGCTAATCACAAAGATGTCAGGCTGTTGGAAACCCTACAGGAACGCTTATTCACCCATGCGGATGTCCAGCAGTTGATCGAAACCACCCTGGCATCCATTCGCGACCTGACTCGCTCCAATTTCGCCTTTGTTGCCAATGTCAATGACACCCAATTGGACTTGATCGCCCAATCAGGTGTGTCAAGTGACCAACCGCGCAGTCGATTCTTTCCCGAAATACTTGTGTTATTCAAACAGCGCAGCGAATCCCTCAGCCACCTTGCCTATGACCAATATACCCTCCTGCCCTTACACTCGACTGCCTCGCTGCTGGCAGACAACGAAGGTGATTCGCCAGAATTGATCGGCATGTTGGGCATCGAGGGCTTCGAATACGATTCGCTGGATGAAGACCAGGCAGAAAGCCTGTCCCTGCTGCAAGAACGAATCTCAATGACTTTGGAAGACCGACGCGCGCAGGAACGTGTCTTTCTCTCCCTGCAAGCCCTCACCCCTGAACTCGAACGCTTGCAGCAGCTGCGCGCCATCACCCGCTTCAACGAAGAAGAAGGCGCTTTGCTTGAAACCTCCAACACCAATTTTGGTGAGGTCGCCCAGTGGGTCAAAAACGCTCTCACCCATTTTTGGGGAGGTCCCAAATTAACTGAAAATCCGCTGAATGAGCTGCTCAGTCTCGATTCCATCAGTGATGATGACGAATTGTCCAGCTCTAACCAATTACGTAATGTTCTGCGTGAAGGCATCCAGCAATTGCGCCCGCAGGGAAGCCATCAATACACCAATGAATGGCTGCTGTACAACATCCTTGACATGAAATTCATGAAAGGTATGAAGGTACGCGAAATTGCCGCACAATTGAGCCTCTCAGAAGCCGATTACTATCGCAAACAACGCATTGCCATCAATGAACTCACCAAAGTGATCATGACCAAAGAAGGGAAAGTACACCAAAGAGACAATAGCGGGCAGGAGTAGAAAATTATGGTAGAATGTACAATCAACAGCCACACGATTACAATCTTGTGGGCTGATTGATTAACAATCAGAGATAACAGCCATTCCCCGCAAATGAAATGAAAGAAACAATGTCAACCGCTCGAAGCGGTTTCGTTTGCTTGTTTTCATCGATTTACAGACGCGCAGGTTTAAATTGATCTACAGGTATTTGAGGTGCGGAAAACACAATGAACGATCAGGATATTATTGGTAGCAGCAACAAGAATCATCAAGCCCAACAATCAGCCATGGATGAAGGCTGGTGGTCCTCCATAATGGAGGAAGACGCAACTGCGGAGTCATCAGAACTCTACCACGATCACAACACGGAATATAGCTTCGATCTTGAAAAAGTGGATTGGGTTTTTGTTGAAGAACTGTATGCCAAAGATGCCATCATTGAACTGATGCCATCAGGGTACAATCGTGGCGGTTTGTTGGTGGATGGCGAAAACATTCAGGGATTTGTCCCGGTATCACACCTCAACAAATTAGCCGGTATTGACGATGAAGATGAACGCTATGCCATCTTAATGAGCTACCTCGATCAACCCATTCAACTGAAGGTGATCGAATGCAGTCAGCAGCAGCGGCGTATCGTTTTTTCAGAAAGAGCGGCATTGGCTGGTGAAGGCCAGCGCAACAACGTGTTTTCGAGCCTCGAACCCGGGCACCTGGTTAGCGGCAAGGTCACCAACATCACCGACTTTGGCGTGTTTGTTGATTTGGGCGGGGTAGAAGGCCTGATCCATATCTCTGAACTTTCGTGGGGCAGGGTGAAAAACGCTGCCGACCATGTCACCATCGGTGACACCGTCCAGGTGAAAGTGCTTCAGATCAACGAACAGAGCGGTCGTATCGCTCTCAGTCTGAAACGCCTGCAACCCAATCCGTGGGAGTCAGTTGCCCAAAGATACCACCTGGGCGAACAAACTTCAGCGATGATCACCTCCGTGGCTCATTATGGCGCGTTCGCGCGCCTGGAAGAGGGCATCGAGGGCCTTATTCACGTCTCGTCACTGTCAAAATTCTTTATGACCCAAAACCCCCAGGATTCCATTACACCTGGAACGGCAGTTACCGTTAAAATACTACATATCGACACAGACCGCCATCGACTTGGCCTGGGTCTGGTCGCCATCGAATGACACAAAAAAACAACAAAGCACAATTAAACACCCAGAAAACTGACCTCACTCTCATTGATACGCGGGATGGGCGATTTTCCTTTCCATTTGCGCGGTATCGTTGGGATATCTTCGGATGGCTGATGATCACACTGGCATTCATCAGCCTGATCGGCTTGCTTGAATGGAACACTGGTTATCTGCTGGCGAATTATACAGCCTTCTTGCGCAGGTTGTTCGGCTGGGGCAGCTACTTTGTCCTGATCGGCTTCTTTGCGCTGGGGATCGATTCGCTCAGAATCACCATCCATCCAGACCGAAAGATCAAATTGGGCAAAATCATCCTGATCGAGTTGATAGCTGTCTGCCTTCTGCCGCTGCTCTCAATCCTCAACCAACATTCTTTGCCGGAAGCGCTGCAAGGCATGCACGGCGGTATCGTGGGCTGGGGACTGGCAGAGCTATTGTTGTTCCTCCTGCCACCCTTACTGGCTGCCCTGCTGCTGATCGCTCTGGTAATGTTCCTTTTCTTCTCTACCACCGGGTTGCTGAAGGCAATCCTCACCTGGCTCGATCAATGGAGCGAGGATCAGGTGACAAGCAATCACCCCGCACGCCAGTTTCCGACTGTCAATGTGGGAACGGACCAAACCCAAACTGCTGCGGTTTCTGCACCTACGGCAAAAGCGGATATCAATGTCAAAGAAAAAGAGCAGACACCGGTATTTCGGCCCGGCAACCTGCCGCCGCTTGACTTATTGCTTGATGAAAGTGAATACGTCAATGATGAGCAGCACATCCGCCACACAGCCCTGCTAATTGAAAGAACCCTCGAAGAGTTCCACATCCCAGCACGTGTGGTTGGCTATCGCATCGGTCCCACTGTAACCCAATATGCGGTCGAACCCGGTTTCACTGAGGTGCACCGCCCCGACGGCACCATTCAGCGCAAAAAAATTCGCATATCGCAAATTTCCAGCCTTTCGCAGGACCTGGCGCGCGCACTCTCGGCAGAGCGCCTGCGCATTGAGGCGCCTGTGCCCGGGCATTCATTTGTCGGCATTGAAGTCGCCAACCCCAAATCAACCATCGTACGCTTGCGCGCGATGTTGACCACCGATACCTGGCAGAAATTCAAAACCCGCCCGCTGGCGCTGACCCTCGGCCGTGATGTATCCGGCGCTGCCGTCATCGCCGACCTGGCCGCCATGCCGCATTTGCTCATCGCCGGCACCACCGGTTCGGGCAAATCCATCTGCCTGCAAGCACTCACCGCCTGCCTCATCATGAACAACAGCCCCGCAGAACTGCGTTTTGCCATGCTCGACCCCAAAATGGTAGAGTTGGTGCGCTTCAATGGACTTCCTCACCTGATTGGCAAAGTGGAAACCGACATGGAACGCATGCTCACCGTGCTAAGGTGGGCGCTGGTCGAGATGGAAAACCGATACCGCGTTCTGGAAGCACAGCATGCTCGCGATATCGAAGCTTACAACCGCAAGATGAAACGCCAGAACAAATCGGAATTGCCCAACATCGTCATCTTGATCGATGAACTGGCCGACCTGATGATGATTGCGCCTGAACAAACTGAACATAGCCTGACCCGCCTGGCGCAGAAAGCGCGCGCCACCGGCATCCATCTGATCGTCGCCACCCAGCGACCCAGCACCGATGTCGTCACCGGCGTGATTAAAGCCAACTTCCCCGCTCGCATTGCCTTCCAGGTCGCCACCGGGGTTGATTCGCGCGTCATTCTGGATGTCAGCGGTGCAGAAGACTTGCTTGGCAGCGGTGACATGCTCTATGTCGATCCTTCAGTGCGTGCGCCAATCCGTGCCCAGGGCATTTTGATCTCAGACAGTGAGATAGAAAACGTCATCGACTACTGGCATCAACTCTATGAACAAGAAGCGCCAACAGAGATGGAGAGCGAAGCCCCCTGGGAAGAAATGATCGAAGACGCAACAGACCAAAACGATGAACTGTTTGAAAAAGCTGTGCGCTTTATTCTGCGATCCGGGCGCGCCAATGCCTCTTTGCTGCAGCGCCAATTCCACATCGGCTATCCACGCGCCGCCTCACTGATCGACCAACTGGAAGCCGAGGGCATCCTGGGGCCTTCTAATGGCGGCGGACGTGACCGTGACATCCTTATCACCAGGTATGAAGAATTGGATGACAACGACGAAATGGATGACAGCCATCAAACCGTTGCCGGGCAAGATACAGATGATGCATAAAGAAAAAGAAGCCATCACCCTGACTGATCGCTTGCGAGGCTGGTCACAGCCTGTGTTGGGGCGTATCGCCGATGTGCTCCTTTCATTGGGCTTGACCCCCAACGCTGCCACTGTCATAGGCTGTTTGGGCAATGTGATCGCCGCTGTGCTAATCGCCTTGGGATACCTGACCTGGGGCGGGCTGGTTGCTTTGTTCTGGGTGATGTTTGACGCGCTGGACGGCACCATGGCACGCCGCAGCAATTCGGTTTCTGCCCTGGGTGGTTTTCTCGATTCAACCCTGGACCGTATGGTGGAATTTTTCTTGTTCACCGCCCTCGGATGGTATTTCGTGCAGCAAGGACAGCCACTGGGCGTGCTGCTGACATTCATAACGTTATCTGGCTGTTTGATCACCTCCTACGCCCGCGCCAAAGCCGAAGCCGTGCAATACACCTGTAAGGTCGGCATCCTCACCCGCGTAGAACGGTTCTTCATCTTCATCACCAGCCTGGTGTTCCAGATTCCGCTGATTGGCATTGCCATTTTGGCGCTGCTCTCACAGATCACCGTCCTGCAAAGGATAATCACCGTGGTGAAGCAAGCCAAACAGCAACAATGATCCATTGGTTGCCATGACCTTCACCCGCGTTGGTATCCAGATTGGTTTGCTGTCGTTCTCCTATTATGGCCTGTTGATCGTGTTTGCCAGCTTGCTGGCAGTATGGATTACAAATAAACGTGCCAGGAAGTACCAACAACCTGCTACCTTTCTTTGGGATTTGGCCCTATTGATGCTCATCTTCGCCATCCTCGGTGCCCGCCTGTGGTACACTGCCTTCCCGCCTCCCTCAGCGCAATCAATTGGCATTGTTGCCGGTTTTTACCGCAGCAGTCCGCTGGATTTTCTCGCTTTCTGGCAGGGCGGTTTTGCCCTGCCAGGCGCATTTATCGGCAGCGCAGTTGGTTTCTTTGTGGTTATTTTGCGAAAAAAAGTGGACATCAATACCTGGCTGAGGATCATTGCTCCCGTCATTCCCATGTTGGTCGGCATCATTGTCTGGGGCAACTTCATCAACCAGCAGAACTACGGCCTTCCCACCAATCTGCCCTGGGCAATTGTGATTGATCCAGCCTTCCGCCTGCCGGGCTACGCGCAAGTAGACCGCTACCATCCCCTGTTCTTGTACCAATCGCTGTGGTCATGGCTGAACGTTCTCTTGTTCTTCCAACTCGAGAAAACAAAGACTGACAAGATGGTAAAGCGCTCGTCTTTTTGGTTGCTGTTGTTGGCATTGTCAGTGGGCATGTTCGGGCTTGAATTCTTGCGTTTGGATGCCGGCACTGCTTCTGTGGCAAATCGAGTTTTCTGGTTGTTTCTTGCAATTGTCTGCGCAATCATGCTGGCTTTGGGATCCCGCTCCAACAAACAACCTGCCAGATAAACAAATCCTAATGTTTTACCTGGCAGCATTCACAAGGGGAATCAAGTATCATAAACAAAACAGGGTACGAAAGAATGCATTGTCGATGATTGAAGCAAGACAGTTAACCAAACATTTTGATGATTTTGTCGCCGTTGATCAGATCGATTTCCGTGTAAATCCGGGCGAGGTTCTGGTGCTGCTGGGCCCCAATGGTGCGGGAAAGACCACCACTGTGCGCATGTTGACCTCCATCATCAGGCCGACCTTTGGTGATGCAACCATTCAAGGATATTCAGTGATCAATGATCCTGACCAGGTCAGGCGCAATGTGGGTGTACTCACAGAACATCACGGCTTATACCAGCGCATGAATGCCATCAACTATCTCGCTTTTTTCGCCCAGCTCTACGGTTTGGATCACAAGACCTACCAACCTCGCATTGAGCAACTGCTGTCCCAATTCGGTCTCTACCAGATTCGCAGCAAACGATTGGGGGAATACTCCAAGGGCATGCGCCAGAAGCTGGCTCTCGCCAGGGCATTGCTGCATCATCCACCGGTGTTGCTGCTGGATGAACCCACCTCCGCCATGGACCCGGCCAGCGCTCGCATGGTGCGAGATGCCATCCTTCAATTGCGCAGTGAAGATCGCGCCATTGTGCTCTGCACCCATAACCTAAACGAAGCCGAAGAACTGGCTGACCGCATCGCCATCATTCACAATGGAAAAATCCTCCACAATGCCACACCTGCTGAATTGAAAACGCAAATGGTGGGTCAGACACAATATCTTGTGCGCTATACCCACGCTCCCTATCAATGGGCCTATACCGCCCAACTTCCCGGCATTCGATTGACATCCCAAGATGACCACACACTGACTTTTTCGATTGAAGATCCACCACAGCAAACCCCGCTGTTACTGTCTGAACTGATCGGCCAGGGTGTATCGGTTATCGAATGCAAAGAGGTCAATCGCTCACTTGAGCAAGCCTACCTACAGGTGGTATCTATGAACACCGAGAAGGAATCCTGACATGGCCGCATTGCACAACTCCTTCAACCATGTCAAAGCCGAAATCTGGCCAGCCTGGCTGATCACCCGCCGCGAAGTCAAAGATCAATTCCGTGACTGGCGGGTGGTATTCCCTATCGTGTTTCTGACCGCCTTCTTCCCTTACCTGATGAATTACGCTGTACGCCAGATGCTCAATTTTGTTGAGCAATATGGTGCGGTCATCGTTGCGGAGCGATTGATACCCTTGCTATTGATGATCGTCGGTTTCTTCCCGATCTCCATCAGCCTGGTGATTTCGCTGGACACTTTCGTCGGCGAAAAAGAACGCGGTTCCATCGAACCGCTGCTGGATTCACCGCTCAAAGATTGGCAGCTCTACTTCGGCAAAATGCTCGCCTCAACCGTACCACCCCTGGTGGGCAGCTTTCTGGGGATGAGCGTCTATTTGATCGGTCTGATCCTGCAGAAAATACCATTGCCCGAAACCTCCACCATCGTGATGGTGTTCGTGTTGACCATCGTCCAGGCAATTATGATGGTCAGCGGTGCTGTGGTTGTCTCTGCCCAGGCAACCTCCGTGCGGGCGGCCAATTTACTCGCCAGTTTCATCATCATACCATCAGCGTTTCTGATCCAAATTGAAGCCTTCATCATGTTCTGGGGTAAGAATGTGAATGACCTGTGGTGGATGGTGGTTGCCCTGCTGGTGCTCAGTTACATGCTGATACGAGTGGGCATCTCTCATTTTGCCCGTGAAAAGTTGCTGGGCAGGGAAATTGACATCCTCAACCTCAAATGGATTTGGCAGACCTTCTGGCGTTCCTTCAAAGGCAACACCGCCGGGTTGTTCAGCTGGTACCGCCAGGAAGTTTTTCCTGCGCTGAAAAAAATGCGCTATGGCATTGTCATTGCCCTCATTTTCTCTGCTGCCGGGCTTGCCATCGGCTGGCGGATGGTTTCTGTATTCAGCTTTCCTGTAGAGGTCTCCTCCCTCGACGAACTGAATGAAAACCTGCGCAGCATCGTTGAACTCACCTATCTGTCAAAGGCCTCGGTGGCTCTCATCATCCTGCAGAATATCCGTGCCATCCTTATCGCCGGCTTTCTGGGATCAATATCCTTTGGGGTTGCAGGCATCGCGCCCGCCCTGGTTACCTTTGCTGCCGTCGGTTACTTGTTCAATGGGCTGATCAGCAGCGGCATTCCTGCCGGTTATCTCCTGGCATTGATTCTGCCGCATGGCATACTCGAACTGCCCGCGCTGCTGCTGGCGACCGCCGCCACCTTGCATGCAGTGGCAGTTCTGTTGGCACCCTCCAAACAGAAAGGTATCGGGGAGGTGTGGATCGAGTCAATTGCGGTCTGGTTCAAGATCACACTTGGCATCTGTATGCCTTTGTTCGTTCTGGCGGCATTCATCGAGGCTTTCATAACACCTCAACTGGTTTTATGGTTATACCAATAGCAGGAGTTAAGGTACAATTTTAAGAAATTAAAGAGAATTCACATGGCGACATTACGTTTCTTAGGCACATCCAATTCAATCCCCGATCTTGCCCACGGCAACACCCACATGTTGCTAAGCATCGATCGCCACAACATCTTGATTGACTGTCCGGGTGACATCATTCAACGTATGCTGCACCTCGAAATCCCCCCTGACCATATCACTGAACTGATCCTGACCCATTTTCACCCCGACCATGCCGGCGGTGTATCCTTGCTGCTGATGAACATGTGGTTGACCCACCGTACAGCGCCCCTGACCATCTACGCCAACCAGCATACCCTCAACAGTGTGCAACAATTGATGGATAATTCAGGCTGGCAGGATTGGCCAAACTTCTACCCGGTCGAATTTGTGACCATCAATGGATCCCCTGACCACATCTCAACCTTGATAGAGACTGACCATCTGCGAGTGACCAGCACCTTTGTCAATCATTTTCTGCCCACCAACGCGCTGCGCTTTGATTTTCTTGCCTGTGAAAAATCAATCGCCTATTCCAGCGACACCGAACCGTGTGATTCGTTTGTAAATCTCGCCACCGGGGCAGACATCGTCATTCATGAAGCGACAGGAGCCGGTTTGGGTCACTCCTCCGCCGCCCAGGCGGCCAAAATAGCCAGCCGCATTGGCGCAGAACACCTCTACTTAATCCACTATGAAGCACGAGGCGCTGAATTGCTAACATTGAAGGAAGAAGCGCAGGCGATCTTCCACGGAAGTGTGTCTATCGCCGAGGATTATCAAAAGATCCAGATCGAATGCGGTTGCTGCGATTAGGTCTCTGTTTACTCAAGAATTCCTTCGGTTCCAAACAAGCGCACCGATTCAATCTCGACCAGCACACCGGCCGCATCACTGGCACGCAAGCGCAGGCTGTTCACCACCCCCTGCCAGCGGCTGAACTCACGCAGGTCAATGACATAACGGTGCATGGCATTGTCTGCAATAACTGGAAACGTGAAGGATTTCGCTGGGCTGATAATGGGATCTTCACGGGTCACAAACAACACCCGCGCATTCTCTCCGCCTGAAACCCTCATGATGATTTCCAGGGTTGTGTACTGTGAGGCATTTATCCCCAGTTGGGTTGGGCTGCCCAATAATGACAATTCGCCCTGTGTCGTTGTCTTCAGGTTTCCTTCCTCGACTCGTAATATCGACAACTCCTGCACTACAAACCAGCCATCAGTGCTGGTGTCAAACGTCCATTCATAGGGTTGTAGGAGATTGGTCCAGCGCGTATTCTGACAGGGAAAATCGCCCTGATACATGCTCAGAAACCGGCAAGTGTTTTCATTGACCGAACACAGGATATCACCGCTGGTGTCGCCTGACCGGCTGGTAACTGGCAAGGACGTGATCAGCCAGGTTCCATCCGGCGACCAGCGCGGGGCAGTTTCTGAAAAGCACAGTTGATTTTGGGTGCGTAAGACCTCACGCGCTTCATTATTCAATATATTCCAGGAGTAAAGCAGGCAATCATTGCGCTGCCGCTGCCAGTAAAAAATATGATTACCACCCGGCGACCACAATGGCTGCTGGGCGGTGATATTGGCTGGCAGAAAGTTTTCTTCCTCGTCTGTGCTATCAATTATGCCTATGCGCAGTAATCCATCTTGCACCATGGCCACAGCTTCACCTGAGGGCGACCACGCCGGCTGGCTGGCATCGCGAAATAGCAACGCCCCAAAAGTGCCATCCAAACGCAGAATCCAGATGCCTTCTTCGGTCCAATAAGCCAGTTGCTCGCCATCAAACGATATCACCCCGCCAAAAGCATCCAGCGGCTGAAATTCTGTTATCAGATTGATGGTTCCGGTAACAACATCAATCACTGCCAGGTCACTGGCTCTATCGGTACCCACCACACGCAAAACCAATTTGTCATGTTGTTCATAAAAATGGGCTTGCTCAAGAGAACCTGTCACCCTGTACAATAAAAAAGGGGTTTCACCGCCTTGCACCAACCAATAGATTCCCCGATCTTCCGCCGGCCAGCGGTAAATGACAACCGCATCCCGCAGAGAAGAAATCGCAAGCACTTCATATTGAAGATCCTGTCGCCATTGCGGCGGCAGTTCCAAGGCATCCAAAAAATCAGCTGGCAAATTTCTTTGGGTCAAACCGTCACGCAGCGCCAACAATTCACCGCCCGGCAGGCTAAGATAAGGCTGCGCTTCCGTCAACGCCCGGTAACGATTGGTGGTCAGGTCATATGACACATACTGGGAGTTTTTCATCGGCGCCCGGCATAATGCAGTGATATTCATCGCACCGCCAACAAACACAGAACGGTCAATTTCTATCTCATCCTGAATAGTGATCAGGATCGGTTCGAGAAATGGTGTCGGGGTTGGCGAGGGTACCAGGGTGGCAGTGGCGGTTGGCGGTAACACCGTAGGCCGAACAAATGTATATTCTTCTACCGTTGGCAGTATCGCCTCTGGAGAAACGGTGATGGCAGGGGTGACCTCCTCGGTAACGTCTGGTTCGGTGAATAACCCTTGCAATCCCACCATCTGGTCTACTGCGACCAAACTGATCATCAGCAAAATCAACAGGATAAAGACCCGCCCCCAACGCTCATTGCGATGAACACGGCGGTTAAGGTTCATATCCCAATAACCTTAACGCCTGCACACTGGGTCCAAAACCCGGGTGATACTTCAAACTTTCACGAAAGTCTTCCACAGCGCCAGCTTCATTCCCCAATGCCAGTCTTGCCTGCCCTCGCCAATACCATGTTTCTTCAATAAACGGTTCACTGGCGCCATCAATGGTATTGGTTGCCAGGTCAATCACATCCTGATATCGGCCTGAGTAAAAATAGGCAAAATAGGGGCCGGTTTGATACCACATCATGCGCCACGGACGCCGGTTTGGGTCCAATTCTGCATACACGACAAACGCCTGGTCAAAAGCCAGTGAGGCCGGGCCATAGTCAAATTGCAACCTCAGGCTGTTGCCGTAGTTAAAACTGGCAAAGAAAAGGTCTTCTCCTTGAAGCACATCAATCTCCTGCAAAGCCGTCAATTCAGCCTTCTTATATGACCAGTTTGGGTCAAGGTAATCGCCCAAAATGGCATAAAGATCGTCCTGCCGGCTGACATCATATACCACCAGAAAGATGTAATTAAAACTGCGCCATTGACCGATTAAGTCATCGTAGGAAAGCGGCAGAAAGAGTTCATATCCATAGGTCGGCGACAGATAACTGTCATGGACATAAAAAGTTTCCAATCCCTTGTCATAGCCAACCACCAGGTTGTAATGCCCCATCCATACGATCTGGCTGGAACCAGGCGAACGGGGATTGTACACCCCCAACTCAATTAACACCGGAAAACCGCCTGCCACCAGTCTCTTCAGCAAATCAATGTCTCCGCCATATCGTTCAACCGCCCCCAGGTTGGTTTCATTTGTAACGTAACTAACCATTTCATACGGCATCACGTTGCGGTCTTTTGGCTCAGGCTTCAAATAAGGGCCTATCTCTTCCCGCGATATATGCCAACCCCAATAGGACAAAGCCATGGAGAGATTGGCGGGAGCGCAATAATTCCACAACCCATGTTGGTCGACATAAGTAACACCCTCCAAAATGACCCGTTCAGGCAGCGGTGTCGGGGTCATGGTGGGAAGCAGAATCGCCTCAGGGGTTTCAATCAGGATTTCATTGTTTTCATCTCCCACAATGACAACGGTGCTGGTTTTGGTTGGCGTCAGTGATGGTTTGACGATCACTGCTGCTTCCTGGGGCACAAAAACCACCTGCTCGGGTGGCTTGACCGTATAATAGATATCTGAATACCACTCGCTTAATTTCCAATAAATACGCTCTCGCAGGCTGGTGCTGGTTAAGAACAAACCGGCTACCACCACAAAAGCAACCGCCACCCACCATCCTTTAATACGAATCGTCTTTTTCATAGTAGAGGTCATTATAACATTGCCCTATTCACGATACAGGATAACCCAATCCCCCTCTTGCGCCCAGGCAAACAACCAGGCGGCATCTGACAGACTGAGGTTCACACATCCATGGCTGTTGGGTTTGCCAAATTCATCATGCCAATACGCAGAATGAATTGCCCAGGAACCCTGATAATAGAGCAGATATGGTACATCCTCCAGGTAATAATCACCGATCGCAACCGGGTCAGGGCTGATCAATGGATGCATGTCAATCTTGTTATAGATAGTATAAGCGCCTTCCCCCGTCCATGCCGGCTCTCTGCCGGTGGATACCAGGGCAGCAAAAATCGGGGTTTCATCTTCGTAAACCACCAGGTTTTGCTGGCTCAAATTGACCTCGATCCAGCGTGGCCGCTGATTCATGGTCGGATTCCCTTCCCGCAAAGATACATAGGAGAAATCCCCTTCAGCCACCCATCGTTGATCGCCGATTTTATACCACCGTTCGCCATCCTCCTGTATGGCCATGTCATACACTTCATGCAAAGAATACCTGGTCAGGTAAGCACCGCGCCTGCGCTGTCTGTCTTCTGACGGTGGTGACTGGTACGAAAAGCCATCATCCACCATCCAACCAAACCCGCCCTGCGGAAATGAGACAATCTGAATACCGTGGTAGTCAGAAGGAAACAGCTCCTCAATGTCACTGGCAGCGATCCACCCGTCCTCCATCACCTCATAGTAAGTGCTACCCTCCAGGGTAAGTTCATCTCTGAAAGTGAGATATACCTCCTCATTCGGAAAAGTGCGTGATGGATTCTGTCTGCGGGCTGCCATCTCTGCATCTGGATAAAGAATGGCTGGGGAAACAATCACACGACCGTAACGAATGCCTTCACCGACAGTGACAGGCAGTTGTAGAAACCAACTTGCTTCAGCAGTTGATAGTGAAGGCGTTGGGCTGGCTTCGATGATTTCATTCCCAGCCATCACGGTAGGCGTGATAGTGCTCGTGGAAACGACCGTGGGTGTCATCGTAGCAGTAACCGCAGCCATTGGCTGCTCCGTTACTGCTGTCGTTGCCAGTATGGTAGGAGTCGCTGTTGGTATAAATAATTGCGCCTGTTTCTGACAGGCTGAGGATACCAATAAGCTACTCAGCCAGACCAGCAGAAACAATCCGGCTTTGTGCGCCTGAAAAGTCGGTCGCAATCACCACCTCACTATATCTCACCATTCTGCCCAGATAAGCCTCGCTCCCGCTCTCCACCACCCAACCCTCCAGGTTGAATGCCAGCGGCCCGCTTGCCAGAATCCATTCACCGTTGTACTTGCGGGCAATATGAACGTGCGTCCCTGTGGATGTACCGCCCTCGCAGGATGGATGACCGATGGCAGTCCCGCGTTTCACTTCCTGACCCAACCTTACGCGATTATGGCTGGCGACATGCATGTACAATAACACCCATCCGGTGCGTTCATCGCCATCACCATCCAGATCAAGCACCACCAGGCCTGTATCGACTCGGGCAACCACCCCATCCGCCACCGCTGTGATCCAATCACCAGAGGGGCTGCATCCACTGATACCCGGTGGCGCAAAGTCTATGGCTGCCCAGGGTTGTCCGTCTCCCCAGGCTGCGTGCGGACCGCCGGTATATGTCCACGGAATCTGCCCTTCAAAAGGCAATTGAAATGCCGGCTGCTGTAAACTGCCGGGGATGATATCTATTGCATTCTCAAACGGTTCTCCAAACAACTCCGTGTATACACGGTATAACCCCTGGTCTGAGATCGCAACCCGATACTGGTCATATGGCATGGTCTGCGCAAAGGTATGGTGTAGGGCAACAGTTCCTGCATTCAACCAGGGATCGCCATATTCAAGTCGTCCATCAGAACGATGGGTGAATGACACCAGCGAACCTTCACGCCAGCCATAATAGCTGTTGTTCAATATGTTTGCCAGCTGGTTCAGTTGAAGGATCAAACGCGTTCGTTGTCGATCACCAAAGCCGAATAAGTTACCTGAGGTTACATCGGGGCGGTCAGGATTGCTGAGTGCGCCTGTTTCATACTCGAGCAACGCCAGCAATAGTTTTGGGTTGATGGAATAGTTGTCGGCTACCTGTTGGACAATCTCACCACCAGTTAAATTCCTGCCGGTTGTAAAATCAGTTTCATTTTTCAACCAGCCATCCTGCTGCGCTACAAATGCGGCTGTGTCAAAGCCGACAGTATCCGGGCCATTCACGAAGGCGCTGTCCGGTATAATTTTAAAAGAAGAACCCCACAAGGGACGATAATAGATAGGTATTTGCATCGGCATACCTGGCGGCAAAGTAGTGGCATCGGCAGGGATGATCGGATTTGCCCCGCGGATTTCATCGATTGTGGTGTTAAAATGTGCCGCCAGCGCAGGCAGGTTGTCGCCGCTCTGTGCGATATAATCCACCAATTCACCCGGACCATATTGCGGACGCTGCGCGGGCAAAGTCACTTCCGGCAACGGACTGGGAGCAGTGGTGGGTTGACCTGTCTGATCCGGCAGCGCAGCCACATCAGGCAGTTCCATGATCTGGCATCCGCTGACAACCAGCGCCAGCATCACCCAGCATACCAGCACCTTGTTAGCTACTGACACTATGTAATTGCTTTTTTTCATCACGATCAATTATAAATTAGCATTACCGCCTGCAGGTTATCCGGGTGGCTTTCTCAATGTTTTCTAACGATACAATCGTTATACGGCTTATATACTACTCTGCATCCATTACACAGCGGAATCCACCGTTATCTCTATACACATTCGGTGCATTGAGACCTCGATTGGTGATTCGCAATGCGGATGGTGCTTGACTGAATGTACCTCCCCGGGTGACATTGTAGGTGCCTAAATTGGGTCCCTTGGGATTCTCTTCTGGTGATTTGCTGTAATACTCTGCATCGTACCAATCCGAAACCCATTCCCACACATTGCCTGCCAACCCCAAGACACCATACAGGCTGGCCCCATTCTGATATTCATCCACCGGATTGGTATCACCTTTGCAGCCTCCGGGACCCTGGAAGTAATTCGCCAAAGAACAATCCAGGCGAGAGCCCCACGGATACAGGCCATTTTCCTGCTGGCTTGTGGCCGCCTTTTCCCACTCAGCTTCCGTTGGCAGCCTGCGACCTGCCCAAAGGCAATAGTCATTGGCCTGATACCAGTTCACATTGATCACAGGATGATTCAAAAAAGGTTCATTGCCAAAATAAAAACCTCGTGTCCTTGAATCGATCTTGATCGGTTTGGGGCAGGCGCCTGCATCCACACATTGCATGTACTGGCCGACAGTTACCTCAGTCTGATCCATCCAGAAAGCATCCAGATAGACTGTGTGGCGGGGTTTTTCATCGTCTTTGGCTTCTTCATCTTCGTCCCGTGCACCCATCTCAAATAATCCTTCAGGAATATACATCATCAACATCTCGTCTACCGGTGAAACTTTGGTGGAACCGATTTCCAATGACAGGTCTTTGGTCGCCGACGGACTATTGGTCGGCGTAATAGTCACGGCCGCAGTACTGGTAGAGGTCGAAGGCAGGGGTTGCCTGGTTGATGCGGTTGTGCGGGTCGGTTGTGTCGTTGCCGTGATAGTTGCTGTTTCCGTCACCTGTGGCTCATTCACCAACGCCAGTT
The DNA here is from genome assembly GCA_964391725.1 of uncultured Anaerolineaceae bacterium. Lineage (GTDB taxonomy): Bacteria > Chloroflexota > Anaerolineae > Anaerolineales > Anaerolineaceae > SpSt-1165. The sequence continues at coordinate 48,489 of CAYMNB010000011.1, read as the reverse complement.
GGTCCGGTGTGGTCGTGTTTACACTGACAGCCTGGGCAGTGGCCACACTATCTTGCCAATTGATAAAGTTCTGGCTGATGAAGTACAGTGACAGAATCCCAACAAACGCCAGAATAAAGAACACCACACCTGCCCACACCCAGGTTGGCAGGCTGCGCAGTCGCAGTTTGAACGCCATCCATTGAAATTTCCCCACCTTCCCCGACCTGCGCGAAACAGATTTCGAATTATTAGCCATTTCGCGGGAGTGCAGGCGATTGGTCAGTTGTTCCACCTCGGTCACAAATTCAGCCATGGTTGCGTAGCGTTTTTGGTAATCTTTGCGCAGCGCACGCTCAATCACCATTTCTACTTCAATGGGAATATCTGGCACATGCTTTCTTGGCGGCACATGCGATTCAGATATATGTTTGAACATGATCTCAGGCGCACTGGCAGCTTCGTAAGGCAAATGTCCGGTGATCATCACATAGAAGATGATGCCCAATGCATAGATGTCTGTTTGCGGCACCGCTTCGCCCACCCATTGCTCAGGCGCCATAAAGTCCGGCGTACCCACCATACCGCTGCCGGTCAGATCGGCGGATTGTTCTTCCTTCAGCATTTTCATCAAACCGAAATCTGACAACATCGGTTCACCCGATTCTGTCAGCAGAATATTGGCGGGTTTAATATCACGATGAATAATGCCATTGCTATGAGCGTAAGCAATCGACTGACCGATCGGGATAATGATCTGAGCAGCATCATACCAATCCCACACCTTGCCGATCATCTCTTGAATCGTACCACCTGAGAGATAGGGCATCACCAGGTAAGGAACACCGTGAATGCTGCCAAAATCCAATAATGGAACGATATGGGGATGCATCAGCTTGCCTAATGCACGAATTTCCCGGCGGAATCGCTTCAGAAATACCTCTGAATATTGTCGGCCGCCCAACACCAGCTTAATGGCGACATCACGCCCCAGACGCCGATCAACGCCGCGATAGACCGCGGCCATACCGCCTTGCGCAATTTTTTCTGTAATCCGGTATCCACCGAATATTTTACCGACCAGCGGATCTTTGTCGTTCACAACGCCTCATAAGAAATGGTATCGTCAAGATGGATTTTCTGCAGGGTCACTGATTCTGGGATTCTTACAATGAACCGTCCTGCTTCAGCAATTTTATCACCGATTTAGCGGAGTAAGGTCGAACCTCCCCCTCGCAATCTTACGCCTAAACAAGGCGGCACCATCATCGAGCATAAAGATGGGGCGGGAATCAATAATATCGGTAGATGATTCTTATCCCGCTTCGATTTCGATAGCCCGCTGCGCCATCTGGTCACGCAATTTTTGCGCATCGCGTGGATATGCCCAATAGAACAGGGTAAAGAATAGCGCGCAGATGACCCACGGAACCGGGATAGTCCACACCATCGCTTCCGTCAACCCAATTCGATCGGCCAGCTGGCCGGCGAACAAGGCAACCAACGCTGCGAATCCGCTTTCCACAAAAGTTGTCATCGCAAAAGCCGTGGAGCGTAACTCTGGTGGAACAGCGCCCTGCATCATCGGCTCTTTAGCGCCTTTTCCCGGCCAGCTGATCAACAAAGCCGTCAACAAACACCACACCATGAACCATCCCAAAGGCCAACCCTCAGTTTGGGTCAGCAGCACATAAGACATCGGAATGCCGGCCACAATGGACACCTGTCCGACCACCACACGTCCGTATTTAGGGCTTTTGCTTTCTGCCCAATCTCCCAAAAAACCGCCGATCACATTGCTGGCGGCTGTGCCCAGCACAATCGCCGCAAAGACAATCGAGGCGGTTTGCACAGGCAAGCCGCGGTCATTTTCTAACCAGGTGATGAAATACAACCCCATCACCACCCAGGGCATGGTTCCCGCCAGACCCTGCAAGATTGCCACCCAGATGGTGGGAATGCGCAGAACACGGAACACATCTTTGAATTGCGCACGGTATTTACTGGCAGCTTCTTCCGTGATGATGCCCTTCAACTCAGGTTCTGCTGCGCCTCTCACAGGCTCCTTGACCAGAATCCACACCACAAGACCGGTCACCATGCTCATTCCGCCCAACAGGAAAAACCCATAGCGCCACAAAGTCTCGGTTGCCAACATGCCCAAAGACACTGTGCTTATGATAATGCCCAACACACCAATGGCTTCCATGATGCCCAACGCCTTGCCGCGCTGCTTTGGGGGGAACATGTCTGACATCAATGAAAAAGTGGCTGGCAGAAGACAGCCCAAACCCAGTCCCGAAATTGCCCGAATCACCAGCAGCTGCCCGAAATTCTGGGTCAAACCGCATACCGCAGTCCAGATGCCCCAGATGCCTGTACCAAAGATAATTACCTTCTTGCGTGACATTCGATCCGCCGCGAACCCCCAAAAAGGCGAGCTGAGTGCCTGTAACAAACTGCGGATGGTGCCGATCAAACCCAGGTTGCTATACGAAAGCCCCCAAAGTTTTTGAAGCACAGGAAAGAGGACAGACATCGCCTGACCCTCCCCCTGATCAATAAAGTAACCAAAGGCAAGTGCTAACAATGTCTTAATTTTTTGCGACGAATTATTCGCATTCTGCGATACCTTTTCCATGTCTGGTCCCTTCGATTGATTGGTGAATTCCAAAATATTCTACCACGCTACTCGCTTTCAGAAGCACCTATTTTCTAAATATAAAGTCAGTGTTAGAATACAGACACGGAACAAGAATGAATCACGCAGGGATTGGCATGACAGACAAAAAAGATATCATCCTTTTCGGACCCGGCAAGATCGGTCAAGCACTTTGTGAGCAACTGATGAATGCCATAGACAGGTATTATCTGCCGTTGCGCATCACAGCTATTGTTGATAGTTCTGGCTATGTTCACAATGCTGCTGGTTTTACACCGGAACAATTACGCAACATCATCAATATAAAGAATGAGGGAAGCCCCTTACGAACACTTCCTGATTCCAATAACGCTGCTGCCATTGCCCAATATTTTGGCCTTAACACCATCCTGGTCGATACAAGTAGTGCCCAAGCCCTCTATCCGGTGTTGTTAACAGGCTTGAAAAAGGGTTGTTCATTGGTGATGTGCAACAAAAACAATCTGGTACAGCCCTGGCCGGTTGCAGAACCATTCTTTTCTTCTGCGAATGTAGGCTATGAATCAACGGTGTGTGCCGGAACACCTGTTATTGCGGCGTTACGAAACCTGGTGAGTGGTTTTGATGATGTCGAGTATATCGAGGGCTGCCTGAGCGGCACTTTGAATTACATTTTTTCTGAGATGGAACAAGACCTTTCCTACGCCCAGGCCATCGAAAACGCACATATGTTAGGATACACAGAACCTGATCCGCGTGACGACCTCAACGGGATGGATACAGCCCGAAAAGCCTTGATAATGGCACGCACCGTCGGCTGGCCATTGGAACTCGACGATATCGATGTGGAAAGTCTCTACCCCGAAGAATTCCATGCATACACCAAGGACCAGTTCTTTCAACGATTGAAACGCCTGAATGGATACACCCAGCAGTTACGCCAGCAAGCCATGGCCGAATCCATGACTCTGCGCTACGTATCCGCTGTTGGCCCGAATGGAGGTTACTGCCAGTTGAAGGCGGTGGCCCGTGACAGCGAATATGGACTGCTCGATAACACCGCCAACAAACTTATGATCCACTCGCGTGTACACAATCACATACCGCTCATGATCGCTGGTGCCGGCGCTGGCGCTGAAATCACCGCCTTAGGTTTAATGACCGATCTACTGAATCTGGCAGGAATCTAACAACCTTCAACCCAGAATTTCTTCTTTGACGATTCTTACCCAACTGATGATGCGTTCTGGTTGTTGCCTGACCGTTGTGACATCTTTTAAAATGAACTCTAAATGGCACTCACCAGCAATCGCCAGAGTTTCACGCACATACTGTCTGATTTCCTCTTCAGGGAAATGATCAAAAGCCAACAAGGCCGGGTTTGGTTTCACGCAAAATACATACTCCTGCCTCAAAAAGTCCGCCATTTTCTTACGTTCTGACCAGGGCGAAACCGAAACCCGCCGCAGATTGGGAATCTTGCTCAAATACTTCCAGCGTTGATCCACCGGTTCGCAGCAGCCATAATAAGTGAGACCGAATTTTTCCAGCAATGGGGTCTGATATGGCAGGATGAATTCAGCAAACATACGCGGCGAGACCCCCACTGTCTCCTGACTTTCCGAAAATCCCCACTGATCGCGTAGCCTGACAATACCAGCATAATCATGCTGTGGCAGAGCATCGGTCAACCCCAGCCCGCCTGATCCGCAATAAGCAATATCACAGTTGGGAAACAAAAGCCCCTTTTTCTCCAGTTCATCCAAAAACATGCCTGTGCCCTCTGCCAACAGTGCCATTAATGCATGCACAAAGGCAGGATTGTCCATCATATCGAACATCATTTGTTCCAACCCGCGCAAATGGATAAAGGTTTGCGTCAGCCCGGTGGTCCAGAACCAGGCTTCTTTGCGCTTCACAGGCAGGACACCAGCGAACACATCTTCTGCCAGGGCAAGAAGAGCATCAGAACCGGTAAAATCCACCTCCATGGTAGGCAGATTCATGTTATTGATATCTTCTGGTTTTTGGATAGGTGCTTCCCAGCGATAAGAACCCGCATGCAGGTCGCCGATCTGATGCATACGGATGCCCCACTCCAGTTCACCATGTACAAAACCTATAGTAAAACTGTCTGGAAGGCATTCATCCGATCTCGTCTCTGCCGTGAAAATCAACTGCCGCAGTTTTCGCTCCCATCCGCGGGCAATCTCCCCTTCGCAAACCAGATCCTCATCCCGTATGATCTCACGCCAGCTTATCTCCGGAAAACAAATCACCAGCGGCCGCACCCAATCCAGATTATTCTTGCGGCGCTGCAGCGTTTGTTTCTCGATCTCAAGCGGATCATTAGCAAACCGGCGGTAAACCTCCGCCAGCCTTATTAATAACTCTCGATCTTTGTGGTTGATTGATAACAAAGCCGGATCGAGCAAGCTTGCCGATCGAATCACTTCATGCTGGCTATTGTCAGGCATTAACAACGCCGCCGTCAGGTTCTGGTTTCGTGAAAATAGCGGTCAAAGCGGTTAACCTTCATCCCCTGTTGAAATAGTAGCCATTCAGCCACCGGCCATTTGTTCCGAATCTCGTCATGGAGCGACTCCCGCAGCACCACGATCGCCAGTTGATAACTGCGCCCGCGAATGCAATCCAGTGCATTGGCCCACCCCTTGTTCAATTTCAGCTCAAGCGGTCCGATCTCATCAATGATCAGCACCTCGGTTGGCACACTGGAGGAGAGCACTTCGTTGCCCCAAGCCACGGTTTGTTCATTAAATACATAACCTAATTTGCTGGTATCAGTCAGCGGCACCGGGCGCTTTGCTGCCAAAAAACGGGTTTCACCGGTAGAAATATCTTTCGCACGTATACCGGTTTTGATATTCTCATAAAGGATAGCTGGTGAAATCAACCCGTGTACTTCCAACCCCAGGGTATGGTAATAATGAACCAGTTGTTCAAGAAAACTGGACTTACCTGTTTCAGGAGGACCGTACAAAACAACAAGATTCGACATAAACCATCACATATCCATTAACTTTCTATCCACCCCCATCAGGGAAGTTCATCAACCACCGCAGGTGTTGCAAGAACCGCCCGCACAACTGGCGCAACCACCGCCATTCCCGCCAGACACCCCTGGTGCACAGAACAGAGAGAGTTTCTTGTTCGTCTTTTCGCTTTCGCAGAAAGGACAGACAGGGATATCATCTGACTGGGTGAATGACATACGTTTTTCGAACTCTTTTCCACATTCCTGGCAGTGATACTCATAAATCGGCATAGTTGAACTCCTCAAAGCGTGATACATTCAAACTATTATAACCTTGTTTCTGGTCAAGCAAAGCAAATCACAACTTGACTTCAGATTATTCTACAATTTCATTTTCCATAGCCCTCACTTACACCTGCTCCCAAGCCATTTTTGAATCAAATACCTGTCAATATATGCAATGTTTTTTCACAAATAAGGAGATCCGCTCAAAAACAATTGACATAGAACGTTTGTTCCGCTATACTAATGATAAATATAATAGAATTTAATTGCTAATTTGAGATGAAATTGTCACGATAGCAAGAAAGCAATGGAATCATAGAAAGGAATTCCTTATGCCTCGGTCCAGTAAGAATATGCAACGGATATTGGAAACAATCCTGGATTTTCTCAACAATTATCAGGAAGAGAACGGCTTCCCCCCCTCCATACGTGAAATTGGAGATCGCATCAACGTGTCATCGACATCGCAGGTCTCTTTCTACCTCAACAAACTGCGAGAAAAAGAATACATCGAAAAGAATGCGCATCAATCACGCTCTCTGCGCATCACAGAAGAAGGATTAAAGCTCCTCGGCATAGAGCAAATTGCAGAATCCCTTTGGAACATACCTCTGGTGGGCCGCATTGTGGCAGGCGCGCCGCTTCCCATGCCGGATGATCCTACCTACGACCCGGATTCCACCATCGAAGTGGCCCGTTCCCTGTTTGGCCTCAATGAAAAACCAGAAGACTTGTTTGCCCTTGAAGTAGACGGAGACTCTATGATCGATGCCATGGTCAACGATGGCGACATCGTCATCTTCCATCGCCAAAACCAGGTCAATAATGGCGAAATGGCAGCTATCTGGATCGACGAGGACAACGAAACCACCCTGAAATATTTCTACAAAGAAAGTGATCACTACCGCCTGCAGCCTGCCAACCCAACCATGCAAGATATCATCATCCCAAAATCCAAAAACGTCAGTGTCATGGGAAAGGTCGTCGCAGTTGTTCGTCAGGTAACCACCGCTTAATCATCCAAAGAAATGAAAAAGAAAAACGGAGTTTCTTTTTTAGAAACTCCGTTTTTGTTTCCTTTGCTTAAAGATTCAGCGAATGAACTTAGGCAATCTCAACTTCGGCGCCAGCTTCCACCAACTGTTTCTTGGCGTCTTCGGCGGCTTCTTTACCAACACCGGTCAGAACTTTCGCGCCGGCTTCTTCTGCCATGTTCTTAGCTTCCACCAGACCGAGGTTGGTCAGCTTGCGGATAACTTTGATGGTTTCGATCTTCTTGGGGCCAGGGCCTTTCAGCACGACGTCAAATTCGGTCTTCTCTTCCACTTCCTCTTCAGCAGCAGCGGCACCGCCAACGGCGGCCACAGCAGCCACAGGAGCAGCAGCAGAAACACCCCATTTTTCTTCAAGTGCCTTCACCAATTCGGCGGCTTCCAGCACGGTCAATTCACTTAATTGTTCTACCAATTTTTCGATATCAGCCATTGTAAATTTCTCCTAAATAATTACTTTTTATCTTTTGATTATTTGATCTGTATAGTTTATGCTTCAGAATAAGCTTTCAATACACGGGCAACCTGACTGCCAGGTTCGTTGATCGTGCGTACCAGTTTGCTGGCAGGCGCCAGAATAGTGCCAAGAATCTGGGCGCGCATGATTGGCAGCGGCGGCAGTTTCGCCAGATTTCGGATGTCTTCAGCGGAAATCAGATTTCCGCCAAGGAAGCCCACTTTGAAATCCAGTTTATCAACCATTTCACGTTCTTTCACCGTGTCTGCCAGGATTTTTGCAATAGCAGCCGGGTCGTGAAAAGCAAAACCGGCCAGTGAGGTTTCAACGAGTTCTTCTTCAATAGCAAAGCCTTTATTTTTCAATGCAATTTCGAAGAGTGTGTTCTTCAGGATGTGCGCTTCACCGCCGGCATCGCGCAATGCGCGGCGCATCCGTTCAATCTGCTTATTGGTCAGCCCGGTGTAGCTCAGTATGAAAATAGCCTGGCTTTTTTCCAGCCATTCTTCATATTGTGCTACCATCATCTGTTTGTGTTTCTTTGTAAACGCCAAGTTTGAGTCCTCCTTTCAATTAAGATTCATACTTTTGCGATCTATCAATACGATTTTGTCAATCGATTCACAACAAAAAAAGGGTTCCCGCCTTTGACAGCAGAAACCCTCTACGTTCGTTTACCACTCAACCTGTGAAACATTCTCACAAATATGCGGTTTGGTTTCTACCTCGGCTGGCGATTTTAAGCAATGGCCTTGTGGCCTTTGCGCCGGCTGTCTCTGGCGGATAAGAAAAGATTGCTCTTTTCTAAGTAATTGATTTTGAATGTGCTTGCCTTCGCCTTATTGACGACGGCACAAGTATACTGCAAAACAGGAAATTAATCCATATTCTGCGTGGCGTAAGCATCCAATCGCACTGCGGGGCTCATTGTTGATGTCAGGGTAATGCGGCGGATGAAATTGCCTTTGGCAGCGGCAGGCCGTGCGCGGCGGATAGCCGCCATAAAGGCCGACAGGTTTTCATACAGGGCATCCACTTCAAACGAAGTTTTACCAATCGGAACATGAATGTTCGCGCTTTTATCAAGACGAAACTCAACACGACCGGCTTTGGCTTCTTCAATCGTTTTGGCAAGATCTTCCACACCAACCACCGTGCCTGCTTTGGGGTTTGGCATCAAACCACGCGGGCCAAGCACACGGCCCAAACGGCCAGCTTTGCCCATGGTCTGCGGCATGGCGATCGCCACGTCAAACTCCGTCCAGCCTTTCTGGATCTTGTCGATCCATTCATCGCTGTCGGCCACATAATCTGCCCCGGCTTCACGCGCGACATCGGCCGCATCACCTTCGGCAAACACCAGCACGCGCACAGTTTTGCCCAAACCATTAGGCAGTACACAGGTATCACGTACCTGCTGATCTGCCTGGCGCGGGTCAAGACCCATATGCATGTGAACTTCGACGGTTGAGTCAAAATTGGTGTTGCTGATCTCTTTGATCAATGCCAGCGCTTCTCGTGGGGCGTAAAATTTCCCACGTTCGATTTTGCTCTGCGCTTCTAAATACTTCTTACCATGTTTAGCCATTTTTTCACTCCTTGTGGTACTATCGGACGCCGGTCAGACATCCTCCCACGATCTACGGTTAATCAACGATTCGAATGCCCATTTGTCGGGCGGTGCCAGCCAGTTGCTTCATAGCGGCTTCAACATCATACGCGTTGAGATCTTTCATCTTCTGTTCAGCAACCTCACGCAGTTGCGCCCGTGTCAACGTGGCTACCACATCGCGATTGGGAATGCTTGATCCCTTCTCAATGCCGGCAGCTTGCTTCAGCAATTCTGAAGCCGGCGGTGATTTGAGCACAAAGGTATAAGAACCATCCGTGAACACAGTAATCTCAGCAGGAATGACCTGTCCCATATATTGCTGTGTGCGGGCGTTGTAGTCTTTACAAAACGCCATGATGTTGACCCCGTGACTGGCGAGCGCCGGTCCAACCGGGGGCGCCGGGTTTGCACGTCCGGCAGGTAATTGTAGTTTTACGATTGCTTTAAATTTCTTTGCCATTTTATCTCCTTTGTGGTGCTAACGGACGGTCTACGCCCTCCCACCTAACTCACCTCATAGCCTGAAGTGTTGAATCACTTTGTTATGCTTTTTCCACCTGTAGAAAGTCAAGTTCCACCGGTGTTTCACGTCCAAAAAAGTTGACCATGACACGCACTTTGGCTTTGTCCATATCAATTTCATCCACGGTGCCGCGAAAGTCATTGAAAGGACCGTCCACAATACGCACACGCTCGCCGACCTTGAAGGTCACTTTGATGTGCGGGGCTTCAGCTTCCATCCTGCGCAATATCTGGGAAACTTCTTCCGGCCGCAGCGCGGTAGGCTCATTGCCCATCCCCACAAAGCCGGTCACACCCGGTGTGTTGCGCACGACGTACCACGATTCTTCGGTCAACACCATATTCACAAGGATGTACCCCGGGAATACATGCCGTTCGATCACACGGCGCTTGCCGTCTTTCACTTCGATCTCTTCCTGGGTGGGGATGACGACATCAAAGATCATGTCCTTCATGCCCATCGAATCAATGCGCTGTTCCAGGTTATGGCGAACTTTGTTCTCATACCCTGAATAACAGTGAATGACAAACCATTCACCCTCTTCTTGCGCACTTTTGTTTTCATCACCCACTGGTGATGTATCATTCTGATTCAGCTCTTCCATCGACATCCTTTCAACCCCGGCTGGCCACTACGACAAGATAAAAGCCAGTAAGCGCGAGAACAGGAAATCAAACAAGCCAAGGAAGGCGCTCATCGCGAAGATAACAATCATCACCACTTTGGTCAGCGCCAAAGCTTCTTTCGGAGTCGGCCAGGTGACCTTGCGCAGTTCGCCCGTCGTCTCTCGCCACCACTTAGCGATCCCTTTTTGGGAGCGGCGCGGTTTTTTGTCTTTTGCCTTGGTATCTTTTTTACTGCTTGTTGATTTACCAGCCACAGCCAGTTCCTCCAATATCATTATGTGTCCAACACACTATTATACCTGAGTTTGCCTTTATGGGGCAAAACGCCGCCTTTGCGACGGCGCTTTTCATCAAACAGGCCAGCCAAGAATCGAACTCGGAACCTTCTGTTTTGGAGACAGACGCTCTGCCTAATTGAGCTACTGGCCTATGACATACAGTCGGGTTCATGACGAACCCGACTGTATTGTAGCACGACTTTATCGGGTTTCCCGATGCAGGGTATGATCCTGACACCGAGAACAATACTTCTTAATTTCGATTCGACCGGGGTCATTGCGGCGGTTTTTTTCCGTAGTGTAATTTCGTTCTTTACATTCGGTGCAAGCCAGTGTGATGACCGGGCGAATTCCTTTTTTCTTTGCCATAATTACCTCAATTCGCAGCCTTGTTCATCCGGGCCGCATTCACCCTTCCGGTTTCTTACTTGAGAATCTCCAGCACGTTGCCAGCGCCTACCGTCAGGCCGCCCTCGCGGATGGCGAAGGTAGTACCCTGCTCAATGGCAACCGGGGTGATCAGTTCAACAATCATATCAACGTTGTCACCAGGCATAACCATCTCGGTGCCTTCTTCCAATTCGATCGAACCGGTCACGTCCAGCGTGCTCAAGAAGAACTGCGGGCGGTATCCAGGGAAGAACGGTTTGTGGCGGCCGCCCTCGTCCTTCGTCAGAACGTACACGCGGGCGCGGAACTTGGTATGCGGGGTGATACTCTTGGGTTTGGCAATCACCATACCGCGTTCTACTTCGTCACGGCCGATGCCGCGCAGCAGCAGACCCACATTGTCGCCAGCCATACCTTCATCGAGCAGCTTGTGGAACATTTCCACACCAGTCACGGTAGAGGTCATGATAGCATCACGCAGGCCAACAATTTCGACTGGATCGCCTGTGTGAATTTTACCGCGGTCGATACGACCGGTAACCACAGTACCACGGCCCTTGATCGAGAAGACATCTTCCACAGACATCATGAAGGGTTTGTCAACATCACGTTCGGGGGTCGGGATATAGCTATCAACGGCATCCATCAACTGCTTGATGCATTCGTATTCGGGGGCATTCGGGTCGGTGGATTCAGATTCCAACGCTGCACGGGCTGAACCGCGGATGATAGGAATGTCATCACCGGGGAAGCCGTATTCAGTCAGCATTTCGGCCAGTTCCATCTCAACCAGCTCAAGCAGTTCTTCATCGTCCATCAGGTCGGTTTTGTTAAGGAACACAACCAGACTGGGCACGTTCACCTGGCGGGCCAGCAGCACGTGTTCACGAGTCTGAGGCATGGGGCCGTCAGGAGCGGCAACCACCAGAATCGCGCCATCAACCTGGGCGGCACCGGTGATCATGTTTTTAATATAGTCACGGTGACCGGGCATATCGACGTGAGCATAGTGCCGATTTTCGGTCTGGTATTCAACATGGGTAATGTTGATGGTAATACCACGCGCTTTTTCTTCGGGTGCGTTGTCGATCTGGTCATACGCACGAAACTCACCCGTACCGAGCAAGGCGCAATACTTGGTAATGGCCGCGGTTAGGGTGGTTTTACCATGGTCGATGTGACCCATAGTCCCGACATTCAGGTGTGGCTTATTTCGATCAAATTTCTGTTTCGCCATCTTGTTCTCCTTGGAAATTTACTTCCTTTACTTATTACTTGTGTTTAATATTTTTTCCAAATTACGTTCGGCTAAAAAGCCCACAATGGGACTTGAACCCATGACCTCATTCTTACCAAGAATGTGCTCTACCGACTGAGCTATGTGGGCGTGCCGTTTTAATACAAAGTGGGCGGTGAAGGATTCGAACCTCCGAAGGCGACACGCCAGCTGATTTACAGTCAGGTCCCTTTGGCCACTTGGGTAACCGCCCATGTGTTTGAACTGGTTATCAGTTCACAAGTGAGATCGTTTGGCAACAGGTCTCACTTACAATCTGATAACCTGAGCCGCCGATGGGCTTCGAACCCATGACCTACCACTTACAAGGCGGTTGCTCTACCGACTGAGCTACGGCGGCGAAAAAATTTTATCAATGTTAAATTGCGAATAATTTAGCGCACAAATTATAACCCAGCACCACTGCTTTGACAAGGCAAGTTCTTGCAAATAGCCGGGAACTTCTCAATTTGCACCAAGGCAAAAGTGTATCAAACTATTTGAACAGCGTCAAGCAATTGGCTTCTTATTTTGTTGCCACCCGCCCGATCAATGACCATGCTCCGGCAATCTCAATTTTCACCGACAATAACTGACCGCGCAAGTCCTCATTGGATTCAACAAACACCAATTTGTTATTGGGGTTGCGCCCCTTCCAACGCCCGCGGTGTCGTTCTTCAAACAGCACTTCAGTGGTTGTATCTTGATAAGCCTGATGGATCTCCAGCGAAATCTCTTCTTGCAGTTCTTCAAGCACCCGGAACCGCCGCCACTTTTCCTCTTCACTTACATCATCCGCCAACCGGGTCGCAGAAACCGTGCCTGCACGCGGCGAGTAACGCGCCAGGTGCATGACATCCAGCCGCAATTCACGGATCAGGTCCACAGTCTTCTCAAATTGTTCTTCAGTTTCACCCGGAAACCCCACGATGATGTCATTGCCGATGGAAACGCCCGGGATGATCTCACGAGCACGAGCGATCAAAGCACGGTATTCATCCGCCGTATAACCACGCCGCATTGCTGCAAGAACGCCATCATCCCCCGCCTGCACAGGCACCTCTACATGCGGCATGACCTTGGGGGATTCTGCCACTGTCTTCAGCAGGTCGTCATGCAGCCAATTGGGATGTGAGGTCAAAAAGCGGATTCGCTGCAATCCCTCAATCGCATGCAGCTGTCTGATCAGCCCGTCCAGGCGTGGATAGCCAGGCTTGTCCAGCCCATAGCGATCAACAATCTGCCCCAGCAGAGTGATCTCACGCACACCTTGTTCTGTCAGCGCGCGCGCTTCTGCCATAATTTCACCCGGCGAACGGCTTTCTTCTCTGCCGCGTTTCGAAGGTATGATGCAATAGGTACAGGCATGCGAACAGCCATCCATCACCGGCAGCATAGCACTCACCAACTGTCCCTGTTCTTCAATCGGCAGAGCGATATCGCCATCCAGCCAGGCAAAACGGCCGGCGGTCTCGATTTCTTCGACATCCTTGCCCATCTGCGCATACAGATGAGCGATTAATGGCCGCGGATCTGACGGCGATGAGAACACATCCACAAATGGGAATCGTTCGTATAGCTTCTTGGAGGGTTTGACACCCACCAGGCAGCCCATCACATTGATCACCAGAGACGGTTTGCGTTTCTTCAAAGCCTTTAGTGAAGTCAGCCGGCCAATGGCTTTGTCCTCAGCGCTCTTGCGTACCATGCAGGTGTTTAATACAATCACATCTGCTTCTTCCGCCTTCGCCACAGGTTGATAATCAAGGTGTTCCAGCGCGGAAGCCACCCGCCTGGAATCTGCCACATTCATCTGGCAGCCTTCAGTCCATATATGATAGTGTTTGGTCATCGTCGCGTCATTATATCAAAGCGTTCGCCAACTTGCGAATTTTTTTCAGAATTCACCGGTCAAATACCATTCTGATTTTCTGATACAATTACCTTGTTTGGTTGGTAATGATTAAAGGTAGTGTTTGTATGATTAGAGTTATTGTTGCCTCCTCCAATCCTGTGAAAATCCAGGCAGTGTTTGAGGCTTTTCAAGAAGCCTTTCCCACAAAAGAACTGCTCATTGATACTATCAATGTCCCCTCGGGCGTCAGTGACCAGCCCACCTCAAACGCAGAAACACTGGAAGGCGCTGTCAACCGTGCACGCCATGCCCAGTCTTCAATCCCCAAGGCTGACTACTGGGTAGGCGTCGAAGGCGGTGTACAAGAAGAATTCGGCGGCATGAATAGTTTCGCCTGGGTGTGTGTCAAAGGCCATCACACCATCGGCAAGGCGCGTTCAGGCACCTTTTTCTTGCCTGAGCCGATTGCTGCGCTGATTCGGCAGGGCAAAGAACTGGGCGATGCCGATGATATCATCTTCCAACAGCGCAACAGCAAACAATGCGCCGGCGCGGTGGGTTTGCTCACCAAAGGCATCATTGACCGCACCGCCCTCTACAAACATGCCGTGATTCTCGCCCTGATTCCGTTCATGTCAACAGTAACCAGTGAAAACGAGTGTAAAAAATGAGCAAAATTATTAAAGTTTGTACGAAAAGAGCCTACCTGAATGATGACACCCTTGGCTTAATCAGAGATCGTTTGGATGACAACGTGGAAATCGTTACAGAGATCTCTGAGGATGGCTGTGCAGATTTTGACATCATGATCAACGGCTCCCCCACCTATGAAGAACTGGCAGCCAGTGAGAATCTGCGTTATGTCATCATGCCCTGGGCGGGTGTGTCGCCCCATCTGCGCGAATTAATGGCTGATTTTCCACAAATCAGTTTGCACAACTCTCACCACAACGCAGCCACCACCGGCGAGATGGCGATTGCCCTCATGATGGCAGCTGCCCGTTCCATCTCGCAAGTAGACCAGAAAATGCATCAGTGCGACTGGTCCCCGCGCCAACACAGTGATGACATCAATTATGTCCTCTATGGAAGAACCGCGCTGATCCTCGGCTTCGGATCTATCGGCCAGCACGTCGCCCTCACCTGTCAGGCGCTGGGCATGAATGTCCTCGGCATCCGCCGTGACCCCGACAAACCTATGCTGCCTGCATTGCATGCAAAGGTCTACCCGCCGGAGTCCCTGCATGATCTGCTCCCAAAAACGGACGTGCTCATCATCACCATGCCGCTGACAACCGAATCCGAAGGCATGATTGGGCAGAAAGAATTCGATTTGATGCCCACAGACAGCCTGTTAATCAATGTGGGGCGCGGGCCCGTGGTGGATCAACATGCACTGTATCAGGCACTCACCTCTGGAAAACTGCATGCTGCCGGCCTTGATGTGTGGTGGAACTATCCCAAATCAGGGCAGGACATCCAGCAGCCAGCCGATGCCCCCCTGCACACATTGAATAATATAATCATGAGCCCGCATCGCGGCGGCGCGGGCGGAACGGGTGAAGCCGAAAACCTGCGCGCAGACGAACTGGCGCGAATGATTAATGCGGTTGCACGGGGCGAAGACATGCCCAATCGCATCAATCTGGCGCTTGGTTATTAAGCCCGGCAAATTCAGCCCCTGTTTTCGTCACATCCTGTTAACAGCTTCCTTTATAATGATATTGTCGTAAAGAAGACAAGGATTTGTGATGATCATTCGCAGTTACCACAATGCTGCAGATTTTCTGCGTGTCATGCAAGCACCATTGGAAGAGAACGAGGTCGCCAACTCCCTCATGCTGGGTGTTGCCTTGCAATACGCGCGTCACCCCGAGCGGTTAACAGAGCCGGTCTATTACTGCTCTGTGCATGACGCCACCGGCCTGATCGCTGCCGTGATTCATGCGCAAAACCATCCGTTGTTGGCTTATCAACACCGATCAGACAGCACAGATGCATTTTCAATGATCGTAGCAGATCTCTACCAGAGCAAAATTCGTCCATCCGGGGTGAATGCGCCCATAAAAGTCTCCCGTAAGTTTGCCCATTTGTGGCAGGTGGTCAGCGGCTACCAGCCGGAAGTGCATGACCGCCAACGGTTGTATCAATGCACACGCACAACCATGATCGATCTTGCTGAAGGTGAATTGCGCGCGCCTCATAAAAAAGAACTGAACATCCTGGTCGATTGGTCGTTGCAATTTTCCGAAATTGTCGGTGATGCCCTGGATGAGAAAACAGCCCAAACCGTGCTGCAACAAAGATTCGAAGATGGCGATCTGTTTGTCTGGTCTGATGGCAGCCAACCCGTCAGCATGCTGATGAAAAACCGCCCGATCACCCATACCATCGCCATCTCACACGTGTTTACCCCGGTTGATCTTCGCGGACGGGGCTATGCCACCGCCGCCGTACACACCCTGACCCGCAATTTACTCACAGCCGGGTATCACAGTGTCAACCTGTTCACCGATGTCACCAACCCGACCTCCAACCATCTATACCAGCAAATCGGCTACCAGTCGGTAACCGAAGTGGAAAAAATCGTTTTTCAGTAAAACAACAACGAAGGACCTTGCTCCATGAATATCAAAGAAGCCCTCCAAATGACCTGGCTGCTAACCAGACTGCGCGCCTTGAACTACAGCAAACAACACCGCAAAGAACTACCCGGCGGTGTGCTTGATCCACAAATGAAGCTGTTGACGCAGGTTCTTGACCGGCAGCCGCCCATGTTCGGGCGTGCGTCCATCGAGCAGGTTCGCGCGGACTTTCGCCTGAATATGATGCTTTACCGCAAATTCAGCGGGCCTGTTGCTGCCATCCCCAATGTATGGAATCAAACCATCCGAACTGAGCATGGCGCCATCCCTGTACGCTGCTATATACCGGCTGGTGATGGCCCTTTCCCTGTTTTCGTTTACTTTCACGGCGGCGGTTGGGTGTTGGGCAACCTTGACCTGGCTGACAACTTCGCGCGTTCTCTCTGTCATTATGGCAATATGTCTGTCATCTCGGTATCTTACCGTCTGGCGCCTGAAAACCCTTTCCCGGCGGGGTTTGAGGATTGTTACGCTGCCTACCTGTGGGCGGCAGACCCGCAAAACGCAGCCAGTGTCCGGGGCGATGTCAAGCGGTTAATCGTTGGCGGAGATAGCGCCGGCGGTAATCTCGCCGCTGCAGTTTGCCTCAAAGCCCGTGAAGAAAATGGCCCCCGCATCGCCCAGCAAGTATTGATCTATCCTGCCACCGACCTGGCACACCTGGATTTCCCCTCGTACGAGCAATTTAACCACTTTTCTATCCTTTCGCGCAACGCCATGCGCTGGTATATCCACCAATATTTGAAGGATCAAGCAAAGGCAACCGATCCTTTGGCATCACCCGCTTTGGCCGAGAGCCACGCCGATCTACCGCCTGCAGTTATCATGACCGCTGAGTTTGATGTGCTGCGTGACGATGGTGAGAACTATGCAAAAACACTGCAAGCGGCTGGTGTGGATGCCTTACTGATTCGCGCCAATGGTCTCACCCACGGCTTTATCAGCCAGCGCGAGATGGTCAAACGTGCCGATGTCTACACGAAGCTCCTTATGGAAAAAGTGCGCGACCGTGTCCGTTAATCACCTTTTCTGGCTGGGCGGTTCTCCCTGTGGCGGCAAGAGCAGTGTTATTGATTGGCTTTCGCACCATTTTCATATCCCCGTATACCATATCGACGCTCACATCGATCGTCATCTGGCGATGATCACACCAGAAACACAACCAGCTTTGCACCGCTGGGAAACCCAGACATGGGATCAGCGCTGGCTCCAGCCGCTTGACCAGCTGTTGCAGAATGCCATTGACTGTTACACAGAACATTTTTACCTGCTCCTGCCTGAATTACTGGAGCTTTCCGCCACAGGCCCGCTGATCGTGGAGGGCAACCCCCTCCTGCCCGCCCTTATTCAGCCCTGTCTTGCAAATCCATCCCACGCCATCTACCTCGTGGCTCCTCCCGCTCTCTTGCGGCAGTATTACCGCCAGCGCGATTGGGCTGTTACCGTGCTTAAACAATCCAGTGACCCTGAACAGGCATTCAGTAACTGGATGGAACGTGATATTGCCTTTGCCCGCCATGTCGAAGCACAATGCCGTCAGTATCATCTGCGCTATTTGGTCAGTGATGAAAACCTGAGCATAGAAACAAAAGCGAAAGAAGTCGCTGAACATTTCGGCCTCGATTCTGGCTTATAATCTTTCGTATGAGCAACAATGGTTTTTCCCATCGACGTTGGGGCTGGCTGATCATCGCCATGACCGCTTTCGGCCTTCTTGGTTGGAGCATCAACGCCGTCCTGCCAGTCCGATACACCCAATCTGCTGACATACAGCTTACCTTCCTGTATTCTGATGATATTAACTGGAATGACACTGGACGGGAGACTTTTACCCGTACCATGGGTGGGCTGATCGAATCCCCTCAGGTGATCGCCCAAACCATCATTAATGCCCAGGGGAAGGGATTGACGCTGACCGAAGCACAGATTCGCGCGTCTATCAAAAAAGAACAGCGCTTTTATGGCTGGACACTTACCGTCACCTCTCCCAAAGCAGACACCACCCAGATCTTGCTCGAAAGCTGGCGGTCGGCAATCACAATAGCGATAGATTCAGAACAATCACGCTTGCTGGCAGCACGTACAGAAGAGAAGCGGGCCAACCAATGGTTTGCCTGTCTGCAACAACTGCCGGTTGAACCATCCGAGCCGATTTGTTCGCAAGAAAATGCAGATACCATCTCTGCCTCTTACCAACAAGCCTACGCCGCTTATGCAGAACATCGACAAGAAATTCAATTCCTACAGCAGTATTCGCCCGATTTTTCTTACCAGTGGCACCTGGTTCAACAAGAACCAAAGCCCTCACCTCTCCTGTCGGTTGGCATCACCGTGCTTACCTCAGCCTTGTTGGGCTTGACAATCGCTCTACTATTGCTTAACAAACCTCACACCGGTGGATTACTGCGAAGAAATCAATGAAGCAATGAAGACCAATCTCCACCGCGCACTCCATCATCCGCTTTTTTTGTCACTCTACTTCCCCTCATTCCTCGGTTTTTTCGCTGGTGGTTTACTCTCACCGGTGACACCATTGTACATGGCCAGTTTTCAGGTGAATTATGCCACCATCGGGTTGATGCTTTCGATGGCATCTGTGGGGAAATTGGTAATGGACTTGCCCGGTGGAGTCATCATCCCCAAATTGGGCATAAAAAAAGCATTAGCCATCGGTGCGCTGATCATCGGTGCAGCCAACTTAGCCATGTACTGGTCGCGTTTCCCCTATGAGATCATCATCTATCAGTTCTTTTTGGGCATCGGTGACGCGTTCTACAACACATCCCGCATGGGTTTCGCGGCTGCCATGACCGAAAATGAGCACCGCGGGCGTTCTTTGTCGCTGCTGGGCGGCATGAATCGAATTTCACGTATCTTCAGCCCGACCCTGGGCGGTATCCTTGCCGCAGCCATGGGTTTGCGTTTTGTCTTTCTCATCAGCGGCATCATTTTCCTGGTAGAAACCGTCGTCATTATCGCCAGGATGCCCAAAAATTTTGCGCAAGCCAACCCGACCCACAGCGATTTTGGCATCATGTGGCAGTTGGTGAAAGAAAAAGCCAACGTGCTGTGGCGTACCGGTATTGGCGCCATGCTATTGACCACGGTACGCATTGCCCGCTTTACCCTCATCCCGCTTTATGCCGCCGAGGTTCTTGGCTTGCAAGCTGATCAGGTTGGTTTAATTCTATCGGCTGCCTCTATGGCTGATGCATTCAATATGGTCACGGCCGGCATCATCATGGATCGCTTCGGCCGCCGTTTCGCTGCCATCCCCTGTGTGGGATTGATGGCAATCAGTATGGCGCTGATTCCCTTTACCACCAGTTTCTGGGGGTTGCTGGCTGTTGGGGTGCTGGCTGGTCTGGGTAACGGCTTTGGCTCTGGCATCATGATGACCATGGGGGCTGATCTGGCACCTGCGGATCACCGTATCGAATTTCTCGCTGTCTGGCACCTGATCCTGGGGGTAGGCAGCGCCGCCTGTCCGTTGATCGTTGGCGCCATCAGCGACCTGTTATCGCTTACCATGAGCGGCTTTGCCTTCTTTGGGCTTGGCATCCTGGGGGTGTTGGCTTTCATCTACCTGGTGCCTGAAACCAATCGCCCAGCGGGTCTGCAGCACCAGATCACCAGTTAAGAAACAAAGCCACTGACAGAACGACTCGATGGCTTTGGTAAAATCGGCATTATTATCGATCCGGAGCGTACTTAATCTCCCAGATTTGTGCCCACATTGCGCGCACTGTCGATCCAGGCATGATCCAACGGAATAACCTTGCGCTTGCCAGCCACCTCATCCAGCGGCACCGGTACCGTTTCGCCGCCCTGCACACCTACCATGATGCCATAGTTCCCCTTGTGGATCAAACGAGCGGCATGCGTGCCCAGGCGTGTCGCCAGCAATCGGTCAGTCGCCGAAGGTGCCCCGCCGCGCTGCAAATGGCCAAGAATGGTCAACCGCGACTCCAACCCGGTCAGTTCCTGCAAGCGGTTGGCAAGAAACAACGTGCTGGATTGCTGGTCGGCTTCAAACGCATCCAACTCAGCCTTGATCTCATCCTTTGACCTCTTACCATCGTCATCTCCATCATCAAGCTCTTTTTCCAATGACTTCATTTTCTTATAATCATCGATCGACATAGCGCCTTCTGAAACCGCCACAATCGAGAAGCGTTTACCGCCGCGGCTGCGCGCCAGAATGGCTCCCGCAATGCTTTCGATATCGTAAGGGATTTCAGGAATCAAGATCACATCCGCCCCGCCGGCGATGCCGGAACCCAATGCCAGCCAGCCGGCATTATGTCCCATGATCTCCACCACAATGATGCGGTGGTGGCTGTGCGCGGTGCTGTGCAGCCGGTCAATGGCTTCGGTGGCAATACCCATGGCGGTGTCAAAGCCAAAAGTCACATCCGTCATCGCCACATCATTGTCGATGGTTTTGGGCAGGGTGACCACGTTCAACCCGCGCTGCAAGAGATGGTAAGCGCTTTTTTGGGTGCCGCCGCCGCCCAGACAAACCAATGCATCCAGGTGTAGATTTTCATAGGTACCCACCATGACATCGGTCATATCCATGATCGTGTTGCCTACCGGCATTTTGTGGGGTTTGTCGCGGCTGGTGCCCAGGATGGTGCCTCCGATGGTCAGAATGCCTGACAGAGTGGAGGAATCTAACCGCAGCGTGCGGTTCTGCATCAACCCGCGGAATCCGTCATAAAAGCCCAGCACTTCGATATCAAATGCCTCGTTGGCTGCTTTGCCCAACCCGCGCAAGGCAGCGTTTAATCCGGGGGTATCGCCTCCGGCCGTTAATACGCCTACCAATTTTCTCATGATCTTACTCCTCAATCACTGATAATCTGCCTGTGTTTGCAAAGAGCCTGAGATTTCAGGTCCTTCCTTAAGTGTATCAGAATTTTGCTGACTCCTGTCAATGAGAGAAATTCATTTTGGCAGGCAACTATTATGAAAAAAACAGGGCTGACCGAAATCGGCCAGCCCTTTGGTTGTGTCTATTTCAATGTGGTTTATTCGTAGAGAACTGCCTGAATTTCTGCATCGTCAATGTTGCTCGCATCATACCAGAAGAAACCGGTATCGATAGTTTCATCCACTGTCTCACCATTCAGCACTTTGACAGCCGCTTCAACGCATTTGTAGCCAATGCCCACCGGGTTCTGGGTGATAGCGCCTGCCTCCAGACCATCACGAATGGCCTGCATCTGCTGACTGCCCGAGTCATAACCGATCACAACGATCTTGCCAACCAAATCCATTTCGTTCACGGCGTTCAATACGCCGATGATCGAGCCTTCGTTGGCGCCAAAGAAACCTTTCAGGTCAGGATTGGCTTGCAGGATGGCTTTTGCCAGGTCGGTGGATTTGAGGTGATCGCCGCCGCCGTATTGGATGCTCACGATCTCGATGTCAGGATAGGTGGATTCGATGCGATTGACGAAGCCATCGCGGCGATCGATGCCGGTGCGCGAGGTCTGGTCGTGAACAATCACGGCCACTTTACCTTCGCCGCCGATCAGTTCTGCCATCTTGTCAGCTGCCAGAGCAGCCGCAGCGATATTGTCGGTAGCAGCGGTGGCGACGGGGATGTCGCTGTCCACACCAGAGTCAAACCCGATCACAGGGATACCGGCGGCCTGCGCGGCTTCCAACTGCGGGATCAAGGCGGTGGCATCCAGGGCGGCCAGACACAGCGCGTCAGGATTTTTATCCAGAGCGGTCTGCACCATTTCAACCTGTTTGTCGACCATGGCTTCAGATTCAGGACCTTCAAAGGTAATCGTCACACCATAGTCCTCAGCAGCCTGCTCAGCACCCAATCGGACTGCCTGCCAGAACTGGTGTTGGAAACCTTTCGAGATCACCGGGATATAAATCTCATCCGATGCTTCTTCCTGCTTGCAGGCTGCCAGTGCAAACACCATCACCAAAACCAGCAAGAGGATCGATACTTTAAACAACTTTTGCATTTCTTTATTCTCCTTATTTATCACTAGTGGTTATTTGCTTTTTGAAATACTTTTTGAATAAAAAGTGGAAGCAGGCTACTCCACCCATTCACATACCTAATTGCGCTGACGGCGCATCACGTCAGCAAAGACCGCCAGAATAACAATTGCCCCCGTCACCACCATCTGCCACTCTTGCGGTACGGACATGATGCGCAGGCCATTGGTCAATACACTGATCACAAAAGCACCGATCACCGTTCCCAAAATGGAACCCTCGCCGCCACTCAACGATGTACCACCGATCACCACCGCAGCGATAGCATCTAATTCATATCCCGCGCCCAGGGCAGGCTGGGCAGAATTCAAACGTGCCGCAATAATGACACCTGCCATACCGCTGAACAAACCACACACGGCATAGACCGCAGTTTTCCATGCCGCAACATTCACACCTGAAAGACGGGCAGCCTCCTCATTGGAACCAATCGCGAAGGTATATCGGCCGAAAAGGGTTTTAGTCAGCAGAATATGGGCAATTACCGCCATAAATAACAGGATCATCACCGCATTGGGGATGTCAAACCCTGGAATGATTTGCCCAACCACAGAACCGGTAGCGATCTGGCGAAACGCCGGTGTTTCATTGAAATAGATCGGCGCAACCCCTGAGATGATCAGGGACAAACCTTTGGTCGCGTATAACATGCCCAGCGTGGCAATAAAGGGAGGGATCTTCATCTTGGAGATCATCAAGCCATTGACGAAGCCCGTAAAAGACCCCGCTAGCAAACCACCCAAAATGCCAATCGGAATGGACAGCCCCCAGTTGGTGATGAATACCGCCGTCATCACAGCCGAGAATGTCATCATAGTGCCTACTGACAGGTCAATGCCGCCGGTGATGATCACAAAGGTAACACCCAATGCCAGAATGCCATTTACCGCCGTTGCTAACAGGATGCCGATAATGTTTGAGAACTTGAAGAAGTTTTCTGAAGCGATTGAGAATACAATAAAAATAATGATCAAGGCCGCAAATGACATCAATTTTCGCAGCGCGTCTGACGTGAAGAAGTTACGCAGGGAGAAATTTTTAATTTTTTCCATCGTTCAGTTCCTTATGGTTGCAAAACGGCTGCTGCGTTGGCATCAACCATTTCTTTCGGGTTATTGTTGCGCATGGTTGCATAGGTCATGATCTTCACCTGGTTCGCTTCCTCAGCGGTCAGTTCACCCGTGATGCGCCCCTCACACATCACAATAATGCGGTGGCTCATGCGCAGAATCTCAGGCAGCTCAGAAGAGATCATTATGATCGACTTTCCCTGTTCTGCCAGCTCATTCAACAAATTGTAAATCTCGCTCTTCGCCCCCACATCAATCCCACGGGTAGGTTCATCAAAGATCATGATCTCTGAATCGGCAGTAAGCCATTTGCCCACCACCACCTTCTGCTGGTTGCCGCCCGAAAGAAATTTCACTTTCTGAGCAATGGACGGCGTGCGGATATCCAGCTTCTTAACATATTCGAGGGCAGTTCTGCGCGTGGCTTTGTCATCCACAAAACCCAATTTTTGCAGGAAATTGGTAAAGCATGCCATGACAGTGTTGTTTTCTACATCCATGCCCAGCACAACACCATAGCGTTTGCGGTCTTCTGACAGGTACCCGATGCCGTGCTTCACAGCATCTTTGGGATGGTTGATATCCACCTTTTCGCCATGAATATAAATATCTCCGGAATCAACGGATTCTGCGCCAAAAATCGCCCGTGCTACTTCTGTCCTGCCAGCCCCCATCAACCCGGCAAATCCCAGAATTTCGCCCCGCTTCAGGTGGAAATTCACATCGATGATCTCTTTACCGCGGTTGAGATCTTTCACTTCAAGCACCACAGGCTGGTCGCCATTTTCTGGCACATGCGGTGCATCCTGGTAGATCGTTCGCCCCACCATCAGGTTGATGATGGTGCCGATGTCGGTGGTCGCGGTAGGCAGCGTGTCAATATAATTACCGTCACGCATCACGGTGATGCGGTCCGAGATCTCTTTCAATTCCTCAAGGCGATGAGAAATGTAGATGATACCCACGCCCTCTTCCCGCAGTTTGCGGATGATAACGAACAGGTCTTCGATCTCTGTTTCGGTCAATGAAGCTGTTGGTTCATCCATGATCAGCACATCTGAATTGAACGAGATTGCCTTGGTAATTTCCACCATTTGCTGCTTGGCGACCGTCAGGTTTTCTGCTTTGGTGCGCGGATCGATGTTCAGGTGCAGCAGTTTCAGCAGGCGGCGGGTCTCATTTTCTGCCCATTTCTCATCAAGGAATATGCGTGTTTTGTCGGCGCGTTCCCTGCCGATGAAGATATTCTGCGCCACCGTCAAATGCGGCATCAGGTTCAATTCCTGGTGAATGATGCTAATCCCCAGATCCTGCGCAGCCCGCGGGTTGGGAATAGTCACTTCCTCACCACGCAGGAACATCCGTCCTTCATTGGGATGGTAAATGCCAGCCAGGCATTTCATCAAGGTGGACTTACCGGCCCCATTTTCTCCCACCAGCGCGTGCACTTCCCCAGCCTTGAGCTCAAACTTGCAGTAGTCCAACGCTCTGACGCCTGGAAACACCTTGACAATGCCTTCCATCCTTACCAAAGCGTCACTCATTGATTGCTCCCCTTCGCCGGTAACCCGCCTGTATCATCCAAAAAATCCTCGATAGGTTTCACCCTGCTCGTCGTTTGGTGAAACGCACTGGTCGCCTGTACCGGTAGGCTCAAAGGAGATTTGCCGTCTTTGATCTGAGCGCCACAGGAATAACGCACGATCAACGTGGACGGCAGAATCTGGGTGCGGCTGGACATATCCGGGTTCACCATGCGACTGAACAGCATTTCTGCAGCTGCATAACCGATTTCATAGGCTTGCTGTGTAATCACCGTAAAGAAAGGGAAATAATCGCTATCAGTGGCGTAATCATCGTAGAACACAATCGACATATCTTCAGGAATACGAATATTCCGCCGCAGCAACTCACGCACCACACCCATGCCGATCATGTTATTGGCAGCGAAGATACTGCTAAAAGCCAGACCTTGATCCAACAGTTGATGGGTCATGGCCGCGCCTGCGCTGGCTTTGAATTCACCATACACGATCAGGTCTTCATCAAATGGGATAGCCTGGTCCTGCAGTGCCATGCGGTACCCCAGAACACGGTCCTGGGCGGTGGAAGCATGTAAATTACCCGAAACCATGGCAATTCTCTTGTGACCCAGCCGGATCAGATGGCGGGTCAATTGGTAAGCGCCTGAGATCGAATCGCCGCGTATAAAATCAAACTTGTGCTCCAACTGGCTATCATCCAGTTTTCGATCGAGGATCACCGTCGGCACACGGTTGTGCTGCAACTTCGCCAGTTGCTTGATATCGCTGTCATGCGGTGCGATCATCACCCCATCAACCTGCTGCGAAAGCACAATATCGACCACCCGGTCCTGCTTTTTGATATCTTCATCGACGTTGTAAAAGAGAATGGAGAAATTATTCTTCATAGCAGCATCTTCCGCACCACGCGCCACTGTTGTCCAGAACACATTGGTAATATCGGGCAGCACCAGCGCCAGGGTAAACGTGCGGTTCAAGCGCAAACCACGCGCCATGAAATGCGGCACATACCCCAGCTCTTTGATAGCGTGTTCCACCCTTTCGCGTGTGGCTTTGCTGACATAGTCAGAATCATTCACCACACGAGAGACCGTCACTGGCGAAACCCCCGCAAGTTTGGCAACATCTGTGATGGTGACCAAAGGCTTATTCTCCTCAACTGAAATGATTGGTTATATGAAAACGTTTACATGACAACGTTTTCATATCAATAGTATAGCCAAACAGCCCGTCACTGTCAATAGCCGCATATTGCAATATCAATAACCGATTATATTCACAAATTCATCAGCAAAGACCGCCATGGTTTGTGCTATAATCGACTGAGTAGAATCTACTTGTCATTTCTGTATCACAGGGGCCAAATCCTTGCTCTCTTTCTGGTTGTATATATTTTTTTCTGGATTGCTAATCGCCAGCGGACTGGTTGCTTTTGGGTTGCTCATTCTCCGCGCCAAACCTGCCCATTTTCGTCTGCTGATCATTTATTTAGCCCTATCCATAGTATGGATCATCACCCACCTGTTGGAGGTCTTTATCCGCAATGAGGAGACGCTTCGGTTTATCAACACAACCGGCAACATCACCGGGATGGCTGCTATCTCCTTTTTTCTTCTCTTCATCTACCAGCATGTAACCGGCAAGTTCAAACCCACACTTTTTTATACCCTGATTGGTTTGACTGTCTTTTTTGCCGTTTTACGAATCACCAACCCACTCCACAACATGTACCTCCAGTCCATTTCATTTATTGATATCGGCCCGTACAAGCAGATTTTCCAGGATTATGGCGCCGGGTTTGGCATCATGGCCTGTCTCTACTGTTTGATCCTGCTGTATATATTTTTCAACTATTCCAGCCGTAAAAATGCCTACCCCAGAATCTTTCAGCCGCAAATCAGTGTTTCTCTTTACCTGATGATTCTTTTTATGGCCTACACCCTGATCGCCGCCCTCAACCTGCATCTTTTCAACCTGTACATATTCGGGCATCTCTGCATCCTGTCAGGGTTGTTTTTCACCGCCTACACCTATGCCAACAATCTTTTTAACATCACACCACTGTCGCGTGACGACACCTTCAATCACAATACAGACGCTATTTTGGTGTTAAGCCGTGGCGGCATCATCGTTGACCTGAACCAACCGATGTGTACCAACTTGAAAAAGAACTGGTCTGATATGGCAGGCAGACCGTTGAAAAGTGCTTATCCAGAATTGGCCCTCAAAATGGAAGAGTTGGGATTGGAACCGGACAATGACATCGACAGCCGGCAGCACAGTTACCGCTTTGTTTTTTATTCTGAAAACCGCGGTTTTGATACTAACATCTCCTTAACCCAACAATTCATCAAAGTGGTCATGCACGATATCACTCCCCTTCTAAAGACCATGAAGAATACCAGCCAACTTGCTTCTACTGACCCATTAACCGGCGTTTACAACCGCCGCTTCAGTGAAGCCGCCATTCAGGCAAGAATGGCTGATGAAAAATTCATCCACACCAGCTATTGTTTCGTAGTATTCGATATTGATCATTTCAAAACCATCAATGACCAGTATGGACATCAGACCGGCGATGATATCCTTCGTGAAATTACTGACATCTTCCGCCGCTCGATACGTCCTTCTGATATATTCGGGCGTTATGGAGGCGATGAATTCATCATCTTCTTGCACAATGTCAACGAATCTCAAGCCTGGGTGATCCTGAACCGGGTGCATGACAGTATCAATCACCATAGGTTTCAAACAGAGAACGGTCGCAACATACAAACTACCATCAGTATGGGCGCCATTTTGGCTGCTTCTGCCGCCCAATTGGACTACCAGGATGTTTTTTTCATGGCAGACGAAGCTCTGTATCAGGCCAAAGAAAAAGGGCGCAATCAGATCTGCCTGCGCAGGCATACCTCGCTGGTCAGATAGTTCCTCCATCACATTACATTTCTGCAACGCAAGCCGCATTTTTCCCCTGCAACAGCAATCTCTCTAAACCTTCAGCATCAGAATCTTGTATAATAACACTCGAATCTACTGGTAGGATGCGTGAGGATTTGTATGAGTGATTACCGTTATTTTTTTCCAATCAATGTGAGTTACAGCGATATTGATGCCCAGGGGCATGTCAATAACACCCGCTACGGCACCTATATTGAAAGTGCGCGCCTGGCATATCTTCAGCATCTTGGCCTGTGGGACGGCAAAGATTTCCAACAATTAGGCGTGATTGTGGCGGATGTTCATATCACTTACCGGCTGCCGTTGTTCTATGGTCAGCGAATAGAAGTAGGAGCACGCGTCAGCCATATCGGTGGCAAAAGTATGAAATTTGAATTCATCATTCGCGATGCTGAATCAAAAGCCATTTGCGCCACTGGCGAAACCATTAACGTAGGCTTTGATTACATCAACGAAGTGTCAACCCCGATTTCGGACCAATGGCGGAAAAGAATCAGCGAATTTGAAGGCCAGCAGTTTTCATGAAATTACTGACTGATCTTTCCAACAATATCCTGGAAACACCGGCGTTACTGCAAAAGAAATTCACCCAATGGCTGCACATTGACCTGACCAAAAAATCGCAGCGCAATGGTTACTTTCTCATCATTGAAATTTTCTTTGCCACCTTCCTCACAGCAGCAGCCTCCTTCAATGCCGCCTATGCCATTCGTTTGGGTGCCGGCGATGAGCAGATCTCCATCTTGACCTCGATTCCGGCATTGATAGCCGTGATCATTGCCATCCCGGTCGGATCCTGGCTGCAGCGCACTGCCGGGAAGAAAACCCTGTTAATGCGATCATTGGCCCTCCATCGCGCCGGTTTTGTGGTCATTGCGCTGGTGCCCTTCCTTGCTTCTCTCAACCTGAATCGGGGGACGATGGTTGTCTGGCTGCTGATCCTCTTCACGGTGCCGGCGCAGGTGTTCAACATCGGCTTTGTCTCACTGACCGCCACCGTGATCCGGCCTGAGCAGCGGGCCGCCGTTTTTTCACTGCGCAACCAGATATTCTTTGCTGTCAACAGCGTTTGTTCATTTCTATTCGGTATGCTGCTGGATGTGATTGTTTTTCCTCTCAATTACCAGATCATGTATTTCGCATCGTTCTTGCTGTCACTGGTCAGCATCTTTTATTTAATGAAGATCGAATTCCGCGAACGTGCGTATACATCAGAGAACCCGCAAGCAGCAGACAAACCAAAAAAGAAATTGCCCGCGTTGAATGTCAAGCAGCGAGTTCTTAAATTGGTTACCGATTTCCGTGCCAGCCCCACCTTCCTAAAATTTAACATAAATACGTTCCTGATGGACTTTGGCTTATGGGCGGTTATCCCGCTTTTTACTGTATTCTATTTAAATGAATTAAACGCAACCGAAGGCTGGTTGGGGTTGCTGGCAGCCACCGGCAGCGTAACCAACATTATCGGGTTCGGGATTGGCAGAAAACTGATCAACCGCTATGGAAGAAAGAAGATTTTGTTTTTCACTGCACTTTTGCGCCCCTTGTTCCCCCTGGTCGTTGCCATTTTCCCCAACCTGACTGCTATCATAATTTTGAATATGGTTCTCGGTATATTGATGCCGGGTTTGGGATTAAGCCACTACAACCTGATGCTCGATGCCACCCCCGATGAACGGCGTGATGAATATACCGCCTACTACACCATGTTCCAGAACATCAGTGTTTTCGTCGCTCCGTTGGTGGGCGCCCTCATCCACAGCCTGGTAGGCTATACCGCCACTTTCTTGATCTTTGCGGGGGTGCGTCTGGTTGGCGGCCTCTCCTGGCGCTTGTTCCCGCTGCGAGAATTGGAAGAATTGCCCGGTATTCCCGACGAGAATGACTAACCAAATTCTGACTTTTTCCGCTACAATCAATGTATGGAAAAAGTAACTATTCACAACTGGAGTGAATTACAGGATCAACTCTATCATAATGCCTATGATCCTATATTGGGGCGTTTCCGCTCTCCCTACGCCTTTCGGGGTGTAGAAGATAAACATTACAAACTCCACTCCGCCTTACACCGAATGGGCGAAAATTATATCGAGGTTGAAAAACATCTGCTGCGCAACTTCCGCCGCTATGCCCATCGTGATGTGGTGGAGCGTGATTCGATCTTCTACTGGTTGGCTGTCGCCCAACATTTCGGCTTGCCAACCCGTATGCTCGATTGGACCTACTCTCCATTGATCGCTACCCACTTCGCCACCATGGACATTGACAAGTTTGACCGTGATGGCTGTATTTACATGATCAACTTTGTCCAGACACAGCAATATCTGCCAAAAGACCTGCAAGATGTTTTGCAGGATGAAGGCGGTGATGTTTTCAACGTGGATCAGTTATCCGAGAAGATTCAACACCTCAAAGAGCTAGCATTGTTGTACGACCAGATCTTCCCCATCTTTATGGAACCACCTTCGTTGGATGACCGCATGGCCAACCAATATGCCTTGTTTTCTTTCATGTCAAAAGTCGAGTGTTCTTTACATGACTGGCTGAAAGATCATCCGGAATTGATTCGAAAAATCATCATCCCCAAAGAAGTCAAGTGGGAATTGCGCGACAAACTTGACCAGGCCAACATCACCGAACGGGTGCTTTTTCCCGGCCTCGATGGTCTCAGCATGTGGCTGAAACGGCTATACAGCCCAAAGAATAAAGCTGTCTGAGAAGAGAGAAGGTACTGAGGACTTTTTTCCTATTCGCCATCCTCTTCGCTGCGATCTTTGTCACGCAAATGCGGGAACAGGATCACCTCACGAATTGAGCGTTTGCCGGTCAGTAACATCACCAGGCGGTCAATACCAATGCCGAAACCACCCATCGGCGGCATGCCATAGCTCATTGCCTGCAGATAATCATCATCCATCGGATGACGCTCATCATCGCCTTCCACATATTCACGCCCCATTGCCAGAAAACGTTCTTCCTGGTCAAGGGGGTCGTTTAATTCTGTGAAGGCATTGCACAGCTCCATGCCCCCCACAAACCCTTCAAACCGTTCAACAGTGGTGGGGTCGTTCGGCAGCTTTTTCGCCAGCGGTGAAATATCGATGGGGTAATCGTATAAAAATGTCGGTTGCATCAGGGTCGGCTCCAGATGATCGCCCAGCAGTTTGTCAATCAACTTACCGCGTGCTGCAGTTGGATCTGCCGGGATGTTCTTGGCTCTCATGGCCGCCGCCAAAGACGCGCTGTCAGAATATGCTGCGATATCGATGCCAGTGACTGTTAACAACCCCTCCCGCAGATTGACTCGTTTCCAGGGCGGAGTCAGGTCGATCTCATGACCGTCAAAGGTGATTTGCATCGTACCTAACACCTCTTGCGCGATAAACGCGATCATCTGCTCTGTCAACTCCATGACCTGCAGATAATCGGCATACGCCCAATAGAATTCCATCTGGGTGAATTCAGGGTTGTGTTTAAAGCTGACTCCTTCATTGCGAAAATCACGCCCGATTTCATACACGCGTTCAATGCCGCCCACCACCAGCCGCTTCAAATACAACTCAAAACTGATGCGCAGATACAGGTCTTGATGCAGTTGATTGTGATGGGTCACGAACGGCCTTGCCGCTGCACCGCCATAAACAGGTTGCAAGATCGGGGTTTCCACTTCGAGAAAGCCATGATCATCTAGGAATGCCCGCATCGCGCGCACAACATCAGAGCGCAGGCGGAACAATTCGCGCACATCCGCATTCACCGCCAGGTCAGCGTAACGTTGGCGATAGCGCAGCTCCGGATCTTGCAAGGTGGCATGCTGAACAACCTTGCCATCCACTACCTCATCTTTGGCGGCGGGCAGCGGTTTGATGGCTTTTGCCAGCATACGGAACTCTTTCACCAGCAGCGAAATTTCGCCGGTACGGGTTCGCACCACGTCGCCCTCCGCCTGAATAAAATCGCCCAGGTCGAAATGCGTGGTAAAGAATTTCATAGCCTCTGCGCCGATTTCATTCACCCGCAGAAAAAGTTGCAGGCGTCCATCCATATCCTCAATGTGAGCAAAACAAATTTTCCCCATCGTGCGGATGGAACGTATGCGTCCGGTAACTGTTACCGCCAGGGGAGACGCCCCTGCCTGCCCTTCAATTGTTTCAAAGGCTTGTTTGGCTTGCGCGGTTGTGTGGCTACGCTTGGCACGGGTTGGATAGGGTTCAATGCCAGCCGCTCTCAACGCGTTGATTTTCTCAGCGCGGATTTTCTCCAACTCGTTCAATTTCATCTAACACCTCTTTGATAAAGCCGATTTACTGCTAACGTATTTCCAGAATAGTCACTTTAAATTTGCCCGCAGGTGCGTCTACCGTCACTGTATCGCCGGCTTTGTGGCCATATAGCGATTTGCCCAGGGGTGAATCCATGGAAATTTTTCCGTTTTCTGCATCCGATTCAGCCATGCCAACGATCTGATATTCCTCGGGGTCAAAATCCTCTTCCTGAATTTTTACCACAGAACCAAGTTCTACCAGGCCGCTGCGTTTTTTGGATACCTCCACAACCTTCACCCGTGAAAGCATATCCTCCAGATCACTGATCCTACCCTCAACAAACGCCTGCTCGTTCATGGCGGCTTCATATTCCGCATTTTCGAGCACATCTGCGCCGTCATCGATGGCATTGTGCAAACGCTCTGCCACCTCGCGGCGCCGTTCGGTCTTCAGGTATTTCAGTTCATCAAGCAGTTTATCATAGCCTTCCTGGGTGACAAAAGATGGTGATGCCATATCAGGTACCTCCAGATTTCTTTCTTCTTTTCAAAATAACCTTGCCTCAGCGATGAGGCAAGGGATTGAGTCGGGGTTATATAACAACAAGAAGCACATTCCCCAAATGCGCTTCTTATGATCTATTGCTAACAGATAATACCAGATATTGAGCCAATTTTCAAGAATGTTTCTGCTTTTTTTCATTGTTTTCAAAAAAAGAACGAAACTGCGTGTTTTACCGCTATCCGTTGGTTAGCAATAACTTCCGGTAATGCAACTGGCAATGGCCGTTGGGAAATCCTTCCAGCATGCCCCATTGTTCAAAACCCAACTGCTCATAGAAATCCGGCGCTTGAAAATCATAAGTGAACAAATGGATCATCCGGCAGCCGCTGTGCTTGGCAATACGTTCCGCCTGCACCATCAGCTTACGTCCTATCCCTGACGATCGTACCTTTTCATCCACCCACAACCGTTCAACATACATGGTGCCATAGGTAATCGTTGCTGCCAGCCCCGCAATGCGTCGCTCCGCTCCATCATCTACCCCCAAAACCACCTTTCTCTCCTGATTTTTGCCGAGAAAAGGCAGGTTGAATTCCGTCAAACGCTCGAACAGAAAATACCGCTCTTCGTCATTGGTGGGATCGATAATCTTGACGTGATACTCCATGGCAGCCATCCTTAAAACGATTCTTAGTTTTTCCTTACTATCCTAATCATACAGAATAATCCGGGTTTGATAAAGTAGAATATAATAGAATATGAATCATTACATTCGTATGGCGAATGCTTGATCTATCACCTGACAATTTCATAATAAGGAGTTTGCGTATGCCCGCAAAGGGAAGAATTGTTGTCAATGACCATTATTGCAAGGCTTGTGGGTTATGTGTTTCTGTTTGTCCCACACAGGTCATCCGTTTGGCGCCAGACCGGTTGAACGATCGCGGGTATCACCCCGCGGAGCAATTTAAAGAGGGCTGCACCGCCTGTTCGACCTGCGCGATGGTCTGCCCTGATGTTGCTATTACAGTCTATCGCTTGAAGGAAATTGAAACAACGGAGGTGTCCGCATGACCAAAGAACTGATCAAAGGCAATATCGCTTTTGCTGAAGCCGCCCTGCGCGCCGGTTTGCACGCCTATTTCGGCTACCCCATCACCCCGCAGACAGAAGCGCTGGAATGGCTTTCTGCCCGCATGCCTGAGCTGGGACGCGCTTTTGTCCAGGCTGAAAGTGAATTGGGTGCCATCAACATGGTCTATGGCGCTGCTTGCACCGGTGTACGCACCATGACTTCCTCCTCGGGCCCCGGCATCAGCCTCATGCAAGAAGGCATCTCCTACATCGCCGGGTCTGAAATACCGGTGGTGATCGTTAATGTGATGCGCGGCGGTCCAGGCCTGGGCAATATCGCCCCTGCCCAGGGTGATTATCACCAGGCAGTGCATGGCGGCGGGCATGGTGATTACCCGCGCATTGTGCTGGCACCTGCCAACATCCAGGAATTGATTGACTTGACCTATGAAGCTTTTGACATCGCAGAGAAATACCGTTGTCTGGTATTCATCCTCATCGACGGTTCCATGGGCCAGATGATGGAGCCGGCAGAACTGCCGCCATTCCGCGAAATAAAACGAGAAGCGCCCGTCTGGGCGACCGTCGGTGCCAAAGGCCGCAAACCTAACCTGATTTGCTCCTTCAACATCGACGCGGAAGCGCACGAAGTTACCAATCTGCGTTTGATGAGCCGCTGGAACCGGGTGCGAAAAAATGAAGTGCGCTACAAAGAATACTATGTCGAAGATGCCGACTATCTCGTGGTCGGTTTTGGCACGTCCGGCAGAATTGCCCTGAGCGCCGTACGCGAAGCCCGCGAAAAAGGCATCAATGTCGGTCTTCTGCGCCCCATCTCCCTGTCACCGTTCCCAGAAGAACGCTTAATAGCCCTGAGCGAAAAGGTCAAAGGCATGCTGGTGGTTGAAATGAATGCCGGCCAGATGCTGGATGATGTCATCTCTCTGACCAAAGGCAAATGCCCCATCAAATTCTACGGACGCCCCGGCGGTGTTGTGCCCATGCCCGAAGAAATACTTGCTCAAATCCAAGACTTGACTTCGCAGCCAGTTCCAGCTGACATCCATCCTCGCGATGTCTGGTATGACGAATTGGTCGCTGAATTGGGACTGGTTTTCGAGGAATAGAAAGGAATTATCGATGACCACACAAAATGTACAGTACGAAGAAACCGCCATATTCACCCGGCCATCCTCACTGACACCCGCTGTCACTACTTACTGCCCCGGCTGCACCCATGGTGTTGCCCATCGCTTGGTCGCTGAAGTAATCGATGAACTTGGATTGCGCGACACAACCATCGGCGTTGCCCCCGTCGGCTGTGCAGTGTTCGCCTTCCGCTTTTTTGACGTCGATTTTGTCGAAGCCGCGCATGGCCGCGCGCCAGCCATGGCTACCGGTATCAAACGTTCCTTGCCCGACCGCACCGTATTCACCTACCAGGGCGACGGTGACCTGGTATCTATCGGCATGGGCGAGATCACCCACGCTGCCGCCCGTGGTGAAAACATCACCGTCATCTTCATCAACAATGCCAACTACGGCATGACCGGCGGACAGATGGCGCCGACCACCCTACCTGGACAAAAAACCACCTCCAGCCCCACCGGCAGAGATGTGGAGTTGGCTGGCTTTCCGGTGCAGATGGCAGAGTTGATCGCCACCTTGCAGGGTGCCAGCTATGTCGTGCGCCGTTCGCTGCACACCGCCCGTCACATCCGCCAGGCAAAGAAAGCCATTCTCACCGCCTTCCAGGTCCAGCAAGCTGGTCTTGGTTTTTCAATGGTCGAGTTGCTCTCCACCTGCCCCACCAACTGGCACATGACGCCGCCGGATGCGATGCAATGGGTGGAAGACAACATGATCCCCGCCTACCCGCTGGGTGATTACAAAGTGATCGATGCTGTCGCGAAATTCAACGGTTGATGAAGGGAGAATAGATATGCAAAATGAAATCATCGTATCAGGATTCGGCGGACAGGGTGTATTGTTCGGCGGTCAGCTGCTGGCCTATACCGCCATGGACCTTGACCAACACGTCACATGGATCCCCTCGTATGGCCCTGAGATGCGCGGCGGCACCGCTAACTGCACCGTGATCATTTCAGAAGAAGAGATCGGCTCTCCGTTGGTGAAACGCCCCAAAGCTGTCATCGCCATGAATTTGCCCTCATTGAACAAGTATGAACCCTTGCTGAAACCCGAGGGCGTCATGATCATCAACACCTCAATGGTTGACCGCGCAGTGCAACGCAATGACATTGTCACCGTTGCGCTGCCTGCCAATGAGATCGCCGAGCAGCTGGGCAACAGCAAAGGCACCAACATGGTCATGTTAGGCGCGCTGCTGGCAAAACTGCCGGTGTTTCCGTTGGAAGCCCTGGTAGAATCCATGAAAGCGCACACCCCCAAACGCAACCAGCAATTCATCCCTGGCAATGTGAAAACCTTGCAAGCCGGCTTTGAATTTGCCCAATAACACAAAGTGAGATACTTCAAAAGAAGAACATTGAGTTTTCAAAGAACTCAGTGTTCTTTACTTAAGCTACGCATCCCATAACCCAAGATGAAGTACATATGACGATGGTCTTTGAGTTTTCAAAAAAAACTCAAAGGTACCCACCAGTCCAAAAGAATCTGGCACCACAACCCAAAGCGAAGAACAAATGACGAAGACTTTTGAGTTTTTCGAAAAGTCAAAGGTACCCGCTGAACTTGAAGAGAGCAGGATACAAAAGCCCGGGCTCATTTTTCATTAACAAACCATTCACCCATCCTTTACAAACAGATGAGTATTGAAACAAGATTAATAAGTTATAATTTGAGAAATGGGTTTCATATAACCCCTTCACCAAAAAGAGAACCAGTGAAAGGAACCTGTCGATGAGTTCGAAAAAGGTCAACAACCGAAAAACTTATTCAAATATCCTTGCCTTGATTCTGGGCGGCGGCGCCGGCACCCGCCTGTACCCATTGACCCAGCAGCGGGCAAAACCTGCGGTTCCCATCGCTGGAAAATACCGCTTGATCGACATTCCCATCAGCAACTGTATCAACTCCGAGGTCAATTACATCGCTATCTTAAGCCAGTATCTAACCGTCAGCTTGCATCGCCATATCTCGCGTACTTATAACTTTGACAATTTTTCCAAAGGTTGGGTGCAGATCTGGGCGGCTGAACAGACCCTGGCAAGCACCGAATGGTACCAGGGAACCGCCGACGCCGTCCGTAAACAGATCAACGAAATACAATCAGCCAACTGCGCATATACCATGATCTTGTCTGGTGACCATCTTTACCGTATGGACTACCGCGAACTGGCAGATTTTCACTGGGAACATGATGCTGATGTGACCATCGCCGTGCAGCCGGTTAACAAAGGAGATGCCTCGCGCTTTGGCATCCTGAAAACCGAAAAAGACAACCGTATTTCCGCCTTTGCCGAAAAACCCAAAGATCCTAAATTGCTAAAGTCACTTGTCTCCAGTGATGATCCAGACCAACCTTATCTTTGTTCCATGGGCATTTACTTCTTCAAAACAGATGTTCTGATCGAACTCCTGCAACAAAATACTCAGGAAGACTTTGGCAAACACATCATCCCCTATGCCATTGAAACCAAAAATACTTTCGGATATCGTTTCGACGGCTATTGGGAAGACATCGGAACCATGCGCTCCTTTTATGAAACCAACTTGCAACTGGCTGCCAAAGACCCCAATATCAATTTCTTTGATCCGAATGCCCCCATCTACACCCGCTCTCGCTTCCTTCCCGGCACAACCATTGAGAATTGCACCATCCAAAAAGCACTCATTGCTGATGGCTGCCGCATCGAAGATTCTGTGATTCGCAACAGTGTCATTGGTTTGCGCTCATTGATCGGCACGGGCTCATACATCTCGCGTTCCATCATCATGGGTCTCG
The DNA here is from genome assembly GCA_964391725.1 of uncultured Anaerolineaceae bacterium. Lineage (GTDB taxonomy): Bacteria > Chloroflexota > Anaerolineae > Anaerolineales > Anaerolineaceae > SpSt-1165. The sequence continues at coordinate 10,499 of CAYMNB010000011.1, read as the reverse complement.
ACTATTATGACAGCCCCGATATCCAACCGGAAGGCACACCGCCTTTGGGCATTGGTGACGGCGCACAAATCACTGGTGCAATCCTTGACAAAAATGTGCGTGTCGGACGTAATGTCGTCATCCGCGAATTCCCGCGCGGCACCGAAATTGATCATGAACTCTACTATGTGCGTGATGGCATCGTCGTTATCCCCAAAGGCGCTATTCTACCTGACGGCACCCGTATCGAGCCGGAAGAAGTCAAACCTTCGACTGAAATAGAAGAAAAGCCAGCTGTCTAAACCGCAATATGTCCACATTGAAAGCCCGCAACCAATTTGCGGGCTTTTTTTATCCTGCCATCGGCCGGAAACTAAAACGGTGCAGTTCGCATACACCTAATTCCGCCATTGCTTCTTGATGCTGCCGCGTGCCATAACCTTTGTGGCGGGCAAAACCATACCCTGGATACAGGCAATCTGCTGCCTGCATCCAGCGGTCACGATACACCTTGGCGCATATAGAAGCGGCCGCAATGCTGAGTGAAAGCTGGTCACCGAATTTCATCGATTCCTGCGGCAAGGCCGCTGCAGGCAGGTTCACCGCGTCAATAATCAATGCCTGGGCAGCAGGCTGCAAGCATACCACCGCACGCTCCATCGCCAGCCTCGTTGCCGGCAAGATACCAACCATATCAATTTCTACATTGGTTGCCCATCCGACCGTCCAGGCAACCGCAACTGCTTTGATCTTGTCCAGCATGACATCACGCTGCCGCGCGCTCATTTGTTTGGAATCTCTTACCCCTGCCAGCAGGTTTTCCAGGTCTTCTATTTGAGGCAGAATGACAGCTCCCGCCGTCACTGGGCCTGCCCAGGCACCCCGCCCGGCCTCATCCACCCCAGCCACAAAATCGAAAGATCGCTGCCACCAGATCTGTTCAAATTGAATGGTTGGAACCGTCTGTTTTACCATACACCGATTATAGCGGCATTAACCAAAGAAAGAAAAATTTTTGTATAATTTACGGCATGAAGTACGAAGGGAAAACACAACGTGTCATTCGCATCATCTTTGGCCTCGGTCTGTTGGTGTATTTGTTCACTGATGAAAAATTCCCTTACTGGTTGCCTTTTTATACCTTCCACACCAATCTTTTTGTAGCGTTCTGGTACATCCTGGCTGGTGCTTTTCCCCATAACGGCAAATCATCTTTCTGGATGCATACCAGCGTCAAGGGAGCCATCACCGCCTACATCACCATCACCGGCCTGATCTACAACACCCTGCTCATCCCGGTGGAACGCGCCTACCGCGGTTATATTCCTTTTGCCTCGATCGTCACCCATATCTTTGTACCATTGATCATGATCCTGGATTATCTGCTCGCACCGGTGGTTGACAAACCTGATTGGCGCAGATTGTGGTTGTGGCTGTCCTATCCTCTGCTATACGCAGCCGGGGTGATTGTCGGCGGCTCCATCAGCGGAAACTATCCCTATCCCTTCATTGATCCTCAACAAGTTGGTTCTATTCTCCAATTAATCATCAACTATGCCGCTCTCATCCTGTTGCACCTCGGATTGGCTGCCCTTTATCTGGCAATCGGCAGGTATAAATATAAGCGACAGCAGGATCAAATATAATCGCGGCTGGTACGGTCCATCGGCAGAAAAGTCAGGCGGTTGCGTCCCAACGCATGTGACTGTGTCAAAGCAACATAGGCAACAGACAACATATCGTCCAGGGTCGCTTCTGCATTGCCCTCCAATAACGTATACCCAAGGCTGATGGTTATTTGAAACTCCTGGTTATAGAAGGTGAAGTGGTGGGTGGCAACCGCGTCTTTGATACGCGAGCAAATCTGGAAAGCCGAAAACTCGTCTGCTTTGGGCAAGATCAAAACCAGTTCATCACTCTCCAACCGCGCCAGCAGATCGGAAGCGCGGATCATGTTGTTGATGATATCCACCAGTTGTATCAAAGCCTGGTCACCAACCAGATGCGAGAAGCGTTGATTGACGGAATGAAAATCGTCAATATCGATCACCGCCAACACCAAAGATTGGCGCATGCGGCGGGTATTCTGGATCAACTTCTCACCAAATTGAAAGAGCGACTGTTTGTTGTACAAATTGGTCAGCGGGTCGCGTGCCACCCCCAACGCCATTTCTGTTGACGCCGGCGCATTCTGCTCAGATACATCCCGCAACTGCAGACGCAACCCGGTAATTGTGTTGGACTGCGGTTCTCTGATCTTCACCAAAGATGGTTCAAAGGTGTGGATCACTCCATCAATCGCCAGGTCGATAGATTGACTGGCATTGCCTTCTGAGAACAATTCAATAATCTGCGGGTAATCCATCAAGGCATGTTCCAGCTGTACATCGATCACCTGGTTGACATCCAGATCAAATACCTGCAGGCACGACATATTGACATCCAGAATGAAGTGGTCAGAATCAATCACCAACAACAGGTCATCAACCGGCTGAACCGGCATTTCCTCTTCCGGCATGAATTTGAACACCTTCTGAAAATAGATGGCGATGAACAAAAGCACCCCGAAAACCGCAAAGGCGACCGGCAGCGGATCTGCCCCGGCGACATCATTAAACAAAGCCGCCACCGCAACCAGCACACCTGCAAACACCACCACACTCACGATCACCAGCCAGAAACGCTGGCGCGAGGCACGGTTTTCCGGTTTGAACATAAACCTCACGACATAGAACAGACCATAAACGACCTCCAACAGTGCTGTACCCATCACGATCCAGAACCAGGAGGTGTATTCGATCATGCACAGGTTAATCTGCCAGTAAACACTACACCCATAATACCTGACCGGTGCGTCAAAACCCGCTATCGGAAAAACTATACTGAGATACCCCAAAGTATTGATAACCATCATCGGGATCAATGTCTGCCATTTACGCCTTTTGGGCGTATCAGTCAGCTCCAATACCAGCGACAGCCAGGCGATGGGTGTCATCAGGATACACGCATACACAAAATACATCAAATGCTGTTTGGCGTAGGCACTGCGCGTAAAAAGCGTAGCAAAATATAGCAGATTAAATCCGAACAAGAACAGCACAATCTCAAACAGCTGGCGCGCACCCTTAGCAGCCAGATGATGCCATGTATAGATCAATATCCCTATTAAGATAGCAGCATCGATCAATAACAGATAAAAATAGGCGATATTCCAATCCATGTGGTTCATCCTTTGAAGGAAAGAAGAGCAATTTCCTGCCAAATCTGGCTTCGATTAACTCTAATTGTATCCAATATACACGAAAAGAAAAGAGAATACACACATCTAACCATAGAATCTGGCCCTGCACATATTCACACCCGTCAACATGCGACTTAACTCTGTATAATTAACGTGAGAAGTAAGTAAAGGAAGTGAACCATGTGCGGAAGATATACCCTGCGCCTGCAAGCCGAAGAGATCGCCGACCAATTGGAATTGCCCCTGCCTGAAGAATTTGACTGGTCACCCAGTTTCAACATCGCGCCCACCCAGATGGTGCCGGTGGTCGTCCAATCGCCGGAAAAAAACCTTCTCATCATGCGCTGGGGTTTGATCCCGCATTGGATGAAAGCCAAACCTGACGGCAGCGCTGATGGATTCATCAACGCACGCTCTGAAACCGCTGCTGAAAAGCCCTCCTTTCGCACCGCCTTCCAGCAAAAGCGCTGTCTGATCCCGGCCGATGGCTTTTATGAATGGAAGAAGATGCCGGATGGCCGCAAGCAGCCCATGTATTTCTTCCAAAAAGACCGTCGGTTATTCACCTTTGCCGGTCTGTGGTCAGCCTGGCAGGCGCCCGATGGAGAAACCCTGCACACCTGTGCTATTCTCACCACTGAACCCAATAATCTGCTCGCGCAGGTGCATAACCGCATGCCCGTCATCCTGCCCGCTGAGGCGCGCGACGATTGGCTTGCAGAGCTGCCGACCGAATCGCTTCAGGCGCTGCTGGCCCCCTACCCCGCCCAGGACATGGCTGCCCATGCCGTCTCTACCCGCGTCAACAGCCCGCACTTCAACGATGAACAATGCGTCATGCCATTGGAAAACGATTCAGCGGCCGGCAGATTGTTCCAGTAACTCGATACGCGCCCGCAGCTGCGCGACCTGTTTTTGCTGTTCGATCAACATCGAAAGCAGAAACATCTCCATCGGCAGTGCATCAGCCGCCAATGACGCCGCTGCCAGATGTTTGCGACTGTAGACCATCAATTCATCCAGCACCAGCTGATCGCTGCGGCGCAGCCCGCGCCGGAAGTTGCGCATCATCTCTGATTCATAATGATACGAATCTGTGATCGTACGGACGGTCTTACCCATAGAATGGCCGCTCCTGTGAGGTGGGCGAATCAAACAAACCCGGCTGCCAATCCGTGCGCGCGGTTGGCGGATCGATCTCGTATACCTGCGCGGCGCGTTCAAACACCAACCGCCACGGGTGCTGCTGCCAGCGTGCGCCTGGTTTCACCCCCACCAGCACCGGCCGCGCCGCAGCCAGGTCTGACAGCATGGCAAGATATTGCTGCAGGAAGAAATGCATGCGGCGCGCACCAATCGCCTCGTCTTCAAACAGCACCATGCCCCCCATCACCACCAACGCGCAGCGTTGATTGCGAAAAGAGCGCAGCGCTTCGGTCAGCTGGCAGGCATTGAATACGCGTGCCAGCTGGATCCGTTCCAGCAGTTCATACACCGGTTTTGCCTGCAAACGCGCCTGGCGCGCCGCACAGTATACGTCGAAATGATTGCCGGCATCCAGCACATTCACCGCGCCCTCCATCGCCAGCTGAGCGATCACGCGCATCAGCGCTTCGGCAGCGGCGTGCGCGCCAACCAGCAGAACATAGCCGGTATTTTCCTGGTTCATCAAAACGGGCAGCGGGATCAAATCATGCATGCCATTATCGTAGTACAAATGTTCTAATTCGGCAAACGTCATTAACCGCACCCTCCCCTGCCATACCTGACAGGGCGGTATGCGTGAAAAAGCCGCCCATTCACGGGCGGCTCGGTAACCTAAAAACAGTTGTTGTTATATATTCGGGTTGATAGTTACGCGTTGTTTGGTTTCAGCGCTCTCGATGGCACCAAACACCATCGCCAGGCTCTTGTAATTGTCTGTGCTGACGGTCTCCGGCGTCGTCCCGCCCAGGATACAATCCACAAAGTGCTGAATCTGGCCGATGTGCCCGCCCAGCGGGATGTCAGTATTAATCAAGGGGGCATCCAGCAATTGCGTATCGCGCCTGAATTTGGCTTCTGCGCCGTCCGGCACCGATTCAGCACGGAAACTGCTGTGGCCGTCCCACAGGATCGAGCCCTTGCTGCCCACCGCGCGCCAGTCCGACTCCCAATGGGTACTCAACCCTTCTGAACACCAGGAACCGCGGTAATTGAACACCACCCCGTTGGAGAATTCGAAAATCGCCATGGCAGAAGCGTCGCGGTCATACCAGGAGCCTCGCGGATTCCACTCGTGGCAATACACGCCCACAGGGTCAGCATTCACCAGCATGCGCGCCAGATCGAAGGTATGGATGGCCATATCCAGTATCAGGACATGCGCCATGTGGTCACGGAAACCGCCGAAGTGCGCCCCCAGGTAAAAATCGGCGTTAAGTGTGGTCAGTTCACCGATCGATTTAGACGCCAGAAATTCCTGCATCACACGGCTGCCGGCGGCAAAACGGCGGTTCTGCATCACGGCATGCACCCGCCCGGTCTCACGCATGGCGGCGATGATATTCTGCGCCTGTGTCAGCGAAGCCGCCAGCGGTTTTTCACCCAGCACATCACAGCCCATATGCATGGCGGTCAGCGCCACCTGCGCATGCGCTTCGGGAATGGTGCAGTCAAAGACCACATCCGGCCTGGTCGCATCGATCACTTTCTCGAGGTCAGCCCCGGCCAGCGCTTCTGACAATCCATAACGCAGTTTCTGCTCCCTCGCACTCTCTTCACGTATATCCACCAGCCCGACGATCTCCAGCGAATCGATCTGCTGGTTGGCATGCAGCCAGGCATTGCTGATGCCACCGCAGCCGGCCAGTACGGCCCGTAATGTTCTTTTTTCCATGGGTGTCTGTCTCCTTTGTTTTGTCGCCTTTGATTATACCCAGTTCAACCATACCATTCAGTAACTCTCACATGAATCAATCCTCTTTTGCTTTCATATTGATAGTAAAACCAGCCATTTTGTTGTAAGATAAGGGTAGCGGCGGTTGTGGTTGAATCACCCATCCATATCTGCCCAACCAATATCACTTATACAATCGAATAGCCGATAGAAGGAGTGCAGTATGTTCAAAGGACTGGATGAAGCCCTGCAGTTTGTAGCGGATCATGACATTCGCACGATTGATTTAAAATTCGCGGATCTGTGGGGACGCTGGCACCGTGTCACCATCTCTTCACGGATATTTAACCAGGAAATGATGGAGGCAGGCGTCGGCTTTGATGGCTCCAGCGTGGGTTTGAAAAGCGTTGATAGTGGCGATATGGTATTGATCCCCGATCTCAGTACCGGTTTCATGGATCCCTTTGCCGAACAACCCCTGCTCAGTTTCATCTGCAACACCCATGAGGCCGGCAGCAAACGCCTGTTTGCGCAGGACCCGCGCCAGATCGCGCGCCGTGCGGAAGAATACATGGATTCCCTGGGGATCGCTGATACCGGGGTCTGGGGGCCTGAGCTTGAGTTCTACATCTTCGACCGTGTTAGCTTCCATTCAGACGCCTTCGGCAGCGCTTACCAGGTGCGCTGTGTTGAATCCAACCGCGACACAGACATCAACCAGCCAGCCTATTTCATCAAACCGCATGGCGGTTATCACGCCGCCTCTCCGCATGACCATTTCTTCGATATCCGTAACACCATCGTTACCATGCTGGAAGATGTGGGGGTGCCCATCAAATATCATCACCATGAAGTCGGCGGTTCCGGCCAGTGTGAGATCGAAACCCCCATGCTGCCCACCATCCAGGCGGCCGATGCCATGATGATCATCAAATACTTCACCAAGAATGTCGCCAATCAGCGCGGTTTCACCGCCTCCTTCCTGCCCAAACCCATGTACGGCGAAGCCGGCAATGGCATGCACTTCCACCAGCACATCTTTAAAAAAGGTGTCAACCAGTTCTATAACGCCGATGATCCCATGCTGTTGAGTGACATCGCTTATCAATACATTTGCGGCCTGCTCACCCATGCCCCCGCCCTGCTGGCATTCACCAACCCCAGCACCAACTCCTACAAGCGCCTGGTGCCCGGTTATGAAGCCCCCATCGGCTGCTTCTTCTCGCTTGGCAACCGCTCGGCTGCTGTGCGCATTCCGGAATATGCCAACCAACCCGACACCGTGCGCTTTGAGTACCGCCCTCCGGATGCCACCTGCAATATCTACCTCGCCATGGCGGGTATGCTCATGGCAGGCATTGACGGCATCGTCAAAAAGATGTCACCCGCAGACCATAACTTTGGCCCCATCAACGAAAACATCTTTAACTGGCCTGAAGAAGAGCGCAAAAAGATCAAAAACCTGCCGACCTCGCTGGAAGGCGCCCTGGACGCACTCGAAGCAGACCATGAATTCCTCATGGCAGGCGGTGTCTTCTCCGAAGAGATCATCCACAGCTGGATCAAGAACAAACGCAAAGAAATGATCGAGGTGCGCAACCGTCCGCACCCCTTCGAAATCGAATTGTATTCCGATCTCTAACCCAAACACCTATCCGCAAAGGCTCGCTGTTATAAAAGATAGTGAGCCTCTGCGGGCTCCAATTTTCCAGCATCACACCTTGACGAACCTTGCCAATGATGCTAAAATCACTTTCGCTTGAAGGCAATTTAACAGCATCCACACAATGCGGGCTTAGTTCAATTGGTAGAACGTTTCCTTGCCAAGGAAAAGGTTACGAGTTCGAGCCTCGTAGCCCGCTCTAAAGACCTGGTTCCAAGAACAAGGTCTTTTTTATTGATACACCCAAAATCAAGTATAATCATGTCGAAAAGGCGACGTGGCCAAGTTGGACAAGGCAAGGGTCTGCAAAACCCTGATCATCGGTTCAAATCCGATCGTCGCCTCACCACAAAAAAAGAACGGTCTTTGCACCGTTCTTTTTCATTTGGGAAAGCCTCTTTCCCTTCCTCTGCACGAAAACACAAGTTGCCGCTATTGCCATGGCTGGGGTAGACTGAGACAATAGAACTTTTGTTCTTATAAAGTCGCTGTTTGACAGCTGAAAGACCCCCTATACCGCTATGTACACCATTCACGGCTGGCTGCTTGACCTCTACACCCACCCCCGCCACGGAAAGACCTGTCTCTGGATCATCCAGCAGGACGGCATGCGCACCTGCCTGCAGCACACCTTTCCGGGTATTTTCTATGTGAGCGGCGCCGCCGCGCAGTTGCAGCGTGCAGAAAATTACCTGTATGCCCGCTTTGCCGCCCATATGCAGGTCACCCAGGAGCACCGCCAGCAGACCATACAGGCCGATGGCCAGCCGGTGTTGGCGGTGCGCACCCCCAACCCGCTCGTCATGCATCGCATCTTTCACAGCCTTGAAAATGAATTCCCCGCCCTTGATTATTACAACGTTGACCTGAACGCCACCCTGCATTACGCCGCGCAATTCGGCATGTTTGCCCTGTGCCGTCTGTCGCTGCAGGTCGATGACCACCAGCATATGCTGGATGCCGTTGTGGAAGATTCCCCCTGGAACCTTGACACCGCCGCACCCCCGCTGCGCATCATGCGTCTGGTGCCCAACCACAACCCGCGCGCGCAAACCCCCACCCAGATCATGCTCGCTATAGACAACCAGCAGTTCACCTTCAGCTACCAATCCAACGAAGAGTTGGCGCGCAAGATCGCGCCTTTTTTGCGCCGCCATGACCCCGACGTGCTGCTCACCGATTACGGCGATGGTTATCTGCTGCATGCCCTGCAGGAGGGCGCCAAAGGCTGGATTGAGCCGCTGCCCCTCAACCGCGACCTGCAAGCCCCGCTGCAGATATTGAAAGAGCGCTCTTATCACTCCTACGGCCAGCTCTTTTACCGTCCGCAGGCGGTGTTCCTGTCAGGCCGCCACCACATTGACATGGAAAGCTCCTTCTTCTGGCAGGATTCCGGGCTGGAAGGCATTCTCGAAGTGGCGCGCGTCACCGCCCAATCGTTGCAGCGCACCGCCCGCACCACCCCTGGCACCGGCATCTCTTCCATGCAGATCGTGGAAGCCCTGCGCTCTGACATCCTTGTCCCTTACAAAAAACAGATCCCCGAACGTGGACGCAGCGCCGTCAACCTGCTGCAGCATGACATGGGCGGTTTGATCATGCAGCCCATCATCGGACTGCATGCCAATGTGGGCGCGGTTGACTTCATCAGCATGTACCCCTCGTTGATGGTGCGCTGTAATATCTCCCCCGAATGCGTGCCGCACGGCTTGCATGAAACCCACGATCAGCCCGGCCTCATTCCGCGCACGCTGGCGCCGCTGCTGGACAAACGGGTGGCGCTGAAATTACGCATGCAGACACTGGCAGACAAGGACCCGCAAAAACAATACGACAAAATGCGTTCAGACGCGCTCAAATGGCTGCTGGTGACCTGTTTCGGCTACCTGGGTTACAAGAACGCCCGCTTCGGGCGCATTTCATCACACGAGGCTGTCACCGGCGCCGGACGTGAAGCCCTGCTGCTGGCCAAAGAGGTGGCGGAGGAGATGGATTTCCTCGTGCTGCATGCCATCGTTGACAGCCTGTTCGTGCAGCGTGCCGGCTGCACAGACAAGGATGACTTTACCCCGCTGCTGGTCGCCATCGCCGAACGCACCGGCCTGCCGATCGGGGTGGACGGCGTCTTCCGCTGGGTGGCGTTCCCGCCCTCGCGCATGGATACGCGCGTGTCTGTACCCAACCGCTACTTCGGCGTGTTTCAAGACGGATCGCTCAAAGTGCGCGGCATCGAAGCCCGCCGGCGCGATGTGCCGCCTTATATCAAAGACACCCAGATGGAAGTGCTGCGCATCCTCGCCCAGGCACCCACCCTGGCGGAAACCAGGCGTTTTCTGCCCGAAGCCTTCGACTACAGCGCCCGCCGGCGGCGACTGCTGGCGCTCAACCGCGTTGAACCGCCTGAACTCGTCATCCGCCACAAACTATCGCGTGCGTTGGAAGACTACCGCATGGCAACCCCGGCCTCCATCGCCGCGCGCGAACTGCTGGCGCATGGCAAAGACCCCCAGCCCGGAGAAATCATCCATTTTCTGCACACGCGCGGCAGCCCGCCCGCGCGCCTGTGGCAGCCCGGCAGCCCGCTCACCGCCAAAGACATCGACCCGCGCCTCTACCTGCGCATCTTTGACCGCGCCATCGAAACCATCCTGGGGTTGTTCGAAGAGCGCTTCCCCGAAGTGCGTAAAGCCAACCACCAGTATGCCCTGCCAGTGAAAAATGCAAGGCCTCTGCTGCCC
>CAYMNB010000010.1:0-70929 GCA_964391725.1 uncultured Anaerolineaceae bacterium | reverse complement strand
TGGGCTGCAATTGGGGATTTATGAGGGAGGATGTAAGCGGTGTAAGGTTGTTTTTGTTGTTAACAAATAGGGCGAAAAAGTGAACCTAAAACCGCTTACAAGGCTATTATTGCCATGTAAGCGGTCTATGGTCGGGGCGAAAGGATTCGAACCTTCGACCTCTTACACCCCATGCAAGCGCGCTAACCGGACTGCGCCACGCCCCGACGGTTTAACGACTGGTATTATAGCCCTGTTTGGAGAATTCCGCAAGGCTCATTTCTTCCAGCCTATGCCATAGAATGTGGGCACAAACAGGATGCGTTCCTGATTTATGCGTGCCGTTCGGTCAACTTCCTGCCAGGCATTGAGGTCATGGGCTTGGGCTTGCTGAAGGAAATGCAGGTCATTTTGTAAGGTCTGCCATTCGTGATCTGTATCTGTGTCCTTAACAAAATCCTCCATCTGCCATTCGCCGCCCAGAACGCCGATGGTGATGTTAGTGAATCCAGTACAAGCGAACCAGTGACCCAGTTCACGGCCCACGCGGGTATGGGCGCCCTGCGCGCGCAGGGCATGTTCCTGCAAATCGGCAACTGTGCTCAATTCGGCGGGGTAATCGATGCGCCCGCCGTAGTCGGGTTCAGCGAAGGCAATGAACGAACTGCCGGGTTTCAGCACCCGTCTGGTTTCCTGGATGATAGCGTGGAGGGGCCTTGCCCACAGAAGGAAGAAATGGCAGAACACCAGGTCGAAGGAATTGGCTGCAAAGGGCAGAAAGTTGGCGTCCGATTGCGCATAGCCAGTTTCATGATCGATTTCTTGGGCGTAGTCTATAGCTCGATGGAGCAGGTCAATGCCAAAGTAGTGGTTTTTAGGCATTAACTTGCGAACTTCTGCCAAAACTACCCCGGTTCCGCAACCGATTTCGAGAACTCGCGCTTTTTGGGGCAGATGGCACGAACTCAGCAGGTGGGCGCGGATTGATGCGGTCCAACCGGCTTGCTGTCGGTAGCGTTGATGCAAATGTTCCATACTGATTGCTTCACGCACTGGCTTTTGCCCAGATAACCTGCCAATCATCGGTAAGGATGTTGCCTAACACCTCGGTTTGTCCCTGTTCTTGCAGTACATCGCCGTCCGGTTCGATATACAACCAGGCATTGCCAACTTCTTTGACTTCCTCAGCTTCCAGCTCAAGCTCGACCGGATTGTTGTGTGAATAGGGCACGGGGATGTCATAAGTGATGGAAAAAGCCAGATCGAGGGCAATCTCATTGACCTCGTCCAGCGTCTGCTGCATGTCCTGGCTGCGGGCGCTCAAAGAGAGGTTGGTCACCTTTTGGTTCTGTAAATTCTCCAACAGGTTCTGGTAGTAATCGGTGTCAGTCTGGTTGATGGTGAGGTGCACGGTCACATGGATGTCTTCCGGCATGAGGTTGGTGATGGCTTCCCAGCAGGCGTCCTGGTCTGGGTCCAACACCAGCACGATGTGATCAAGACCCTGGTTCAATAACAGAGTCATATAGTCACGGTCGGCCAATTTGATGCCATCAGTCAACACGCCTGTCACCTGGCCGTGGGTTTCTGCTGCCGCCAGCAACTTCGGCAAGTAGGGCTGCAAGGTGGGTTCACCACCGGTGAAGATCAGATGCGGCACACCGATCTCCCAGGATTTTTCAACAATCTGCATCCATTCTTCTTCGCTTAGTTCTTGTGTGATTCGCTTCTGAAGCTCGCTATTCACTTGACTGTCATCTGTGAAGTGATAGGTGAGGGCAAGGTCAAGGCGGTAGGGAGCTGCGATCTCACCGGAGTAGGGCACCTGACGCTCGAAATCAAGAAAGCTGACCGGATCAAGGTCGGGGGTGGTCATCAAAACCTGCAAGCGTTCAAACAGATCATCGTAATCGGCTTCGATGGTTGCTTTGGGGACATCATAGCGTTTTGATAAGGCTTTGATGGTTTGGTCACGGCTCATGTTCATGATGAAGTCATAGAGAAGTTCAGCCGCGGTCTGGTTGAGGTGCAGCACGGTTTTGGCATTGAGGATCAGGATGGCGTGTTCGGGTGTTTCAATGCGCAGATGCATGGAGTAAGGAAAATCATCTTCTTTGTCGGGGCGATATGAATACAGGCCGGGTTCCAGCGGTTTGACAGGCGGGTACAGCTTTTCCAAGAGATCATTCAGGAATTTCATCGCTAACTAACTCCATTTCTTCAGGTATTGGTTCAATAAATGGTTTGGGTTCCAGGTAAGCATGATCGAGATAGGCAAGCGGACAGCCGCCGCCGCATTCATCCAGCAAGCTGCATTGGTGACAGGCTGTTGGTATGAGGGTGTGTTCACGAATGGCTTCGCACAGCGGATGATGCCAGATATTTTGCCACTCTTCCGTCAGGATATTGCCAACTGACGAATAATAGGATTGGCAGGGCAGCACGTCACCGTTGGGTTCAATGCACATATTGTATTTGGCGGCGGAACAGCCTTTGGCGCCCACGCCCTGCAAGATGGGATGGAAATGGCAATATTGGGTGGGGGTATACCAGATCAGGCGCAGGTTGTGATGGTCTGCTTTTTCTTTGGCAACTTCTAACAACACTTCGATGTCTGTGTGAGAGAGGCCGGTCTGGTTTTTGGCACCTTTGCCGGCGTGGATCAAGGAATTGAGCCCGATGGTGGGTACGTCCAGATCTGCCAGAAAATCAATCGTATCAGCGATGGTGTGCTGGTTGGTGGTCAGCATGGTGGTGTTGGTCATCATGTAAAGGGAGCTGGCGACCACGTTGCGGATACCAGTCACAGTATCTGCCCATGCGCCAGTAACACCTTGCATCTGGTCATGAATGGCAGGCTCCAGAGATTCAAAGGTGATCTGGACATGATCCAGGCCGGCATCCACCAGCGTCTGCACATAGGCAGGGTCCTTCAAGCGGCGTCCGTTGGTGTTGATGCCCGTGATCTGTCCTAAAGATTCGGCGTAAGCGATCAATTCAGGCAGGTCGGTGCGCAGTGTGGGTTCGCCGCCGGTGAAGATGATATGGGGGATGCCAATTTGCCATAGGTGATCGAGCACCGCTTTCCACTGGTCAGTGGTCAGTTCGGGGAACTGACGCGAACGCGCGTTGTAACAATGGGCGCATTGATTGTTGCAGTGGTAGGTGATGGCGAGGTCCATGCGGTAAGGGGCTGAAGGCAAATTCGATTCAGGCGCAACGGTCTGCAAGTGCAGATCGTGTAAGGGGCAGGTATCATCATCATTAAGCAACTGACGAAACAGGGCGACGAATTCTTCCAGATCTTGCGCGGCTTGATCGCGGTCAATGTCATAGGTGCGCAACAGGGTTTGTAGAATGGCTTTGTCGTTGATGTCATGCAGCTTCAGGTATGCCATCGCGGCAGCGGTCTGGTTCAAGATGAAAAGATTGTTGGCATTGCGCAGCAAAAAACCTGACCCATCCTCATCAATGCGCAAATGGATGCGCTCTTTGTGGTGGTTGTCCTCTTGTAAAAAGTGGTACATGCCACTTTCTGGGGGGAGGGATGGTTTTTTGGGCAAGTCGTTTCCTTTTATACCGTTGATTCGGATAGCTGAACCTTGTTAGCGTCCGCCGCCAGCACACGCACAGGCACAACCCGCGCAGGCACAGGCGCAAGCACAGCTGCGTCCGCTGCTGCCACCGCCGGAACGAGTGCTGGAAGAATAAGTCGGCTTAGGCATCGGGTTGGTCTTGTTGGTGATGCGTTCTGTGAATGAAGTCAGATCACCAATGGTGTTTGATGCAAAATTCTGCGCGCCAAGCACGACACCGGCGGCAAAATCTGCGCCCGGCAGCGTTGGCATATTAGCACTTGGTTGTCCGCCGACGATGGGGCGTGATCCTGATCCACTGACAGCAGGCCTGGCACTGGCGGTTGAAGTACCGCTACGATACACAGGATCATAGCGATGCCACCAGATAGGAACGAATATCGGGCGCGGTCCCGTGAACACATTGCGGGTGCGGTCGCCATAGTTGTCATCCAACATGGTCCAACCCATGTATTTGTCATAGTTTTCCATGGCGACTTCGGGGGTTTCAGAGCCTTCTACCTGCTGCCAGGCACGTGAGACGATGTCCTGGTAATAGGTGACAGTTTCCTTGTAGGAAAAACCCTTCATCTTCTCCTGGACAGCAGTGATCAAATTCTCAAGCATTGCCTGCAATTCGGTGCGCTGTTTTTTCTTTGAATCAGCCTGCATAGCATCCAGGAAATGTTTTTCGTAGGGATAGAGGTCATCTGGCAGGGGTTCCAATACTTTAATTTGTAATGGCTCTTTCTTGGTAACTTCGGCTGCGCCTTTGCGGATGACAGAGAACAGGATCATGGTGACGATCTGGTCCATGGGTTTCTCTAACAGGATGGCAGCCTGGACGGCAGTCAGTCCGCGTTTGATGCCATGGCCTTCAATTTTGACCTTAGGCGGGAGATATTTCAACTTACGTTTTTTCTGTTGGTTGGCTTGCAGGATTCCGATGGCGATCGGTCCGCCGATGAAGGCAGCCACACAACAGAGCGGAAAGATATTTTCAAAGAAATTATTGACCGAACCTGATGTTCTTTCGGTGAAGGTTGGTTTTGCCTGAATGGCAGTGGCAGGGATGAAGTTGTTGGGGAAGGCGCCTCCGAAGCGGTAATCTGTGGAGAGATCGGCTCTGTCAGACCACCAGTAATAAAACACGCGTCCACCTTCAGTGTAGCCGATGTCATCAGGTTCTTTGGAGCCAGGCCATTTTTCAGCGGGAAAATATCTTGGCATGTCCTCATCCAACCCGACGGGCATGTAAATGATCATTGCGTATTCGGTATTGCCCTTGACATATTCTTTGCCAAAGTAGTTGGGTGAGAAGAAGAAACTGACATAGTTTTCTGGCTCATCAGCTTCATAGAATAAACCGGTGATGTTCTGGATGGTTGCAACGACTGTGCCGGAGCCTCCGGCAGGAATGGTAAGGTTGCCCAGCTCGAGGGTAACGCCCTGTCCTTCAAAAATGTATTGCGGATCAGCATTGCTGACGCGGGAAATACTTCTCCCATCCACGGTGGCGCTGACATTGCCTAATGAGAAACCTTTGGTAGGCAGACCAATGTCGATATAGTCGATGGGATGAGCGCCTGGTTGGTTAATGAAATCATAAGAGTATACGAGGGTAGCGGTACCGTCATTGTTGGCAAATAACTCTACCGTTGCCTTGGGTACCTCGAACAGGTAAGACTGTGCGGTGACAGTGGAAAAAGAGAAGAAAATGGTCAGTACCAGGACAACAAAGAGCAGGATTCGTTTCATTGTTTTCTCACCTTCGATTTTGAATATTGATCACCATTTGGGTTCTTCGGTCAATTGGTAGGTTGTTTCGCAGTAGGGGCAGGTCACAACCGGCGCGCCGGCAACCATGTGGATGTCTTTTTTGGTCAGAGCACCCCCGCATGATTGGCACTTAATCGTGTCCATGGTGACCTGACCGGGCAGGTTGATCTCATAGGTGACAGGTTGCGCAGCGGCATCCGCTTTCTTTTTACGCCCCAGCAGGAAAATGATACCAAAAGCAATGCCGACCAGGATAATACCCACAAAGATCCAGCCAGGGCTGCCAGAGGCACTAAAAGCGCCCATGATGAACAGGACACCGAAAAAGATCAATATCGCTGAAAAGATATAGCCGATGACTTTGCCTGCCATAAAAATACCTCCTGATGATGGTTGCTTGGGTTGTAGTGAACGTAGCTACTTGATTATACTGTATGAAATTTAACGGTAGCGGCTTTCCAGACAAAATTCTTAATTAACCGAGAGGTCACATTCTCACTTGCCATTTCTAACAAAGGAAAACAGGCCTGACGCGCGTCTATTAACGATACAATATAATCACTAAGTATACGCAAAATGAGGTGTTTGGGATGCAAAAAAACCTGTTTTATCGCGACATTTCTGAATCCAGTGGCACTGATCAGGATAAGGATCGCTATAGGCAATTGAAGGAACAACTCAATCGTTACGGATACGAGTATTATGTGTTGAATCAGCCAACGGTCAGCGACGCAGAGTATGATCGGCTGTATCGTCAATTGATTGAAATTGAAACTGTGCATCCTGAATGGGTGGCTTCCGATTCGCCTTCACAAAGAGCCGGCGCAGAAGTGGTGTCGTATTTTGAGAAAGTAGCCCACCCGAAACCAATCTTGTCATTAGCCAGTGTGACAGAGATAGAGGGAATTCGTGCATGGTATACGAGGATTGCCAAACTGGACCAGCGCGTGTTACAGGCAGATTTTGTAGTGGAGCCGAAAATTGACGGATTGACCATTGTTGCGCATTACCAAAACGGTACATTGGTGCGAGGTGTCACCCGAGGAAATGGTGAAATCGGGGAAGATATCACCGCCAATGTGCGCACGATCCGAGCTGTTCCATTGACGCTGAAGCATGACAATCAGGGTATTTCAACCCCTTCAGAGCTGGTTGTGAGGGGCGAGGCCTTTATCACCCTATCCGATTTTGAAGCCCTCAATCGACAGATGGAAGCAACCGGGGAGAAAACCTACCAGAATCCGCGCAACACGGCTGCTGGTTCGCTGCGGCAGTTGGATTCCAGCCTGACAGCCACGAGGCCGTTGACCTGGTATTGCTATGCCATTGTGGTTTGTTCCGAAGATCTACCTCAAACTCAATGGGAGCAACTGCAATTGCTGCGTGGATGGGGTTTTCCTGTCAGCGACCTCTCATTCTATGCCGGGGATATAGATGAAGTCATCGAAATTTGTGAAGAACGCCTTTCCAGGCGTGATGAGTTGAATTTTGAGGCGGATGGACAGGTGATCAAGATCAATGATCTGGCGTTATCAGATTCGTTGGGAGTAGTTGGTAAAGATCCGCGCGGTGCACTGGCCTTGAAATATCCGGCACGAGAGGAAATCACCACTTTATTGGAAATCAGAACCAATGTCGGCCGCACCGGGGTGATCACACCCTACGCAGTATTGCAGCCGGTTGAGGTTGGCGGAGTGACCGTGCAACATGCCACCTTGCACAATTTTGATTTCATTGAACAAAAAGATATCCGGGTGGGTGACCGGGTGGTCATCAAGCGGGCAGGCGATGTGATCCCTTATATTGTCGGCCCCATCATAGATGCCCGCAGTGGTGAAGAGCAAGTATATGAAATTCCAGAAACCTGCCCATCGTGCGGCTCGCCGGTGGAGCATATAGAGGGCGAAGTTGCGGTCTATTGTGTCAACACCAATTGTCCGGCACAACTGGTGCGCAACCTGGAACATTTTGTGTCGTTAGGCGCAATGAATATTGAAGGATTGGGCATCAAGATCGCTGCCCAACTGGCAGAAATCGGCATGGTTAAGGACCTGGCGGATCTGTATCAACTGGATCGTGACAAACTGTTGGCTTTGGATGGTTTTGGCGAGAAGAAGGTCGATAATCTACTCAACGCTATTGAAGACTCCAAAAAACGGCCTTTGGCAAGATTGATTAATGGGTTGGGGATTCGCGGTGTTGGTGAGGTGATGGCCAATGATCTGGCCCGTCATTTCCGCTCGATCGATACCCTCGGCCAGGCCAGCCAGGATGAACTGGAAGCGCTGCCGGGTGTCGGTCCCAATATCGCACAATCGATACTGGACTGGTTCTCGACTCCCAGAAACAAACAACTGATCGAAAAGCTGCGCCATGTGGGCTTGTCTCTAACCATGGAAGAAACAGTCGAAGAGCAAACTTCTGTACAGGTCTTTGCCGGCCAGACGTTTGTGATCACGGGAACCTTGCCAAACCGTTCAAGGAGCGAGATGCAGGCTTTTCTTGAAGAGCATGGCGGCAAGGTGACCGGCGCTGTCAGCAAAAACACTGATTATCTGGTGGCGGGAGAATCAGCGGGTTCCAAGCTGGATAAAGCCAAAGCATTGGGGGTGGCGATTGTGAGCGAAGAAGATATTGATCGTATGATCACTGAGGCGGCAGGATGAAAGCTTTGCCGAGAGTGGTGTTAAAGAAGGGGCGGGAGAGGTCTATTTTGAAACGCCACCCCTGGATCTATTCCGGGGCGGTTGAGCGTTGTGATGGAGAGGTACAACCAGGCTGTACGGTGGATGTGGTAGATTCTACCGGTACCTGGCTCGCCAGAGGGGCTTACAGCCCGTCTTCTGCCATCCGTGTGCGAATTTGGACATGGGATGCGGAGGATATGGTCGATCAAGCCTTTCTGAAGCAGCGGCTTAATCTTGCAATTGACATGCGGCAACGGCTGGGTATTGAGAAGGAGACCAACGCCATGCGGTTGGTGCATGGCGAGTCAGATGGCTTGCCTGGCATGATCGTGGATCGATACGCACAGTTTCTGGTAGTGCAAATTCTTTCGGCCGGTGTAGAATTTTGGCGGAAAGAAATAGCCGACAGCTTGCTTTCGCTATTGGACGGGATACAGATTTTCGAACGCTCCGATGTGGACGTGCGGGTTTTGGAAGGACTAGAGCCGCGTATCGGGGTTATACATGGCATGCAGCCTGAACTGTTCAACATTCAGGAAAACGGCCTGTCATTTCAAGTCGATATCTCAGGCGGGCAGAAGACCGGTTTTTATCTGGACCAGCGTCGTAATCGTCAAATACTGCGAGAGATGGTTTTGCCCGGCAGCGAGGTGTTGAACTGTTTCAGCTACACCGGAGCTTTTGGGGTGTATGCATTGGCAGGTGGAGCAAGGCGAATTACATCCATTGATTCGTCAGAAGATGCCCTGGCAACAGCGAAAATGAATTTTGCCTTGAATGGGTTTGATGAGAGCGAGCACGAATGGCTGGGAGCTGATGTTTTCCAGGCATTGCGAACCTTCCGTGATTCACGGCGCTTTTTTGATTGCATAATCCTCGATCCGCCCAAATTCGCGCATACAAAATCACAGGCACAGAAGGCAGCCCGCGGTTACAAAGACATCAATTTGCTGGCGATGAAGTTGCTGCGTCCAGGCGGCTTGCTATTTACATTTTCTTGCTCTGGTGGTATTTCAGCCGAGTTCTTCCGGCAGATCGTAGAGGGGGCAGCGCTGGATGCGGGCGGTGAGTACCAGATTGTGCGCCAGTTACACCAGGACCGCGACCATCCCATTCTGCTCAATTTTCCTGAATCGGAATATCTCAAGGGGCTGGTTTGTGTGAAATCTGGTTAGAATAACCGCTTTCATGTACAATACTATACTGTGAGAATTGAAGAAACGGAGCCCATCCTATGAAGAAACTGTGGTTATTGAACTTGATGGTGATTCTTGTGATACTGAGTGCCTGCCAGCAACAAGATGCTGATATGGTTGATGCAACGGTTGCCGTGGAACCAACCGGCGAAATTGCTCCATTGGATGAGGGAGACCCGGTTGAAGAAAATGGTGCACCCATGGAAGAAGCCGCTGTTGAGCCGACTCCTTTGCCGGTGGAACCGCTTGCGTTTCGCTTTGTAACCAATGATGGGGCAACCATTGACGGCGATTTCTATCCGCCGGCTTATCCCAACGCCCCCGTTGTGATTCTCATGCATCAATACCCCATGGATCATAATATCGAATGGATCGCTATTGCTCCCTGGCTGCAAAATCGGGACATGGCGGCCAGTGTGCGTAGTGGCGGTGAACCATGGACTGACCCCAGCTGGTTTTCTCCCATGAATGAAGGATTCGATTTTGCGGTGTTTACCTTCACTTTCCGAAATTGTCTGGGCGGATGCAAGGAAGATAGTGTGGAATCAAGAGAGGAATGGATCAACGATGCCTCGGCCGCCATTGAAGCGGTGGCTTCCTTCCGGTTTGTGGATCCTTCACGCATCCTGGTGGTTGGCACAAGCATCGGGGCAGACGCCGCGGTGAATGCCTGTGAACGTATGTTGGAGATAGAAGGGATCAACTGCTCGGGGGTGGTGTCAATTTCACCCGGCAGTTATTTGGAGCAGGATTTTGCCTCCTCTGTTGAATCTTTGACCCAGGCAGGTATCCCAGTGCGTTGTGTGGCTTCTGAAGGGGATGCGTTGAGCGCACAGACCTGTCAGGATGTCGAAGGCACCGGTTATCAGGCCGTGATCGCTGATGGCAACGAGCATGGAGTTCGGCTTTTTGACCCATCGCTGAATATCGACCTGTCTGCACTGCTCAAAGGGTGGCTGATCGAATGGGCATATATTTATTGATTGTGAGATACCATGGAATTTTTTGATGCTGTAAAGAAGCGCAGGTCGATTCGCGCCTATACTGGAGAGCGTATTCCTAAAGACGATCTGTTGATGATCATCGATGCAGGTAGACTGGCGGCCAGCGGTTACAACCGCCAGGCATGGACTTTTGTGATCATTACTGAGCAGGATACCATCGATCAAATCAGTCGATGGATGAACCCCTGGATCGCCAAAGCTGGTGCGGTCATAGCGCTGGTGATGGATCCCACAGCACCTTATTGGCTGCAGGATGGCTCAGCTGCGACAGAAAATATATTGCTGGCAGCAACCGCGCTTGGCTACGGTTCCTGTTGGTTGGAAGGAACCACCCAGCGCGTGGAAGAAGAATTGAAACAGTTGTTGAGTGTTCCAACAAAATTACGCATACAGACTTTGATCACCGTAGGTGTTTCGGCAGAGCAGCCACACAGGGAGAAAAAATCACTCGAAGAAGTGACTCGCTGGGAGCGATTCTCAGAGTAAACTTCGGTGATTCGGAAATTCTGATAAAAAATTTACATACTATGCCGAATTAATGGTATATAATATAGAAAAATATATTTAATTCCATGTAAAGGACAGAACATGCAGAATACCTACCAAGTACCTGCCATTCATTGCAATCATTGTGCGATGACAATTAAAGTTGAATTGAGCGATGTGGTCGGCATCAGCGCAGTAAACGTTGACGTTGATAACAAACAGGTTTCCGTTACCTATGATGCTCCGGCAGATGATTCTGCGGTGCGGGCCATTCTCAGCGAAATCGGTTATCCGGCAGCCGATTGACCTATTGACGCTTGGTATCAAAATATAAATTTTCCATCTAAGCCCAAGGCGGTATGATATGTCCATGCAGCAAGTTGTTTTACCGATCATTGGCATGACCTGTGCCAATTGTGTCTCCACATTGGAACGTGCTTCGAAAAAAGGCAGCGGTGTGGCAGAAGCCACATTTAACCTTGCCAACGAACGCGGCATGGTCGCTTTTGATCCAGAGGAAACCACACTCAAAGAAATCGTCGAGCGTATCGAGAAATATGGGTATCAGGTGCCAACTGGTGAACTATCGCTGCCTATCCCAAAAAAGTGGCTGCCAGCAGATATCGGCGCCAAACTCACTCAGCTGATGGGCGTCTTGGGGATCATAACTGCTGAGAGCAATGGGGGAGAGGTAGCCGTCCGTTACATTCCTACGGTGATTAAACCTAAAGATCTGTTGCATCAATTGGCCGCTGCAGGGTTTCAGGTTCCAGAAGATTCGCTGATTGAGGAAGATGTCGAAGGGATCGCCCGCAAGAAAGAAGTTGCCCATCAGCGCAGGCTGCTCATTTTGGGCATCATTCTCTCAACACCGCTCTTTATCCTGTCTATGGGGCGTGATTTCCAGTTGCTGCCGATGTCATTGATGCATGCTGGCTGGATGGATTGGCTGTTTTTAATCCTGGCAACGCCGGTGCAATTCATTGTAGGTTGGGATTACTATGTGGGAGCTTTTAAATCAGTGCGGGGCGGCGGCGCCAGCATGGATGTGCTGGTTGCGCTTGGTTCCAGCGCGGCTTATTTTTATTCCATCTTCGTCATGGCAGGCGTCTTTCCCGGACATGTCTATTTTGAGGTGTCAGCGCTCATCATCACGCTTATCAAAGTCGGTAAATTTTTGGAAGCACGCGCCAAAGGCAATACCAGCGCGGCAGTGCGGGAATTGCTGAGTTTACAGGCGGAAACTGCTCATGTGATCCGCCTGGGTGAAGAGATAGAAATTGCGTTTGAAGATGTGCTTGAAGGTGATATCATCGTTGTACGGCCAGGCGAGAAGATCCCTGTGGACGGGGTGCTGGTAGAGGGAAAATCGACCATTGATGAATCAATGGTGACTGGCGAATCTATGCCGGTCAGCAAAGCACCTGGCGACAAAGTTATTGGAGCCACCATCAATCAGACCGGGATGTTCAAATTCCGTGCTACCAACGTTGGTGAATCGACATTGCTATCGCAGATCATCAAGTTGGTGGAGGCTGCCCAGGCAACCCGAGCGCCCATTCAGCGTGTAGCGGACCAAATTTCGGCAGTTTTTGTACCGGTGGTGTTGGTGATCGCAACGATTACATTTGTGGTGTGGTATTTCTTTGTGCCATTACCGCCCGCCTCCGATGTTACCGCAATCACCAGGGCATTGATCAATACCGTGGCGGTGTTGGTGATCGCCTGTCCCTGCGCCATGGGGCTGGCAACACCAACAGCTATCATCGTGGGAACTGGTCTGGGAGCGAAGCATGGCATCTTGTTCAAAAATGGTGAAATTTTGGAACGCGCTGGCGGTGTCCATTCAGTTATCTTTGATAAAACCGGAACACTGACCGAAGGAAAACCAGCTGTGACAGACATCTACGCCATTGAACAAGGACAAGAAAGCGAAGTGCTGCGTATCTGTGCGTCGTTGGAACAAGGCAGCGAGCATCCGATTGGTACAGCGATTCTGGCCGAGGTGAAGCAACGTGAGATGGAGTTATTGCCATTAACCGATTTTCAGGCGTTGGAAGGACGCGGTATCGAAGGCACATTGCCGGTTGGTAAAGGGTTGGTGGCATCTCCGCGGTATCTGAAAGAGATTGGTTACCTGACAGCCGATGTTCATGCTGACATCATCGCTGGTTGGCAGAACCAGGGAAAGACGGTGGTTGGGGTGGCGCTGGATGGCAGATTAATGGGGCTGGTTGCCGTGGCGGATACCTTGAAAAAAGAAGCAAAGCAGGCTGTTTCTCTACTGCACCAACGACGGATTTCGACCGCATTGTTGACCGGTGATAACAGAAGGACGGCGGAGGCGATCGCTGCCCAACTGGGTATTGATGAGGTCTATGCTGAGGTGATGCCAGGTGACAAGGCGGAGACTGTCAGAAAAGCACAGGAAGGAAACCAGGTGGTAGCCATGGTGGGTGACGGCATCAATGATGCGCCTGCGCTGGCACAGGCTTCTGTGGGTATCGCTCTGGGCACCGGCACAGATGTGGCCATCGAAACCGCCGACATTGTGTTGATCAAAGGAGATGTGACTGGTGTGGTCAACGCCATTCATTTGTCGAAGAAAGTGTTCAAAACCATCAAACAGAATCTATTCTGGGCGTTTTTCTACAACGTGGTGTTAATCCCTGTCGCGGCTTTGGGTTGGCTGCATCCGATGTTTGCGGCGGCAGCCATGGCCATCAGCTCGATATTTGTGGTGAGTAACAGCCTGCGTCTGCGGCGTTATCATTTACTGGGATAAGTTTTACGCCACTATTATTTGATTGATGCGGTGATTTTCCACCTGCCATATTTCGGTGGCAAACCGTTCTATAAAGAAGCGGTCATGGATGACTGCCAGGATGGTGCCTTGAAAGGCGGAGAGTGCTTGTTCAAACTGTGTGCGTGAGGGGATATCCAGATGGTTGATGGGCTCATCCAGCAGCAAAAAATTACAGCCATCGGCTACCAGACAGGCAAGCGTCAGTCGCGCCCGTTCTCCATAGGAAAGGTTTTGGTTGGGAATAAAAACCTCATCTCCTTTGAACAGGAATTTTGCCAGATGGTAACGGGTCTGGGTTTCATTCATGAGGCCCAGACGGTACATTGTTTCGTAAGGATTGAGTTCTGGTGGCAGGTTTTCCTGCTCCTGCGCCATATAACCGACTTTTACATTGCTTCCCAGGCGAACGCCGCCTTTCAGCGCAGGCATTTGACCAAGGACAGTCTTGATGAGGGTGGTTTTTCCGCTGCCATTCTCACCTGTCAGTACGCAGCGCTGTCCATAACGGAGGATCAGGTTGATTTCATCCAAAAGGGGTTGTTGATAACCAATGACGAGATTCTCAAGGACCAACACATCGCGGCCGCTTTCTGGAATTTCGCTGAAATCAATCTTCATTTCCCAATCAGGTTTGGGTTTGTCGAAGTGATCTTCACCCGTCATCAGGCGGTCGACGCGTTTCTCGATAGATTTTGCCCGTCGTATGGTTTCCAATGCGCGGTTCTTGAAGAAACCAGCGGTGAATCCATCCGTACCGGCTTTGACATCGGACTTTCCTCCTTTTCGGAAGGTCGCTTTCGAGCGTACCTGGGCTGCGCTGGCTGTCAAACGGGCGATCTCTTCCTGCTGGTTCTGGTAACTCTGCCATTCACGTTCCTGTTCATTGAGGCGCTGCTCAAGATAGGTGGTGTAGTTGCCTTCGTAGCGTTTTATCTGGTGGGAGCGGGTATCGATGCGCAGGATGGCATTGACGGTGTTGTTAAGAAATGTGCGGTCATGCGAAACGATCAAAGCCGCGCCCTGATATCGATTCAGCCAGTTTTCCAGCCATTCCAGCATGCTGATGTCAAGGTGATTGGTGGGTTCATCCAGCAGCAAAAGCTGAGGATTGGCCATTAAGATGCCAGCCAGGATCAGGCGGGTTTTTTGGCCGCCGCTCAGGTGCGCGGTCGGCGTATCAGCGTCAAAGGCATCCAATCCGAAAACAGGCAGTATCTCAGCCACCGAGGATTGAGCACTCACAGAAGCAGATAGTTGGGTCAGCAAATGATCATATTCTTTTTGCAGGATAAGGTCGTCCGGCTCGTTTGACAGAGCGGTGCTTATTCGCTGGAATTTACCCTCGATATCTTCTGTGGTGGCAGCAAGCGAAGACAAATAGGCACCGATGGATAGTGATTCGGGGATTTCCAGCCCCTGGGATAGGTACCCTACGGTTAAATCATAGGGGCTGAGTTGATGAGTACCACTGTCTGCGGTTTCCTCACCTATCAAGATGCGCATGATGGTTGATTTTCCCGATCCATTGACACCGATCAAACCAACCCGCTCGTGAGGTTTGATTGAGAAAGTAACTTGATCCAACACAAGATCAAGGTTGTAGGTTTTGGTGATGCGATTGACAGATAACATGTGTGACTCCAGTAAAACAAGAACAAGAAAAGCAGCTCTCTTTCGCGAGAGAGGTAATACAATGCTGTTGTTGGATTACTGAATGTCTGTCATTTTCATTTTTTCACTATGAATTTTGTTGCATTATATCACAAGGTTTTGGCAAGAAAGCATTTTTCTTTCGTTTATAATGACTGCGGCGCGTCGCAAGGTGCATCACAGCGGTTATATCGATACAATGTAGAAAGAGTGTGCAATGCTTGATATCCTGAATATATTTTTTGAGAACCTCCTGCCGATATTTTTGGCAGCTGCAGCCGGTTATGTGCTTGCATGGAAGTCTGATTTGGAAGCACGCCATGTTTCCAAGGTTTTATTTTACATTTTCAGCCCGGCGCTTGTATTCACCTTGATTCAACGTTACATAACTCCTGAAATCCCTCTGTTGCGAATGGCCGCCATCACGATTGCCACCATGCTCTTGGTGGCACTGCTCGTTTTCCTGATTGGCAAAGCTTTGGGATACAACCGCGAGATGACTATGGCGATGGTGCTGCCGGCTATGCTGCTGAACACCGGCAACATGGGCATACCGGTGACTCTGTTCGTGTTTGGAGAAGAAGGATTGGCTTATGGTACGGTAGTGACGATTATCACCGTCATCATGTCTTACAGCGCTGGAGTAATTGTTGCTTCTTTGGGCAAAGCCGATATCAAAACTTCCCTGCTGAGTTTGGTGAAACTTCCAATGCTATATGGCGTCCTTCTGGCAGTGATAATGTATTTTACTGGCTGGTCACTACCCTTGCCGGTTGGCAGGGCGGTGGACCTGATGGCAGATGCCGCCATCCCTACCATGTTGGTTTTGTTGGGCATGCACTTACAGAAAGCCAACTTGCGGGAAAATATCCGCGCCTTGTTCATCTGCACCAGTGCGCGGTTGGTGGCAGGGCCGTTGATTATGCTGGGGCTGTCCTCCCTCGCTGGCATGACTGGTCTGGTACAGCAGGTCATCATTCTTCAGGCTGGTATGCCCGGTGCGGTGACCGCCACGGTGTTGGCGACTGAGTATGACACCAACCCGGAATTTGTTACCGCAGCGATCACTGTTGGAACGGTTTTAAGCCCTCTGACCTTGACACCACTGATCTGGCTTTTGACAAATTAAGGGTTGCGAGGCGTAACACCGTAGTCAATCGCATCATCGGTCACAATGATCTGGTTGACATAAATATCTTTTTCGTCAAGCACATTTTTCATGCCCCGATTCAACTGGGCTGATAAGACACCACGAACGAACGGTAACGATCTTCCATTCAACGAGTCCACTGAAAAAACTATGTAGCCATTCCGTAGAGAAATAAAAGTGGTCAGATAGTAAATCTCTTCATTTCGATACAGAATGAGTTCAAGGGTGTCTGGATAAACCAGGTTGGCGTCGATATCATCGGCAAAATCTTCAAAGAAAGGCATTAACTGTTCATCAATATCCTGGTTTAATTTCTCTTGCGTGATGCGGTAGGTCTCTTCGCGATACACATCCTCATAGAAAGCTGTTTGAATGGCTTGCCTGCTGAAAAGCCCAAACACATACACAGCGCCGATGACCAGGATGATCGTCAGTACAATGCCAATGATCACCAGAGAGATTAAAACTTGTTGGAACACGTTCCCAAAGCCTTTGGCAACCTTTGCAACGGTGGTTGGCGTCTTGCTCTCTTTGGT
Source organism: uncultured Anaerolineaceae bacterium (assembly GCA_964391725.1). Lineage (GTDB taxonomy): Bacteria > Chloroflexota > Anaerolineae > Anaerolineales > Anaerolineaceae > SpSt-1165. The sequence goes on along the minus strand of CAYMNB010000010.1, from coordinate 54,081 downwards.
AGGATATTCCGCCGTTTCGGAATTCCCTTTTAAGGTTTCTGTTGCTTTATTTGCTTCCTTTGTGTTGTCAACCTCTGCTGACTGGGTCTTGTAGGGCGGTGTTGCCACAAGGGTTTCACTGGCAAAGTTTCGTAACTCGCTAACTACCTCTTCCATGGTCGAAAAACGAAATTCCACATCTCTTTCGAGAATTTTCAGCATGAAACTCGCCACCGAGGGAGGAAGGTTTTCCACAAATTCTGCAGGATGTGGAGGGTCTTCCATCATTTGTCTCATCAGAATGGCGGCGGGGGTGTCAGCTTCAAATGGTTTGTGTCCTGTCACCAATTCGTAGAAAATGATACCGAGGGAGTAAATGTCTGATTGTTGCGAAAACTGGCCGTGCCATTGCTCGGGCGCCATATATTCAGGGGTGCCAATGCCCATACCACTCTGGGTCAGGTTGGTCGATGGGAGAGTGCTGTCTGTGCTAAGGATTTTGGCGATGCCGAAATCGGTCAGGAATGGGTGGTTTTCCGCATTAAAAAGGATGTTGGCGGGTTTTACATCACGATGGAGTATGTTCTGCCGGTGGGCATAATGAAGCGCTTCAGCGATGGGCAGCAGCAGTTGCGACGCTTTTGGGTAAGGGATTTGTCTGCCGAGATAGTCTTCGAGGGTTCCGCCTGGTAGATACTCCATGATCAGATAAGGTTTTTCTTGAAAGCGCCCAAAATCATGGATATGTACGATATTCGGGTGAGTCAATTTCGCGAGTGTTTTAACTTCGCGTTCAAATCTTTTGATAATGTGTTCATTGCTGGAGGTACTATCACTGGCCACTTTGATGACCTTGATAGCAACATCTCGTTCCAGGACATGGTCAAAAGCATGGAAAACTGTTGCCATGCCGCCTTCACCCAATTTTTTGATTACCTGGTAGCGTTTGGTCATTTGGTTCGCAGAACCTTCAGACATGTACCTCTCCTGAAGCCAAGGTTTTTTTATACTATCTGTATTGTAGCATCACTTGTTTTAAATAAAACAACCTGAATTCTACTAAACTATCCAGGTTGTTGTTTTTGATATTCGCTGTTGGAAATCAGGTTTGGTAACCAGTTGATAATGCTTCTGGCTGCGGGGTTTCTGCTTCCTCAATATACAGCTTAAAGATGACATGATTGATGGCGAATATTATACCCAGCAACGGTGTCCAGAAAAGGGTGATGATAATCGGGTGCAAAATGGATGCAATGATCACTGAAAAACCCACCAAAGAGAAACCTAATGCCAAACTCTGCATGCTGGGATCGGTTACCTGCCGCCATTTCTTCAAGCCTTGTACGATAAAAATAATTAAGAAGGCCATTAATGCCAACCAGGCAAGCAGGCCGCCTTTCATAGCAATCCAAAGATGGCCATTGTGGGTATAATGGGGCCCCATGTTTCCATAACCATCGATACTGCTGATAAACGGCCGGTATAATGCCCCCATACCCAGCCCGAAGAAGGGATGATTTAGTAATTGAGGGATCCCGTACAGGTATTCAAAGTTACGCCAAACGATAGTAGATTCCGTTGGATCGACATACGATTGCGTGGTGAAAAGGCTGGTGAACCTGGTGAAGGCAGCCTGAATCAATTGTCCATAGGGGCTGTCTGGCATAATTAGACCCGGGAGAATGATGATGGGCAATAACCAGAGCAGGTAAAGGCTCCAGGTGAGGATCTTCTTGCGCTGTTCCAGGTTGGTCATAAAGAAGGTGATCACAAGTGAAATGGCGGCAACTGCCCAATGGGTGCGGTTGAAACCGATTAACATAGCGCCACCGAGTAATCCCCACTGAATTAGTTGGTATAAGTTTTTGAATTTTAATTGAGAGAGAAATAATCGGATGGTCAGCACGATAAAGGCTGTGGTGATCAACCCCTCACCAGGATTGTCTGTTACACGGATAACATTTGCCATTGCCCGGTTTTCCGGTGAGAATGGTTCGACTCGGCCTTCCAGGAAGACGAAGGAGTCTCCCAGGATGTATTGCGCCAGCGTGGCAGCGGCAGTAATGGTGGCTAACAGAAACAGCCAATCCAAGGTCCGTTCCAGTTGTTTCTTTTCTCTGATCAAATGGATGAACAGGAAGAAAAGCAAATAATAGGAAACGATGCGCATTTCATGCAAGCCGCGCCCAATGATTACATTATCAGATAGGATGCCCAAGATGGTTGAAAGCAGCGCAAAGCCCCAAAAAACAAACAGGGGGATAGACATGGGAGAGAATTCAAGTTTGAAATTCGGGTCTACCAACAGGCGTACAAGCATTATCACCAGTAAAAACAACATAATCACATCTGTGATATAGACCTGGACGGGGCCAGCCTGCACAGTTGGTATGGATTCCTCGCTTAGCACAGAGGAAAGAAACACCAGGATCGCCAGGAAGCCGAACTCAGGGTAATTCAACACAATGCCCGCGCCGATAATGCCAACCGCGGCGATTATGATCATCTGAGGCGGCAGCAAAAGGCTTGCTACACCGACAGCAACGGCAGCAATCGCGGTAATGCTAAGAATATAAAAGTTTTGATTCTTCCAGTATGAGAATTGCATAACGCTCTCTTCTCTGGTTTCAGGTTCCTGGTCAGGAATTTTTCTCCTGACCAGGAAAGTATTACAGTGATCAGGCGCGTCGGCGCAGCCGGTAATTTACGCCCAGCTGGGTGCGGTTGGCGATGATACCGACGATGTTGGCGTTCACCAGTTCGAGATGGTTCAGGGTCGCTTGCAATACTTCCTTGCGATCCCAACCATATCGTAGAACCAGTAGCACACTGTCAACCTTCGGGGCGATGACCGCAGGGTCAGTCACGGAGAAGGAAGAATGGGCGTCGATGAGAACAGCGTCATATTTATTGCTGAGATGGCTGATAACACTTTTCATCTCTGTTGAATCCAATGCTTCGGGGTTCAGAGGGGCGGCACCACTTGGTAAGATATCGACGTTTTGATAGGCAGTTGATTGAATGGCATCTTCAACAGGTGTGCCGGCTATTAATACATCGTTCAGACCAACCTCATTGTCAACCTTGAAGATTTTGTGCTGCATTGGGTTGCGCAAATCAGCATCAACAACTATCACTCTCCGCCCTGATTGGCCGGTGATGATTGCCAGGTTGGCGGTGATGGTAGAGCGTCCGTCATCAGGCACGGGGCTGGTGATGAGGAAGGAACGGTATTCCTGGTGCTGGCTGGGTGCAAACACGTTGGTTCGCAGCCGGCGGAATGCTTCTCCCATGATGTGGTCATTGATTAAGATGTCATGGTCAGAGGAACTATTCCCAATATCACCAATGAGCGGTAGCTTCGCTGCCAGGCGCATTTCATTCGGCGTGTAAATGCGTGTGTCGAGATTCTCGAAAATAAACGCCAGGGTGATCCCTACGACAAGCCCCAAAACAAGCCCAAGCGCAAGTACCACAACCGGGCTAGCAGAAGAAGGTTCGGTTGGTTGTTTGGCAGGTTCTAATAGCAAGATGTTGGTTTCACTGCCATAAATTTCACGGCTTTGAAGTATCAATATTTCCGCGAGTTTATTGGCAGCGAATTTGGCTACTTCCGGGTCGGTATCGGTGGCGCTGATGGTGAACAACTCGGTGTCTTCTATCACGGTAACATCGATGGTGGGAAGGGGAGATACATCCTTCGCAAGTTGTTCCAAAACCAGATCGCTATTGGCAATTTCCACATACGTTCCGATCAACCGTTTGGCATACTCGATGTCGTATTCTACATAATCTACGCCGCCAGCCCTGGCGGTTAGTATGCGCATGGTGGCGGTGGCTGTGTATTGTGGTGGAATTTGGGTAATGCCAATGGCAATGATGGAGAGGGCAATAATCAGTGTCACAAAAATGATGCCCTTCCGCCTATTGAGGATGTTTAGATAATCTACCAGTTGCATATTACTTCTCCTGTTCTAATTATGTTCAGCGTAAAATTGTTGGATTTTTTCGCAGACGAAATCAATTTGTTCATCCGAAAGTTCTGCATACATGGGCAGCGACAGTAATTCTTCGGCGATTGTTTCAGTCAGCGGGAAGTCGCCGTTTTCATATTCCAGATTTCGATAGGATTTTTGAAGATGGATGGGAATGGGATAGTGGATGCCAGTGGAAACGCCATATTCTTGCAGGTATGCTTGCAATGCATCACGGTATTTCGCCCGGATTGCAAAGATATGCCAGACAGGCTCAACTTCAGCGGGTATGGTCGGTAAGATAACTTCCTCGATATCCCCCAGTTTTTGAATATACTGTTCGGCATGCTTCCGGCGGGCTTCGTTCCATTGGTCCAGGTATTTTAATTTGATGTCCAACACCGCCGCCTGGATGGAATCAAGACGGTGGTTAAAGCCCAGTTCTTCATGATGGTATTTTTTGGTTTGCCCATAGTTTCTCAACTGGCGGATCTTTTCTGCAACATCATCATCATTGGTGACGACCATGCCGCCATCGCCATAAGCGCCAAGATTCTTTCCAGGATAAAAGCTAAAGGCAGCTGCTTTGCCAAAACTGCCGACGCGTTTTCCTTTGTATAAAGCGCCATGTGCCTGGGCAGCATCTTCAATGACCACCAGATGATGATTGTTGGCGATCTCAAGAATCCGTTCCATTTCTGTCACCGGCTGCCCGTAGAGGTGGACCGGTAGAATCACACGTGTTTTGGGTGTGATGGCAGATTCCAAGCGGTTGATATCAAGATTGTATGTTTGCGGGTTGATCTCAACAAAAACCGGTTTTGCCCCCAATCGGCTGACAGGCAGCACTGATGCAATGAAGGTGTTGGCTGGTGCGATTACCTCATCACCGGGCTGAAGATCAGCTGCCCGCAAGGCCAGTTCTATCGCCTGTGTGCCGCTATCAACGCCAACGGCATGATTGACACCGATGAATTGCGCGAAATGATTTTCAAACTCGGTAACAGCCGGACCCAGAATGAAGGCACTTGTATCAAGCACAGTTTGAATAGCAGCGTCTACTTCAGTTTTGATGGAGCGATATTGGGCGTTGAGATCTAGAAATGGCACTTGCATTGTCTTTTGTCCTTGGTCATTGATAATAATAACAAATATAATCAAATTTATGAAGATTATTTAAGAAATACTGGGGCTCCTTTGTTTGCGATAGATTGATCTACCGCTTCCATCACTTTGACAATAGACAGGCCGTTCTCGCCATCCGATCGGGGGGCTACACTGTAATTGATACAATGAAGAAAATGTTCTACCTCAGAGCGCAATGGTTCAATTGGTTTGATCGCAGGGCTGATGATTTGGCCATCGCGGATGCTGAGTTGAAATTCGCCATAGTCTTCATAAACCTTTCGTGAGGTTTCAACACCTTTTTCAAAAATTCTTACTTTTTCGCTGTTCGAAATGTCATCAAAAACCACCCGCTGTTTGGAACCAACAACGACCACTTCGCGCTCTTTGTGCGGATCGGCCCAGCTGACATGGATGTGGCCGAGAATGCCGGATGGATAGCCGAGGGTGATAAAGCCAACATCCTCTGTGTTGTCACGTAAAAAACTGGTAGCGGTGGCGCTGACCCAGGCTGGTTCTTCGTTGAGGAAGAAATTGAAGATGGAAACATCATGGGGTGCGAGATCCCACATGACATTGACATCGGAGCGTATCGGGCCCAGATTGGTACGTTTTGAGTACAGATAGTAAATGGAGCCAAGTTCTTCTTTGTCAATGGAATTTTTTATCGACAGGACAGCCTCATTGTATAAAAATATGTGACCAACCATCAGCGTTAAATGATTCGCTTTTGCCAAATCGATCAGCTCTTTGGCTGTTTCCGCTTTTAAGGTCATGGGTTTTTCAAGAAACACATGTTTGCCTGCGTTCAGAGCATCAAGTGCGATGTCATAATGTGTATCTGGATTGGTTGCGATGATGACCCCATCCAGGTCACTGAGTTCAAATAATTTCTGGTAATCTGTAAAAAGTTGTAAACGAGGGCCGCTCTGGCTGCTGAGAATCCTGGTCTTATTTCTTCGAAGCTGCTCTTTGTCTCGGTCACAAATGGCGACGAGATTGACATCTGCCATCTGACTGAGTAAACGTATGTAATTTTTGCCCCAATATCCGCAGCCGATGACGGCGAGATTGATTTGTTGCTGAATAAACATGGGTTGTTCTCCCTACAATTCTTAACGATAAATCAATAAATTCCCCAATGGAGTTAGTTTGGGCTAATATTATAGATTGTAACATTAATTATTAATAATGTTTCAACATTAACGACTGGCTTAAGTTAGCATAACAAAGCTGTCAATTTGTATTGATATTTTGCACTTTACAATCGAGGTGAAATTATCAGGATTTCATAATCTTCACTTCGGGAGTGTTAGGTGCTATGAGAAAAATCTCTTTGTATCATTACGTAATTTCGGCAATCGGTCTGGTGGCAGGACTATTCATTTTGGTCTTTTCATTACTATCATCTGCCAGTGATGGCTCTGTTTATTCGGTTCGTGCTGAGATTGAGCGTACACAGACACAGTGGGTGCAGCAGAACGGAAATGCCATGGGCCTGTATGAGGTCTCGACTTATGTCGCAGACGATGTGGCGGACGAAACCATTCTGCGCCCTGTTGGTGGACCAGAGAGCGGCCACGAGGTCAAAAATGAAACCAACGCAAGTTCCTCTGCTTTAGAATTTGAACCGGCAACGCCGTCTCGTGGGCTTGAGATATATCCTGTTGTAATAAGCCAAATGACTCATGGGTATGAAGGCGGGAAAGCAACACCCACCTTGGCTTTGGTTGACTCTGGCAGCGCCTTCGCTGGCTCCTCCTCTACGATCGATTCCATATCTTCGGCAGAAGGATCCATCGTTGGTGATCATCGTTTTCGTGAAGACCGGGTAGTTAAGGACTCAAATCGCAGACCAACCAAGACCAATACGCCTGTACCAACCAAAACAAACACCCCGGTGCCAACCTTAACAAATACAGCTGTGGCGACTATGACAAGCACCCCGGTTCTAATCAATACCCACACACCTGTACCGACCAAGACCAACACGCCAACAGAACAACCCGTCCAAGATATCTTTTGGAGCGCCGGTTTTGAAACCGGTAACATTTCAGAATATTCAGGACATGGCGATTGGATTCAACAGGGTACGACACCGAAGTATGAAGTGCAGACCAGCATTGTCCGTAGTGGTGACTATGCGGTGAAATTCACCATCGATACATCCAGCAAGACGTCACAAGCAGCGTATCTGTTTTATTGGAACACACTGCCAGACGCAGCTTATTATTCTGCCTGGTATTATATCCCCGCTAACACTGTTGTTCAGCATTGGTGGAATATCATGCAATGGAAGTCGACCTACAATGGTAACTCCGACTACAGCCGCCCCGTCTTTAATCTTGGTGCGGGCAGCAAGCAGACTTTAGGACTGTGTTATTTACCCGATAAGGAATCCGATAAGGTTTGCTGGGATCAAAGCGTGAGGCTGCCCACCGGTAGATGGGTGCATATCGAAACGTATTATGACCGCGATAAGGTTGACGGCCGTGTGATTGTGTGGCAGGATGGTGTGAAAATGTTCGACGTCAGTGGATACCCGACTGTGCTTTCTGATGGCTCCTTGCATTGGAGCGTGAATCATTATTCAGATGACATTCAACCTAATCCGTCATCAATTTATCTGGATGATATTATCATCGCACATTCGCCTGTCGGACATTGAGAACACTGACCTCTGCTATAAACAATTTTTAATACTACATGTTACAATAATAGCGCTTCAGTGCTATTATTGTTTTTAAAGAGGTGAGCCATTAATGGTTGGTTGGATTTCTACGTGGCTGGACATGGATAAGTTGTCTTCACGCGTTGGCCCTGAACAAATTGCCAATGCGAAGGTTTATGATTCACATTGGTCGAAACGGGTCATAGATCTTTTGATTGCCATTACCGCCTTGTTTATATTGAGTCCAATTCTCTTGATAACCGCCATCCTGATAAGAATTGACAGCCCAGGCAAGGCTATCTTTACTCAAAAACGTGTGGGGCGTTACGGCAAAGTTTTTCATATGTACAAATTCCGCTCGATGGTGGAAGATGCGGATGATGGCTTTCATGCGACACACATTGAAGCTTATGCCAATGGAACTTTGGACCTCGAAAATGGCAGTAAAATTGTCGATGACCCGCGCATTACCAAAATAGGGAAGATTATCCGGCGAACCAGTATTGATGAATTACCGCAACTGATCAATGTCTTGAGAGGCGAGATGAGTATCATAGGCCCCCGTCCAGTGCCGGTATATGAGGCTGATCTATATAATCTGTGGCAGAGCGAACGAATGGATGCCTTGCCCGGCATCACCGGGCTCTGGCAGGTAGTCAGGCGAGGGAAATCGAGTTTTGAGGAACAATTGCGCCTGGATATAAGGTATATTCGCAATCAATCGTTAGCGATGAATCTGAAAATTTTGGTTTTGACCATTCCCGCAATCATCACCAAATCTGGGGCTAAATAGGATGTCAGCTGATCTCACCAAAAAACCTGTGCTTGCCGGGATATTAAACGGCATCTTTTCAACAGGTGTGGGTTCGGTTACCATGACCGTGTTCGGGCTGGTCGGATTTATCCTGACCAGCCGTTGGCTGACAAAAGATGAATTGGGCGCATTTGTCATTCTCCAATTGATTGCAGGCTTCATCGTGGGAATCAGTAGTCTGGGGGTTGAACTTTCGTTGACGAAGTTTCTCGCGGACAACAAAGACCCTCTTAAACAACAGGAAATTATTAACACCATTGTTACCTTTCGTTTGCTCATGATTTTGTTGTTCAGCGGTGCCGCTTTGTTGCTGCAAGACACCTTGTTCGGGTTGTTTGGACAAACCGTTTATACCAGTATTATTACGTATATTCCCTTTTTGGTATTTTTTGAAAGCATTTTCCGGCTGATTGACTCTGTATTCGGTGGTGTTTTTGATTTTAAATGGATAGGTATCAGCACGGTGGTGTTGTCCATTGTGAGTCTGGTGCTGATCATCGTGCTGGTTGGCTGGCAGGACCTGGGATTGGTTGGGCGCATCTGGGCCAGGCTGGGGGGATTGATCATTTCAATTCTTTTGGCTGTTTCGATGACCAAAATCAAGGTGAGATTTCGGATCAACCTGCAGCTCCTGTGGGCAATTCTGAAATTTTCATTCCCTTTGTTTCTGAACTACATTCTATCGTTCGTTTTTATGCGCGCTGATACCTTTATCATCGGCGGTTTTCTCGGACCGGCAGAGATTGCTGTTTATGAAATTGCCCGGAAAATCCCTGAAAGCCTGGAATCTTTGTATGATGCTTTTCGCAAAGTATATTTTCCTTATCTCTCGGATCTTTTTTCACAGAAGGACCATGCAGGCGCTTCCAAAGTCCTGAATCATTCACTTCGGCTGATCTCTGTTGCCGGTGTATTCGGGGTTTTGGTAGCTTTCCTCTTTGGTGAAGAAATTATCCTTTTGTTATTTACAGAAACCTATGAGCAGAGTATTCCCCTATTTGGTTTCCTGATGATTATCCTGTTATTTAATGTGATTGATTACACCCTTGGCTATTCGCTGGTAGCGGTGGGAGAATCTAGCAAACCGCCCTTGATAAATGTCGTTCACACTGCAGTGAACTTTTTAGGATACTTTACACTGATCCCAATCATAGGAATATTTGGGGTGGCATCTGCTAATATCGCGGGTTTATTAACAGTCAACCCGATCAATGTGTTTTTCCTGCGAAGAAAACAGGTGAAGGCACGCATGAATAACTACATAATTCCCTTACTTTTGGGTATACTGATATTATCTTTTTCCTTTTTGCTAGATGCTCAACGCTGGTATATGCGGGCAGGTTTGATTGTTGGTTACCTTCTCCTGTGCTTTCTCACTGGTTCCATTTCTGCCAATGACATCGGGCAAGTGCTGCATCAATATAGAATATTTTCAAACCGAAATAAACACACACAAGAATCTACTGGGCAAGAGGCAACAACCAGGGCAAATTCGGAGGGGTGCATGGAAATCGTTTATGTGGCAGGGGTTTTTCCCTACCCGCCAAATTCAGGTCATCGCATTCGCAATTACAATTTGATCAAGCGCCTTGGCGCAAGGCATCATTTGCATTTGCGGTTGTTGGTTGATACTATACCGACTGAGGAAGAACTCCAGGGGCTTGCGCCGTATGTTAATTCGCTGCGGTACTATGTGCAGCCAGCCTCCAGGGCGTTGTCACGCCCCTTTGAGGCTCTCTCTCATTGGCTAAAAGGGATACCGCCCGAATTACGGTTTTATAACAACAAAGCATTGATGGATGATTTGGTAAGTCTTTTCCAGAAAAATGATATTGACTTACTTCAAATTGAAGATCCTGCCATGGCGATGTATGTCAACGCGGTTCCGCGTGAAGCAAATGTCAAGACAGTTTTGACTTTTCACGACATCAATTTTCGCAAATTTGAACGCATTGCTCAATTGGAAACTTCAGCCAAAAGAAGATTAAGGCTCAAGGTCCACAGCCGTATGATGAGGAAATGGGAACCTGAAATGGCCGGGCGGTTTGATTTGTGTGTGACAATGTCAGAAAATGACCAGGAATTGTTACGTGAAATGAACCCAGACATTCATGCCATCGTAGTGTCAAACGGGGTGGATACGGAAGAGTTTGACAGGCTGGAAGAAAACGCCAGCCGGCTGATGTATCATTTGTTATTTGTTGGTAACATGGATTACCGGCCAAACATTGATGCTGTCACCTATTTTGTGAACAAGGTGATGCCGCTGTTGGATCAAACATTGCCAAACTATGTTTTCTGGATCGTTGGCATTAACCCGCGCGATGAAGTATTGGCGCTTAAAAGTGAGAAGGTCCATGTTACCGGCCGGGTGCCCGATGTGAAGCCATACTATGAGAATGCCCAGGTGGTGGTTGTGCCCCTATTTGCCGGGGGAGGAACACGTTTGAAAATATTAGAGGCGTTGGCTTTGGGCAGGCCAGTCGTGTCAACCACCATTGGTGCCGAAGGTTTGGATCTGACTGCTGGTGAACATTTCTTTTTGGCAGATACACCAGAAACATTTTGTGAGGCGATAGAAATTTTGATCACCGATCCTGCATTTCGGCAGAAAATGGAAAGCCAAGGCAGGCAGCGAGTGGTTGAACAATATGATTGGACGCCCATCATGGAAGCGTTAGAACGGGAATATCTGGCGTTGGTCAGTGAATGATGAAAAGTCAGCGTGAGACATCTGAGCATACTAAGCCAGTGATTTATTGGATTGCAGATAACGACTTATCGCAATCTTTGCATGCCGGCACGTGGCTGGAAACGACCAGGCATTTGCGGGAGATGGGATGGGAGGTCCATTTACTTTCTTCGAATCTGCAGAAGGGAGAGCGCGAGGTTCGCGGGGTGAAGGTGCGTTTCTTTGCCAAGCCCAACATTTTTTTTATCCAACAGATGCTGTATCACTGGAAGAGTTGGCGGTGGATGCTTGCGAATAAGAAAACCTCCGCCATTGTGTTGTTCCATGAAATGTCTGCCGGATGGATGCTGCTGTTTCAATGGTTGAATCGATTTCTATGGAAACGAGATTTTTCGTTTGTGATGGATACGCGGACTCTGCCCATGGAGCCAGAAGAGAATCTTGCGCTGCGGACCAAACTGCGCAGGAAGTATGTAACATTCTGTTCACATCATGGCGCAGAATGGTTTGACGGCAGAATGGTGATCACACCCGCCATGGCCGAGGTGTTAGGTATTCCTGAAGAGAAATTATGGGCTACCTGGTCATCCGGGGTGGTCCCTGAATTATTTGTTGACTGTGCGGACATTCGGCAATTTCCGCAGGAAGCGGAGCCGATCATTTTGATTTACATTGGTTGTATGCATGTTGAGCGGAACTTACTCACTATGAGCGAGGCGGTTGTTGGGGCAAATGAGCAACAGCAATGTTTTAAGCTGGTTCTGGTGGGTGAGGGCAATGATGAAGTGCGTTTGCGTGACTATGCTGAACAACACCCCGATTCTATCCAATTTCACGGATCAGTGCCTTCAACAGAAATACCAGCCTGGCTGGCGAAAGCCCATGTGGGTATATTACCATTCCCAGATGAGGAAAAATTTCGCGTCAGCAGCCCTTTGAAATTATTTGAGTACCTGGCGGCTGGCATGCCAGTAATGGCGACCCATATCCGCTGTCATACTGATGTTATGCCAGAAGAGGCCTCTTATGTTTTTTGGGCGTATGGCGCAGACAGTGCTGCATTAGAACAGGCGTTAACAAATATTCAAAAGAAAAAAGAGCATCTGGCAGTAATTGCCAAATCGACTACAGAAAATATTGACCAATGGACCTGGCGGCATTCAGCAGAGCAAATCTCCGCAGGGCTTCTCCGACATTTGCCGACTGTTAATGGCGGTAGCGATGAGTAATTCGGGATATTTCCTTTTTTCCCTTGATACAGAATTGGGCACAGGGTATTTTGATGATGACGCAGCCCGCCATCGCTTGTTTTCAAGAGATGGCCTCGAGGAGCGAAGACGCATCGCCCGGGTGCTTGCTTTGTGTGAACAATATGGTATTCATGCCACCTGGGCGGTTGTCGGGCATTTATTTTTCAATCATTGTGAATATTGCCCTGATTGCCCAATTTCTCACTGGCAGGGCAATTATGCCAGTTATAATGAAGCTTACGGCACTGACCATCCTCTCTGGTATGGTGATGATGTGGTGCGATTAATCCAGCAATCGACGGTAAAACAGGAAATTGCTTTTCATGGTCATACCCATGAACCATATGATACACTCAGTGCTTCAGCGGCAGGGCATGAGATTTCAGAGTGGAAGCGCCTTGCGCAGCGATTTGGAATTGATGCTGTATCAATTGTTTTTCCCCGTGATCGAGTCGGTCATCTGTCACTGTTGTCTCAACATGGTTTTACCAATTACCGTGCTGACGTTGTGGAGCCTTTGTTGGTCAGGAACCGTTACTTTGGGCGGTATGTGAAAACTTTGGACCATATCATTGGCTTTACCACTGCACCTACGTATCCATTAGCTGAGATTGTAGATGATGACTTACTGCGCCTCTCTTCTTCTCAGCACCTGTTTGGCTTTAACCGCGGGGTGGATACCATGCTAGACAGGTTGCACCTTTCAACGTTGCGGTTGCGCAGAATCACCAGGGGAATCAAGCACGCAGCAGATCGTAAGCACATGTTTCATTTGTGGGCGCATCCGTGGGAGTTTCGCAGCGAAGATGATCTTTCCAAACTCGAACATATCTTTCAGACCGTGAATCGTCTCAAAGAAGCAGGCCAAATGCAATCTGTGACCATGGCTGAAATGGCTGGAATCATCGGGAAGCTGGATCACAATGGCAACTGAACCTATTCGCATTCTGCTTGTGTCAAATGTGTATCCGGAGGATGACCACACGGGAACCCCCAGTGTCGGCATTCAACAACGAATGTTGGCACAGAAGGGGGCGGAGTTTGATGTGATATCTATTCAAACCGGAAACCCGATTGCTTACCTAAAGGCTGCTATGAAGTTCTTGTGGATGAATCTGCAAAGACCAAAATATGACCTGGTGCATGCTTTTTATGGATTGAGCGTTTATATTGCCCTGTTGCAGAAACGTATGCCGGTGGTGGCTACCTTTCTGGGCTCCGATTTGTTAAGCGAAGGTGAAAGCGATCAACGTGATAAAAAAATCGGCACATCGGCTGCGAGGCGAGCGGATGTTGTCATTGTAATGACGGAAGAAATGAAAAAAGCGTCTGGGCGGGAGGATGCTCATGTGATACCTTTTGGCGTTTCTTTGTCCAGGTTACCGCTGATTGATCAGGCTGATGCCCGAAAACAGTTAGGACTGCCATTGGACAAAAAATTGATTCTTTTCCCATGGAATCCTGCCCGGTTGGTCAAGCGGTTTGACATTGTCGAAGAAATGATGCAATTGGTCAAAGCTATGATTCCGCGAAGCGAGCTTGTGGTCGTTCACGACAAGTCCCATGCAACAATGGCGCTATATTTCAATGCCTGTGATGTGTGTGTGCTGGCGTCTGAACATGAAGGCAGTCCTGTTGCCATTCGCGAAGCGCTTGCCTGTAATTTGCCGGTTGTAACCGTCGATGCGGGAGATGTTAGCGAGTTAATCGACGGAGTGGAAAATTGCTATTTGGCAAAAAGGAATCCAACAGACATGGCAGACAAGGTGGCAATGGTGCTGAAAAGCGGTTTGCGCTGCCGTGGGCGTGAAAGAATGCAGGCTTATGGTATACATCATTCAGCAGACCGTGTCTGGCAAATTTACCAACAGATAATTGACCGAAAAAAGCAGTCGGATTCTTCTGATAGGAAAGGTTGAAATAATAGTGCCAGGTTCAAAGGGTAAGTTATTCCTATACAGGGCATTGATTGAATGAAAATTTGCATGCTTGTTCACCAGAATTACTATGTTGACCAGCGTGTCATTCGTTATGCAGAAAGCCTGGTAGAACAGGGTCACACGGTTGATGTTGTCTGTGCCCGCGAACGGGAACAGGTCAGGCGCACGCGTGTAAATGGATCAATTCGGGTGACGCCCATTTTGATACCCCATGGCAATAGTGCCAACGCCATTGAGTTTATTCTGGAATACGGATTGGCGTTTGTTTGTTACTTCCTCGTTCTCAGCTGGCTATACTTATTTCGCAGATATGATGTGGTACATGTTCACAATATGCCCGATTTTTTGGTCTTTTCGGCCCTTATTCCGCGGATTTTTGGCGCGAAAGTGATTCTTGATATCCATGACCCGGTGCCAGAATTTTATCAATCAAAGTTTCGGGCGAAAGAAGACAGCACCCTGGTTCAACTCCTTCAGCTCGAGGAGCGTTGCTCAATCTGGTTTGCCAATGCAGTGATTTGTGCCAATGAGAATTTTCGTGACAATATCATAGAACGTGGTACAGAGCCCGAAAAAATCACCGTGATAAGAAATTTCCCAGATCGTAAGGTATATAACCGGGAAAAGTTTGCAGCATTCAAAAACGACAATTTACAGAAGTTTGTGCTCGTTTACCCAGGGACGATCGCGCCAAGGTATGGCCTTGACATTGCCATCCGTGCTATCGATATTGTGAAGAATTCATACCCTGCGATTGAACTTCGCATCATTGGGCCGGAAAATGCATACAAGCAAGCGTTGAGAGAACTGGTTGCCTCGTTGAGACTTGGCAGGTGGGTCAACATCCTGCCAGCGGTGTCTATGGAAGAGGTGCCGGCCGCCCTTGTGAATGCCGATGCGGGCATTTATCCTGCCTTTCCAGATGCCCACATGGATATCGCCATTCCAACCAAGGTGCTGGAGTTCACGATTATGGGCTTGCCTGTGATCGCCAGTCGGCTGAAGGTGATTGATCAGCTTTTCAAAAATGGCAAGGCGTTTCTTTTTGCGGCCGGGGATGTTGATGAATTCGCCAAGGTCATCCAGCAGTGCCTGGCTGATCGCAACCAATTGCGTGAGGCGGTGACGATTAATGATGCCAACCTCCTGCCAGAATGGCAATGGGATTTGGAAAAGGCGAAATATTTCTCCCTGCTGCAGCATTTATTTCAGA
The DNA here is from genome assembly GCA_964391725.1 of uncultured Anaerolineaceae bacterium. GTDB lineage: Bacteria > Chloroflexota > Anaerolineae > Anaerolineales > Anaerolineaceae > SpSt-1165. The sequence goes on along the minus strand of CAYMNB010000010.1, from coordinate 38,423 downwards.
GATAGAGAATAATAGTTAATTTGGAGAGTACGATGGATTATTTTGTTCATCCAACAGCGATCGTGGACACACAGGACATTGGCAAAGGTACAAAAATTTGGGCTTTTTGTCATATCATGGACGGGGTCAGCATCGGAGATAGTTGCAACATTGGTGACAACACGTTCATGGAAAGCGGGGTTGCCGTTGGCAGCAATGTGACCATTAAAAATGGCAATATGTTATGGGAAGGCGTCACACTCGAGGATGGTGTGTTTGTCGGGCCAGGGGTCTTTTTCACCAATGACCGTCATCCGCGCTCACCTCGCCTGCCGGAAGCAAGTCATCGCTATCAAGATCACAGCTGGCTTTCGCCAACACTGGTCAAACAGGGGGCAGCGATTGGTGCGGGCGCTGTAATTTTGCCTGGTATCACTGTAGGTGAATTTGCCACCATTGGCGCAGGAGCGGTTGTTACAAAAGATGTTCGACCATGTGCGGTGGTTGCGGGAAATCCTGCTCGCCAAAAGGGATGGGTTTGCCGTTGCGGCTTGCCGCTTACATTTGCCGGGGGATGCAGTCGATGCCACTGTGGCAGGAAGTATTCACTTCAAAATGAAACGGTACAGATAGTATAAAAAGGAATCCCCGATTAGCTGGGGATTCCTTTTTTATGAAATTCATTAAAAAATTTACTTGCGTTTGCCGCCGCTGGCGATACGTGTTCCGAGATAGATGATGATCAGAAGGCCTACGATGGCTATGCCAGCGATCATCAGGATTGGGCGGGTGGTGTCAGTAACGTCGTCGCGGATATATAATCCTTCTGTGGTGACGATACCGTCAGAATCATCCTCCTCCTCTGTCTCTGCCTCTCCAGCAGGCACAAATTCCTGTTCGTCGAGCACTTCGCTGACCATGGTGTCCAGTACTGCCTGTGAGAAAAGGGTGGAGAAGAAACCGTTTGTGGTTGTTTCCTGCACGAAGAATAAATCGCCAGACAGGAAGGAGCCATTGTCAAGGATCTCTTGGATGCCCCAATCAAAACCCTGTTCAGTGGTGCCGGTCAATAGTGATATCATGCGGGCTGGATTCGCCTGGGCGGGGATCGCCTGGATAACACCCAGATCAATGCCAGGAACCAGTTGATAAGCTGTTTGTCCAATGAGTTGTTGCAGGTTGTTTGTTCCCGCAGTGAATGGCTGCGGCAATCTTTCGTTGACTTGTTCGATGAATAGGGATGAAGTTGGCAAGCCGATCATCAGAACATCGTGGTCGGGATATTGGTTTAAGTCTACATTGTCCTCCAGACTGATGGTCACATCGAAATCGGTTGTTCTGTTGAGGTTGCCAAGCTGGTTATAAACATCAGCCAGAGCACTCATTTGGGCGTTGTTGGGGTTGGTTCCCAAAACCACGACATGGTTTGGTTCAAAGGCAAAGGGAACGATCGGGTTCACAATCGGTGCGATATCTACCGCATTGGTCACTTTTGTATAGGGAATGGTCAGTTGGGAATCGGCGTAAACGGTCAACCAATAGATGGCAGGATCATAGTCTTCGCAAATCAGGGTTATGTTGACCTGTCCATCGATACGAATTACGTTGACGCTACCCTGAACCACATTTTCTTTTTTAATGGTGACTTCGGCGGTTTGAATTTCGGTCGGTGTTGTATCCATCGGCAGATTGCCTACCGGCTGATTATTCATGTACACCACCATGTTGGAAGAATTGCGGTCGATGGCGTCAGAATACAGGTAATTCACGGTCAATGTCAGGTCGTCATCGATGATTACATCGCGCGGTACGTAAAAACTAAGGAAGAAGCGCTGTAAGCCAATACCCTGTGTTGTTCTTTGACGGAATCCAAGGCTTGCAAAAGTGAATAGATTTCGAGTCGCTTCGATGCCGGTAGCTTGATCAATGACTATTTCTTCCAATGGTGTCACCCCGGTGCTGCGTGGAAAGTCATAATCAACCAGCAAAAGCTGATAAGTCGCACCGATGGGGGGGCTGGCAAATGCCTTGGCGGCACGAGCGATGGCAATGTCGGTTTCACCAGTGATGGTCACAAAGGTGAAAAGCGGATTAACATTGGAAGGGATGATCTGCAACACACCAGTCTCTTTGGCAACAGGGTTGTTATTGGCAATGATGGTTCTGCCGTTGGCTGACAACCCGCTGGGAAGCAGATTTCCATTGTACAGTTGTCGCAGGAAACTATTTTCAGCAGGGGAACCGATGATGACAGCGCTTTTGTCTGTCAGGTCATCCTGTGTCACTTCGTTGCCTTTGAATACCTGGAAATTGATGTTGGTAAATGAGTTTTGAGCAATGCTGCTGGAAACCCAGGTGATGGCTTCAATATCTGCTGCAGTGGGCTGGTCGGACACGATCAAGGCAAGCGTTTCCGGGATGAATGTGTCCTGCACAAGGGGTCTCGGCAGGTTCGACAACACCCTGAAAGCAGACCGCCAGTAATAATTGATATTGATGCTTGAATCATCATAGATAGTCAGCAGCCCGTCATAATTGCAGTAGATGTCACCATCGCTGTAAAAGGCAATTTCAATGTTGTATTCGTTATAGGGATTTTCAGCGCTTAACATGGTGAGGAGAGGCGGAATCGGCATCTGCACGCGTAAATCTGTACCTACCTCAGGGATAAACATGCCAATCAGAATTTCGTTGATGTAGACTTCGATACCTGGGCGGGAAATCCAGGGATATAGTTCCTGCAGTCTCCAATAGGTTTGTTCTGCCCCGGTACTTTCCTCTGTGGCTGTGTCAGCAAAGTCATAATGAATTTCGATGAAAGAAACACCAGCAAAACGGCTGTTTGCCAGGGTGTCAGTGGCCCCAGGTGGGAGTTTTTCTGCTTCGCCAGACCCGGCGATCAATTGCCATTGGTTCGGAAAGTTGGCGTACAAGTTTTGCTGCCCAGGATAGCGCAAAATCGTGGTTACTTCACCGATGTTGGCGAAGGTAAAGGAAGCCTGATTTTCATATTCAGTAATATTTGGCAGGGGTGTGGGCCGTGCATCCGGCGGCAAAGGCAGCGGGGTGGGCGTCGGGTCAACCTGTAATTGCGCCGGGTTTCCCTGTGCCAGGATAAAACTTGTGGGAATTGCCAAAAAAAGTAGTACTAATAACGGTAATAGAAACTTTTTATTCATAATCTTCTCCCCAGATTGCTCTGTTAGTTGAATGGTGGATCATGTGTGATATTGTTAATGTGGGCTTATTTGCTAAATAATACCATTAAAATGATATTAATAATAAAAAATTTTAAGAAATTGTCAACGGCTTATCCTTAACTGTTCGAGTAAACTGTTGAATGAACGAGCATCATCAGGAAAGGCTGCGATGGTGGCCTGGAAATCAACCATTTTTCCGTTTGTTTGTGCCTTCCTGAGCCTTTCGATGAGAAGTTCTGCAGATGGACGGTCCGTACCCGGACATATCATGAGGTATTCGTTCTCTACCTCTGATTTGACCAGTATGTCGGTGATACGACTTTTTTCAACCAAAAAGGTTGATAACTCATTGCCCGCGAGGCGTTCGCTGAACAAATTGGTCAGGAATTCCGCCTTGAGTTGCAGTTCTGTGTTTTGATCTGTGTTGCTTTGCAGTAATACCATCGATATGGGATAATTATAACGGGTACCACGTGCGAATTCTGATTCGATTAATGATCGGATGTCGTCGAGGTGAGGGATTTTCTTGTCTGCAAACAGCGCTGAGACCAGGTCGTATTCTTTTGCAAACTCCCGCAGTTTTTGCCCGCAGATGGTAGCGGCGATAACGGTCAACGCAAGCAGAATAAATTCTGCCAGATATTGGTAAAATGGCTGGACATTTTGAAGCACGACCAGGTGAATGATTAGATTGAAGATCAAAACGATGAGAAGGTTGGTGGATATTCCGAATTTCCAGGAATGACTGGCGTAGAGGGAGAGAGGCAGCGCAATAGCGAATACCAGCGGCAAGGTAGACAGCTGAAAAAGTTCCCATGCCTGAAAATGTAATAGAAATACAAAGAAGACGATGATGAGTATCAGTGACCAAAATGCAACAAAAAAGTTCTTCATCCAGACAGATCCTTTAGGTAAATACCAATAGCCATGCCCTTAATGGCATGAGAAAATCCTCATACTGATTTATTATAACCAAAACTTTGAGGAGTTTACAACCAGACCACAATTTGGTGTGATCCTTCTGTGAAGATGGGAATGGTATTCCCAACAATGGGATGGCTATCTACGGTTAGTCGCATGGTTTTCTGTGTTTCTGGGTGCTTCGCGATGGTGATTTGATAGTCTGCACCACGGAATTTCCTTGTCACAGTGACTTTTTCCCATTGTTCTGGCAAGCGAGGTGATATGCTGAGTCCCTGATAGGTGGGCTGGATGCCCAAAATGTACTGGGTGGCTGCCACATACATCCACGCTGCCGTACCAGAAAGCCAGCTATTGCGGGCTAATCCAAACTGGGGGTGTTCGTCACTCAAGATATTTTGCGCATAGACATAAGGTTCACACTCATACCGATCAATGATGTCATTCTTCAGCGCCGGATTGGTGAATTGATGATACTCATAAGCTCGCTGGGCATTGCCGGTGATGGTTTCTGCCATGATAACCCAGGGATTGACATGCATGAAGATGCCGCAGTTTTCTTTGGCACCGGGAGGATAGGTGCTGATACCGCCAACATGGGGGTCAAAGCCATCGTAACCAGGGGTGCTCAGCTTAATGCCTTGTTCAGTTACCAGATATTGGTGTATGGCGGCCAGTGATTTATGGGCTTTTTCCTCATCCGCAAAGCCTGCCAGGATCGGCCAGGTTTGTCCGTACACATATATTTTGCCAAATTCATTGCCGGGCGAACCCAGGGGATTGCCCTGTTCGTCAAAATAACTCAAATACCAATCACCGGTCCAGGCGACTTCGTTGAAGGTTTTCTTAAGTGCGTGATATTGCCCTTCAAGCCGCTTTAGGGTTGTCGGATCATTGTCCAATTCAGCGATGGCGATACGCTCTTTGAGCGCAACACCCAACAAACAGGTGGTGAAGGCGGATTCGGCGCCAGCTGGCAGGTTGATGGTATCGTTCCAATCGGCAAAACCTAGCAGGCACAATCCATGCCGACCGGTGTCATGCAGGCTGAAAGTGATGCCACGGTCAATGTGTTCTCTGACGGTGCCAATTTCTAAAGGCTGGTCGCTGGCATCTTTTTCATAGAAAGGAATGGTCTCATCCAGAAAGGCCAGATCACCAGTTTCTTTGAGATAGGCGGCGATTGCCTGTACGGTCCAAAGAAAATCATCGCTGTAATATTTGGGGCGGTCTTCCTCACCGGCTGAATCCCCCATATTGGCTTCCATGGTGAGTGGGTAAAATTGATGGTAGGCATAGCCATTGATGGATTGAACACTGATCAATTGCCGCAGCAGGATTTTGGCTTCTTGCGGCACCGCATGCACCACACCCAGAATATCTTGCGAACTGTCGCGCGTACCGATGCCGCGAGCGCCCAAACCCAACTGATACAAAGACAGGTAACGCGACCAGTTTTTGGTGATGTAACACTGGCGCGCATTGTGTACGTTGACCAATGTATTAAACATTTGATCGGGTGTGTTCACCTGCAGATGCGCGAGGTAGTCATCCCAGAATTGCTTTAATTCAGACAGAGCAGTTTCCACCGTTTGTGGTTGGCGGAAAGAATGGATATCGGCCGCCACTGATGTTATCCTGTCGGTCTGGCCCAATTGGGTGATGAGGGTACGGCTTTCACCAGGCTGCAACGTGCCCAGAGGGTAAAGGATAGCGGCAATGTTGTCACCACGGTTGGCTTCAGAATTTGACAGAGATCGATTCTGCAAAGAGAGTGGATTTGACCAACTGCCATATTCGTTGTTACCAAGAAAAATTTTGCGATCAGTTTCGAAAGAATCAGCGAGAAGACTGCCCGAGAAGTAGTTGATGGCTGTGTCGCGTTTCATGAAGGCATATTGAGTCAGGATTAATTGATTGTCAGCATCGTGGTGAGTGCGGCTTTGCATGGTTTGCGGCACCCAATCAGCGTTGGTGAATTGTTTCAACGCGTCAAAATGGGTGTATTCCACCACGGGGATCGCATCGAGGGTGATTGGGTTGTGCGAAATGTTGGTGATGGTTATGCGGCGGATCTCTGCTTTGTAATGGCTGGGAACAAATATGGTGATCTCTGCCCGGATGCCGTTGCGTTCGCTGATGATGGTGGTGTAGCCCAAGCCCACATGACATTCATAACGATCCAAGGTTTTTAATGTGGGGGTGTAAAAGGGAGAATAGATGTCATATCCATTTTCCTGGTGGAAACGCAAATACAGGCTCTCTCCTTTGAAATCTGCAGAGGGCAGCTGCGGTATGTATTTGGTGATACGGTTCAAGGCAGGATCTTGTTTGCAGATCAGCGCTCCTCCGGTGTGATCGACAAATCCACCGAAATTGAGCGTGCCAATATAATTGATCCACTTCACTGGGGTGAACAGGTTGGTAATGACATATTCTCTTGCTGCATCTTCAAAATATCCGTATTGCATAAAGCCTCCCTTACGACAGGCTTTCGCCGATTTTTACAAGTACATTGACGGTGGCAGGAGTACCGGGCTGGGGGATTACAGTTCCGTCAATTGCCTCGCCATTCACCAACAATTGAATGTCATTTCCGCTGCCAGTGCGTTCAGCTTTGATGTTATAGGTACTGCCGCGGTATTGACGGGTGGCTGTAAAGCCTTGCCAATCCGATGGGATGCGCGGTTCTATCCGCAGGCCATCCCACTCAGGACGGATACCCAGGATGTATTTGGCGATGGCGACATAATTCCATGAGGCAGTGCCAGTCAGCCAGGAGTTTTTAGCCAGACCAAAATCAACGGAATCGCTGCCGGCAATCGTCTGGCAATAGACATAGGGTTCTGCGCCATGGATCTCACTGATTTCTTCTCGGGCGGAGGGATTGATGCGCAAGTAATAATCATGCGCCTGGTCACCATTGCCAAGCAGTGCTTCTGCGATCATGATCCATGGATTGGTATGGCAGAAGACACTGGCATTTTCTTTATACCCCGGGGGGTAGGAAGAAATTTCGCCTTTGTCAAGATAGTAGCGGGAATAGGCAGGTTGAAGTAGCAGCAACCCATGTCGGGTTGCCAGATGCTCTTGCACCGCCTGTAATGCTTTTTGGGCATAGCCGTTGTCTATGCCAACGCCTGCCATGATATTTATGCCCTGCGGCTCGATATAGATCTTGCCTTCTTGGCATTCATGAGAACCGACTTTATCACCGGCATTGTCATAGGCTCGCAAGAACCACTCCCCATCCCAACCGTACTCCAATAAGACAGTTTCCATGGCCTCAGCACGGTGTTCATAATATGCCACTCTGTCCGTATCGTCCCTGCGCATTGCAATTTGCTGCATCTCTTTGGCTGACATGATGAACAGGCCCGCAACAAAAACGGATTCGGCAGTGTTGCCATCCATGTTTGTGGTGGTTTGGAAGGACTCGCCGGGTGTGTCAGAGAAGCAATTCAGGTTCAGGCAATCGTTCCAGTCTGCTCTGCCGATGAGCGGCAAGCCATGCGGACCAAGCCGGTCAAGGGTGTATTGGATAGCTCGCTGCAAGTGTTCGTATAGGGGCGTTTCGCTGTCCGGCTGGTTTTCGTAAGGAACCTGTTCATCGAGTATGCCGTAATCACCGGTTTCTTTCAAGTATTCGGCTACTGCCAGAACCAGCCAGTGCGGGTCGTCGTTGAAGTTGGAACCCACCGCGTCATTGCCTCGCTTGGTTAATGGCTGGTATTGGTGGTAGGCACCGCCAGTGGCCAATTGTGTGGCTGCCAGGTCGAGGATACGTTCTCTGGCGCGTTCAGGAATGATCTGGACAAAACCCAATAAATCCTGGGTAGAATCGCGAAAACCCATACCGCGGCTGATACCGGTTTCATAGTAGGAAGCTGACCGGGACATGTTGAATGTGACCATATTCTGGTAGGGATTCCAAATATTCATCATGCGATTGGTGTGCTCACAGGGAGTTTCAACCTGGTATGACATCAGCAACTTGTCCCAGTAAACAGCCAGTTGTTGAAAAGTAGTTTCTACATTTTCATTATTGAGGTATTTTGTGATGCGCTGTGTGGCTTGTTTTTTGTTGATGATTTGCGAGCCAGGGGGATCGAATTTCTCGTCTTTGTCATTTTCCTGGTAACCAAGCAAGAAAGTTATTTGTTTTGTTTCATTGGGAGCAAGGTGCAGCCTGACATGATGCGAGCCGATCGGTGACCAACCGTGAGCGATCGAATTGCGAGATTCTCCATCGATGACGGCTTGCGGTTCGTGAAACCCATTGTACAGGCCGGTAAATTCTTTGCGCTGGGTATCAAATCCGACGATGGGTTCAGAGCATGCAAAGAAGGCAAAATGATCACGCCTTTCGCGGTATTCGGTTTTGTGATAGATGACACCGTTTTCGACCTCAACTTCACCAATATTCAAGTTGCGCTGGTAATTGGAAGAATCGTCAGCGGCATCCCACAGGCAAAATTCGATGAAGGAAAAGAGGGAGAGATTTGCTTCCCTCTCGCGGTTGTTGCTAACCTCGACTGTCCAAATTTCAAGGGGTTCATCCAGCGGTACGAAATACCTTAGCTGGGCATTGATATCTTTGAGTGACGATTCGATGATGGTATAGCCAAGGCCATGCCGGCAGCGGTAATGATCCAATGCGGTGCGGGTTGGCTGCCAGGTTGGGGACCAGTATTCGCCAGTATCATTGTCTCGAAGATAGATATAACGACCGCCGTTGTCCATCGGAACATTATTGTAACGGTAGCGTGTAAGGCGGCGCAAGCGCGCGTCTGTATAGAAGGAATAACCACCGGCAGTGTTTGATATCAGCCCAAGGTACTGGCTGTTCCCCAAATAGTTAATCCACGGCTGCGGGGTGGCAGGTTCCGTGATCACATATTCGCGAGAGGCGTCATCAAAATAACCGAATTTCATTTAATTTCTCCTGTGTTGTTAATTACGCATGAAGCGTTATTCACGTAGATTGGCGAGTAACAAGACTGGGGCGTATGATGGTTTGGAAAACCTCACCATCGGGATTGTCCATCACTTTCAATAAAGTTTCCACCGCCAGATACCCCATCTGGTGAATAGGTTGGTGAATAGTGGTCAGGGGTGGTTTCTGCTGTGCGGTGAGGGGTAGGTCATCAAAGCCGATTACAGCGATATCTTCGGGAATGTGCAATTCTGCTTCGCGAATTGCATTCATGGCACCGACCGCCATCATGTCGCTGGCAGCAAAGATGGCATCTGGTTTGAAAGCAAGCAGCTTTTTGGCACAGGTATAACCACTTTCCTGTAAAAAGTCTCCCTCAATAATCAGATTTTCTTCTATGACCAATCCGTTTGCATGAAGAACATTACAATAACCCGTCAGGCGTTCCTCCCCGGCAAACATATCCTGAGGTCCAGTGATGGTGGCGATGCGTTTGTATCCGCGATCGACAAGATGCTGTGTAGCAAGCTCTGCCCCTGCTAAATTATCAAGATCCACATAATTGAGGTCGAATTCATAAGCATGGCGTCCGATGATGACAAAAGGCAAATTGCTTTGCAGTAAGGTGTCGATCATGGGCTCATCAAAATTAATGGAGGCGGTGATGAAGCCATCAACAATGCCATGGTTGAGGTATTTTTTTATGGATGATCGCTCGATCTCCGGTTCAGTCAACCAGAGTAATAAGGCATAGCCGTTATCTTCACAGGCTTTTGATATGCCCTGCGCCAGCAATTGGAAGTAAGGATCTGTGAAAATAAATTTTACTGTTTCAGGGATAAGCAAACCGATGGTATTGATCTTGCCGGTAGCCAATGCGCGGGCAGCCTGGTTGGGGTGAAAATTTAACTCTTTGATAATCTTGTTGATCTGTTGACGGGCTTTTTTGCTGACCCCGGGTTCTCCATTGATGACGCGTGAAACCGTGGAGCGAGAGTAGCCGCTTTTTTCAGCAATATCTTCGAGCGTGTTTGCCATCATCAACCTCTTTCTGTAAATGATTGGTGCTTGGGAGCGCTCCCAATTCTATAGTAGCGTAACCTGTCTACGCTGTCAAGATGAAATCGTTGTCAGTGATACTGCAGCCAGCGCGAATAGAGCACAAGGCTGCCAGCCACTGAAACGTTGTAACTGGCTTTGTGAATTGACTCGACTGTGATTATTGCATGGCATTGGTCAAGAATACTTGACGGCAGGCCATTGGCTTCTGAGCCTAATAGATAAACACATCGTGCAGGATGATGAAATCCTCCCAATGGATTCCCGGAGAGTTCCAACCCAACCAGCTGGCAGCCATAAGGAAGACTGGCTTTGAACTGTTCAAAGCTTGCGTAACGGCGGTAGGGGATATGCCGCCAGACCGCTTCGGTGTCGCTGTGCTGCTGTGGATGGGCTTTGCCGATGGTGAAGATACCGGAAGCACCCAGTTGGTAGGCACTGCGCCATAAAGTGCCTATATTTTCTGTATGAAGAGGCTGGTAAATGCCAATCTCAAAATAATTGGGTTGGTCAACTTGCATGATGTTTTGATTTATACTTTGTTTGAACTTTGGCGGTGCAAAGGAGAAAAATATGAGCAAACCGATTGTTGCTGTTACCCGAATCATACCAGAGACTGGTTTGGCCATGTTGCGAGATCGTTGCGAATTGCGTGTGTGGCAGGATGAATTGCCGCCTTCGAATGCAGAGTTGTGTGTACTGGCTGAAGGCGCAGCAGGCATTTTATGTTTGCTGTCAGATAGAATCGATGGTAGTGTGATGGATGCCGCTGGCTTTAACATAAAGGTGATCAGCAACTATGCGGTGGGCTATGACAACATCGATCTGACGGCTGCACGGAGAAGGAATATCAGGGTAGGCAACACGCCTGGTGTTTTGACAGAAACCACGGCAGACCTGGCATTTGCCTTATTGCTCTCTGTGGCAAGGCGGATCGCTGAAGGGCATGCTTATGTGCAAGCGGGCCGGTGGAAGACCTGGGGGCCTGAATTGCTGCGCGGTTATGACCTGTCTGGTAAGACATTGGGCATCATCGGTTTTGGCCGGATCGGTAAAGCGGTTGCACGCAGGGGTACTGGTTTCAATATGAGAACCTTATTCTACAGCCCAAGTGCTGAACAGGAAACCCTTAGAGAATTTAATGCTTCCAAGGTTGATTTGGATACAGTGCTTAAGGAATCTGATTTTCTCTCCGTGCATTGCCCGCTGAATGAAGCTTCAATGCATATGATCAATCGGGAAGCTTTGATGAAAATGAAGAAAACCGCCATTCTGATCAACACTGCACGCGGCAAAGTGGTCGTGCATGATGATCTGGTGGAAGCGCTTGAAAAAGGCTGGATCGCTGGCGCCGGGCTGGATGTGACGGATCCGGAACCAATCAATAGTGATAGTCCCTTGTTGTCAATGTCCAGCGTCATCATTACACCGCATGTTGGTTCTGCCACTTATGAAACTCGTTCGCGGATGGCAGTGATGTGCGCTGAAAATATTCTGGCTGGACTGGAAGACAGTCCGCTGCCTTATCAGGTGGTTTGATCTCACTCTTTGCAGCAACTGCTGTTGGCATCAACTGTGGCAGGAATAGTGGTGCGCAGTAAGGTTGTATTGGTGTTGGCAATCAATTCATAGGCACCAAGCGCTGCCGGCAACAAACAGAATGACACTGCTGACAAATCCAGGCTATTGATGTTGATGCTGCCTTCAATAACGCCCCAAACTTCTAACGAGCTGCCATCACAGGTACCTGAAATTTTCGATCCTGCTGTCACCTGTAACCGCTCGGTGCAAAAATATTCATTCTTGCACAAAACTGCTGATTGTACGCCAGGCTGATGCTGCTTGATTTGGGCGGTCGGCAAAGACGGTTCTACCTGTTCAAAATTGATGACATCCATGGCTTTGTCGATGTGCAATTCTCGTGCATTACCGTGGCTGTCTACGCGGTTCCAGTCATAGACACGGTAGGTGGTATCCGAGTTTTGTTGGATTTCAGCGATGACGATTCCATCGAGGATGGCATGCAATGAACCGGACGGTACACACACATGATCACCTGCTTTTACGTCAAGATAATGCAGATATGGTTCGAGATATCCCTGTTCGATGCCGGCTCTGAATTGGCCGGGGGTTGTGCCATGCTTGACTCCGAGAATGATCTGCGCACCGGGTTTTGCGTCAAGCACGACCCACATTTCGGTTTTTCCTAATTCATTGCCTTCATGGGCCAGGGCGTATGAGTCTTTGGGATGTACCTGCACGGAAAGGCTTCGATTGGCATCTAACAATTTCACCAACAGAGGGAATTTCCCCCGCTCTACGGCCCAGGCAGCATTGCTGCCAATGAGGGCAACGCCTAACTCATTGGTCAATTCTGCCAGATTCTTTCCCGTATGGGCGCCATTGGCTACAATGGATGATCCGTTCGGATGGGCAGCGATTTCCCAGCTTTCTGCCACTCCCTCAGGGGGAATGGCACGGCCGAATTTCTCGAGGTTACTCCCGCCCCAGATCGCAGATTTTAATACTGGCTCAAAGATGATTGGATACAAGGTCGGGTTGTTTGGTTGATTCATCCTGAAATTTCCTTTGTTGTTTTGTCAATTATTATAACCGTTGAAATAACACACCAAGGCTGAATGGTTAAGTTATCTCCCTCAAATGATTTCCAGAAAAGTGAAAGAGGCTGCCTTCATACGAAGACAACCTCTTTGTAATTATTCTAAGTACGGTCAGTTTTAGCCGAAGATATTGAAGACTGCCAGCACAGGCCCAAAGGTGGAAGCCACCAGTGACATAACGGTAATCAGGGTGTTCAACGAAGGACCGGCGGTGTCTTTGAAGGGATCACCAACGGTGTCGCCAACCACACCTGCTTTGTGGGCTTCAGAGCCTTTGCCGCCATATTGGCCGGTTTCGATGAATTTTTTGGCGTTGTCCCACAATCCACCAGCATTGGACATGAACAGCGCGAAAATGATGCCAGTGAAGATGGCGCCACCCAGAAAACCACCGAGCGCTTCGGGTCCAAGGATAAAACCGATGACCAGGGGCAGGGCGATGGCGATGATAGCGGGGCCAACCAATGCTTTCAATGCGTCCTGCGATGCCATGGCGACACAACGCTCATAGTCAGGCTCCACCTCTCCTTTGAGAATGCGGGGATCATCGTGCCACTGACGGCGGATCTCTTCGATCATTTCAAAGGCATTCTTGGTTACTGCCAGCATCAGCAACGCGCTGAACAGGGGAGGCGCGGCGGCACCAATCAAAGCACCGGCGATCACCAGCGGTTCACGCAGGCTGATGACGAGTTCCAATCCAGTAGCGGCTTTTACCACTTCGGCATAGGCGGCGAACAGAGCCAACACAGTAAGGGCAGCAGCAGAGATCGCAAAGCCTTTGGTGATGGCTTTGGCGGTGTTGCCAGCGGCATCCAGCACATCAGCACGTTCAATCACTTCTTCGCTCATGCCAGCCATTTCAGCGATACCGCGGGCATTGTCAACAATTGGGCCATAGGCATCTGCTGAAACGATCATACCGGTGATAGAGAGCATACCCACGGCGGCAATTCCAACGCCATAGATACCGCTCATACCATAGGCAACACTTACGAAGTAGGCAATCACAGTGGCAGCAACAATGCCAAGGATGGCAGGAACCACACTGATCAAGCCATAGGAGAAGCCAGTGATGATGTTGATGGCTGAACCGGAGGTGGATACACGAGCTGTTTCCTGCACCGGTTTGCCAGTATCAGAGGTGTAGTAATCAGAGGTGAAACCAATGATGATTCCTGTCAAAATACCTGCAACAGCAGCCCACATGACGCCAGCGTTGTAACCACCCACCAGGACAACAATGATTACGAATACACTCAGCAGAACACAGGTGACAATCGTGCCCAGGTTCAACGCTGTACCAGGACGTCCACCTTCTTTCACATTTACGAAAAGCATACCGATTAATGAAGCGAAGATACCGAGGCCGCACAAGATTAAGGGAAAGATTGTGTAAAGCATGCGTTCACTGGCTGGCAGATTGGTCATAGAAAAACCAAGCAGCATAGCAGCTACGGTAGATGCAATATAGGAGTCAAGAATGTCGGCACCCATACCAGCCACATCACCTACGTTGTCGCCAACATTGTCGGCCACAACAGCGGGATTGCGGGGATCGTCTTCGGGGATGCCAGCTTCTACTTTGCCAACCAGGTCAGCAGCGATGTCTGCGGTTTTGGTGTAAATGCCACCGCCGGCTTTTGCCAACAACGCCAACATGGATGCGCCCAATGAATAGCCCAGCACAAATTCAGGGTCTCCGGTGATCCAGAAAATGACAGTCATGCCGATGATGGCTACGCCAACGGTTGCTAGACCCATCACTGAACCACCACGGAAAGAAAGATTGAAGGCCTTGCTCAGGCTATGATTGGCAGCGGTAGCGGTGCGGACATTTGCCTGTACAGCAATCAACATGCCCATGTATCCGGCGAGGGCAGAAGCGCCTGAGCCGATGAGAAATACGACAGCCATATTTAAGCCATCAAGAAGATTGGGATTAGCGAATGCGCCTTCGATATCGAGGCCGAAAACGAGGAATATCACCACACTTAATCCTAATGACAAGCCAGCCAGCGCGACATATAGTTTCTTCAAATAGGCTTTTGAGCCCTTTTGAATCCACCCGGCCACTTTGGCGGCGGTTTCTGTGCCAACATCCTGTTTCATCACCCAGATGTACAGCACAATTGCGACAGCAATGGATAAAACTCCCGCAAGTATCGAAATAAGAAGCCAACCACTATGTTCCATCTATTTATAATCTCCTCTACAATAATTTTGGCAAGTGAACACCTGCCTTGGGGTGAAAAAAAATAAGAGCACTACAACAACATATTATTATGTGCCCATTGACAACGAGTGGGGTAAATGAATTTATGTTTGTAAAATATGTCTAATGATTCATGATAAAAAAACAAAATCGCGAGGAATTGTCACATAGATAAAAGCTTTTGTCAACGATTGTGGAATCGGTGGTGACACCCCTCTTAATCATTGGGTATATCTGTAACATGAATATGTTCAGTGTGGTTGGCAGGCTTTTTCCATGATGATTTTCGTTGGCTATGCTATACTGGATTTGACAATTGATAATTGAGTTAACTTCAGGGAGAATTAGTGCCATGACGATGAATATTCAATATGAAGGCCGGGAACTGGTCGACATCAAACAAATGGTTCGCAATGAACTGGATCAGGCACAAAAGGCGTTGGATGAAGTGAATATGATGATAGAACAATCTCAACGTGAAATTGAATTGTTGACCCAAAGAAACGCCGCTATTACATCTCACCTTTCGCAAGTTCAGACACAGGTGGATTTTATTCCCCCGTCCGATATTCGCTCTGCTTACACCGCGGCCATGGATGCCCAGCAGCGTTTACTGGTCATGCGCGGCAGAATGGATAAATTGGGCAGCGATAAGGTTATTTACGAAAAACTGGTGAGTGTGTTGACGCAGATTAATAACGCCTTTGAGTCTGGCTTTAATGGATCAACAGGAGAATCCGGCACCATTCTCGACAAGTTAATCCAGGCACAGGAAGCTGAACGTGAGCGATTGTCGCATCAAATGCACGACGGGCCAGCGCAAATTTTGTCTAACTTCATCATTCAGGCTGAAATCGCCGCCCGAACCCTTGAAGTGGATGCCAAACAAGCCAAACAAGAGCTGGAAAACTTGAAGCAGAGCGCAGCCAAAGCCTTTCAGGATATCCGCACGTACATTTTCGAACTGCGGCCCATGATGTTGGATGATCTTGGCCTCTCGCCCACCTTGAAGCGATACGTGGCTTCGTTCGCGGATCAAACCGGAATCGACACCCAGATTGTTGTCTATGGAGACGAGGAACGCCGTTACCCGAAAACGCAGGAGATCGTCATTTTTCGTGCCATTCAGGAATTGATGAGCAATTCAGTTTTGCACAATACTGACCAGCGGTTGCAGATGCAGATCAAGATTGAGTTAACTCTGGATGATCAGGGTTTGCAGGTCGGTATCAAAGACAATGGCAAAGGCTTCAATTACGAGGAAGCCAGCCGCAACTCCAGTGGTTATGGGTTGAAGCTCATTCGTGAACGGGTGGAAATGCTGCAGGGAACGATGGAAGTCAAAACAGCGCCTTCGCGCGGATGTACTGTTACCATCAACATACCAGCTTAATCCAGGTTAGTTGATTATTTTTGTCAACAAAAAAGAGGGAGTTGTTCTATTGTCAAATAGGACAATTTATGGTTAGATTTAAGGTAGAAAAATGTTGTTCATACAACAATTGCTATGAATTCCATTGGCACCTATCATCGATACTGCCTGAATTTTTTAAGAAATTATAAGTTGAGGAGAAAGAAAAATGACAAAAACAATTGGTATTCTCACAGGGGGAGGCGATGTTCCCGGCTTGAATCCGGCCATGAAAGCGGTGGTGTTGAGCTCATTGGAGGCTGGCTACCGCGTACTGGGTATCCGCAAAGGCTGGGGTGGATTGTTAAATTACAATCTGGATGATCCTGCCACCCATGATTACTATATTCGCGAACTTTCACGTTGGGATGTTCGCACCATTGACCGCACCGGTGGGACTTTCCTGCACACTTCGCGCACCAATCCGCAGAATGTGAAAGCGGATGCCGTTCCTGATTTCTTGAAAAATTCATCTTTGGGGGTCCAGGTGCGAGACGACGGTACCATGGACTACACAGACCATGTCATCAAGGTATTGAACCACCTCAATATTGATACCCTTGTGCCGATTGGCGGCGATGACACCCTCAGTTATGGTGCGAGAATCCATAAAGAAGGGTATCCGGCGGTATGTATTCCCAAGACAATGGACAATGATGTCTTTGGCACTGATTACTGCATCGGCTTTTCTACTGCCATCACCCGCAGTGTAGAGTTCATTACCAACATGCGCACTTCTGTTGGTTCGCATGAGCGCATTGGTGTGGTTGAGCTCTTTGGCCGTTATTCCGGTGAAACCAGTCTGTTCTCCGCCTATCTATCTTACGTAGATCGGGCAGTGATTCCAGAAGTTGAGTGCGATGTTGCAGAACTGTGTGAATACCTGCTGGAAGACAAACGCAACAATCCCTCCAACTACGCCATTATGACCGTATCTGAAGGCGCGATCTTGAAAGGCATGGATGTGGTTGTGACCGGCGAAGAAGACGCTTATGGCCACCGAAAACTGGGTGGCGTTGGAAGAATTTTGGCAGAAGAGATCAAATACCGCACCGGGCATCATATCATGTTCCAGCAGCCTGCTTACCTGATGCGTTCAGGCGCGCCTGACTCATTAGACCGGATGGTGGCGATGTGCTACGGCAACCTGGCTGCTCAGTTGATCCTGAAGGGTGACACTGGCAAGATGGTGGCGTTGCAGAATGGCTGCTATACCGCGATTCCGATAGACTATATTATGTCGGGCAAGAAGGTTGTGGATATTAACCGCTACTACGATGCCAAGCAGTATCGACCGAGTATCCAGGACATTATCGGCGTGCCGATGTTCCTGCAATAAATCGACAGCAAAGGGTGACGATCAGTCACCCTTTGGTTAACATACTATCCAATTATAAAAGAGGTAATACACATGATTGTTACAACCAAAAAACTATTTGAAGCTGCGTATGGCAAATATGCGATCGGCGCCTACAATATCAACAATATTGAACAAGCGATGGGCCTGTTCCAGGGCTGTTTGCTGAGCCAGTCGCCTTTCATTATTCAGATCAGCAAAGGCGCTCGCTCCTATACGGATAAGCGAATGCTGGAAGCTATGATCCGTGCAGCCGATGAGATTTACCCGGAAGCAATTTTTGCTGTTCATCTCGACCATGGTGATGAACAGACCTGTTACGATTGCATTGAAAGCGGCTTCTATAGTTCTGTGATGATCGATGCATCGCATGAAGACTTCGAAACCAATATCGCCATCACCAAACGTGTCGTGGAAGCTGCCCATGCCAAAGGAATCGTGGTGGAAGCTGAGTTGGGCCAGTTGGGCGGCGTAGAAGAGGACATAAAGGTCGCTGAGGCAGATGCCAAATTGACCGATCCAGAGCAAGCCAAGGAATTTGTGGAGCGCACCGGTTGTGATTCGCTGGCTGCCGCCATCGGCACCAGTCACGGCGCATTCAAATTCTCTGGAACCCAGGGGCTTCATTTTGATGTACTGGCAGAAATTCAAAAACTTCTGCCTGGCTATCCACTGGTCATGCATGGTTCCTCTTCTGTTCCGCAAGAAGAAGTGGAGAGAATCAATGCGGCAGGCGGTAAACTGGCTGGCGCCAAAGGCGTGGATGCGGATCAATTCTTGCCGGCTGCCAAACTCGGTGTGACCAAGATCAACATCGACACTGATGGGCGGCTGGTGTGGACGCGCGTGCACCGTGAATTCTTCCGCGACCATCCTGAAGGTTTCGACCTGCGCGCTCCCGGCAAAATCTTCATGGCAGAATATGCCAAGTTTATTGCTGACAAGAATGTCAAATTGGGTTCGGATAATAAGTTGGACGATATCCGCGCTATGTTAGCCCAGGGCTAATTAGAAAAAGCAAAAAAGGCATCTCCTGAAATCGGGAGGTGCCTTTTTTGTTAAGAGAAAGAGGTTTGTAATGCCCGCCAGTGACCAGGGTCTTGCTAAGCATCGATATTCGGTGGTACCGCGCACATTGATATTTGTGTTTAGAGATAATAAGGTGTTATTGATAAAAGGGGCAGAGAACAAGAAGATCTGGGCAGGTAAATACAATGGGCTGGGCGGGCATATAGAGGCGGGTGAAGATGTACTTACCTCAGCCGAACGTGAGTTGGCGGAAGAAGCGGGTATCATCGGCATGGACTTGCACTGCTGCGGTGCGGTGATGTGTGATGTCGAAGAACAACATGGTATTGCTGTATTTCTCTTTCGCGGAGAATATGGCGGCCAAAAGTTGATCACTTCTGAGGAGGGCAATCTGCATTGGGTCTCGATGTCATCCCTGAGGCAACTTCCTTTGGTAGAAGATCTGCTCGTTTTGCTGCCAAAGGTATGGCAGTGGAAGCCAGGCGCCCCGTTCTTGTCAGGCTTAAATTATTATGACGAGGAGGGGAACCTTAAAACGAGATTACTTTAAACACGGACAATGTCAGATGGCTCAATTTCCATGAATAAAAAACTTATTGGTTGGCCTCGTAAAAAATTAACATCGTTGAACCATATTTGCGCCGGTCAAATTCGTGGAAGTTTTCAAAAACAAGCTCTTCTTCAAATTCGACGGGATGAATCTGTACGATGATCCAGGCGTAAGGTGATAGCCAGGCTGGATGCTGGTCTAATAAATTCAGGGTGGTTTTCCACATTTGTTTGTATTGGGGTGGGGCGACATAGATCATATCAAAGGAGCGGTCAGGAGTCTGCTTCAAATAAGGTAAGGCATCAGTTTGAATAAGGTGAGTCGATCCTTCTAATTTCGTATAGGCAATGTTTTTCTTCAAGGTTTTGGCTGCGTTAACGTTTTTTTCAATAAATCGACAAAAAGCAGCCCCGCGGCTGATGGCTTCCAGGCCTACCGAGCCAGTACCGCCAAACAGATCCAGGAAAGCTATGTCAATAATATCGACCCCGATGATGTTGAATAAATTCTCCTTCACGCGGTCTGTAATGGGGCGGGTGCTGTCACCCGGCACAGGAAACAGGCGCATCCCTTTGGCTTTTCCGGCGATGATACGGGGAGAGGCCATTAGTGTTCCAATAACTCTTTGGTGATTTGTTTTAGATTTTCACGCAAGCGTATATCTTCCTGTTGCTGATCGGCAAAATATTGGCTCATGAAGGTAGAACGGCGCATTCGCAGTGCCATAGGCGCAATTACCTCAAGATCCGCAACCTCCACTGTGGAGCGATTGTCTGCTGCCGCATAAGCCTTTGACGCTTCAAACAGGCTGATTTCCGCTCTCAGTGAAGCGATTTCCAGCGCTTGGATTAAATGCAGGCCTGCTTTGGCAACCAGTTCAGGGATTTGTACGGTGGGCAGTAAGTCACGGGCATGCTGCACCTCGGTGCGGGCGAATTGAGATTGTTCCTGATAATCAGCCAGCATTGCATTGGGACTTCTGCGGTATTGGTCCACATGTTGGTAGGCAATCCAGCGTTCTTGTGGATCTTCCAGACCATCTACAAGAATACGCAGCCCGAAGCGGTCCATGATTTGGGGGCGCAGAGTGCCTTCCTCGGGATTCATGGAGCCAACCAGCGAGAAGCGCGCAAAATAGGTGGATGAAATCGGACCGCGGCGAACAGTATAGGTGCTCATCGCCGAAGCATCCAGGATGGCGTTGATGATGTCGTCTTCCAACAGGTTGACTTCATCCACATACAGGATGTTGCGGTCAGCCTGCGACAATATACCTCGCTTTAAGCGCATGCGTTGATGTATGGCGGCCCGCTCGTCAATGCCGCCAACAACATCTTCGATTTGCGCATTGAGCGGGAGTTCGACCAGGCGCACCTCTTCCATTTGGGTCAGAGGTTTGCCCTCGCCGAATTTTTTTGCGCAGGCAGGGCAGATAGCATCGATGCCCTGAGCCTCCACATCCTGTTCGGTGCAGCCATAATAGCACAGGCTGCGAGGGATTCTTGGGGTCAGATTCGCCAAACTGCGCACAGCGGTGGTTTTGCCGGTTCCGCGCGGTCCCAACAGCAGCACTCCACCGATCGCAGGATTGATCAGATTGAGCAGCAATGCCAATTTCATCTCTTTCTGGCCGACCAAAGCCAGGAATGGGAACGGTTGTTGATCTACGAATCCGGATTCTCCGGGTTCGCTTTCATCCATCAGGAATTTGCCGGTTACTGTGTCAATGAGATCCTTCAATGACCGGATGTTTGATGGAAGTGGTGTCGATTGGTCTTCTGATGGGTATGGTTGTTCTGGTGAGACTGCGTTATTCGATTGTTCGTTCATACTCTGATTTTACTTCGGTTGATACTTCTTTATCTATATCATTGTAGGTCCAATAGCGGTTGACAAAGAAGTTCCACATCATGATGACGAAGATGGCAACGACCACAGCCAGGTTTTCAGCGATAACCTCGACGGTCAAGAACTCTGAGAAGGGCAAAACGACATCAGCCAACAGAGGTTCCAAAAAGGAGTGAATCACCTTCATCGAGAATTGGATGATGGGTGTCCTGACCAAAATACCCACGGCGTTGATGAGGAAAAATTGGGTCAGTTGTTTGCCCAGGGGTTTGCTGCGTGAATCCGGGTAGGTCCAGTAGCGATTCCACAGGAAGTTATTGATGATAGCCAGGGTGAATGAAATCGCCTGTCGATACAGGAAATCCATACCGGTCAGGTAATTCAACAGGTTGAGTGTGCCGAAATCGACCACTGCTCCGATAGTGCCCACCACAGCGAATTTCAAAAAACGGGTGGTTTCTTTTTTGGCGGTTACACTGAGTTTCATTCTGCCAGGCCCATTTCTTGCTTAAAATAGGGCAAGACCCGTCGAATACCTTCTTCTACGTTGACTTGCGGTGACCAATCGAGGATTTGTTTGGCTTTGGTGATGTCTGGCTGGCGGCGTTTGGGGTCGTTGCCAAGCTGCAGGTTTTTCATAAATTTGATGCCGGCGGGGTTGTTACAAATTTGGTTGATGGTGTCAGCCAGCGCCAACATGCTCATTTCCACTGGATTACCGATGTTCACCGGCATAGTTTCATCAGAGTGGAACAACCGCATGATGCCCTCGATAAGATCATCAACAAAACAAAATGATCTTGTTTGGGAACCATCCCCGTATACGGTCAAAGGTTCTTTTCGCAACGCCTGTTGGATGAAATTGGGCACCACCCGGCCGTCATCCAGCCGCATGCGTGTGCCATAAGTATTGAAGATACGCACGATGCGGGTATCGATGGAGTGGAAATTGTGATAGGACATCACCAATGCTTCAGCAAAGCGTTTGGCTTCATCGTACATGGAACGCGGGCCGATGGGATTGACATGACCCCAATACGACTCCGGCTGGGGATTCACGGCGGGATCACCATAAATTTCACTGGTGGAAGCCAGCAGATACCGGGCATAATGGGCTTTTGCCACCCCCAACGTGTTATGGGTGCCCAACGCGCCGGCTTTCATGGTTTGAATGGGCAGGTTGGGGTAACCGAACCTGGATTCTTTGTTGGGACTGGCTGGCGAGGCAAAATGCATGACGGCATCGATTTTGCCCGGAGCGAAAATAAAATTGGACACATCTTGTTTGATGAAAAGGAATTGTTCATTGCCGGCCAGATGTTCCAAATTCCTTGGGCTGCCAGTGATGAAATTATCCATACCGATAACGAAGTGACCGTCTTTGATGAGGCGATCACATAAATGTGAACCCAAGAATCCTGCTGCACCTGTAACTAATATATTCATCATTCTCCCTTTGGTAATTCTGGCACCCATGTGCCAGGCTTGAATTTATTGCCAATCAAGGCGACTTATTGATCCATCGCCTGTAACCTGAATCGCCCGGTCTGTTTCCAGATCGTATAGATAGATATTGCCTTGATAGATTAATGCAATTTTACCGCCTTTTTGGGTTATATTGGGCGGTTCCCACTGCACCGTCTGCGGACTGAGCCCCAATGAGCCTTCGGGCGGAAAAAGTTCTATGCGATTGGACCCATCGCGATCCATTATCATCAAGCGATAGCGGGAGGTATCACTGCGATCAGGAAACAATGCCTGCAGATAGGCCACTGTAAAGCGCCCTGATTGATTCATCGGCGATGGCGCGGGGAAAGCGAACATGCCCGCATCCTCTACCAAATCGATCAACAAGTTATCGTCTGGCAGCAAGACTGACAGGTTAAATTTCTGATAGGACTCTTTACTGGCTGGATTGTGGCGAACAGTAAAGAGGGCGTTGTAGTCAGGTGACCATGCCAGCGGAGCCAACCAGCGCCAATCGAGGTTTGGTTCATAAGGAGTGTAGGTATAGAGGGGTTGGATAGTTCCGCCATTGACATTCACCAATCCGATTGAATCTGGCTTGGCATAGGCTATACGTGAGCCATCGGCTGACCAGGCAAAATCGGTACCCCACCAGAAATTTACTCCTACTTTGGATGTGTCAAGGATGGGTTCGTTGGTTAACACCGCGCCAGCCGCGGTAAAAGTAACCTGGTAAAGGTCATTATTCGCCAACCAATCCGTAGCCCCTCTGGGTTCAACGGTCGAGTAAGTAATTGTACGGGTTTTTCCAGGCACCCAGTCGGCAAAATGAATTACATTTTTTGCATTTATGGCGAATGGTTCAGCCGTTTGATTGGTAAGATCGACGACAAAAAGAGCGTTGATATTGTCAGTCTCTTCTTCCTCCACTGATCTTGAAAATAGGAGCCATTGACCGTCTGTTGATATTTCTAAAATGTGGCCATCCAGATCACCCGTGGTGACCACAGGGCGGCGATTGCCGGTGTTGGTCTCCATCAACCAGGCATTGCCGGTGGTAATGTAGGCGATCTTCCCTTCGATAGGAATGGGGCTGAAGGGAGTCTGCACGCCAACCATGACAATTTCAGGCTTGGCGGCTTCTGTTATTATGCGGGTATATTCTGAACGCATTGTTTCAATGTTGTCTTCATACACCACTCTGGTAGTGATCGCCAATGTGCCATTTTGACCTTTTTGAATCAGAAGTGTCTGGCCTTCTGGCAGGGTTTCATTCTTAACCGTCTGGCTGGTAAACGGAATGGTTTCTTCAGTGGTGATGAATTCTTCAGTTACCCGCACGATGTTGATGGTGGTATCACGAGTCAAGATGGTGAAGGAGGGGGGCTCAACCTGGTCTTGATTTCCAAGAGATACACCAGCTTTGTCCAGTACGTTTAACACAGAATCACCTATATTAAAAGCGCTTTCTATACTTGTCCCATCAACAATGATCGTGGCTATGCGAGCTTGTTCGCTGGCATTTGCCCCCGCCGTACAGCTGGCGAGAACAGCGCCCAGCAGTAGACAGGTGATGGTGAATGTTCTCAGAATCTTACGTAAAGCATTCATGTCGGGTGATTAACGTTTTCCGCCTGAAACGGTGAGCATGCCCTGGTCAATATACAGATTGTCAATACGATATCCACTCAAATACTTGGAAAATTGCGAATTCATCGCCCCTGTGGTTACCTTCGAAATTTGATCTTGTACAAAGGCAGGCATATTGATTTTGCCCACCTGGGCGGAGATCAGCTCGAATTGCAGGGTTCCATTTGTGTCAACTCTGCCTGCGATAGCAAGCACGGCAGGCAGTTTCATACCCAAGTTTTGCACAAATACATCCCCATACACGAATACCTGGTTGTCTGAAAAAACGACATTGAGGTTCTCAATCGGCGGGCTTTCTTGATTTTCCGCCATTTTGAGTGTAAGATAAGAGGTCATTTCCTGGTCGGTGATGGTGAAAGCAAAAGATCCGCTTTGTTCCTGAACATCTTCTAACAAGGCTTCCACTTTGTCAGCGCTTTGCTGGGAAACTTCTGGAGCAGGAAAGGCACTGGCGGACGGTATGTCGGCAGCAGCACGACAGGCGAGGGTTACAAGTGTTATTATGATAGATATTAACAACAGTGGTTTTTTGTTGAGATTCAGTGATTTCATGGGTAGTATTATAGCATGAGCGATTTGATTGAAGGTACTCAGACAGCAGTGGATGATTCTTCCTATCTCAGTCTGTTGGCGGCGGTTGAAGCGATTCTGTTTGTGGCAGGTGAACCG
The DNA here is from genome assembly GCA_964391725.1 of uncultured Anaerolineaceae bacterium. Lineage (GTDB taxonomy): Bacteria > Chloroflexota > Anaerolineae > Anaerolineales > Anaerolineaceae > SpSt-1165. The sequence goes on along the minus strand of CAYMNB010000010.1, from coordinate 13,511 downwards.
GTTTCTGCGGCTCAAATTGCCTCGGCTGTCGGTCAAACCGAATCGATGGTTGATGCAGCATTATCGATGCTGGCAGAAAAGTATATTAACAGCGGCCTGTCGTTGCAAAAAAGCCGCGGTAGAATACAATTGACAACCTCACCAGAGCAAGCCCACGCAGTTGAGAAATTTCTGGGACTTGATTCGTATTCAAAATTGAGCCGGGCGGCCATCGAAACCCTGACCATTGTCTGTTACCGGCAACCGATAACGCGACCTGCCATCGATGCTATCCGCGGCGTGAATAGTGACGGGGTTATCCGTACCTTGCTGAATAAGGGGTTGGTAGAAGAAGTAGGGCGAGATGAAACACCTGGCAGGCCAGTGTTGTATGCCACAACACTGGAATTCCTGCAGCACTTTGGATTGACCTCAATTGCGGAGATGCCGAAGTTTGTGCAGGATGACATCCATGAAAATGGGAACCGCAACGGCAATGGTCAGTTGCTGAAAGATTAGGAAGGTTATTCCATGCAGGAGAGAGTTCAGAAAATATTGGCGCAGGCAGGCTTCGGATCAAGAAGAGCCTGTGAGGCGTTTATTGAAGCTGGCCGGGTGAAGGTCAATGGCAAAGTGGCTGTGTTGGGTGACAAAGCTGACCCTGTGAAGGACGCCATTCAGATAGACAATCGAGAGATACCAGCCATTGAACAGAAGGTATATATCGCACTCTACAAGCCACGGAAAATGCTCTCTGACCGTGAGCCCAAAAACGAGCACCGTCCCACCATCCATGATGTCGTCCCTGATTCTGACCATTTGTTTTCTGTGGGCAGGCTTGATTTTGAAAGCGAAGGGTTGATACTGCTGACCAATGACGGCGATCTGAAACAGCAGTTGTCTCATCCGCGTTTTGGGCATGAAAAAGAGTATGCGGTGCTGGTCGCTGTGCGCCCTGACGATGAACAACTGCAGAAATTCAGGCGCGGTATTGTCATGGAAGATGGCTATCGCACGCGTGGTGCGAAAGTCAAAGTGACCAAGGTTCATGGTAAAGGCGCCTGGCTGCAGGTGATCCTTTCGGAAGGCCGCAAACGCCAGATCCGCGAGACTTGCCGTTTGCTGGGGCTGCCGGTCGTGAGAATTATCCGCACCCGTATTGGCACCTTGACTTTGGGCAACATGAAGCCAAAGGATTGGCGGTTTTTGTCGGTTGAAGAGGTCAATGCACTGAGAAGTGGAAAATCTTTCGTTGAACCTCCCTCAAGCCGAAGAAAATTTCCCAGCAGAAATGGCAAGAAGCCCTTCTCAAAACCAACCAACAAACCCAAACCGAAGCGTTAGGAACCTAATCGAGGGGTTTGTTCTCATCTTTTTTACGGCGGCGTGACCAGCGGCGTGTCTTCCCAATGGTGTTCCAGACCTGCAGGACCATCATTAAACTGATACTGAGGGCAATCACAAAGCCAATGACGCCGATAATGGGAACAATCGTGAGTGTATCGGAGCGCGGGACACTCATCGCAAGGGCGGAACCAACCAGCATGCCAACCAGCACGACTCCCATAATCAAACGGTTGGCTATGATGAGAATGTTGGAAATAATGTCACTGAGTTCCAGGATTTGAATGCCTACCTTGAGTTCACCCTGCACCAAATTGGTGAGAATTTTGGTGATGGATCGCGGAAGCACACGGACCAGATCACGGGTATCTTTGGCCAGACTCACGGTCTGCCAGAAAGTGTTGACGGGGTTGATCTGGTGGAGGTAAACACTGTAGGCAACGTCTTTCATCACCTCGACCACAACCACATCAGGGTTTAACACACGGGCTACATCTTCTGCTTGCAGCAAGGCTTTGGCAGACACACCCAGCACTGGAGGCAGGCGGATGCCGGCTTCGAAGATCATGACCAGAATTTCACTGAGCAGGCGGGTGACCTCCAGCCGTTCCAAGGGGGCTTCCAGGTAGTGATTGATCATGTGATCCATGTCGCGGCGGAGCTTGTTCTCATTTATCTGCTGAAAAGGTGTCCCTAAAATTAAAGCCAGTCGCAGAATCTCCTCTGTATCGCGCCTGATGATCGCCTGCACCACTTCACCGATTGCATTGCGTTGTTCTGGCAGCAGGCTGCCCATCATGCCGGTATCCAGATACACCAGTCGTTTGGTTTTTTTCTCAACCATTAAATTGCCGGGATGAGGGTCGGCATGGAAGAAACCATTGATAAAAGCCTGGTGCAGAATCGAATGCATGAAGATTTTGGAAAGCCCCACCCGGTCAATGTCAAGGGTGGCGATACTTTCAAGATCATTAATTTTGTATCCATCAATGGCTTCCATGGTCAATACTCGTTTGGTGGTGTAATCCCAGTAGACAAAGGGGACGTGAATTTCGGGAAATTTTTCCATGTTGCGGCGGAGCCGATCAGCATTGGTGGCTTCAATGTTGTAATCCAATTCATCCATCAAGGTTCGGATCAATTCTTCAGCCAGGCCGACGACACCGTATTTCTTGCCCCAATCGACTGAGTTGTGCAGTAATTTAGCAACGTCGCGCACGAATTCCAGGTCGGATTGGATTTTGGCTTCTATGTTAGGCCGCTGGACCTTGATCACAACTTGACTGAAATCATTAAGGATGGCGTAGTGTACCTGCCCAATGGAAGCAGCTGCGATCGGCTCAGGGTCAACGAATAAAAAGGACTGTTCAATTGTGCCAATTTCTTCTTCAAGGATATGTTCCACTTCCTCGAAAGAAAAAGCCGGCACAGCATCCTGCAACTTGGATAATTCCTGCACCCACGTATCTGGCAGAAAGTCAGAACGGCTGGAAAGGATTTGCCCCAGCTTGACATACGTCGGCCCCATATCTTGCAGCATGCGGCGTACTCGTTCCGGGGTGCTCAGCTCATGGAGTTTTGATTCGGGAATAGACACAGGCAGATGCAAGGTTCTCAGAGTCGATTGGATGGTCCTGACTTCTTTGGTGTCGATCAGGAAGTCAAAACCGTATCGAAAAAGAATTGCCTGCAACTCGCGCCAACGGCGCAGGTTCCTGATGGGGGGCAGGTTGTTTAGCATGCTTTCATTTTACACGGAAAACCTTCTAAATAAACTTTGAGTTGTGTCTCTGGGCAAGAATTGTGTGGCTTTTTGCTTTTTTTGCTTGCTATTATGACGCAATGCGTTATAATATGAACATAACCATCAATCTATGGAGGAATCGAATGGCGAAAACTGAACAAAAATCCAATGTATTTGAAGAAGAGAAGAGGAACATCGAGCATGCAGCCGAAATGGTGGTTGATACCGCCAAAGAAACCAGCAAAACGGTGGGCGGTCTTTTCCGTCGCGTTTTTCTTGCGGCGATAGGCGCGGCTGTTGTTGCTGAAGAAGAGGTCGTAGGGCTCATCAACCGCCTGGTTGAACGCGGCGAGATGGCGGAGAACGAGGCGCGAGAGTTGATCAAAGAAATTGTTGACAAACGTGAGACCGAGGCCAAAGAAACCATCAGCAAAATCCGCCGCAGCAACACCATCAAAGTTGCTACCAAAGCAGATGTAGATGCGCTGCAGGAAAAGCTTGATTCTCTTTCTGAAAAATTAGATAAGGTGCAATCCGCAAAGTAATCACAAGATTTACCGAAAAAAGCTGGTATAACTACAGGCAGGGAATTCCCCTGCCTGTAGTTCTTTAGGAGGCCGGTATGGTCACAATTAAACGCTATGCAAACCGCAAGTTGTATAATACCAATACGCGCAGCTATGTTACGCTGGAAGATATAGCTCAATATATGCAAGAAGGGAATGAAGTACAGGTGATTGACCATGCCAGCGGGGAAGATATTACCACGGCAACGCTGACACAGATTTTGGCGCAACAAGAGAAACAAGATCTGGGAAGCATCCCTCAGGTTCTGTTGCAGCGCATGGTGCAACTAAGCGGGTTGACCATTCATACGATGAGTGAGAGCATCCGTGCCTTTTTGGATCCGATTAATTACACGGATAATGAAGTCGAACGCAGATTGCAAACCTTAAAGAAGCAGAACCGCATCAGTGAGATGGAAAGAAAAAGGTTGGTAGATATGTTGACTGATCCACGCCTTCATCCGGCCCTGGTGAAAACTGAAGATGACCAACCTGCCGCAACTTTGCAGGATTTGCAGCGATTAATCGACCAGATCGATGCCCTTGAAGAAAAGTTACAGGCTATAGAGCAGAACAAATCATAAGTAGCGGATCTGAGCGTCAATCTTAAGGGGCGAAAATAACCCCGTGTTCCATCAACAGACCCTTGATCGATGTCACTGAAGTGTTGAGATCATCGTCGTCATCAATTTGAAAATCGGGATTGATGTCCGTTGTAACCCGACTGCCATTCCACACCACTTCTACTCGTTCATTACCAATGCTGGACCGGATCAGATTGAGGTCAGCCTGGTCAATTTCGCGTGCTGTAACAATCAAAATAAGCCCGGCATCGATGAAGATGTGGGCAATTTCTGCCAGACGGCGCATGTGTTCCTGCGGGTCATCGGTGGCGGTAAACAACTTAAGGTCTGCATCTACCCCATAAATCACGGAGCCGATGCCCAAAAAGTACACGAATTTTCCCGATTGAAAGAGGGATTTCTCCAATTGATGGGCTACTTCTTTGCGCCGGCTTTCTTCTGTGCCGGTGACGATGATCAAGCATGAGCGCTGGTTGTAACGCTCTGAACGCTGGTACATTGAAACGGCGCTGTCGATCCATTTGCGTTCACGTAAAAAGACAGCTTCGCGAATTTGACTTCCTTCATCGGGCAAGGCTTCCAAAACGATGCCGCCACCGCGGATTTCATAGTCATCGACGATGACAAAACGGCTGGTGTCAGCCAGGCTTTCTGAGAGATCGCAAGCGATGGGGGCGTGAAGCAGAAGGACGCATTGAGCGACATCATGATGTTCGATGCGGTCTTTTTCCGTGCTTGAATAATCGGAGGCGTCAATGATCTTATCGATGTGCTCGATGGTGCAGCGGATCTTGGCGGTGCCCAGTTTCAAATGATATTGCTTTTGGGGAACCATGGGTTTTTGCCCCAGCCAGACCAAACTGACACGCAGTCGTTTTGAAACATAGGGGGGTGGTTCGTCCACTTTGCTGGCGATTTCGCCGCGCTGGATGTAAATTTGTTTGGTCAGGGTGAAGCCGGTGGCGGAGCCACTGATGACTTCACCAGGCTGTTCAGCCGCGTAGGCTTCAAAAGAGTTAACAGTGGATACTTTTCCTGATGGATAGAAGATAACCCGGTCGCCAATCGCCAGTTTTCCTGACGAGACGCTACCGGCGACGATACGGCGTGAATCACCATATTGTGTGAACTTGTAAATATCCTGCACAGGCATGCGGAAGGGTAGATCGACTGGCGGAGAGGCTTTCTGGAACGAATCCAACGCGTCCAATAAAGTCTCGGCCTGATACCAGGCAGTATCCTCGTTGTGAACCGCAATATTTGCGCCCTGCATGCCGCTGACCGGGATGTAGAACATAGGTTTGATGCCCAATTCATCCAAAAATTGCTGATAATCTGCAACTACGTTGTTGAACACCCCTTCATCAAAATCGACCAGGTCCATTTTATTGATCAATACTACAATCTGGCGGATACCCAGCATCCATAACAAATAGCCGTGGCGGCGCGAGTTTTCCTGCACGCCTTCTTTGGCATCGATGACCAGCACGGCCGCTTCAGCACGAGAGGCGCCAGTTACCATGTTTTTGATGAATTCGATATGGCCAGGGGCATCGATGATGATGTAATGGCGTTTGTTTGAATGGAAAAAGACGCGGGCTGCATCGATGGTGATCGATTGCGCCTGTTCTTCCTTCAGTGCATCAATCAGATAAGCGTATTCGAAAGGCTGTGACTCGCGTTCACATCGTGCCTGGATTTGCTCCAATTTTCCATCAGGCAGAGAGCCGGTTTCGGCCAGCAACCTGCCGACCACGGTGCTTTTCCCATGATCGACATGGCCGACAAAAACGATGTTCATTTGTTCGTTATTGGTTGGTTCGGTGCTTGCTGCCATGTTTACATGTATCCTTCACGTCGTAATGATTCCAGACCTCCGCCATCTTCTTTGTCCTGCGCACGGCCTTCACGTTCTGCAATTTTGGAGAATCGGCCTGTCTTTAGTTCTTCGATGATCTCGCGCACATTGCGTGCTTCTGATTTGACCGGAAAAGTGCAGGGATAGCAACCCAGAGAACGGTAACGGGTGCCTTCACCCTGGTTGTAATATAGAGAAACGGTGGGGATTTTTTCTCTTTCGATGTACTCCCAGATATTGATCTCAGTCCAATCTAACAAGGGGTGGATGCGGACATTGGTGCCGGTGGCAAAATCGGTTTTGTATTGATTCCAAAATTCAGGGGGTTGTTCCGCGATGTGCCACTCATTCTGACGGTCGCGCGGTGAGAAATAGCGTTCTTTAGAGCGAGAGCCTTCTTCATCAGCGCGGGCGCCAACGATGACGCCGGTAAATGGTTCCGGGTTCTCCTCACGCTGGTATTCTCCGAGGGCATGGTTGAAGCGATAACGAACGCCATCGCCGGTGAGTACACCGCGTAGAGCTTCGGTTTTCAACAACTGGCAGCAGCTGATTCGGTCAATAGCGCCATCGGGGAAGGTCTGTTTACTTTCCAATGCCTGCTCATTGCTGCCGACGACCATATTGATCTTCCACTCGCGAACGATGCGGTCACGGTATTCGATCATTTCGGGAATTTTGAAATGTGTGTCGATATGGATCAGTGGGAAAGGAACGTGGCCATAGAATGCTTTGCGTGCCAGCCACAGCAGTACAGTCGAATCTTTGCCCATTGACCATAACATGCCAAGGTTTTTGAAATTGGCATAGGCCTCACGAAATATGTAAACGGAGATGTTTTCTAATTCCTGTAAATGATCCATGTGGTTTCCCGTCATTGCTTTGGATTGATACTGTGATGAATTATGTTCTTTTCGCACAGGTAGTCTATCACATCCTGAGCGCATTGTTCGGGGGTCTTTTCTGCGGAAAACAGGTGGATTTCAGGATGTTGTGGAGGTTCATAGGCAGCATCAATGCCGGTGAAGTTGGTGATAATTCCGGCACGCGCTTTTTGGTACAGTCCTTTGGGGTCGCGCTGCTCGCAAACCTGCAGGGGACAATCAACGAATATTTCAATAAATTCGCCGGCGGGCAGCAGTGCCCTTATCTGGTCTCTGTCAGCGTGTAAAGGGCTGATAAAGGCGGTTAACACCAATAAACCAGCCTGGTTGAACAATTTGCACACTTCGCCAATGCGGCGGATGTTTTCATGGCGGTCTGTTTCGCTGAAAGTCAGGTCTTTGTTCAACCCGGTGCGAACTGTGTCGCCATCCAGCAACGTGGTATGGGCAAGATAGGTATGATTCAGTTGGCATTCGACCAGATTGGCAATGGTTGATTTCCCGCTGCCTGAAAGGCCGGTGAACCACAATACAGCGGGTTGATGGCTTTTGATGTGCAACCGGTCTGTGCGTGAGACTATCTGCTGATGGGGGTGTAAATGTAATTTATCCATAATGACTGGCAGAATTATATCAGACCGGGCTGTTGGCATAAATTTGGTGAACCAATGCCAATGCGCGCAGGGCGTCCGCAGAATTACCGGATGCTAATGGTTGGTCATTGATGATGGCGGCGACAAAATCTTCAAATTCAAGGCGCCACGAATCATCGATGCCAAAGTAGATGGTTTCCTCGCGGGGTTTTCCCAATGAGCGGGTCTTGTTTTCAAACTCCCGCCGCGCATAGGTCAAAGTTTCGTCTCCATAGCTTCTGGTAGATGACAGAATGCCGTTCAGGTGTATATACCCATTCTGAAGGCAGATTTCAAGCGAAAAAGTGTGTTTCCATTGGGTGGCTGATGAATGCAGCAGCGCCACCTGGTTGTTGTCGTTGCGTAAAATAGCGAAGGCATTGTCCTCTACCGGCACCTGCCAGTAAGAGCTGGTGGTGAGGCTTTGAACATGCTGGAAATCACCGCAAAAATACAAGAACAAATCCACCATGTGGATGCCCTGGTCGATCAAAATTCCCCCGCCTGACAATTCAACATCGTTGCGCCAGGATTCGGGGAAATACAGACCTCCAGCCTTCCCATACACCCCACGCATCCATAAGATATTGCCGAAATGGCCGGCATCGATAATGCTTTTGGCCTCCATGATGGAATAATGTTTGCGGTGGTTGAATCCATACATTAAGACCAATTCGGGATGGGCTTGTTCTACCTCGATCACCGATAGCATTTCTTCAATTGTGCGCGCTGGCGGCTTCTCACAGAAGACATGCTTTCCCGCCTTCAGCGCTGCCTTGACAACCAGTGGCGCGATGTGATTGTAGGTACAGATGATGACCGCATCAATGTCTGCCTCATCAATCAACTTGCGGTAATCATCATAGATAATCTGGTCTGGATAGGTTTTTTGCAAACCAGGAACAACGTCACACAGGGCAGCAACAGAGAGGTTGGGATTCTTAATTGCTTCCTCGTAACGAATTCCACCCATTTTTCCCATACCAACAATACCCACTTTAATGGGCAGCTTGAATGGTTTCTTTTTTGGGTGTAGTGAGAGCTTTGATAGCATGATTGATTTCAGGTCAATGGGAAAGAGAACCAACCCTTGACAGGCGCAGATAGGTATAGATCAGGTGATCAAGAATTTGGAAGATATCTTCTACCGGTCCATATTCACCCAATGGGGTGGGTATATGAAAGTGAATATCAGCCAGAATACCAATTTTACCGCCATTGAATCCTGTGCAGGCAATCACAGTCGCTCCGTTGTCTTTGGCAAATTGACAGGCATGGACGACATTGGGACTGTTACCACTGACCGACAGACCCACCACTACATCTCCAGGCTGCATAAAAATCTCCAATTGGCGTATGAAAATGTTTTCAAATCCCTCATCGTTACTGACAGCGGTGAGTAATGCCAGATTATCCACCAGTGAAACAGCCCGTAAGGGTTTGTGCTGGTTGGTGCGGGTGTTTACGGCCATATCGGATGCAAAATGAGTGGCAGTTACCGCGCTACCGCCGTTGCCGAGGAAGTAAATGGTTTTCTCGTTCTCCGCGGCATTCGAGAACGTGTCTATGATTTGCTCGATGAGGGAGACATCAATAGACTGGAGGATGTCTGATAGATAGGCGATGTATGCGCTGGCAAATTCGGCGCTTGATTGGGTGGCATTAAATAAAGTAACCAGATCAGCCATAAGTTCAATCCTTTTTTTGTGCCACCAGACGCAGATGCGAACTTAACAAATTCGCCTGGAGGAAATACTGTAAATTTTGTTTTGCCAGGTCATCGCGGTTGTCAAAGAAGTATTTGACACTTTTTGGCAACTGCAGTCCAGGTTTTTGTTGGTATGTAGCAGTGACGGTTTCGACATCCAGCTGACCGGGCGTTGATATTTCGAAGATTGAGAAATTGTGTTCACGCAATAAAAACTTGATACCTTCTACTGATAGCAGGTTCAGGTGTTCGATGGGCACAATGGTCGGGCAGTGTTTTCCCAGGGTCTGGATATCAAAACCACTGCCCACACGGGTGGTCATCAGGAAGAAACCACCAGACTGCAATTTCTTCCGAATGGATTCGAAAAATTTATGGGGTGAGTATTGATGTTCGAGGATGTCAAAGGCGGTAAAAATACTGACAGATTCATCGTTAACATCGTCAAGAGAATTATAAGCCTGGCTTTGCTCGTCTGACTCAGGTGCAAACCTGGGCGCAACTGACAAAACCTCCCATTGTGATTGTTGGCCAAACAACGCAAGGAAATCTGCGGAACGGGTTTCCAGATCGAGGATCGCTGTGGTTTTTCTTTTTGGAATTCGAATGGCGATCGAATCGATCCAGCTGGCACGGTAGGCAGACAGACGTTTGTAATTTGTCTGCATGGTCTGCAAATACGAAGTGGATTGCCGATAAAGCGCCGCGGGTGATTCATTCAGGTACCAGGAAAGCTGGTTCAGGTTGGGCCGATTGCCAATAAAAAGCGAGGCACATTGCTGGCATTCAGCATAATGAAAGCGCCATTTGTCAAATGCCGGGGTAACTTTTTCGCTGCCACAAGCGGGGCATGTTGTTAATTCTACGAATTGAGAACTGTCAAGGGCGAAAGCACTTTCACGGGCAAGTTCACGAAAAGGCTGATACGTGCCAGGCGGGTGAATTTCTAAATCACTGATAGAGTCATTGTATGTGACCTGACGCATGAGTTCACCAAAATCCTTTGTCTGCGAGTATAGCAGTGACAGATAGTTCGTTGCTTTGGATTATAACACGGTGGTCTACCAGTGAAAATTTGCTTTGGCTCGCACGACTGTGTTCTCAGGGACGTCGGCGGTTAAGGTTACGCCCGAAGCGATCACAGCATTGTTTCCGATGGTGAGTCTGGGTTCGATGAATATTCCAGTACCGAAGCGAACACTGTTGCCGATGGTAACCCCGCCCGACATGGCGACACCGGGTCCGAAAGTGCAGTGTGAACCCATGCGATTGTGGTGTTCAATATTCGCATACGCAGAGAGAAAATTATTATCTCCTATTTGCGACTCAGGCCCCAGCCGGCAGAATGCCATAATCATGTTGCCAATTCCCATGCTTGCATTGACACCAATGATGGCGGAGGGATCGATAATGTTGGCGAAGGGGATGCCCAGGTTGGAAAGTTTCTCAAACAACTCACGCCGCGCAGGTAAAATACCGACTGCGAGGGCGGCTTTGTCGAAGAAATTCTGGTCAAAAAGAGATTTGGCTCTATCCAGGTTACCCAACACTGGCACACCCATAACGGTGGTATTTTGCAGGGCAGGATTGTCGTCAAGAATAGCCACGGCGGTTTGCTGTGGAATCCTGGCAAGAATGTCCAACACGAGACAGGCTACATTGCCACCGCCCAGAATCAAAATGAGTTCAGTGGCATTGGAAAACCCCTGGTTGGCTTGTTTACCAGTGGTTGTCGATTTCTGTTGCAGATAAGCCTGCACGACTTCTTCTGTTATCCGAACGTCGGCAGATGTCAAGCTTTCCATCTCCTGTGGGGGGACGTTGTGTCTCTTGGCGAGAATTTCAGCTTTCCTGGTCCAACGATTACCAGCGGTTTGTTGCAGAGAGTGGGGTTTCGCTTCTAATTTTTCAGTCTCCGATGGTAGAAGAGTTTGAATATCCTCATCTGGTTGGTCTGTTAAGGCAGCAATCACCTCACCAACGGTGACCTGACTGCCTGCTTCGACTAACGGGACGAAAAAGCCTGAGTCTGTGGCATGAAAATCGTAGGTGGATTTGGTGGTTTCAAAGGTTGCTAATAATTCACCCTTATTGACGAATTCCTTGGGTTGCTTGTGCCATTCAACCAGGTTCATTTGTTCTTCATTGACATTCACCATGGGAGCATACAGCAAAACACTCATGACAGTACCTCGTAGATTTTCTGTTCAATTCTTTGCAGATTCGGTAAATGCAATTGCTCCAAAGCCTGGGTGGCAGGGATGATTGTATTTTCAGCATGGATTACGGCGATCGGCGCGGTCAAACGGTTTAACATTGCATGTTGCAGGTCGTATGCAATTTGCGCGCCCCAACCGAAGGGGCCGGCACCTTCTTCCACAATGACAACCCGGCCGGTATGGCTGGCTGAAGCAGATATGGATGGGTGGGCTTTCTGGTTAAGAGAGGATGGTATCAGAACGTCCAACCAGATTTCTTCCTCTGCCATTTTTTGTAGCAAAGCTGGCAGCCAAAGCGCACCGCCGTAGGTTATCAGGGTAAGGTCAGCGGTTTTTTCTGTGTTATTGGTTAACCTAACCAAAGGAAATGATTCGTCACTCAGGTCAACAGCGAAGGCTGAATTGGCTGGCGTGATGAGTTCCTGGCTGTAGAGAAGTTTGTGTTCCAAAAATAACGCAGGGCCTGGTTGTTGTATCGCAGATGCCAACAACAACCCCGGATCATGGTAAATAGATGGCGCAAGAATGGTGATGTGGGGGATGCCAAGAAATAATTTTTCCAAGCATTGGCTGTGTGTGGGGCCGTAACCTCTGCCGCCGCCAACCGGCATACGGATGACCAGGTGGTAATCAAGGGCTGATTGATACATAGCGGCGAATTTGGCGGCATAGTTAATAATCTGATCAGCGCCAAGGGTGATAAAGTCGCCAAACATGATCTCCACAATGGGTTTCAAGCCACGTAAAGCCATGCCGTTTGCGACGCCAATAAAGCCAGCTTCGCTGATCGGCGTGGTGATGACGCGGTCTGGGAATTTGGTGGAGAGACCTTTGGTGACTTTGAAAGCGCCGCCATAGGGATCAAGAATATCTTCACCCATTACAAGCACGGTCGAGTCGACTGACAAGAGTTGTTGCAGGTGCAGTTGCAGGCTTCCTAAGTAGGTGGTCATGGCTGCCTTCCCTCAAAAAACATCTCGGGTGCCAGAACCAACTGCTGTTTCGCTGTTTCCACCGCTTCAATAATGCGCATATCCACTTCATTCTCGATAGATGCCACCCGGCGCTCATTGATTTGCGCCAGTGCCCAACGCAGATGTGTTAATGGGTCTGACCTTTTGGCGGTTTCGATCTCTGCGGCCGGCCGGACATCATCACCTTTGCTGTGGGGAGCGAAGCGGTAGGTGTGCATGGTAATGAACAGCGGTTTTTGCTGGGTGCGGACTTTGTGGGCACACTCCTGTGCCAATCTGTTCACACTGATGACATTGTCGGCTTTGATCTCACGCGTTTCTATGCCGAAAGCTTTGGGGCGGTTGCTTAAGTCGCCGGTATGCGCCAGACTGGTGGGGGTGGTCTGGGCGTATTGATTGTGTTCTAAGACAAAGAGAACCGGTAATTTCCATAGTGAAGCCATGTTGAGGCTTTCATAAACAATGCCTTCACCCATGGCACCGTCACCAAGGAAAACAACCGTTATTGCACCACTATTTTTCTTCTTCTCTGCCATTGCGGAACCTACTGCACAGGCAACGGTACCGCCCAGAATGCCGTTGGTATAAAAGTTGTTGTAATGTAAGTGTTGTGACCCGCCAATGCCACGGCACACGCCAGTTTCTTTGCCCATGACTTCGGCAATGAGGCCTTCTATATTGTCACAATAGGCTAGAAAATGGCCATGTCCGCGATGATTTGACCAGATCACGTCTTTGCTTTTGTCAATGGCGTTCACCACACCGACCGCGATGGCTTCCTGCCCGATGCAGGTATGAACGGTGCCGAATAATAGCCCCTGTGAGAAAAGATCCAACAAGGTCTCTTCTGCGCGGCGTATCAGATACATTTGCTGGTATAAATGCCATTCAAGAGCAGGAACAGATTGCATGGGTTTCCTTCAAGTTGGTAAACACTTGCGATTATATCACGGGGGTTTTTCTCGCTGAAAGAGATGCGGGCTGTACGGTTGTTGTCAGTAGAGCAATTGTCGTTGAGC
>CAYMNB010000009.1:0-76412 GCA_964391725.1 uncultured Anaerolineaceae bacterium | reverse complement strand
ACATCATGTTCCCCATCGAGGTCGGCACCTGGCAGGCTTCCATCGCTCCCTGGCGTGCGCAGTACGGACCTGAATTGCGCGGTGTGGGCGGCATGAACAAAGTCGTTTTCTCTCATGACCGTGCCGCCATTGACAGCGAAATCGAACGCCTCAAACCGCTGGTCGATCTGGGCGGCTATATCCCCTGCCCTGATCACCGCATTGCGCCGGATGGCAAATTTGAATTGGTGCAATACTACGTCGAACGCATGCGTAAAGAATTCGGCGGTTGACCCTTAGCTGTAGCTATCCTCGCCGGCTTTAACAAGTTCTTTGTGGTTAGCTTGCGGATAAAACTCATTGATGTTGGTGCGCGTGATGAATGTGTGTTCCATCGTGATGGCATTCGGCACCCACTCGCCGTTGAGGATCTTAATCGCCAGTTTGACCAGCCTCGCGCCGTAATGCTCTGGCCAGTAGGCCGTTGACCCAATGATACGTGATTCCGGATTGCGTATTTCATCGCGAATGACAGCCGCCGCATCCTGGCCGACAATGACCACATCCTGCTCGCGCCCCACCTCGGCCGCGGCTTCCAACGCCCCCATGGCGGAATCATCGTTGAAACCCAACACCGCGATCCGGTGAGCTTCGGGATAGATGTCAAGGGCATTTTTCACCGCTGCCCGGCTGGTGTCTTTGCGGTTGCCGCAGTTCAGGCGCATTCGCTTCAGTTCGGGAATCTTCCCCAACACCTTCTGCATGCCGTCCAGCTGTCCATAAGTGCGCGCCGCCGGGAAGGAGCCGCTGCGCGGTTCCTCAAGGATGAACACCCGGTCAAAGTGCCCATGCCATTGATTCATGATCCATTCGCCCATGGCTTCGCCAGCCATCAATCCCGCGTTATAGTTATCCACCCCGAAATAGGTGGCACCGATCATGGGGATGTCAACGGCAATTACCGGTATGTGACGGCGGTTCAATTTGTCCATGACAACTGCCCCAATGGTCTCATCAATATGGTATTCGATCATCAAATCGATGCCATCTTCGATCAGTTCGTTCACATTTTCCAGCGCCACCTCGCTGTTCAGCTGGTTGTTCTTCACGATCAACCGCAGATTGGCCTGCTCTGCAGCCCTCTCCAATCCTTTCTGTACATCTGCCGCAAAGGAACTGGTGGTGTCCAGGTTCGCAAAACCGATCGTGAACTGTCCGCGGCTGGCAGGAAAATGCTTGACGTTACCCTGTTTGTCAACCACAACCAGTTCAGGCCCGCGGCTGCGAATCTCTTTGATCCAATCAGTGCTGATGCCGTCATCGGTGATGACCATAGACACTTCTTTTAGCGAGGCAAAGGGCGCCACGCCCTCTTTGCCGAACTTGGTCGAATCCACCAGCGCGATCACCTCGCGGGCAATCGAGATGCGCTCGCGCATCACAATGGCTTCATCCACATCGAACGTGATCAATCCATTCTCCAATGAAAACCCCGAACAGCTGATAAAGGTCTTGGCGACATGCAGCCCATCCATGATCGAGAAACCGCGGATACCCTTCACCAGGTCGCCGTCATCCTGCAAGCGTCCCCCTACCAGGATCACCTGGTTGGAAGGGTTCTTTACCAACTCCTGCGCCATCGACACCGCGTTGGTGAACAGCGTCATATTTTCCAACTGCCGCATGTACTTCACCATGTATTTGACCGTGGAACTGGCATCGAACAACACCGAGTCACCATCATTCAACAGGCTGGCGGCATAACGCGCGATCCGCTTTTTCCGACACTCGACCTTGTTGTCATTGTTCAGATCGGTTTCAACGAGGCGCGCACCGCCATGAAAACGCTGCACAATACCGCGGTCTTCCAACCGGCGCAAATCGCTGCGCACGGTTGCTCCGGTGACCCCCAGGCGCTGCGAGATGTCATTGACGTTCATTGCACCCTTCTCATCAAGCAATTTAATCAATTGCTGCCGCCTTAATTGGATTGACATAACTCGACTCCTGTGTGAATTCTTATGCAGGAAAGGTCTAAACAGACTTTTTCATAATCTTTACATATTTTTTCACATTTTGCGAAATATGAAAGTGAAATTCGGCAGGTAGTCACCTGCCGAACGTCACAGAATGATGAATTTTTTCAAAAAGGCGAGAAATCAGGGGATCAACACAGCCTTGATATATCCGGCAGGCTTCTCCATCATGGCGGTGAAGGCATCATCCAGTTGGTCCAGTCCATAGTGATGGGTCACCAACGACTTCATGTCCAATGTACCGCGCCGGATCATGTCAGCTGATACCTGCATGGCATGCACCATCGCCCAGATTCTGCGCTCATGGGCATTATGCAACGTCATTGCCTTCCAACCGGTCATCTTCATGTCGATGACACGCGGTTTGTCCTGGTGATAGCCGAACGCCGCCAGAAAACCATGGGCGCGGGTCATCTTGATCGCAAGATCAATGCCGGGCTGTTTGCCGGTCACTTCCATTACCTTCTCAAAGCCAGTGTCCCACATGCGGTCCCACTCCGTGCACAGGTACTGTTCTGGCAAACCTTGGGGAGTATAGGTTTCATCTGCGCCAAACCGGCGGGCATTTTCCAGTGCTTCCGCACTGACATCAATCGCCACAATCTTGCCGACGCCCTTTGCTCGCAGCAGTTGGATCAGCATCAGCCCCATAAAGCCACAGCCAATCAGGGCTACATCATCGCCCAGCTGCAGCGGGACGCGTGTCAATTCTGCCACCAGGCAGCCCGGCGGCTCGAGGACGCCCTCTTCGAAGGAAACATCACCCGGCAGGTGTACAGTCATGTTAGCCGGCACACAGCAATACTCAGCATATGCCGGCCCAGCCATAGAAGCCACGCGGTCACCGACCTTGAATTCTGTCACCCCCTCGCCAACTGCCGCCACCACGCCCGCCGGTTCATGCCCCATAGCGACCGCTGCGCCGTCATCATTGGCGTTCGGGTTGAGCCAGGGTTCAAAATCGGAGGCGCATACCCCGCAGGCTTTGACTTCAATCAAGATCTCACCCATCCCAGGCATAGGACATTCAACCTCACGCACTTCTGACTTCTTCGGCCCAACAACAAAATTTGCTCTCATTTTCATGTTATTTCTCCTAAATTTTCCATTTAAACAACCAGCAAACGTTCAACCAGATGATCATAGAACCCATTCAAGTCCTTCCAGCGCATCGCCGCACTCACCTTTGTACCGGCAGGATCGGCGACTGTAAAGCCGTCATCCGTGGTGCTGATAGAGACCTCCTCGATCTCTACCAGGTCTTCTGCATACGCCAGATAGACTGCCACGGTATCAAACAGGCAGGAAGATTCCCGGTCAGTGTGTTCGATCACCGCCCACTTGACCAATTTCGCCCAGATCTCATAATTTTCTATCACCGCCCGCAATTTGGGCAGGTCTGACTGGTAAATTTTCTGATAATGCTCCCCGGTCAGCACCACCAGACCGCAGGTATCCAGCGGGGTAATCAGGGTATCCAGCCACGGTGCCGAAATCACCTTGCGAAAGGAGGACACATCGTTGATCACATTGGCTTCGGCAGAAATTTCGCTGCTGCCGCCATAACCCAGGTAAATACTGCCATGCATGCCGACGAATTTGCAGCGCTGCGCAATGCGCGGCTCGATTTCCAGCGCCCTGGCAAGGTTGGTGACCACGCCGATGGCGATAATAGTGACCGGTTCTGGTGACGCCATGATCAGATCAATCATCGCATGGACACCATCCTTGTGAACCACACCTGGGTAATCGCTCAACCGGTAGCCATCCACCCAGGGCTGCTGGTTAAAATGTGCATCTTGCGGCTTGGAAACGCCGACTGCCACCGGCACATCCGTCCGCCCGCACAGTTCCAGGTATTTGGCGGCAATGCGCGCGCGGTAGGTGGTGTCACCGTCCTCAGTAACCACCATCTTCAAGTCCAACTCCGGGCAGCCAAGGAGCATCGCCAATGCCCAGGTATCATCAATATCGCCGCCGATATCGGTATCCAAAATAACAGGAATTCTTTTTGTGCTCATATGATCTCCTTATGCTTGATTACATTCAACCAACAGCACCCAGTCCGGCCCGTTTACTGGTGTGGTCATCTCGATGGTGTCACCTGTTAAGTGTTCTTGGATCGCGTGCTTATGACCGGTGCGTGGATCGAACCAGCGGAGGCAATACGGTTTGTTGATGCCGCTCACATCCAATAAAACCGTTTGCTGTGCCTGCGGCACATACACCATGGCAAAACTACCTTCGCGGTCGCGTGTGGCACGCACGTGACTGCCGCCCTCACCTGCCCCTGACAGGATCATGCTTTGGTCAGGGATGCGAGGAAAAAAGGCATGCGAACACATTAAATTGACCAGATGCTTCACCTGAAAAGCAGCTGGCCGATCAAGCGCATCATACCATGGACGCAGTTCAAAGCCATTGTTATTGACCTGGCGGCCATGGTCCCACATCTGCCAGACATGGTGATGGCCATAGGTCACGCCAAAGGCACCAGCAAATACCGAGCGATACATCTGCTTGCGCACTTCGTAATCACGGAAATAACCGTTGGCGGGGTCCCATTTCGGCCACGGAGCAACGGCGTGATCTTCATAACAGATCTCCGAATCGATGACAGGTTTGGGTGGCTCGAGCTGGTAGAGGGTGCTGATATCCTCCCAGGTGGGGATTTCTGCGGCACCATGCCCGGACTGGATCATGACCATATCGGACCATTCCTCTGCATGAATCGCTTTGGCGCCATGCTCAAGATCGCGGCTGCCGCTGGTGTGATAGGTGATCAAGGCGCTTGACCCCAACACCTCACGTATGCCGGCGGCCATGGCACGCCAGATCGGACGCCAGTCACTGCCATCCTGCAAAGGCGGGCGGTCACCACCTAAAATCCAGATGAGATTGACAGCCGATTGGTAACGCTGCGCCAGCCAGCGGCCGTACATACGCGCATTGTCAGAATCAAATATCACCGGGCCCACCCCCCATAGTTTGGTCACTTTGTCGCCCCAGGTGGGCAGCAAACCGATGTATAACCCCTTTTGGCGCGCCGTTTCAATGGTGAAATCTACCACATCAAAATAGGCCTCATTGGGCTGTGTCGGGTCATCATCCACCAGCGGCAGGTCGCCATAGACATTGGGGTCACGTAAGCCGTCCAGTTCCGCCAGAATTACCGTCTGTATCAGGTTGAACCCTTTGGCACGGCGATTCTCCAGATACATCTCGATCTGCTCCTTGCTGCAGCGATGCAGTAATTCCCAGGCGGTGTCGCCCATCCAAAAGAACGGTTCCCCATTCTCTTTCATTAAATAACGATGAGCGGGATGCACAACAATTTTTTCCATGGATCCACTCCTCTATAGAACGAAGATTGGTGTTATGCCTGCCTCTCCAGCATGGCCTCAATTTCCTCACGGGTAGGAATGGATGGCTGGGCACCCAGCCTGGTGACGCACACCGCCGCGGCAGCATTGGCGAAGCGAACCGCTTCCAACAGCGCTTTGCCCTCCACCAACGCCGTCGCCAGTGTTCCGCAGAAGGTGTCGCCTGCGGCAGTGGTATCCACGGCGTCCACCTTGAAAGAAGGTACAATGGTCGACCAGCCATTGCCCGCCACAAACGCGCCTTTGGCGCCAAGGGTGATGATGACGGTCTTGACACCCAACGTCAACAACTTCTGGCTGGCTTTGATCACCCCGGCTTCGTCCTCAACCGCAAACCCGCACACAAATTCGGCTTCGGTTTCGTTCACCACCAGATAGTCCAACCCTTCAAGATAAGAAACATCCATCTCAGCAGCCGGTGCGAAATTGAAGATCACCGGGATACCCATCTCTTTTGCCATCGCAATGCAGGTATACAGCGTCTGCGGGATCACTTCGTACTGCAGCACCATCATGGCGGCATCGCTGATGAATTCTTTGTGTGGTATCAACATCTCCGGTGTCAGCGCATAATTGGCGCCGGGATCGATGGACAGGTAATTTTGGCCTTCTTCACCCACCAACACGATCGCCGCGCCGGAATTGTAACCGGGCATGGACGTGACAAAATCTGTATGCACTCCGCCCTTGCGCAGATTCTCCACCACCAGCGGGCCATAATTATCATCACCCACGCAGTTGATAAGCCACACCTCGCCGCCAGCTTTGGCCGCTCCTACCGCCTGGTTGGCGCCTTTGCCGCCATAGGTCTGCATAAATTTTCCGTTGGGCACACTCTCGCCCACCTTGGGCAGGCGCGGCATCTTCATGATGAAATCAACGTTCGAACTGCCGATTACGACGATCTTCTTGCTCATGAAACCTCCACGTGACTGCGCCAGCGCTTGATCTGGCGGAAATATACCAACCCGCTCAGCCAACTGGCGCCATGCGGGATCCAGTCTTCATCCGTGTAGTAGCGCGGCGTATCATTTTCCTGCTTCGGCTCCACCGTTAGCTGGAACTGCAGGTTGGTATCAAAACCATTCGGAACACTGCCAGGGATATCGCTCCAGCAGCCCGTCCAACGGCGCCCCACCGTAAAGATCTGGCTGTAAGCGCGTGCTTCGTCTTCAGGAATATCTTCGCACCAGAACTGGCATCCAGCCAATGACTCCTTCGTGATGCCGGCGTTCAAGCCCGCCAGCCATTGCAAATTGCCGGTCGCCACTGCCCTGAAGCGCTCATCGCCGAAGAAATCCATCAATTGCGCCGCCAGCGCTGCCGCAAACCCGTAACAAACATTGAAGCCATGCCAGGGCCCGCAGAAAGAAAGCAAACCTTCCTCTCCAAACACCCCCATCGGCAGCAAATAAAACGGGTTGCGCTCACAGGCAGGCAGGAAGTAGCCATAGGCGAAATCTTTGAGCGCATTCCGCCAGCGATCCGCCTGAGGATGATCGCCCCATTGGCGGCATGCCATCAGCAAGGGCGCCAGATAATGGTTGAACTTCATGCCGGTATCGTGACCCACATGATGATGGACAAAGGCTTTTTCAGTAAAGGCATGGTCAGCAAACGTGTAAAAATGGCCGTACAAATCATCTTGTGCTTTGTCTTTCGGCACCTGCCGTGCCAGCAGTTCATCGAGGATGCGCACCGTTACTATCTGGTATTCTTTTTTGCCAGAGGCGTACAATTCCAACCCGCCCCACACCATCATCAGCAGGTCGCCGGTCATAAAGCCTGAGGGTGTGTAATCCGACGGCGCGCCATGGCTCAATGCCGAGAAGTTGCCTAGCGTAGATGGCTCACAGCGATTCACCAAATATTCATAGGCATCCACAGCTGCCTGCAGATAGCAAATCCCACGCTGGCGGTCTACCTCATACACCAGCCGCGACGCTTTTGCCAGCGCTACCACCGCCTGGCCCTGATCCTGCGGGATCACCACGGCGTGGTTGGGCAGTTCATGCACCAGAGCGCCATCCGGCAAGCCCAAATCTGCCGCGCGCTGCTGGCACAAGCACAGGTAATCGCAGCCCTGCATGATCTGCCCCATCAACCGCTCACAGCCCTCACGCCCCACCCATTCGTAACCAATACTCATCAGGTCAGTAAGGCCGATAATAGAAGCAGCGTGGCTGTTAACTTCTCGCCAGTCAGCACCGCAGTCCTTCCAACCGATGCCGTTGCGTGCCAACGCCGCGCGCTGCTCAAATTGGGTCAACGCCACCTTTTCAATGCTCTCATTCCATAATAGATGGCTGCCGATACGCAGTTCTTCTTCCCATTGGCGACCGTCCGGGTCCTCCATGAAGAGGATAAAGTCGCCTTTCTGCCGCAATGTGGTGAAATTCAATATCCACCAATGACTGCCCCAGGTCTCGCCCCAATAGCCAGCCTGGCCGCTGAAAACGACATCACCACTGTCTTGCTCTCTTATCACGAACGGCGTGCCATCATCCAGCCCATCCCGCAAGGTATGGCGGAATACAGCCCGCTTGTGTTCGTCCAGTTCGTAGCCGATCTGTGATACCAATAAGCCTTGAATGACCTTCTGTTCTGCCATCGGGCAACCTCCTTTGGTATGAAAAATTTATGAAATGCGCGCTACCTCGCAGCCTGCCTGTCTCAGATGCGTCAGCCATGCTTCCTGCATTTCTGTGGTGGCCGCTTTCACCGCTGGCAAAGGTGCATTTTCACCGATATGACCGCTCTTTGCCACACCCAGATTGTGGTAAGGCATCAGTTCGATGCCAGCCAGACGCGGATACTCCTTGTGCAATGCCTCGATTGGTTGAAAGATACGCGGCATCAGGTAACGCAGTACATGCGCCTCACGGATGGCACGATCTTCGTGGCTGTGTGCTTGATAAACCTCGGTGAATCCCAGTTCTAAAGAAAGATCGTTCATCTGACTCCCTTTTTTAATGAATCCCTCGTTTTTTGGCTTCTTCAATGATTGCTTTGGTGGCGGTAGCGCCGATGCGGGTCGCGCCCAGCGCGCGCATTTTCAACAATGCGTCCAGATCACGCACACCGCCGGCAGCCTTCACCTGCACCGCCGGGTCGCTGTGCTGACGCATCAGGGCGATATTGTGTTCAGTCGCGCCTTCATACGCATAAAAACCGTTGGGCTGCTTCACAAAACCAAACCCGGTGGAGGTCTTCACAAAGCCTACCTTGTGCTGTGAGCAAATCTCGCACAGGCGGATAATTTGTTCATCCTGCAGGAAGTCGGTTTCAAAGATCACCTTGAGTATGGCGCCATTCGCCAGGCAGGCATCATTGACGGCTTTAATCTCATTCGATACATAACCCCAATCACCGCTCAACACCTTACCCACATTCACCACCATGTCCACCTCGGTAGCGCCATCGGTGATGACCTGCTCAGTTTCTGCCAC
Organism: uncultured Anaerolineaceae bacterium; assembly: GCA_964391725.1. Lineage (GTDB taxonomy): Bacteria > Chloroflexota > Anaerolineae > Anaerolineales > Anaerolineaceae > SpSt-1165. The sequence goes on along the minus strand of CAYMNB010000009.1, from coordinate 67,565 downwards.
CTTGATAGCAGTGGTGCTGTTACCCGCCGGAAAGGCGATCACCGCACACACCCCCACATCGCTGCCCGCCAGCACTTCCACGGCGGTCTTTACAGAATAGGGCTTGACACAACAAGTCGCTGTATCATATTCCTTCGCCAAATGCAGGCCAGCCAGGATTTCCTGATCAGTCATGCCGGGGTGCAGCAGGGAATGGTCAATCATTTTAGCAATGTCATGAATGGTAATGGATTCGCTCATGATTCCTCCAGTAAAAGTTCTTACTTTTTCTTTCTTAACAGAATTATTGCGAGGCCGACCGCCGCAACCAGCAACCCACCAGCCAGCGCAACCGCCCAACCTTGCCGTCCGGGTTGTGGCTCTTCGATTGTAGCATGTTCAGGTGTGGGCGTCAGCGGTATTTCTTCGGTTGCCGCCGGCAAAACTTCAATGGTAGCCGTGGCTTCTTCCACAGCCGATTCCTCAGCATCCTCAGATAACGCCTCGTCTTCTGGGGCAGTCAAGTCTTCCTCTGGCTCTTCAGGCTGCCAGGCATCTTCTGCCTGCTCACTGCTGAATACCAGATGATAGGCAGACATCGGGGCAAAGGAATAGCGAAAGACACCATCTTCAGAAATGCCCATGGCCTGTTGGGCTGTGATAGTGGGGCTGTTCTCATTAAAACGCCACACCTGCGCGGATTGATGGCCATGCTCACCAGCCAGACTGAGTTCGACATCCGCATTCTCCTGCATGTCCTTGTTCAACACGATCAGGTGCAGGCGCCCGCCATCAGTTGAATCAAGCGCAGCGTATACCGAAAGCATGCCCCATTCTGAATTGTTTACCGGCAGGCCTATATCACCGAACAGGCCGCCCCGACCGTCATAGTTCAGGTACAGCTGATAGGCCGCCGTCACATAAGCCAGGCTGTCTTCCGTGCTCCAGTGCATAGCGGCAAAAACACCTTCCCGCCCGAAAATCCCCAACGCATCCGCCACGGCAATCCCACCGGAGACATGTCCCTGCCCGCCAAAGCCCCACTCTGTCACCGCCAGCTTTGTGCCGGGATAATAGCGGTCTATGGACGCCTGTAAATTGGGCAGCAAAGGCAAGTAGGATGGATTCCACTTGGCGATCCAGCTGTCTTCCTTATAGGTAGTGTCCCAAAACGAACGCGGCGCTTGCATGCGCGCCATCTGCAAAGCAGGTGACCCGGCATCTGCACCGCCCATCACGACGCGTTCACCGCCCGCCATCGCTTCCGAATACCAATGTACATCCAGCACATCCAGCAAACGCGTGTCCACCGCTGCACTGGCTTGCGCCATCTCATCCAGATAGTAGTCGATAAACCAGCGATATTTCCCGCCTGATGAGAGCATTGCCCAGTCAGGCGCGTCTTGCAGCGACTTGAACGCATTGAACCCATACAACGCCGGGGCGAAAATCAGCGCATCCGGGTCGACGGCTTTGACCGCTGACGCCAGCGCGGTGCTGCGCTCCACCAGTTCCTCGGCGGTCACCGGCTGCGGATGGATGCGGGGATGGGTGTGAGACCACAGTCCCGGTTCATTATCCAGCGCATAGCCCCACACCCCTTGCAGCTCTGTCGCACCGCCATAGGCATCGGTCAGGAAATGCACCAGTTCATCCATATAGACCACGCCGTCATTCAGGTCGGGTTCCAACAGGAAAGGACTGCTTTTTTGATAAACCACCTCATCCCAACGGGCAGATGGTGCCGTTTCCGCTTCGCTGACCTCGTTGCCCTTATCGCGGCTGACATAGCCTGCCATTTGCAGGGTGATCAGGGATTCTGCGCCGGCTGCCAACGATTGCTCATGGAACGTCGTCATCAGCGCCCCCGGTTTGGTCGTGCAATCTAATTTACTCACACCGTTCACATCACACATCCAGCCATCGCTGACATGAAACCAGTCAGCCCCGGCATTGGAAGCATTGTTCTCCCAGTTGTAGCCGGTCATACGGTTGCCGCCCAACCGGCGCGAAGGCAGGTTGATAACGCCAGGCAGTTCCTGGTTCGAGCCATAGATATAGGGACTGATCGGGCTGCCTTCCGCCGTCAAATCAACCGTAATCCGCGCAGTGCGGGCCGCCTCATTTCCTGAAACGACCCGACTGCCCGAGAACACTGTCACCAATAATACAACAAAGAGGAGAACTACCCTGCGAATATGTTTCATTTATTCTTACAGTGCGTTGGCTTTCACAAATTCCACCAACTCGTCCACATAACCAAACGCCAGCGCTGTCACAGTGTCAGCACCGCCATAATACAAGGCGATTCTGCCGGTGTCACCATCCACCACCGCTGCACAAGGGAAAACGACATTGGGTACATCGCCCACGTTCTCATACTGTTCGCGCGGATTGAGGATATAAGGTTTGGCAACCGCTTTCACCTTCCAGGGCTGTTCCAAATCGAGCAAGGCTGCCCCGGTGCTGTAGACAAAGCCGTTACACGAGGTCAGTACGCCATGGAAGATCATCAGCCAGCCTTCGCTGGTTTCGATCGGAATCGGTCCGGCGCCGACCTTGGTGCTTGCCCACGGCAGCCCGCTGCCGGACATCACCCAGCGATGAGCGCCCCAATGCACCATATCCGGGCTCTGGCTGATATAAATCTCACCAAATGGGGTGTGGCCGTTGTCGCTGGGGCGGCTCAACATCATGTACTTGCCGTTGATCTTGCGCGGGAACAACACGCCATTGCGATTGAATGGCAGATACGCATTTTCGATTTGCACAAATTCCTTGAAATCATAGGTATACGCCACACCGATGGTGGGGCCGTGATAACCATTGCACCAGGTTACCCAATAGCGGTCTTCGAGCCAGCACAGCCGTGGATCATAGCGGTAAAGGACTGTGCCGATCTCTTCATCGTCACACTTCATTTTAATAGGCTCAGGGGTAATATCCCAACTCAATCCATCCGGGCTTTTCCCGAAGAAGATGTCCATCTTGCGCGATGTGTCATCAATACGGAATACACCCACATACGCCCCCTCGTGGGCAATCACTGCGCTGTTGAAAGTGCTGTTAGCATGTGGAAAAGGGCTGCGCGGGATGACGGGGTTTTGGCTGTAGCGCCATAACACATCACTGCATCCTGCTGGGCGATCTTCCCAGGGAAGGTTGGCAACCGGACTGCTGTTCAACAATTTAACACTCATTTTTTCTCCTTTTTATGGTGCACATACACCGTGAATTATGGAATAAGGACGCACAGAAGTATTCATTATACTGTTTGGGTCGGTGATGGCAACCTCCAAACCCCACCCTTGCAGGGTGTCAAACATCCCGTCTTCGGTCATGTCAAGAAACACCTGCGGACGGTTGCCCGGCCCCCACGACCACGGGAAATAACCGATCTGATATTCTTGTGACAGAGCCATAATATGTTGATACAAAATCACTTCATCAGGGTCATTTGACCATTGATTGCCGAACTCACCGATCATCAGCGGCATGCCCAGGTCAACGGCGTGAACGATCTTGGATGTGATCGTTTCCTCGTTATACCCGGCTTTCAGGGTCCAGTAGGTATGCACGGAGAACATCAGATTATGCAGGGGATCCACCGCCAGCAGCGGCTCCCAGATCGGGTCCAAATGTTGGATACCCTTGCCCAGAAAAGACGCATCAATGACCAACGGCATACGCAAACCGGCTTCTCGCATGGTCAGAATGGCATCCGTGTAGCCTGCGATCTGGTCAGCGCTGCGGATGTTGGAAGCGATTTCGTTGGCGATATTGACGATGACAAAGGCTTCATAGCGCTGCAGCACCTCAACGATGTCAGGGCGCACCCAATAATCCACCAGTTCAGGCAGCATCTTCCAATTACCGATCGCCCCGTGCAGGTCCACCATGGGAATCAATTGGTTATTGATGGCATTTTGCAACACGATATCCAATTCTTCCGCCGTACCTTCAGTCAGCCACACCACCCGCACGGCATTGGCGCCGGTTTTGGCGATCTCCCGAAAGGCAGGATCACCGTCACGATCAGTCCAGATCACCATCTTGTTGACCCCGCGCAACACCACTTGTTCACCGCAGCCGTCATACAAAAAGCGGCCCCCCACCCTGAACGGCGGCAGGTCAGCCCCCGGGAACGGCGGGCGCGGTGTCAGTGTGTTCGGCGGAGTATGGGTCACGGTCGGCGTGAAGACGATGGTAGGCGTGCGTGAAGGCCACAGGGTCTTGGTCAGGGTTGCCGTGTTTGTTTTGGTTGCGATTACCGTCGGGGTGGCGGTGGCAGCCAGTTCACCACTGCCGGGTACCACCGCCGTTTCACCGACTTCATCCTGAGCCTTGCAGTTTAATAACACCAGCAAAGCAATCAAGAAGATACCAAACCATACAAAAGTAGTTTTCGGCATACTGCTACTCAATCCTATTCCAAGCTTTTTCACCAACCCAATCTGCAAACATCGCAAGATCAGGCCAGACCCCCAATGAAAAAATGTGAATGTTCAAGTTGAAAACCGTGCAGGGGGTAATGAAGCACCAGCCCCTTACACCATACGCACACCCACCAGGTCTAACTCCTCCGCAAAATGACAGGCTACACAATGCTCTCCGCCCAGATCACGCAACAGTGGTGCCTCCTGGCTGCAGATCTCTTGCGCATAACGGCAGCGCGGGTGGAAGTAACACCCCGATGGCGGGTTCGAAGGATCCGCCACCTCACCCGCCAGATGGATGCGGGTGCCTTTATTGCGCGCGCGTGGATTCGAAACCGGCACCGCCGACATCAACGCTTCGGTGTATGGATGTTTTGGGTCTGTATAAATATCAAGCCCTGAAGCAATTTCCACCACCTTGCCCACGTACATGACCACCACTCGGTTGCAAATATGGCGAATAACGCTCAGGTCATGCGAAATGAACAGGTAGGTCAGTTGGAAATCATTCTGCAGCGCTTCCAGCAGGTTGAGAATCTGCGCACGGATTGACACATCCAGCGCCGAAACTGCCTCATCACACACCACCAACGATGGGTTGGTGATCAACGCGCGGGCGATACCGATACGCTGACGTTCACCACCGCTGAAGGCATGCGGATAACGCTTGATATATTCAGGACGTAAACCCACCCGCTGCAATATATACTCTACCTTGTCTTCCATCTCTGACTGGTTTGCCAGTTTGTTGACCTTGAGCACCTCGCTGATCACCTCAAAGACGGTCATGCGCGGGTTCAGTGAAGAATAAGGATCCTGAAAGATCATGCGCACATCTTTGCGATACGGCTTGACTTCTTTTCTGTCCAAAGCGGCCAGGTCCACGATCTCGTCAACTGTATTGTGATACAGGATCTGTCCGTCAGTGGGTTGATAGGAACGCACAATACAGCGCCCCACGGTGGTTTTCCCGCAGCCGCTTTCGCCCACCAGACCCAGGGTTTCCCCTTTTTTGATGTGAAAACTGACATCATCCACCGCGCGGTTGTAACCCTTGACGCGCGCCACCAGGCCTTCGGTGATCGGAAAGTGCATCTTCAGGTTGTTCACTTCCAGCAGGGTGTCAGCATCACGCATCGCCAGTGGAGTATAGATTTCATTCGTGTTTTTGCGTTCACTCATCTTAAGCACCTGCCTTTTCTTCTACCGCATCCTGCTCATAAAGCCAGCATGACACCGTGTGATTTGCATCAACGTGAGAGATACCCGGCACCCGTTCGCGGCATACATTCATGGCATAGGGACAGCGCGGGTTGAAATTGCAACCATCCGGCCGCCGGAAAGGATTGGGTACCATGCCTTTAATCGGGTCGAGTTCTTCGCGCTTCATGGCGATCTTGGGAATCGAGCGCAGCAATGCCTGGGTGTAAGGATGTTTGGGACTGTTGAATACCGTGTCGGCATCCGCCCGTTCCACAATCTTGCCCAGGTACATGACTGCCACCTCATCTGCGATCTCCGCTACCACCCCCAGGTCATGGGTTATGAACAGCAGCGCCATGCCATATTCATCCTGGAGAGCCAGCATCAAATCCAGTATCTGCGCCTGTGTGGTCACATCCAGCGCCGTGGTGGGCTCATCTGCGATCAGCATGTTAGGGTTGCAGGAAAGCGCCATGGCGATCATCGCTCTCTGGCGCATACCGCCACTTAAACGGAAGGGATATTCATCCACCAGCCTGCCCGGATTGGGGATTTTCACCTGATCAAGCAAATGAATCGCCCTTTCTCTGGCTTCTTCTTTTGAAAGCTCCGTATGTAAGGTGATATTTTCAATAATCTGGTTGCCCACCGTGTACATCGGGCTGAGCGAGGTCATCGGCTCCTGGAAAATCATGGAGATCTCTTTACCGCGGATCGAGCGCACCTTTTTGCCCTTAGGCGGCAGTTTGGCGATGTTGATCACCTCATCATTGTGATAGAAGAGGATATCACCGGAAACAATTTTTCCCGGCGGCTGTACAATGCCCAGAAAGGCACGGCAGGTTACCGATTTGCCGCAACCGCTCTCCCCCACCAGGCACAGCGTTTTGCCGCTCTCCACAAACATATCTACCCCGTCAATGGCTTTGACCACACCTTCATCGGTGAAGAAATGTACTCTTAAGTCTTTTACATCGAGAATTTTTCTGATTTCTGTCATGCGTACTTTCTCCTTAGTAGGGATCTGCGGCGTCACGCAAGCCATCGCCCAAGAAGTTCAATGCCAATACCACCAAAAATACAGCCGCACCCGGTGCCAATAACCATGGATAACGCGCAATCACCGCCACCTTCTGCGAATCCTGCAGCATCACACCCCAGCTGACCACTGGCGGGCGCAAGCCCAACCCCAGGAAACTCAGGGCGGTTTCACCCAGGATCAAACCCGGAATCCACAAGGTGACCGAAGCGATAATGTGGCTCATAAAGGAGGGCAGCATATGCTTGAGAATCAAGCGTACCTGGCTGCAGCCGTCCAAAATAGCGGCGCGTACAAAGTCTTCCTCACGCAGCGCCAGGAATTTGGAACGCACCACACGCGCCATGCCTGTCCAACTCACCAGCGATAAGATAATGGAGATCATGAAATACACGCGCAGCGCCGGCCAATGAATCGGCACCACCGCCGCCAGCGCCAGCCACACCGGCAAGGTGGGGATAGACATTAAGATTTCAATAATGCGTTGGATGATATTGTCCAGTGCTCCTCCCACCAGGCCGGAGATACCGCCCAGTAGAATACCGATAGTCAAGGCAATCACCATGCCCACCAGGCCGACGGTTAATGAAATGCGGCTGCTGTAAATCACCCGGCTGAACACATCTCGTCCGATCATGTCAGCCCCTAAGAGGTAGAAGGGTGCATCTGGCTCCTTTGAGCCGAACAGGTGAATGTCAGAGGGGATTAACCCCCACAGCCGGTAGGGATCACCGCGCACCAAAAAGCCAATCGGCACCACATCCTCCGTATCTGTCACCCATGTCTTGCGCAGCGAGATGGGATCGCGGTCAAACTTCAAGCCCAGTACATGCGGCATCCATTTGCCGTTATAGAACAAACGAATCGGCTGCGGCGGTGCCGTCGCGTAAATATCGAGGTATGTGGTGGGCACATTCGGGGCAAAGAATTCGCAGAACAGGGCCACGATGTAAAAGAAAATCACCAATCCACCGCTGACCATTGCCAGTTTGTGCTTGCGGAATTTCCACCACATGAGTTTCCATTGTGAAGCCACCTCCAGGCCGAGTGAATCTTCTCCTACAATGGAACCTGTTGTTGAAATGGGGGTCATATCGTAGTTATCCATGTTGTCTCCCTCGCCTACTGTAGCCTGATGCGTGGGTCAACCCACGCCAACGCAACGTCTGAAATGAAAGTACCGATAACAGTCAGGGTGCTCAGCATCAAAATGAAGCCTGCTGCCACATATTGGTCTTGCCGTATCAGGGCATTGAATAATACCGGCCCGGATGTCGGCAGGTTCAAGACCATCGATACAATAGTTTCACCGGACACCAGCCCCGGCAGCATCCAGCCGATGGTGCTGATGAATGGGTTGAGAGCATGCCGCAGCGGATATTTGATCAACAACCTCGCCTCGCTCAACCCTTTTGCCCGCGCTGTTTCCACATAAGGTTTGTTGAGTTCATCCAGCAGGTTGGCGCGCATGGTGCGAATCAGACCAGCGGTGCTGCCGATACCAATGATGATCATCGGTACCCAGATATTGCTCAATAAGTTCCAGAATTTTCCCCACGACCAGGGCGCGTTGGCGTATTCTTCTGAGAACAAACCGATCACCGCCCCGCCCATGTATTTGTAGGTAAAGAATAGCACCATCAGCGCCAACAAGAAATTGGGGATCGACATGCCAAAAAAGCCGATAAACGAAGCGACATAATCCACCAGCGAATAACGCCTGACCGCCGAATAAAAACCGATTGGCAGCGCCACCGCCCATACGAATAACAACGAAGCAAAAGAGATCGCGAACGACATCGGCAAGCGCTCAACGATCAGTTCACCCGCATCCCGCCGGTAGAAGAAAGAGTAGCCAAATTCTCCCCGAAAAATGATGTTGCGAATCCATTTCCAGTACTGCACGATGAAGGGGTCGTCAAACCCATACATCGCGCGCATGCGGGCTTCCCATTCCGGCGATACTTCGCCGGCTTGTGAGCGCAGCTGGTTGACCAGGTCGGTGACATAATCGCCCGGCGGCAACTGGATTACAGCAAACGCCAAAATAGAAATTACCCATACAGTGAAAATGGCGTAAAGCGAACGGCGCAGCAAATATTTCCACATAGTATCTATCTCCTGAATTCAATTTCTTGAGGAAAGGTTTCGGCCCGAAAACTTGCATGATATCTATTGAGTCGTCGAGTGGAGCTTTTGGACCTAAACCCATTCCTTGAAATTAATGGGCTTCTGATGGTAACCGGCGGATGACCGCCGGTTACCATTTTGTGGTTATGAGTGAATAGAACCCTGCGCGATTATTGAATGATGTACCACTGTTCGGGGCGCAGGATCTTGTCAAAGCCTTGCAGCCAGCCTTTGAAGAAATTCTCAGGCACATTGCCCAGGCGTGAGCTGATCGGCTGGATGGTATTGCCGGCACGGGAGATACCCATCGTCCAGAAATAGTCCGCGGACAATTCCAAAATCTCACGCATGATCGCAACCTGGCCTTCGGTGGTCGGTTGGGCGATCGCCTCACGATACATTGCGCGGATATCTTCCACGTAATCCGGCGGTTCCACGGCATCTTCGTCCAGTTCGCCAAGATAGGTGGCATACCAGCGGGTCCAGCCATTGCCGAAAATACCGAAGTGCGAGCCGGGCACATGCCAGCGGTTGTCGATGATGGCGGTCATACCCGAGCCGCCCTCACCACCGTGCCACATAAAGATCTCAACCTCGTTGGCTTCACGCTGTTCGTTCATGATCGCATCACCAACGGAATTGAGCAGAACTTCGACGCCCACTCTCTTCCAGTGCTCGATCAAGATTTCACCCACCTGCACCCAGTGCTGGCCTTCGTTAGAGTCGTTAGTGATGGTGAATATCGGGTTGAAGCGTACGCCATCGGGGCGCAGGCGATAACCCTGGGCATCTTTGTCAGGCAAGACCTTGTCAAGGTATTCGTTGGCGAGGTCAATATCAAATTCCAGATACTGGTTGCACAGACGCTCCACATACAGCGGAGAGGATTCCACCGGGCAGACCTGGGCGGGTTTGCCCTGGCCTTTGAACACCACTTCGATGATCTCATCACGGTTGATGGCGTGGCTCATGCCGATGAGGAAGTCCATATTATTGAAGATCTCATTTACGACCGGATCTTTGGTGGTCCGGTTGAAGTGAATGGACTGCATGTTGCCCATGTCATAATCGGCAAGCAAAATTTTCAAGGGTTTGCCATCATCCACCGCGTCAAAATACAGTTCGCGGTTGGAATCGCCGGCGTCTTTAATGAAGTCCAGGTCACCGTTCAACATGGCGAAGGTGCGCGCCTCATCACTCTGATAGAGGGTGGCGACCACACGATCGATATAGGGCAGTTGATTGCCTTCGGTGTCCACTTTCCAGTAGTAGGGGTTGCGCTCCATGATCAGGGTGGTGCCAGCGCCTACCGGTTGGGTGACGATCCAGGGACCCAACGAGGGCAGTTCAGGATAATTGAAGAAGTAGTCCGGATCACCCCAGGTGGCAGGAGCCTTGCTCAAGAACAGTCCTACCCAGTCCTCTACAGCATCATCCGCAGCTACCAGGTCATCGACATCGGGATTGTAGTCAGCATGGAACTGTTTCAGGTAATTGGCAGGATACTGTCCGAAATAACGACCAGCCCAGGGTGCCAGGTTGAGCATGAAGGTACCATACGGCGCCGGGAAAATGAATCTGACGGTATAGTCATCTATCGCCTCTACAATAAGACCTTCACGCAGCTCATTGGGCAGCCAGTCAGCGCCTCCGCCAGCTGGAGGGAAGATTTCCACATTGAACAGGAAGTCGTTGACCATGAAGGTGATGTCGTCAGCGGTGTAAGGATCGCCGTTGGACCACTTGAGGCCTTCGCGCAAATACCAGATATACTCGGTGGCTTCGGCATTAACTTCCCATGATTCGATAATATTCGGTTCGAAATCGCTGAAGTCATACTTCCAGGTCACCGGGTGTTCCCACTGGGCGATATACAGCATGCCACCCCAGGTGGGGCCGCCGGTAAAGCCGTAGCGCAGATCGCCGCCATAGGTACCGATCTGATCAGCGGGGGTCACCACCATCGGGTTCAAAGGCAGACGTTCTTCGACAGGAGGCAGTTCACCGGCAGCGACTTTTTCCGCCAGCATGGGGGCTTCGTTGAATTTGGCGGGAACAACCACCTCTTCTTCAACGATAACCTCTTCGACTTCATCCACTGCAAGTTCTTCATCATCTGCAGCTGCTTCATCATCAGCAGCAGCTTCTTCCTCCACCACTGGCGCGCCTTCATCCACCACTTCGGGGGTTTCTTCGGTTGTGGTGCAGGCAGCGAAAAGCAGCGCCAACACCAACAACAGGTTAATTAGTAAAATTGATTTACGCATGTTACTTTACTCCTCCATAATAGGATTTTTGTGAATTTTGGTTACAACGAGAAATTGGTTTGTGGTTCCATACTATTGGTTCGATTATCACCTCCTGCGATCACTCCTTCATCACCGATTGGGTCGGTTCTTGTTTTCCATGGCTTTGATGCTTTCCGGGTTGTTTCACAGTATCTCGATCTACCAGATAGGTCGAGACTACCTTCGTAATTTTGGGCTGTTCCGGGTTGCGTGAGCGTTCGATCAGCGTACTGACGGTCATTGTGCCCATCCAGGTTTTATGCACATGGATGGTGGTGATCGGGCGCTCCACGTCTTGCGGCAGGGCGATATCATCAAATCCCACCACAGACAGGTCTTCGGGCACACGCAGACCCAACTCGCGCGCTGCATCCATCACACCCACACCGGTTTCATCATTGCAGGCAAAGATACCTGTGATCTCAGGATGGCGTGTCAACAGCCGTTTGGTGCCTTCATAACCGCCATGGCGGAACAATACCGATGGCTCTATAAACAGTTCATAACCGCGCACATTCATCGCGCCTACATACCCCAGGTAACGGTCCTGGATGCTGGGCGGTGATTCCGGGTTCCAGCCCACCAGGCCGATCTTGCGATGTCCATGTGAGAACAGGTGTGACATGGCCTGGCGCGCTCCGCCAAGGTTGTCAGTCACCACGCTGTCCAGGGCTAATTCACCGGAGAAACCGTCCAGCAGCACAATGGGGATATTGGTGCGGCGCTGTATCTTGGCAACCGTCTCATCCAAAAAGACGCCGGCCAGGATCAAGCCATCAATGCGCTGATCCTCCAGCATCACCGGCCAGAACATCGGGCGGTTGCTGGCATCTACCTCGATATTCCCGAGCATGACGCTGAGCTTGTTACGGTTGCAGGCATCTGTCACCCCCAGCTGCACCTGCGAATAGAAGGGATTAATCTCCCACTTGCGGCCATGGTCTTGCTTCAACAACAGACCGATCACAGACAATTTCGTCTGCCGCGCCAGCTCTTCCTGTTCTTTCAAGGGGTAGCCAAGCGCAACCGCCGCGTCAATCACCTTGATGCGGGCTTCTTGTGAAACTGTCGGTCGATTGTTGAGCGCGGCCGAAGCGGTGCCGATAGATACACCTGCCAATTCAGCCACATCTCGCAACGTGGTCGATACCATCCCTATTACTTTACTCTCTTGTGAATAGTTTCAAGCGTAATTTGAAACTTCAGTTGAACATATTTAAGTATAGGTTGAACAAGTTCAACTGTCAATACCTGCCGGGAATATTTAATATTTCTATCAACCGGCACTGTCGACAGGTATCGAAAATGATTTCCCCCTGTTGAATTGCATGGTTTTATACGCGGCTCAACGGAGCGGCGCAGCAGATTCGCGCACGATCAACTGTGTCTCCACATAGATGGTCACTTTGGGTTTCTCTGGATATAATTTGCGTTCCGCCAATGCCTGCACCCCCAGCATCCCCATCCATTTCTTCTCCACGTGTATGGTTGTCAACGGCGGTGCCAGGTTCTGGGCAAGATAGGTGTTGTCAAAGCCAACCACCGCAAGATCATCAGGGATTTTCAATCCCTGGGCAACTGCTTCTTGATACACCCCCGTAGCAGTATCATCATTGCACACAAAAACAGCGGTCATATCAGGGCGGTTAGCCAGCAGCCAGCGCAATCCGTCTGCCCCGCCGGATGGATTCAACGGCGTGTCGATCAAATAGGTCTCCGGGTCCAGTCCGTGCGCCATCATGGCCTGCAGATAGCCTTCGCGCCGTTCCAGGATACTGGTCGGTGATTTCAGGTTGGAACCAATCAACCCTATATTCCTATGACCCAACTTGAATAAATGTTCCATCGCCAGTTTGGCGCCGCCAATATTGTCAGTGACAATGCTGTCCAACGCCATCCCCGGGGCATAGCTGTCAATCAGGATAATAGGCACATCCACTTTGTTGACCAGCACATCAACCGTCGGTTCCAGCACTGTCCCCACCAGCAAAAGCGCATCAATGCGCGCGTCCTTGATCATCGGCGGCCACCGCACGGGATAATTCTGCTCATCCACATCGATGCTGGAAAACATCACACTCAGTCCGCGGCGGCGGCATTCCTCCTCCACCCCGGCGTAGACGTGTGAATAAAATGGATTGGTCAGGGCGATGTCATACAGGTCATGTTTGGTGAGAATGCCCACCACGGACAAACCGTTGTCTGACCCCGCAAAGGTCTGCACGCGTCGCCGCGGTTTATAACCCAGTTTGCCTGCCGCTTCGTACACAAGCTGGCGGGTTTCAGATTTTACGCTGGGATGATGGTTCAGGGCTTGCGAGGCAGTCCCAATCGACACCCCGGCGAGTTCAGCGACATCACGCAATGTGACGGACATAGTTTGTTCTCCAACACCGATAATTGAACGAAATTGAACATTCAAATGATTATAACAGTAATGGCAGTAAGAAAAGGTTTTCTTATGAATCAACACACCTGAATACCGGCATCAGGCTTTTTGCCTGATGCCGGTACTTGTTTCGACAGGTTTGTTGGCTTTCAGTCCGTTAACGGCCCCAGGTTTTCCAGATACATCACGAACGGCTTACCGCCCACGGCGTTATTGGGGCCCGGCCGCCATGGTTTGGTGATGATATCCGGCAAGCCATTGCCGCTGATGTCACCGATCAAGGCGGCATGCCCGCCCAGATTGACGTCCAGAATGACATGCTCTTTCCATTCACCGCCTTTACCATCCACATTTTCCCAGATGTAGAAACGCGGAGGTTCCTCGCCGCCGATATCCTCCATCTCACAACTGAAGACATCAAAAGCACCGTTGCCGTTCAGGTCTTTGACCACCAGTGAATGATAAGCACCACGCACCGGCGAACCTGGCACAGCGATATCATGGTAGCGCCATTCTGACCCGTCACCTTTGACATTCTCCAACCAGAAGAGCTTACCGCCCGGCATCTCGTTTTCAACCATGACGATGTCATTAAAAACACTCTGATTCACATCCACGACTTTGGCATGGGTGGCATCCACCATGAAATATTTGGTCAGTTTGCTCTGGTCTTGCGGCGGGAACGGCAGCGCATGCACCGCCCACACCGAACCATCCCCTCTCAAGTTCTCAAACCACACGTTGGTGCGCACAATATCCATGCTGCCATTGCCGTTTATATCCCCGATCGCCACACCAGCATGCACAGGTTCGCCGATATGGGTGTGTATCCAATGGTCGGTGGGCTTGTCAGCGATGCGATACCAGCGCACATCGTTCTGGTCTGACATGGTTACCACGTCAGCTTTTCCATCACCGCTGATATCGGCAACGAAAACGTCATGTGCACTGGCAAGCTCAGGGTCAAACACGTGTTTGATGAAGGGCACTGTGAAATCACCGGTATTTTCGAACCACGCCCCGCCGGTGACAATATCCAGCAAACCGTTGCCATTCACATCCAACGCCGCTGCGCCTACGTCAGATGGCGAATCGCGGCCAATCAAAAACCGCTGCCAATTGCCGTCCGGCTGCTGCTTATACAGATACAGATCACCTAACGACAACCCCAGCACGTACTCCAGCCGACCGTCATTGTCAAAATCTTCCAGCATGGTTTGCGCGTACATGCCTGTTGGCAGACTGGTGTCAATTACATGATGCTTATAACGATACATTTGCTACTCCTTTTTCCTGCACTATAGAACCATTATACGACCCGTGGCATCAGCTTGCGCCACATGAAAAGAATCCTTTTCGGATGCTATGTAAAAATGAAGCGATGAAATCGTTCCGGCTATTTTCTGTCGACCAAGTCAATGTTTTTTCAACATCCGCGTGAACAGTTGGTTGCCACCACCATCGAAGAAGATGTGGCCTTCGGCTGGAAAACCTGGGGTTGCCCTCTACCGACATCCGTGAGCGTGTAAAAACTGCCCTGCAACAGGTCAACATGTGGAAGGAAGCATCGCAGGCACTGATCACCGAAAGGGAACTGCGCGAATCATCCGCCTTGGCCCTTCCAGCACCGCCCCGATGATCACAGGTACATGCATGATGGTCAATGAATTGCCAGCAAACCTGCGGATGAACCACCAGCGCGTGATCCCCGGTGCATGAGAATGAGAGTAGGTTGAGTACGTCAGATTTTACCCTTCGGCAAGTTCAATAAACATCTGATCGCCTGTTGCCTGCAGCACACTTCCATCACCGTCAATAACGCCTCCGTCAGCCTGCTTCACGCGAAGGCTGCCATGCAGGGCGACCGACCAATGGCTCGCCTTGCCCTCCGCCACAGAAACTGTGATCCGCGACCCGGCTCGTTGTACGACAAAACGAGCTGCCAGGGTACCGTCCATCGCGGGGATGTTTACCATCTGTTCTGTGCCATCATCAAAATGATACAGGTTCAGCGTGACTCCATCAGCATAATCATAATCCGGGCGGTCGTCGTTATTGCCCATAGGGATGACGGCATTTGGCCGCACCAGCAGCGGCAGCGAAAAGACATCATGCTGTGCTTTGAGCCAGCGTCCGCCTTCGACCAGTTCTCCGCCAAGTAGATCTCCCCAGGTTTCTTCCGGCAGGTAATACCCCACTTCGCCGCCGGCATGGAAGACCGGCGCTACCAGCAGGTCTGCACCCAACATATACTGTCGGTCAAGGGTATCGCAGGCAGGATCATCGGGAAACTCCATGATCATCGCCCGCAGCATGGGTGTTCCCGATTGATGGGCTTCCACCGCGGCGCCATACAGATAGGGCATCAGGCGGCATTTTAACCGGGTGAAATGCCGCAATACGTCCACCGCTTCTTCATCATACAGCCATGGCACGCGGTAGGAGGTGGAGCCGTGCAGACGCGAGTGTGAACTCAGCAGTCCGAACGCGCACCACCGTTTGTACACTTCTGCCGGGGCGGTCTGCTCAAATCCGCCGATGTCATGGCTCCAAAAGCCGAACCCCGACAACCCCAGAGACAGGCCTGCCCGCAAAGTTTCCGCCATCGAGATAAAACTGGCAGTGCTGTCACCGCCCCAATGCACCGGGAACTGCTGACCACCCGCAGTGGCGCTGCGTGCGAATAAGACCCCCTGCCCTTTGCCAAGTGTTTCTTCCAGCAATTCAAAAACGGTCTGATTATAGAGGAAACTGTAGTAATTGTGCATGCGCACGGGGTCAGCGCCGTTATGATAGGCCACGTCGGTGGGAATGCGTTCGCCGAAATCGGTCTTAAAACAATCCACGCCCATTTCCACCAGCGTGCGCAGTTTGTCCGCATACCAGGCGCGCGCTGCCGGATTGGTGAAGTCCACCAGTCCCATGCCCGCCTGCCATAGATCGCACTGCCACACCGAACCATCCGACCGCTTGAGCAGGTAGCCATGTTGCTTGCCTTCCTCGAACAGTGCCGATTTTTGCGCGATATAGGGGTTGACCCACACACAGATGTGCAATCCGCGTTCTTTCAGGCGTGCCAACATGCCTTGTGGGTCAGGAAACACACGATTGTCCCATTCAAAATCACACCACTGGAATTCCTTCATCCAGAAACAGTCGTAATGAAAGACATGTAAGGGGAGATCGCGTGACGCCATGCCTTCAATGAAGGAGGTCACGGTCTCCTCGTCATACTGCGTGGTGAACGACGTGGTCAGCCACAAGCCGAACGACCAGGCTGGCGGCAGCGCGGGACGTCCGGTCAATGCCGTGTAACGCTCCAGAATCTGTTTTGGGGCAGGGCCATAGATCACGAAATACTCGATCACCTCGCCAGGCACGCTGAACTGCACCCGCTCCACATCTTCCGAAGCGACCTCAAAGGACACCTTTTCGGGGTGGTTGACAAACACCCCATAACCGCGGTTGGTCAAATAAAAGGGAATGTTCTTGTAAGCGATCTCGCTACTGGTGCCGCCGTCTTCATTCCACATATCGATCACCTGTCCGTTTTTAACAAAAGGCGTGAAGCGCTCTCCCAACCCATAGGTACATTCGCCCACATCCAAGCCCAGTTGCTCGCGCATGTAGGCCTCGCCGTCCGCTGTAAGGTAAGCCAACCCGCGCCAACCGCTGTAGGTCAGGGGCTTATCCTCCGCCAAAAACGAAACACGGAAATCATTGCCCTTGTCAACCCGCACGGTAAGGTCCCCGCTGGTCAGCCAGGCGGCAGTGTCGTCCTCATCGACTGACACTGTGTTGCCTTGCTCTTCAAACAGCTGGAAATGCACCCCCGGGTCAACGCCCCCATCATGATGATAAGCCCGCACACGAATGACATTTGCCATCGGCGACGAATACTCCACCGTCAGCAAGGCAATGTTGAGGGTGTCGCCGCGGTGCCGGATGCGCCGGCTGGGGGCATACACGGTCAAGCAGTCTGCTTCGACCCTGGTATCCACCACCTGCACCGCATAATGGGGCTCAACCCCTGCGCGCATCTGCCAATAACCTGCAGAGAATTTCATCATGCCTCCTGTTTTATCTTTCTGTCAGTGAGTTTTTCTGCCACCATTTTGACATGTTTCTCAGGCAGAAACAAGGGCGGTCTTGGTTGAAAAAACGGTTACCAGCCCTGCGTTACATTGTCGTTGAACAACCGCGCCAAGACATGCTGACTGACTGCCAGCATTTCCTCAGAAGTCATGATGGAAAGGTCAAAATGGCTGAGGGGTTTGGGCTGGAATTTTTCTACCACCGCCTGCCAGCCGGGGTAATGACGCTCCATCCAGGCATTGCTTTCCACAAAATGCGCGTGCACCTTGCGATAAATTTCTTCTGAGATCAAGTTCAACTTCGCATCGTTCCATCCCTGTTGATTCGCAAATTCCTGCACCAGCCGCGCTACCTGAGAACGCTTTTCCATCGAATCAACACTTTTGTTGAGTAAACAGATCAGCGTCAGGCTTTTCAGCCCGGGGGACACATTCTGGTCATCCGGCACCTGATACCCTTCCACATTCTCCACCCTACAGGTACGCAGAAAATCATAGAAGATATTGTCATTGAACAGATCACGAGATAGAAAATGCACCTGCACATGTTCAGCACCAAAGACCGCCCGCCAGGGCTGTAAGAATCGGTCATATGCACCGAAGTAGCGCTGCTGTTCGGCTGGTGCTGCCAGCATGTCATCCACAAACGCGGGAAAGGGCATGGTGACAAAACCAGACCGGACGAACTGTGTCCAGGCTGATTGCAGCAAAGAAGCCTGTTCCCGCAGGTAAACGACAATGTCAATTTCGAACTCTGCCAGACGTTCGTGCAGCCGTTGAATCCGTTCAGTCTGCAAGCCGTCAAAATCTTCCGAGCTGAGGATGACTGTCTCAACCCCGGCTGTCTCAATTTCAGCCAGCAGACGGTCCATCCCGCCCCATTCGGGGCGGTAACGCACCCATTCGCCGATCCAGTTCCATGGCTGGACGTGCCCGGATGCCATCTCCCAGGCAATATTGTGCTGTCCGAAGAGGTACATGCCGGTGACAGGAAACAGCCAGCCATTGGCGCGCAGGCGCTCGCGGTTATCGCAGCAGCCGTTTTGAATGGTGGTGCTGCCGGTTTTGTGGGTGCCGATGTGAATGATGATGCGCTTCTTTTTACTCATACGCCCTGCCGATCCCTTTTTCCCAATGCTCGCTCTGCTTATCACAGACATACCAATTTTACCTGTTTCTATCACCCTCTTGGCTCGTAGAAAAATTGAAAAATGAGAGAAAAAGAAGTCATCTCTTGTCTCTTGCAGTGCATGGTCATCTGCAATCAGGTTGGCAGCGCGCACTTAATGGTGTAGAGCGAAAGCCTACGTCAGCAATTCCTTTTGCTTTTTGATGCTCTTGCCGCGTTCTTCCGTTTTCAAAATACGCTTGCGGATGCGCAGGTGACTGGGCGTTACTTCGAGCAATTCATCTGATGAAAGATATTCGATAGCTTCATCCAGGCTCATATCACGCCTGCGTGCCAGCCTCTCTACAATTTCACGGTTTGATTGACGCATGTTGGTCAGCGCGCGTTTCTTGCACACATTCACGGTCAAGTCTTCAGGGCGCGAATTCTCGCCTACTACCATGCCTTCATACACCTCGGTGCCAGGATCAATGAACAACATACCGCGTTCTTCCGCATTGCGCAGACCAAAAGTGGTGGCGACACCCGTTTCCCAGGCCACGATCGAACGTGATTGCTGATGGCGCACCGCGCTTTGCAAGGTATCATAACCATCAAAGATGGTGTTCAACACGCCCAGGCCGCGTGTGGCGGTCATGAAGTAGTAGCGGAACCCCAACAACGTGCGCACAGGTATGCGGTAGATGATGTGCACGGTGCCATCGGCATTGGGCGCCATGTTGGTCATTTCGCCCTGGCGGCTGCCCAACATCTCGACCACCGCACCCACGTCGCTCTCCGGCACATCCACATGCACCTCTTCATATGGTTCCAGTTTCTCGCCCTGTTCATTCTCGATCACGATCGCTTCTGGCCGTGACACCTCAAACTCGTAACCCTCGCGCCGCATGGTCTCGATCAAGATCCCCAGGTGCAACTCGCCGCGCCCTGACACCAAGAACCGCTCCGCGCTTTCGGTGGGTTCCACCCGCAAGGCAATGTTAGTACGCAGCTCTTGCATCAGGCGGTCGCGGATATTGCGCGATGTGCCGCGGCTGCCGTCACGCCCTGCAAAGGGCGAAGTATTCACCCCAAAAGTCATGCGCACGGTCGGGGCTTCTACTTCGATCACCGGCAATGCTTCCGGCTGTTCAGGGTCTGCCAAGGTTTCACCAATGGCGATATTCTCCAGCCCGGCGATGGTCACGATTTCACCCGCCTGGGCCATCTCCACCGGCTGTTTTTCTAATCCATAGAACACAAACACGTATTTCGCCTGGTCATACAGCAGCGAACCATCGCGTTGAATACGCGCCAGGGTCTGCCCTTGTTTGATCACCCCGCGATGAATGCGCCCCACCGCAGTCGACCCACGGTATTCGTCATACCCCAAGTTGGTCACCAGCAGTTGCAGCGGCCCTTCCACGTCCACGTCAGGCGCGGGGATATGGCTAAGGATGGTTTCGAACAGAGGCTGCAGGTTGGGCGAGAGCTCATGCCCATAACCCGCCTGGCCTGTGATGGCGTTGCAGTAGATGATGGGGAATTCCGCCATACCGTCATTCGCGCCCAGTTCGATGAACAAATCAAAAGTCAAGTCCAGCGCGCGGTCCGGCAGTGCTTCACGCCGGTCCATCTTGTTGATCAAAACAATCGCCGGCAGATTCTTGGAGATGGCTTGCTTCAAGACAAAGCGCGTCTGCGGTTTGGGCCCCTCAGCGGCATCCACCAGCAGCAGCACGCCATCAACCATGTTCATGATGCGTTCGACCTCACCACCGAAATCGGCATGGCCGGGCGTATCCACGATATTGATCTTGACCAGTTCACCGCTGTGCGGGTCAGGGATGATGATAGCGGTGTTCTTCGCCAAAATCGTAATGCCCCGCTCACGTTCCAGGTCATTAGAATCCATCACCCGTTCCGCCACCTGCTGGTTTTCGCGGAAAATTTTCGCCTGCTTCAACATGCTGTCGACCAGCGTGGTTTTGCCATGATCCACATGCGCGATAATGGCGATATTTCGAAATTGCGTTTGTTTCACCAACGCACCCATAAGTTACCTTTCATTCATACCAATCAGCCGCACAATTATACCCCTTCTCGTGTCAAGCGTGAGATTTTGTCTGTTGTCTGATCAAAGACTAAGGCAGTTGTGTCAGGGCTGCGAAGAAAGCCTCCACCACCGCCGGGTCAAAGTGAATGCCAGATTGCTCGCGGATGTACTGCAGGGCTTCTTCCTTGCGCCATGCTTTACGATAAGGCCGGTCACTGGTCAGCGCGTCCCACACATCCACAACGGCGAAAATGCGCGCTGGCAATGGGATTGACTCGCCCATTAACCCGTGCGGATAACCGCTGCCATCCCATTTTTCATGATGGAAATGGGGGATATCAACGGCGTTCTGCAGGTAATCAATAGATTTGATCATCTCATACGCCATGTGCGGGTGGGTTTTCATGATCACCCATTCTTCCAGGGTCAACGCGCCTTCCTTCAGCAAGATATTGTCAGGCACGCCCAACTTGCCGATGTCGTGCAGCAGTGCGCCGCGCCGCATCCACAACAAAGCTTCGTCATCAAAATGGAAATGTTCTTGGGCAATACGGCAGGTCAATACCGTCACCCGTTGGGTATGCCCCTCGGTCTCACGATCGCGCAGATCCATCGCCCGCGACCAGCCTTCGATGGTGGCATCATACGCCTGCCTCAGTTCCTCGTTCGAGTGCTGCAGGCCGTCGAACAATTCACGCTGTTCAATGGCGATCGCCGCCTGACCCGCCAGAGTCTCCAAAAAGTGCTGGCTTTGGGCATCCAGCAAAACTGGTTCATGCCTGAATACCTCCAACACCCCTTTGACGTCACGGTTGATCATCAGTGGAACCCCGATATAAGCCCTGAATTGCTCCTGCTGCCAGACAAGCCATTGATCCAATACATAGGCATCCGCTTCGTGCCTGACAAAAGTCACCGGCTTCTGCGTGCGCAGCACCTCCCCGGCATAACTCTGATCCGCCGCCAAAACAACCTTTTCAATCGTCTCCTGCGTGAAGCCGAAAGCGGCAGCTGAACGCAGCTGGTTGCTTCCCTCTTCAAGTATCAAGATATCGGCGGCATCCACCTCTACTTGGAATTGCACCAGATCCAAAATACTCTTCAGGATCTGGTCGAGGGGAAGGTGGCCGGTGATGAAACTGTCAATGTCGCGCAGACCATTCAACTGTGTCAGCCGGCTGCGGATCTGGTCATACAACTGCGCATTCTTGATCGCCATACTAACCTGGTTGGCAACCACCCCCAACCACTCGACATCGCTGGCTGAAAACGCGTTCGGCTGGTAGGATTGCAGATCAATCAGCCCGATTGGTTCGCCTTCACTCACCATCGGCACATACAGCGCCGATTGAGGTGGCACAAGATCGTTCTTAAACAGTTTCTCGCCCTTTGCCCCCACATTTGCGACGTGCCCATCCACAACAACTGCCTCACGTGCGGCAATCGCCTGAGATCGTTTGAACAAAGAATTGTGCGGGTCATACGCCATCGCCGGAATCTCAGTTACATCCAGGTGCTGCCCGTCAGCATATACATATTGAAAACGGATGGAGGCCTGGGCAGCATCATAGAGGGCGATGGCAAAATTTTCTACCGGGATTTCTTCCAACACAAAACGGCGCACAGTGCGATAGACCATATCGAGATCAAGGGTGCTGCTCAACGCCCTACCCAGCCGAATAAGAGTCTCCTGCCGTTGTAAATAGCGCCTGGTTTGCGCCTGTGCCTTCACCCGCTCGGTTACATCATGGATGATGGAATATAGCAGTTTCCTGCCCTCAAATTCTACCGGACCACTGAAAATATCCACATTACGAACCTCACCGCTGGCAAGCCGGTGTTTGACTTTAAAGAACGAGCATTCTTCGCTCAGCGCTCTTTGCATCTCTGCCTGCACTTCTTCAGCGGTGAGTGCACTGATTTCTTGAACATGCTTTTGGCATAACTCTTCTATAGACCAGCCGTAATAGCGGCTGGCAGCCGGATTGGCATCGATGATCTTGCTGTCAGCCGGGTCGATGACCAACATGATGGCGTGATTGTTCTGAAACAGTGCGCGGAATTTGTTTTCGCTCTCCCGCAGCGCCTGTTCTACGCGGTATTGCTGGGTGATATCGCGATTCATCACAATCGCACCAGTGACCTTATCGTCATCGTCTTTGATAGGGGCTGTGTAGTTATAAATGACCCGTTTCTCGCCATCAAACGCGTCAATTTCCAGCAGCTCATCTGCAATGGTTATGCCCTCACGGATGCTATGCGCCAGCGCCCAATCTTCCGGCGCGATTTCTTCGCCGGAGGGGAGCCGCCGCGCTTTAAACACGCCATACTCTTGCGGAGGCACCAACGGCTCCGCGCCCCAGATCTTCACGCCCATCGGGTTGCCGCGCAGCAAAGCACCGTTTTCATCCGCAAACCACAAGCCAATCGGCAGCAGGTCAAAAATTTTGTCCCGCAGTTCTTTCTGCGCACGCAACTCTCTCTCAACTTGCTTGCGCTCGGTGATGTCCGTCCAGGCGCTGATGGCTTCCTTTGGCTTGCCACTTTCGTCACGCAAAATGCGGATATCTTCCTGCACCCAAATGGCATGCCCGTCCTTGTGCCGAAAACGGTATTCACGCACAACCTGGTCGGAAACTTGCTCCTGCCATTCGGCAATGTTTTGCAGGTTGGGAACCCCTTCATCCAGCACATTCGCCTGCCACAAATCGGGATCATCGATTTCATCAACCGAATATCCCAGGTAACGCGCGACATTGTCGCTGCTCCAGCGCAATAGAGCACCTTCTTGAGTGAACTCGAAACCAAACAAAACCACGGTGCTGGATTCGATATAATGCTTCATTCGCTCTGACAGTCGTGCATACTCTTCAGCCGTGCGGCGCTGCGCCACCACCTTCCACACCGAATCCATCAACAAACTGACCTGCAGCTCATCCGCGCGGGTATACTCACCGGCCTTGTTTGCCAGCCCCACCACCGCCACAATTTGGTCACCGTCAAACAGCGGCACGGTCATGAAGCTGTGCAGGGCGACATGCCCTTCTGGATAGCCCTTTTTGAATGGATTATCAGCCCGGAAATCATTCACGATGATGATCTTACGCTGACGCACCGCTTCTCCCCAAATGCCGGTTTTTGCCAGGTCATACACCTGCTGTTGTTCTGCCACCGTACATTCCTGCGTCACACCCTTTGACCAGGTGTTCAGGATAAATTGCTGTGCTTCCTCGTTGTAAAAAAAGATATAACCAAACTTACTGCCAGTCAGTTCGATCAATTCGTTCAAACTATGATCGAGCAGCTCTTGAATCGTATCTGTTTTTTGATCTAAAATCTCTACCAGGCTTTCCAAACGCTGCAGCGAAAGATTGGCCTCTTCTGTAATTGTGTCAAACGTGCTGAGATTACGTACAAACCCACCCACACCAGTTGTGCCATCAGAAAGACACACGGGGAATTTGCGCACTTCATACAAATCTCTGCCCCAGTGTTCCTTCATAGCTATCATACGCTGACTGTTGAGTGCTTCTCTGTCTGAGGCACAGTACATGGCGGCTTCTTTCGGCGGTATCAACGCGAAGTCCGATTGTCCCACGATCGCATGGACAGGTTTACCGAGTAACCGTGCATAACTATCAGTAACAAACAGATAGCGCAGCTGTTCATCCTTTAAAAAGGTCAATTCCTGGCTGCCTTCCACGAAGGCAGCATACATGGCTTCTGTCGGCATTTTCTCAGATTGGTCCAGCCATCGCGGCAGCTGTTCTGCCAGGGTGTGCCACTGGTCAGGCAGCAGGACATCTACCGCACCGGCCTTCACCGCTGCTACCGCCTTTGATACTTCCAGATCCTCGGCCAATACCGCCAACCGGGTGGTGCCAGCATAACTCTGAATTAAATCAATCACATCTTCCCATTCCACGCCTTCGAAGGGGAACTGGAGAATGCCGGCCACCGGGCGATGCTCCGCCAGATATGCGCGGGCTTCCACAATCGTGCCTAACCAGACAGGCGCTGCCAATTCGGCAATGGTAGCTTCTTCAAACAACTGATTGGCTGGATGCCCCCGATTGATCAGCATCACCAGCTCGTGTTTTTTTGGGGATTCTTCCATAGGTTGTTCCGGGTTCGGGGTTAAATGATGTGAACAGGCAACGTTGCCTGGTATTCCAATAAACGGATTTAGAGTTCGTTTCTTGTCTAGTCAATTATACCAGATGCCTGCTGGCGTAGACTTAGTTTTTACACAGAAAGAACCACCCTTGTCAGGTGGTTCTTCAACTGTTGTTTATGAATGAATGGCGCCCTCGGAGGAATTCGAATCCCCAACCTTTTGCTCCGCAAGCAAGCGCTCTATCCTATTGAGCTACGAGGGCAACGCACATAATCATACCCCAGCCGATTACTTTCGTCAAGGCTGCCCCAATGGCATCTATGTTATACTCAAAACACGGTTTTCAATGCCCCGACGGAGAAGAAAGGTGAACATTCTCATATACGGCGCCGGTATGATCAGCAGCATCATCGCCAGCCAATTGGAAAGAAACGGACAGAAAGTGACCATCCTGGCGCGTGGCAGCCATGCCGAGGCCATCCGTTCTTTCGGTATCGTAACTCACCCGCTGCAAGGTGCCGACTATTACACCGCTCATCCTACCGTGATCGAGACCCTCGCGCCCGAAGATGATTTTGATGTTATCCTCGTCACCCTGCGCCGTAACCAGCATCACGAAATCCTGCCCATCCTGGCGCAAAACCAGCATGCAAAAACCATCGTCTTTCTGGGCAACAACCTCGGCGACGCAGTTGATCTGCTGGAACAACTTCCCGCAGAAAAGATCCTGCTTGGTTTCGGCGGCAGCGGCGGCGAACGCCGCGGCGACATCCTCTACCATTTCCGTGATGAACACAGTGGCAAGGTCGGTAAGATCTGGCTGGGCGAACTGGACGGAAAACGCACCCAACGCCTGCAGCAATTGGCGCAGCTATTCCAACAAGCAGGGTTTGACATTGAAATCCAGCCCCACATGGATGACTGGCTGAAAACCCACGCCGCTCTGACCCTGCCGCTGGCATTCGGCCTGTACCGCTGCGAAGGCAACAATTACCATCTTGCCCAAACCCGCGACGCTCTGTTGATGATCTTCCGCGCCATCAAAGAAGGTTTCAAGGTAGTGCGCAAAAACGGCAGCAGGATCATTCCTGTCAGCTATACCCTGATGGCAAAGCTGCCTGAACCGGTCGCCGTCGCCATCTTGCGCAAATTGTTTGCCAGCGAAACCGCGCGCATCGCCATTGCCGTGCATGCCAACAACGCCCGCGATGAGATGTACTTCCTTGCGCGTGAATTCCAGCAGTTGATACAAACCGCCGCCGTCGCTACCCCCAACCTGACGCAATTGTTTGCGGTCATGGACACCGAGCAGCCCGCCATCCCGCAGGGTTCAAAAACCGCCCGGCTCAACTGGAAACCAGTCTGGGTTGCTGCTGGGGTCTTTGCCAGCATTCTCGGTGCGCTGGGCTACCTGTTCAGCCAGCGTAAACGCAAGCCTTAATCCACCAAATTTTATACGGCTCTTGCAACCGCCGCTGCTTTCCTTGATACAATAAGGCAGAAATAACCCGTTTTGGAGTGGTGAATGTTTGGTATTCGTGCTTTTTTCTATTACAACTACCTTGCTTTTTTTCGCGCACGCGGCACCCACTACCGCCTGACCCCCAAACGCATCTTTGCCCTGACTGTCTTTCTGCTCATCTTCATCCCCACTGAAATCCTCAACTGGATCGGCTTCGGGCTGGATGAGATCTTCTTCCCCAAATACCGTCGGCAAACTGTGAAAACGCCCGTGTTCATCATCGGCAACCCGCGCAGCGGCACCACCTTCACCCACCGCCTGATCGAAAAGGACACCGACACCTTCACCGCCACCACCTCGTGGGAGCTGTTGTTCGCGCCTTCCATCATCCAGCGCAAGTTCATCTGGCTGCTGCGTGACCTGCTCAACTTGCTCAAAGTCTCCTTCAAACGCACCTTGGATGACATCAACGAAAGCATCTCAATGGACAAACGCGCTCACAAAATCCGCCTCAATGGCTCAGAAGAAGACGAACATTTCCTCATCCACATCTGGGCAAGCGCTGTACTGTGGCCCATCTACCCGATCAAGGAAACCACCCTGCCGCATTTCTTCTTCGATAAGATGATCCCGCATGATGACCGCCTTAAGATCATCGGATTTTACAAGAATATGGTGCAGCGCCACATCTACGCGCATGGCGGTGACAAAATCCTGCTCTCGAAAAACCCCTCCTTCTCCGGGAAAATCGATACCTTGCTGGAAGTATTCCCCGATGCACGCTTCATCGACCTGGTGCGCAATCCTTTCGAGTGCATGCCTTCGATGATGAACTACATGTCCTCCGGCTGGAAGGTGTTTGGCAGCCCCCTCGAACCCTATCCCTACAAGGAAGAGTTCTACGAGGTTATGAACCACTACTACCTCTATCCTGCCGAGTATTTTCAGGACAAAGAAGAGGTGTGCACCTTTGTCAAATATGATGAACTGGTGGCTGATACCGACGAGGTCATCATTGACCTCTACCAATGGATGGGCCTGCCGCTATCAGAGAAATTCGAAGCCATTCTTGAACAAGAAACCGACCAGCAGCGCACCTACCGCTCCAAACATGAGTATGACCTGGCTGAGATGGGTTTGACCGAAGAGGCGATAGTTAACGCCTTCTCAGAAGTGTTCCAATATTACGAATTTGAATCCCATGAATTCGAACTGCCCGAGCGGCCTGCCTGGCAGCGCAAAGGCTGGCGCCAGAACTGGAAGACACGCCGTCTTCTGCGCCGTGAAAAACGACACCTACGCCGTCAGAAACGCCAATCTCGCCGTAAAAACATCCCACCCGCCCCGCCGCCAGCTGTAAATCCCAGATAATCGGTAATGAATTTTGTCGCCCGTTTGGATACAGCGAGTATCGTTTAATTCAATTCAGCCAGTTCACCTGTGACCATGTATACCACCCGCTCACACAGGTTGATCACACGGTCACCGGTGCGTTCCAGGTTGTGGGCTGCCCACAGCAAGTAGTTTGCCTGATCAAGTTGTGCAGGATTCACCATCAAACAGGTGGCCAATTCACGATATACCTGGTTATACAACCCATCCAGGTCGTCGTCTATAGGCGGAATCGTACAGGCAAGCTCTGCATCGTGGCGCACAAACGCCGTCAACACCTGACGCAGCATCGTTTGGCAGATCTCACACATACGCGGGATGTCAATCAGCGGTTTCATCAAATCCTGTCTGCCGATCATCAGGTTAATCTTGCCGATACCTTTGGCATAATCACCGATGCGCTCCAACTCGGAGGCAAATTCCAGCATGGCCGCCAGACGGCGCAGATCGCCCGCGCGTGGTTGCTGCAATGCGATGGTGGTCAGAATCTGATCTTCCAGATGGAAGCGTTTTGCATTCACCTGGGCATCTTGCGCCATCACCCGTTCTGAGCCCGCAAAGTCACGCGCCTTGAGGAACCTGACAGAATCTACCAGCATGGCTTCCACCAGGTTGCCCAACGCCAGCACATCGTTCTGCAGATTGATCAGTTCCTTGTCTAAAGCCAGTCGAATCACCATACTCTGTTCCTCACCGCTTACCCAAAGCGCCCGGTGATATAATCTTCGGTCAGTTTGTTTTTGGGGTTGGTAAAAATCTCACGGGTGGCATTGAACTCCATCAATTGTCCGGTGCGAGATTCATCGGTATAGAAAAAGGCGGTAAAGTCTGAAATGCGCGCCGCCTGCTGCATGTTGTGGGTCACAATCAAAATAGTGTAGTGCTCTTTTAGCTCGCGGATCAATTCTTCAATGCGCGCGGTGGCGATCGGATCTAACGCGGAAGCCGGTTCATCCATCAAAATCACCTCAGGTTCCACCGCCAGACAGCGCGCGATGCACAGGCGCTGCTGCTGCCCGCCCGATAGCGCCAGGCCAGACCGTTTGAGGTCATCTTTGACCTCATCCCACATGGCCGCGCCTTTCAGGCTGCGCTCGACGATGTCATCCAACTCGCTGCGGCTGGGGTGTCCATTAATGCGCGGACCATAGGCGACATTGTCATAGATTGACTTGGGGAAAGGGTTGGGCTGCTGAAAAACCATGCCCACATGCTGCCGCAACGCGACCACGTCCATGTCAAAGATGTCATCATTGTTTAACAAAGCCTTGCCTTCCACCCGCACATTGGGGATCAGGTCATTCATGCGGTTGAAAGTGCGCAAAAAGGTGCTCTTCCCGCAGCCAGAGGGACCGATTAATGCCGTCACCTGCCGTTCTGGAATTTCAATATTGATGTCCTTCAATGCCTGAAAATTGCCGTAATACAGAGCATAATTCTGGGTCTGCAATTTCGTTTTGCGGTTATTCTGATTGCTCATCAAATGCCACACGTCCTTCGAAAGCTTACTTTGGTTAGCACCTCATCGGAAAATTTTCCAATATAAGGAACTATCAACCTATCTATGCAATCCTACCACCCGCCAATTAACAAAGGTTGAATGGTTTGTTAACAAGATGTTAATGACACATGAACCTGAAATTCATCCGTGATTGCTCCTATTTTGCATCAAACTTTAAAAAAAACGTCCAAAACCAATCCTTAACTGGACGTTAACAAGTTGATAAACATTGATTGATACAATTTTTTCGATTTGTTGTAACGGTAAATTCAAAAATATACTAGGAGAACAAGAATGTTGAAAAAGAAGTTTTTTGCTATGATGTTGGTCTTGCTGATTGCCATGATGGCAATCTCGGCGTGCCAGACCAGCACCCCAGCCCCTGAAGCCACCCAGGCGCCCGCAGCTGAAACAGTTGTGGAAGAAGTCGTCGAGATAGAAGCCGACGAACTGGCCGCCCTGTCCGGCGATGTGATCGCAGATGGTTCCTCGACCGTCTACCCCATCACCACCGCTGTGGCGGAAGAATTCGCAGCGGTTGCCCCCAACGTGCGCATCTCCGTTGGCCTGTCTGGCACCGGCGGCGGCTTCAAGAAGTTCTGTATCGGTGAAACCGATATCTCAGACGCTTCCCGCGCCATCAAAACCGGCGCTGATTCCGAAGCTGAACTGTGTGAAACCAACGGCATCGAATACATCGAACTCTTCATCGCCCTCGACGGCCTCACCGTCATGGTCAACCCCGACAATGACTGGCTCGAATCTGTCACCCCTGAACAACTCGGTTTGCTCCTCAGCGCCAGCACCACTGTCACCAAATGGTCGGACCTCGATCCTTCCTACCCCGATGAAGAAATCCTCTTCTTCATCCCCGATCCCGACAGCGGCACCCGCGACTACATGACCGAGATCGTTGAAAAAGAGACCGGCGAAAAAGACCTGCGCCAGGACGCCAACACCACCTTCTCATCCGACGACAACGTCCTCCTCGATGGTATCGCCAACGAGCTCTACTCCTTCGGTTTCTTCGGCTTCGCTTACTACATCAATAACACCGAAGCCGTGCGCGCTGTCCCCGTTGTCAACAAAAACGGCGACGCCGTCGTCCCCTCCAACGATACCGTGCAGGATGGCTCCTACAATCCCCTTTCTCGCCCCCTGTTCATCTATGTCAACATCGAATCGTTGAAAACCAAACCCCAGGTGGCTGAGTTCGTCAAATTCTTCCTCAGTGACAGCGGCGCCCCCTTCATTATGGATGAGGTCGGCTACTCTATGCCCCCCACCGGTACTTATCAGTCCAATATCGATCTGGTGAACAGCACCCTGGCACAATAATTACTCCAAACCCTTCGTTTCTGACGTAAAATTCAGAGGGACAGATACCCAAAAACATCTGTCCCTCTGAGCAGTAAAAACTCAAAACGCAGCAAAAATAGAGGTCAATATGCTTAGTCAACTTTTGAGAAAACAAACTGGAGTCAACACCCAGTTGCTCACTGCCGCGCAGATGAGCAACCTCAGACAGCGTAAATCCGCTGATAAACTTGTCCACAGTATCGTCTTTCTATGTGCGATTTTAGGAATTTTCGTCACCATCGGCATTATCTTTTCTCTGTTCAGCGAAACCATCGGTTTCTTCGCCCGGCCTGAAGTCAACCTGTGGGATTACTTCACCGGCACCGACTGGCGCCCGCTGGCTTCCGAGGTGAAATCTACCAACTTCGGCGTCAGGCCATTGATCCGCGGCACCATGATGATCGCCTTAATTTCTGGTGCGATCGCCATACCCCTGGGTCTTGGCAGCGCTATCTTCTTGAGTGAATATGCCTCCAGCAAATTGCGCAAGGTTCTGAAACCCGCCATTGAAATCCTTGCGGGCATTCCTACCGTTGTATATGGCTACTTTGCGATCAGTTTTGTCACTCCCCTGCTGAAAACCTTTGTGGAAGAAACCCTGGGTGGACGCATGGGCTTTTTCAATGCCCTGAGCGCCGCCATTGTGGTTGGTATCATGATCATCCCCATGGTCACATCCATCAGCGAAGATGCCATGCGTTCTGTGCCCCGCTCCCTGCGCGAAGGCGCCTATGCCCTGGGTGCCACCAAATTTGAGGTTGCCACCAAAGTGGTCGTTCCGGCCGCCCTCAGCGGCATCATCTCCGCTTTCATCATCGCCATATCACGCGCCATCGGTGAAACCATGGCAGTCACCATCGCTGCCGGCGCCACACCACGCATGACCCTCAACCCGCTTGATAGTGTGCAAACCATGACCGCCTTCATCGTTCAGGTCAGTTTTGGTGATGCCCCGCAGGGTACCATCAATAGTCAATCGATTTTCGCGGTGGGCGCTACTCTGTTCTCAATGACCTTCCTGATGAACATCATCAGCAATAGAATTCTTAATAAATTCCGCGAGGTGTATGAATAATGAGCACTGCCACCGAAACCATTAATAGTAATTTTAAAGAACGCCTTGGGCTGCGCCAGTGGATCGGCCGCATATTCTTTGTCATAATCCTGATGGCAACCCTGTTTGGCTTGATCATGCTGGCATTCCTGCTGGCAGATATTGTCATTAAAGGCCACGAATGGGTACGGCCCGAGTTGTTCACCAACTTCCACTCGCGCAAGCCAGAAGAGGCGGGCATGAAATCCGCCATCGTCGGCAGTGCCATTGTACTTGCCGTGACAGGTGCGTTTTGTATACCGGTTGGCATCGGGGCTGCCATCTACCTGGAAGAATATGCCCCGAAAAACTGGCTGACCAATTTCATCAACATCAACATCAACAACCTGGCCGGTGTGCCCTCTATCGTATACGGCATGCTGGGGCTGGTGGTGTTCGGACGAATGTATGGCATTTTTTCACCTGGCAGCTGGTTCGTAACCACCTTCAACATTCCTGTTAACCCCGGCGCAGTTGGCGGCTGGATTTTCAATTTGTTCGGTATCCCCTGGCTGGAAATCCACCTGCCCTTCGGCCGCAGCATGGTGGCTGGTGGGTTGACCATGGGTCTCTTGATCCTCCCGATCATTATCATTTCTGCACGAGAAGCCATCCGCGCGGTTCCCAACTCCATTCGGTTGGGTGCCTTTGCCCTGGGGGCCACCCGCTGGCAGGTAGTTAACACCAATGTACTGCCGATTGCCGCCCCTGGCATTCTGACCGGTATCATCCTTGCCTTAAGCCGTGCCATCGGTGAAACCGCCCCACTGCTCATTATGGGTGCCTTCTCCTATGTGCCCTTTTTGCCTGATTCTATTTGGGATCAGTTCACCGCCATGCCCATCCAGATCTACAACTGGATCTCTTTCCCGCAGGCCGATTTCCGTATTCATCTGGCGGCTGCCGGTATCATGGTGTTGTTAGCAGTATTGTTGAGCATGAACGCGGTTGCGACCTTTCTGCGCAATCGCTTTGAAACCCGCTGGTAAAAGGAAATGACCATGACCATGCAAGTACAGGCCCACCAACAGGCTGCCATCCCCATCGAAGACCCGGTCTTTTCCATACGAGATCTGATTGTATATTACAACAACCGCATGGCGATCGATAAAATCTCCCTGGATATCCCGCGCAACAAAATCACAGCGTTCATCGGCCCGTCTGGCTGCGGTAAAAGCACCCTGCTGCGCTCTATGAACCGCATGAACGACCTCAACCCGGAAGCACGTACCGAAGGCCAGGTTCTATTCAACGGAAAAAATATCTACGAGGAAAACACCAACCCGGTGATGATCCGCCGCAATGTCGGCATGGTATTCCAGAAGCCCAACCCGCTGCCCAAGAGCATCTACAACAACGTCGCCTTTGGGGCGCGCCTCAACCATTACCAGGGCGACCTGGACGAACTGGTGATGCGCAGCCTGAAACAAGCCGCCCTGTGGGATGAGGTCAAAGACAAATTGAACAAAAGCGGGTTGGAGCTTTCCGGCGGTCAGCAGCAGCGTCTGTGTATCGCGCGTGCCCTGGCTACCGAACCCGAAGTGCTGCTGATGGATGAACCCGCTTCTGCCCTCGACCCAATCGCCACCATGCATATCGAAAACCTGATGGAACAGCTCAAAGAACAATACACCATCGTCATCGTTACCCACAATATGAGCCAGGCGAGCCGTGTCTCAGATTACACCGCCTTCCTTTCGCTTGAGAAGGAGCGCATTGATGAGCGTATCGGGGTTCTGGTGGAGTTCAACACCACCGTCGGTTTGTTCACCAACCCGCTGATGGAAGAAACCGCGGACTATGTGGCAGGCAAATTTGGCTGAAACTTTGTTACAATCATCCTGAAGGTTTGCGTAGAAAAAAGGGTGAGACTTGAAAATGACAGAGAACGCAGGCGCGCATCTTTCAGCACACTATTTCTCACAGGGCTACCACTGCTCTGAAGCCGTGACGCGCACCCTGCTGGAACTGGTACATGGTAACGCTGATCCAGCCCTTATGAAAGCTTCCGATGCTTTCATGGGCGGCATCGCTGGCACCCAGCAGCACATCTGCGGTGCAGTCAGCGGCGGTTTGATCGTGCTGGGTTCGCTGTTCGGCCGCACACAGCCGGATGAGGATGATACCCTGCTGACCAGACTCTGTCTGGAATACCTGCACAACTTTGAAACCAACTGCGGTGCAGATTCGCTGTTGTGCTTTGAACTGAGTGAGCGCCGCAAAGTCCCCTCCTGCACGCCTTATGTGCAACTGGCAGTAACGGAAGCCATGACAATCATCAACGAGCACCTGCCCGCCCGGCAGGAGGCAATTCATTGAGCTTTAACAATCCGTTAAACTATTCATCCGTTCAACAGGTAGCATTTTGTTATAATCAATTCAGTTTGTTAACAGAAAAGATCAACCATGACCGAAACAATTCTGGTAGTTGAAGACGAACTCGCTTTGCGGGAAACCATCGCCTATAACCTGCGTCAACAGGGATATGAAATTCTTATTGCCGCCGACGGTGAAACCGCCATCACACTCGCCAAGCAGCACCAACCGGATATGATGATCCTGGATATCATGCTGCCCAACGTGGATGGGTTTGAAGTCTGCCGCATCTTGCGCAAAGAACTTAACCTGCCCATCATCATGCTGACCGCCCGCTCGGGTGAGATTGACCGCGTACTGGGGTTGGAGATGGGCGCCGATGACTACATTGTCAAACCGTTCAGCATGCGCGAACTTCTTTCACGCGTCAAAGCCCACCTGCGCCGCATGAAGATGATTCAGGATGACGCCGATCAAAAAGGAAAAAACGAATCGGGGGACGCCAAACAAATCCTGCAGCATGGCGACCTGGTCATCGATAACAATCGCCGTGAGGTGACGCGCAACAGTCAAATCCTCGTCATGAAACCCAAAGAATATGACCTGCTGCACTATCTTGCCTCTCACCGCCGTGCCGCTCTCTCACGTGACACCATTCTGCGCGAAGTGTGGGGTTGGGAATATACCGGCGGCACCCGCACCGTAGACGTGCATATCCGCTGGCTGCGTGAAAAAATTGAACCCGATCCGGCCAACCCCGCCCGCATTATCACCATCCACGGCACCGGTTATCGCTTCGAGGGTTGACCATGTTGCGCAACAGCTTGCGCAATCGAATTGCGATCCCCTTCATCATCATCATTGTAGTGGGTATGATGATTCTTGCCCTGTCAGTTACCACCCTGTTGCGCAATACCTTCCTCAACGTCTATCAGGAAAAATTGTTGGGTGAGTCCCATTTGCTGGCAGAAGTGCTGGCGCCGCAACTGGCACAAGCCACCCCTTCTGAAGGGATCGATGACATCGCCCGCCATTACGCACAACTGTTAAACGCAAGAGTCACCCTCATCGCCCCTGATGGCACCGTATTGGGCGAATCAAATGATGACCGCCTGACCATGGATAACCACTTATACCGCCCCGAAGTGCAGCAAGCCATCCGTTTTGGTGAAGGTGCCAATATCCGCGGCAGCGCCACCCTGCAGGAAGAAGTTATCTACACCGCAGCAAGCGCAGTGCACGCCGGCGAGATGGTCGGTGTGGTGCGGGTTGCGATTCCTTCAACAACTTTCAATGCTTACCTGAACCAGGTATCGCAGATCATCACCCTGTTGACCGGCACCATGGTGGTCATCTTTATCCTCATCTCGATCATTATTTCCAACAACAACGCCCGCCCCATCCGTGAACTGGCAGAACGCTTGGAACGCCTCGAAGCAGGCGATTTCAAATATACCATCGCACACACGCGTTCGCAGGACCTGCAGTCATTGAACCGCGCTCTCAACAATATGGGCGAACGGTTTGCAGCCCAGCTGGCGATCATTAACAGCGAAAAAAACCGCCTGTCAGTGGTACTGGAGCAAATGGCGGATGGCGCCTTGATTACTGATAACATTGGCATGGTGAAATACATCAACCCGGCTGCCATGCAGTTATTGCTCACGCGCCAGGAAGACTCCGTAGGCCACTCCTTCGCTGAGGTGGTGCGCCATCACCAGGTCATTGACCTGTGGCACAGATGCCAGGAAAGTGGCGAACAGCAGGGTGCGCTCATCGAAACCAGCGGCGAACAGGGGCGTTTTTTACAGGTCATCATCACACCCTTCGTTGAATTACAGGAACTGGGCTACTTGTTGATTTTGCAGGACCTGACCGCCTTACGCCGACTGGAAACCATCCGCAGAGATTTTATTTCCAACATCTCCCATGACCTGCGCACGCCGATCACCTCCCTGCGCTTGATGACGGAAACCCTGCAAGACGGTGCCATCGATGATCCTGAAGCCGCCCAGCATTTCTTGGACTTAATGGAAGAATCCATTGAAACCATGTCACAACTGGTCGAAGAACTGCTGGAGCTATCACGCACCCAGTCTGGCGAGGTACCGCTGCAGATCAAACCAATCCCGCTGGCAACGATTCTCGAGCCAGCTGTCGAACGCATGCTGTCCCAGGCGGAGCGCGCCAAACTTTCTTTAACCCTTGAGTTACCCCGCTTTCTGCCGATGGTAATGGCGGATACCGAACGCCTGAGCGCTGTTATCACCAACCTGCTGCACAACGCAATCAAATTCACCCCGCCCGGCGGGGCGATCACAGTGAGTGCTCAACAGAGCGAAGACGAGATCACGGTTTCGATTCGCGATAATGGCATTGGTATCCCCGCGGAGGATGCCAGCCAGATTTTTGAACGTTTTTATAAGGTAGACCGCGCCCGCACCACCAAAGGCATGGGCCTGGGTCTTTCCATCGCCAAAACCGTGATCGAAGCCCATGGCGGCAGGATCTGGGTTGATAGTGAGGTAGGCAAAGGTTCTACCTTTTCTTTCACCATCCCAACCCTGCAGGCACAAAAATGACATCATTGATGAGGAAAAGGTGAAACAGGAGACAGAAATGACGGAAACATTCATTCCCATCTTTTACTTCTCAGGCACCGGCAACACCTGGTGGGTTGGCAACCAGATCGCGGAGGAACTGCAAGAGCGCGGCTGCCAGCCGCAGCCGATCTCCATCGAACAGGCGACAGATGCCAAGGTGCAGGAATTAATCGAAAAAGCGGCCATGGTCGGCATTGGCTATCCCACCTATGGCTCCGACGCGCCCCTCATCATGCAGAAATTCATCCACAATCTCCCGGTTGTGACCGGGCAAAAAACCATGTTCATCTATGTCACCCAGGCTGCCTGGTCAGGTAATGGCGCCTATTTTTTGCACAAGTTGATCGAAGCCAAAGGCTACCAGATCCGCTGGGCAGTGCACTTTAACATGCCCAACAACATCAATGCTGATTTTGGCTGGATCATCACCATGATCTTGAAGCTATTTCAGGCAAAATTGCCGCATGCCGCCGAACGAGCCGCCAAACTCGCACAGCGCATTGTTGACAACCAACCCTGGATCATGGGCAAGAACTCTTTTTGGAGTTTCGGCTGGACCCAACGTTACTTCTGGCGCAAGTCTTTTGAGTCTTACAAAATGAAACTATGGAGTGTAGATCCCCAGAAATGCACCAGCTGCGGTCGTTGCGTGCGTCTGTGCCCGGTCGATAACATCACCCTGGTTGAAGGATTGCCGCAATTCGATGACCGATGTATTAAGTGTCTGCGTTGTTTTAATTACTGCCCAGAACTGGCAATTCTGTCATTCAAACGCCCCTACAACCCGGACATGTTTGGTATACAACCTTATCAGGGTCCGGTATCTGAATTTAAGCCAGAGATGTTAATCGAAAAAAAGTGATAACCAGATTGCTTCAGTCCAATCGCGCAGCCAGCACCTGCTGACGTTCCCTGGCGCGCTGCTGTAACTCTTCGGCTGCCTGCAAGCTGGTGTCGCCCACGCCGCCCAGCATGGCGGCCAATTCCTGTAAACGCCGCTCCCCTTCCACCAGTTCCACACGGGTAACCGTGCGTTCATCCTCCGTGATTTGCTTCGCGATGTGATAATGCCTGTCGCCAAAAGCCGCCAATTGCGGCAGGTGCGTCACGCACAACACCTGGTGTTC
The DNA here is from genome assembly GCA_964391725.1 of uncultured Anaerolineaceae bacterium. Lineage (GTDB taxonomy): Bacteria > Chloroflexota > Anaerolineae > Anaerolineales > Anaerolineaceae > SpSt-1165. The sequence goes on along the minus strand of CAYMNB010000009.1, from coordinate 29,873 downwards.
GCGCGCCAATCGCCACAATTTCTCTCCGACGATGAAACCAACCCGCCCGCCAATGCCCTGATCAATCTCATCGAAGATCAGCGTAGGAATGGTGTCGGCTTTGGTCAACACATTCTTCAGCGCCAACATCAAACGGGAGGTCTCACCGCCTGAGGCAATTTTGACCAGCGGTTTGAAACCCTCGCCCTGGTTCGGGGCGATGAGGAACTCGACCACATCAATGCCGTTTTCGCTGAATGCCACCCGCTCACCGCTGGCGATCAGCAATCCATTTTCATCTGGTTGGTGGTTGAAGGAAACCTGAAATTGTGCGCCGCTCATGTTGAGGTCATTCAACTCCTGTTCGATGCCTTTGCCCATCGCCACAGCAGCCATGGCTCGTGCGGCCGAGATACCCATAGCTTTGTCGCTCAAGATTGTCAGGTATTCCTGTTCTTTTTGTTCCAGCACTTCGATACGTTCATCAGCGTGGGTGATGGTTTCGATTTCATCACGGCAGCGTTTGCCAAAGGCAATCACCGCCTCCAGCCTGCCGCCATATTTACGCTTAAGGCGGTTGAGCAGGTCCACCCGTTCTTCCACCTGGTTCAGGCGCGCCGGGTTAAACTCGATGGTTTCAAGATAGTCATGCAGCGAGCGCTCCAGTTCCGCCAGCTGGTCAATGATCAATTCAGAGGTGTCCGCCAACCCTTGCTGTGCTTTGTCCAATTTTGCCAGGTCCAGCACGGCAGCGCTGATCTCGCCCAACAGGTCTGATACTGCCGGTACCTGTTCATCGCCTTCTTCGATCAAGAACAGGCTCTGTGATGCCAGCTGGCTGAGTGTTTCGGCATTCGCCAGGCGGTCGCGTTCCTGCTTCAGGGTTTCATCTTCCCCCGGCTTGACACCTGCTGCCTCAATTTCGCCTGCTTGAAACTCCAGCAAATCCATACGGCGTTCGGCATCCAACTGCGCCTGGCGCAGGTCTGCCAGTTCACGCCGCAGTTGCTGCAAAGCACGGTATTCCTTCTGATAATCTGCCAGCGCCCCGTCGACATTGGCATAACGATCCAGCAGCTTGATATGCTGGCGTGTGTTCAACAACGAAAGATGCTCCGCCTGGCCGTGAATATCAAGTAAGTACTCACTCAATGAGCGCACCACCCTGGCGGAAGCGCTGACCCCGTTCACCCGCGCCAGCGAACGTCCGCTGCTGCGCAGTTCTCGCGATAAGGTCAATTCATGCTCATCCAGCAACAGTTCCTCTTCTTTTAAGATCGCAATCAGTCCCTCATGCAAAGAAGGATTAAGAGTGAAGGTACCCTCTACAATGGCGCGTTCAGCCCCTTTGCGGATAAAGGTCATATCACCCGGCGCCCCCACCAATGTCAGAATTGCGTCCAGCAAAATAGATTTGCCCGCGCCAGTTTCACCGGTCAAGATCACCAGACCGGAACCGAAGGCAAGGTTCAACTCTTCAATGATGGCAAAATCCTGGATTCGCAATTCCTTCAACATAACGCGCTGCCCGTCCGCCTTATCGTTTCAACCGCAACGGTTGACCGGAGATACGGAAATACGCCGTGGTGGTCACCGTCACCAGATAATAACCAAACCACACCGGCCGCAAGATCGATAACCAACCACCCGCCCCGCTCCCCAGGGTAAGGAGAAACCCAAGCAGACTAAAAATGAACAGCGGCAGTGCACCAAGTGCTGTAGCCACCGCCACTGAAACAAACAGCTTCTTCGACCGACGGCGTCCGGTTACCTTGCGGGCCGCCTCGCCGATGATGGTGCCGGCGATCGGCGCCAGAAAAATGGACAGAAACCCCCAAAACCCAACCACCCAGCTGATCACCAGGCTGCCAAGAAATGACAGCACACCCGCTACCACCACCGCAAAAACAAGATCCATCGGCTGGCTGGTATCAAACTTCTTCTGCTGTTGGCGGAGACAATCCTTGCAGCGATAGCCCGTGGGGGTATGTACGGCACAATTGGCGCAGATATATTCACCGCACTGGTTGCAGCGCAACGCGGTTTCCACCGTGGGGTGATTGTGGCAGAAGGTTTTTGCCTGGTCTTCGGTCATGCATCAATCCTGTTCAGCATTCTCGTTGTACAATTTGAGCGCAATCGGGTTGCGCTCCATATATTGTATGATATTGCGATAGAAGGCGCGCTTTGACGAAAAACGCACAAAATCAGCTGTGAACGTGCTGGCGCTGACCGTCAGCACATCGCCATTTTCGATCATCACGGATTGTTTGCCATCCGGGCTGATCACGGCTTCATGTTCGGTTTCCAGGCGAATCGAAACCTCGTCCTGGTCAGATAGCACAAACGCACGATCGATGGAGAAATGGGGACTGATGGGGATGATGACCATGTTGCGCATTTCTGGCAGCAGGATCGGCCCGCCCACCGCCAGTGAATAAGCGGTGGAACCGGTGGCAGAAGAAACGATTAAACCATCCGCTACATAGCCTACAATCGGAGTCTGGTTCACACTTACACTGAGCGTGATCGGGCGCACGAAGCGCCCGCGCACCACCACCAGGTCATTCAACACATCCCATTCATGCAACACTTTGTCACCGCGTGAATGCACGCCGTGCAGCATCATACGCTGCTCCAGGCGGGCGGGTGAATCTGGCCCAAACAAGGTCGGCAGATGATCCTGCCAATTATCACGGGTCAACTCAGTCAGAAAACCCAGCCGGCCCATATTGATACCAATCAAGGGGATGCCGCGTGGCCCGCACAAATGGCTGGCACGCAGCATAGTGCCGTCGCCGCCGATTGTGATCACCAAATCCAGTTCCTGCTCCCACAAACACTGCGGTGGATCATCCTGTTCAAAGGTGAAAGAACAAATATCCTCCACCCCGCTGCCTATCAAGAATTGACGCACCTCCACTACCAGCGCATCGGTTTCTGCGTGGTTTGGGTGTGTGATGATGGCTACGTGATGATAATCCCGTGGTTGTGTGCGCATGCAGCTATTATAACCTACCCGTCATTGGAAACATTGACAAAGCAATTGCTTTTTTCTGCAGAAAGGCTCAGTCGCCCAGATTGGTGCCAACCGCACGTGCGCTCATCACCCAGGGATGGTCGAGCGGCACGGTTTTCTCACCCTGGATCACTTCCTCCAGCGCAACCGGCACTACCTCCCCGCCCTGATTCGCCACCATCACCCCCCAGTGGTTATCAGCCGCCAGCAGCGCCGCGCTGGTACCCAGCGTCGTTGCCAGCAGTCGGTCTGTAGCGGTGGGGGCACCGCCGCGCTGCAGAAAACCAAGAATGGTGATGCGGGTATCCAATTGGGTCGCCTGGTTCAATCGCTGCGCCAGGTCAATGGTCTTACCAGTAAAGTCTTCTTCCAATTGCATTAACTGAGATTCGACCTCCTGATAATCATCACTGCCCGAACGCAAAAATTGATTCACCTCGCGCGCCTTCAAGAAAAATTGATGATCTTCTTCGGAGATCGCCCCTTCTGCCACCGCCACCAGGCTGAAACGCTTGCCTTTGCGGCTGCGTTCCAGAATCGTCTCCGCCACGCTGTCCACATGATAGGGGATCTCTGGGATCAGGATCACATCCGCCCCGCCAGCAATGCCGGCCCCCAGCGCCAGCCAGCCTGCATCGTCGCCCATGATCTCCACCACAATGATACGATGGTGGCTGTGGGCGGTGGTGTGCAGCCGGTCTATGGATTCAGCCGCCACTGTCAGAGCGCTGTCAAAACCAATACAGCGGTCGGTTTTGGGAATGTGGTTGGTGATGCTTTTGGGCAGCGTGATTACATTCACCCCGGCTTGTTTCAGGCGGTACGCCAGGTGTTGCGTGTCCTTGCCGCCAAAACAAACCAGCCCGTCGAGTTCATGTTCTTCAAGAGAAGCGATCAGTGGTTCCAGGTCATCTATCTTCAGGCGGCTGGTGCCCAACGTGGTGCCGCCAGCGGTTAAAATACCCGAAAAATCACCCGCTGACATCTCCATGGCAGTATTGGTTTGTAAGCCATGAAAACCATCCAGAAATCCGGTGATACGATACCCATGATGCCCGATGGCAGACTTGCCAAAAGCGCGAATGGCGGCATTCAATCCCGGACTGTCACCATCTGCTGTCAGGATTCCTATGTGTTTGGCCATCATCTTCTCTCCTTTAACCTGTTTGCTTAATATCTATGATATCACCGCATCTGCAGAGCCGTGCGAATCATAGCAAAATATCCTTCGTCCGGCACGTAGGCCGGCACACTGTTACCTGTCCCCAATGCATACCCGCCGCGCCCTCTGACCCTTGCCAGCATTTGGCGGCAGCGTTCTTCAATGGTTTCTATGGGCGCGCGGCAGACAAAATCCACATCGATCCCGCCCAAAATCGCCAGGCGGTGATGGTGGTCTTCATACGCTTCTTCAACGGGCATAATGGTATCTTCGTAGGAATGGCGTGCATCAAACTGCATGTCGTCCACGATGTCATCCAGCACCTTGAGAAAGTTGCCGCACGAATGCAGAATAGCAGGCTTGCCAGCCGCATGAATCTGTTCCACAATGCGCTTGTGCCACGGAAACACGAACTGGCGCATGGCGCGTGGCGAGAACAAGGTCTGGGTCTTGAAACCCCAATCATCGTTAGAAATGCAAGCGCCGACAAAATCATAGGCTGCAGTAATCTGATAATAGCGCTCCAGACGGCTGCCAATGTTAGCAAACAGCTCCATGGCAAAATCGGGATCATCCATGATCAACAGGCACAGGTTTTCATACCCCACCAACGCAATGGCATTTTCCAGCACCCCGCCAGGCCCCCAGATCACCATTTTCATTCCCGGCGCCAGATATTGCGCCAGCTCTTCCAGCCAGTCATAGCGCGCCGTTTCCGCTTCGATCCATGGGTAAGCCTCCATGCTGGCGCGGTCTGAGATCATCGCACCTTCATTCTGCGACACGGAAGCGTCATGCGCCTGTTCTCCGTGCGGAAATTCAAAGCCAGGCACTTTCACGGTCACATAGTCATAACCAGCCCGCGGGTACGCCGCAAAACGCACCCGCTCATAGGCGATCCACTCCATCTCTGGCGAAATTTTCTTGCCTGCCAGCTTTTCATACAGACGGTCATTCAGAAAGAATTCAAACAAAGTCGGGCGATGGGGTTCTTCTCGTCGCAGCACCCGCAGCAACTGGGTAAAATCAGGTTCACCTGCCGGCGGCAGCACAGCATCTATATCGAAAGAAGCATCAACACCCATAGAGGTTCTCCCAAAGATGAATCCAAATACTCAATATGATTGTATCAAACAAATTTACTCCGCCAACAATGGTTAACATTTTTTCCAATCAGCAATAGTGTCGCTTGCCAGAATTGAAAGTTGCCGAAAGCTTGACCAATTCAACCGCCCTTCATACAATAAAAGCACCATGAACAATCGCGGATCTGGTATGGACAAAGAAAATAACCAGAGCAATTTGTTGGTTTCGCTTAATTTGGGAATGACAGCCTTAATCCTGCTGGGGGTTATCATCCTTGCAGGCTGGGTGCTGATGCTTGACCGGCAGGTCAATCACCTCAACGCTCTGACCGGTAATGTGATGAACCAGCAAAAAACCCTGGCAGCCCGCGCTGATCAATCACAGCAGGAACTGGCACAATTACAGCAGGAGATCGACAGCCTGCCCACACAGGCCTTGCTCGCAAATCAAGCTGAACCGGAACTGCCCACGCCCACCCCAACAACTGCAGAAGAAAACACCCCGACCCCCGCGGTTGTCGAGAGCGAATTGAATGATGACCATTTTGATCAAATCATGCTGCAGCCGCAGGCTGAACTATACGAACTTTCTGATGAGCGCTACTTCCGCCTGCCGCCGCTCTCGATCAGCCTGCCGGACGGCTGGGACTTTGTGTATGAATCCAATGGCAACCTGACCTTCATTGATCCATTCAACAATGCAGCCGAAGTCCAATTGTGGGCAGTCAATACCATCGACACTTTTTTGCTCAATGAATACGGCAGTTTCGACCTCTTGTCCAGCGGAGACCTGATCTGGTTTCCCGATCCGGTGCCGTTTCGCGGCATGATTGCCGACGAGTACAGCCTGTTCTTCACAGCGGAAAATTACTCCTCTGAACCATTATTGATAACATTGGAAGACGCTCCCATGTCACGCATCTTGCAGGGCTCCTACATGTATCGTACGATAGCGGATATCAGCAATAGCCGTCATTATCTTTCGTTCGATTCTCAACAAGAACCCATGCCGTTTTTTGGTTATGCTGTTAACCAAAATGGCGTTCTGTATGTGCGTACCTGGCGTGAATATGACCAGACCTTCTATTGGATCAGAGGCAGCCGCGTCATGCATTCTCAAATGGGTTTGTTGTATGACGAACCTGCCGATTTCATCAGCGAGGCGGGCGAAAGTATTGCCCCTGAGATCAAAATACCCGGTTTTTAGGGTGAATTTGGCATAAAAACTGCATATTTATTAACAAAATTCACCCATGTATCTGACGAAAACCCTACGAGACAGCCCTTTTTGGCTTAAAAACCCTTGACTTTGGTAAAATGTAACTATGGTACTCAAGGTATTACCAGAAGGAGTTCATTGGTCGAAACGCCTGTTTGATATCGTCGTTTCTGCCCTGCTCCTAATTCTTCTCTCACCGGTCATTCTTTTGGTCGCGGTGGCAATTTGGATTTCTGACGGCACCCCGATTCTGTTTGCCCAGGAACGCCCTGGTCTTAAAGGCGAAGTCTTCACCATGTACAAATTCCGCACCATGCGCGCCCCCAAACGGCGCGGACGGCGTTTTCCTGATGAAAAACGCATCTCAAAACTGGGTGGCATTCTTCGCCATACCAGCCTGGATGAACTGCCCGAATTATGGAATGTGCTGTGCGGAGAGATGAGCCTGATCGGACCGCGCCCGTTGTTGGTTCGTTATCTGAAACACTATGACGAAGAACAAATCCGCCGCCATGATGTTTTGCCCGGCATCACCGGTTGGGCGCAGATCAACGGCCGCAATGTGCAAACCTGGGATGAGCGTTTCGCGCATGATCTCTGGTATGTGGACAACTGGTCATTCAAGCTGGACCTCAAGATTCTGCTGAAAACCCTCATCATCGTCATAAAACGCGAAGGCGTAAGCCCCACTGATGGCGCCATCATGGAAGAATTCAAAGGCAGAGATATTGTTGAGGAAGAGCCCAAAGCCAAGACCAGCGATTCACAGCAGATGAACTTCATCAACCCCAAAAAACGCAAAACCAAAGAACTGAAACTTAAGAAACAAGAAGAACAACCCCAACAGCAGCCCCAGCCCCAGATTGCCTTTTCCACCCAGCGCAAAGCCCTTCCCCATTCCTGATTTCTATACCAAAACTCTCTTCCCGCAAAAACTGAGCAACCGCCAGTTTTTTTTGTTTTTAAGCGCAGTTAACGGAACAGAACCCGCACATTACGGGTTCTGTTCGACAGAGAGTGAAAAACACACACATCGAAAATGTCTTGATCAGGTCAGGTCTGGTTTGCCATCGCAAATAACGGGCGGAACTTGTAGGAATAGATAATGGTGCCTACATCGCCGTTGTCGGTGCGCAGCTTGCGCGTCACCATTTCGACCGGCATACCAATAAATACCTCATCCACATCCACATCCGTGAGTTGCGCGGTCAGCATCGGGCCTTCTTCCAATTGAACCAGCGCCACCACATAAGGGGCATACTCTTCAAATCCAGCCGGCCCGCTTAACATCGTGGTGAAGGAATATACCTCACCTTTACCGCTGAAATAGAAGGGGGTTTTGGCCTCGCCGCCGCACTCCGGGCAAACATCACGCGGTGGAAAGATCAACGCCTGACAGGACGGGCAGATTTCACCTGCCATGCCCAGACGCTGCTGTTTCAATCGCCAATGCCGTGGAGTTTCCATAATTATATATTGAATTTATCTTCGTTCTGCCTTGGCATATTCCACGACAGGAATCACGAGGGTTAGTTCTTGTTCAGTGCGCTGCACCAAGCCATGCCCGCAATACGGGCAGATCGGACGGGGCGGGAACACTTTCGCACCGCAGTGAGCACATACTTCGCCTTTGAGGGCATATCGCTGGGTACGCATTCGCCAATGTCTGGGGGTTTCCATAAATAACTATTGCTCCTGTATACCAAAGATTCTAATTAATGTGCTTTGAGTATAGGAACAAAAAGCTATCAAATGCTATCAAATAACAAAAATAACCTATCAAGCCGTCGAAAAACCGGTTAAAAGGTTTCGGTCACCTTGCTCAAACTGCGTGGAGACTCGGTATCAAAGCCTTTGACCCTGGTCAGGTGATAGGTAAACAACTGCGCCGGTACGATCGAAACGATCGGGCTGATCCATTCAGGAATGCCTGCCGGCAACGCCAGGGCAGAATTCGCCAGGCGCAGGGCGTCATTATCATCACTGATGGTGAACAGCTCCACATGATGCTCTCGTCGCAGTAAATCCATCAAACCCAGCATGTCGCCCAGTACCTCGCCCTTGTTGGCAAGCGCCATCACCGGAAAGCCGTGCTCCACCAGCGCAATCGGGCCATGTTGGAAATCTGCCGATGAATACGGATCCGCAATCACATAGCACATTTCCTTCATCTTCAGCGCCCACTCATAGGCAGTCGCGTATTGAAAACCGCGTCCCAACACCACGCAGGCATCCATGTAACGGTAGCGCTGTGCCATATACGCCAGCTGATCCTCTTTGGTCAACACTTGCTCCAGCCAGAATGGCACCATACTCAGTTTTTCCCAGCGTTCTTCATCGCCGCTCAACGCGCACGACAGCATCGCCGCCGCCATCAGCGAAGAGGTATATGACTTGGTGGCTGCCACCGCTTTTTCCTCACCGGCGCACACGTCAATGGTCCAATCTGCATACTCTGCCAGCGGTGAATCCGGCATATTGGTGATGGTCAGCGTAGGCTGGCCCTGGCGTTTGGCTTCTGCCATCACACTGACAATGTCTGGTGATTTGCCCGATTGCGAAATACTGACCACCAACGAATTCTTCAGTTGTGGCGGCTGCTGGTAAATACTGAACAGCGAGGGGGTTGCCATCGCCAGCGGTATCTGGTTATAGGCACCCCACAGATATTTGGCATACCGCCCGGCATTGTCTGAGGTGCCGCGTGCCGCCAGGAAGACATACGCAATATCTTTGCGTTTAATATCAACAGCGATGCGTTCGATATTCTCACGCTGTTCTGCCAATATCCTTGCCGCCACCTGCGGCTGCTCACGAATTTCTTCGCGCAAACCCATCATACACCTCCAAATTTTTACCTGTTCTTTCATCACAATGATACCTTAAAACAACAACGCCCGCCGATATTTGTGGCGGGCGTTGGCAATTCAGATCAATGATTAAATCGTATCTTTGCGTTTCATAAAGATCAACAACAGAATGAACTCCACCAACGTGATCAGGCTGATGTAGAACATACGGGCAATCGAACCGCCGCGGAATACGCGTCCGTAGTCATCCCACAGCATACCCAAAATGGCTTCTGCCGAGGAGATCGCCTTCTGGCGGGTGCGCTCATAATAGGAAAGGTCATCAGAGTACTCTTCCATCTGTTCTTTATAAAGATTGAAGACATCCAGGTTCTCCTCAGCATACTCTTCCATCAAGATGACCTCTTCGTCGATGGTTTGGTCTATTTGGTCACCAACATCTTCCTTGTATTCTTCGAACTGGCCTTCAACACCCTGGCGGTAGTCATTAAACTGGTTCTCGGTGTCTTCGCGATATACCTCAAACTGAGCCTCGCGCGTAACTTGATATTCTTCCATCTGTTCTGCGGCTTCCTGTTTCTGGAAATATACCTCGTTTGCCGCCAACTGGTTCACACAATCTTCGCGCTCTTGGGTCCAGCCTCCGCCTTCGCCTTCGCCGTCGTCACACTGCTCAGGATTGACATGCAGGCGGATGGGCTTGCTGGTGGGCGTCATCCAGGGCGTCGGGGTGGGCAAATAGGTTGGTGAGGGCAGGAAGGTCGGACTGGGCAGCAGCGTGGGCGTATTACGCCGGGTCGGTGTCGGCAGACGATCCGGCTCCTCAGGCTGCTCAGGTTGCGGCATCGCCAGCATGACCTGGGCTTCCTCGTCATACATATCCGGTGAGAGAATACCCGGAATCGTGCCGCAATTGCGGAACAACTGCGGTCCCATACAGGTGCACAACAGCTCTTTTTCTTCTGAGGTCAGCTTGCTGCGCTCTTCTTTGGTTGAGCCAGCCCAGCAGATATCGTTGACCAGCGGGTCACCCATGCCGGTGGCATTCACAAAGTTTTCAAACCCCCAGCGCGCCACCACCACCGGACTCATCAAATCACCGCCCACGATCAGGTGCAGCGGCTGAAGCACACCCGCCAACAGGATTTGCGGTACAAACGTGGCGATCATGATTAATTGAGCGGTGTTGGGGTTTTTCGAAATGGCAGAGATCAACAAGCCCAGGATAAAGGAACAGAATATCACCAGCCACAGGGTGACGTACAACACCAGATAACCAAGAATATGGCTGATTGCCGGCCTTGCCAGAATCACCGTGAACACCAGGATGAAGAAGGCCTGGTAGAAAGCCAGCGCCGCACCTACCCACACTTTCGACATGATGTAGGGAAGTATCTTCAGCCCCACCGCGCGCTCACGCTTATAGATCTCTTGTTCTTTCACCAATTCCTGGATAGAACCCATGTAGCCCACAAGAATACCCACGATGGCCATGGCGAACCACACCCCCATGGTCTTGGCGGCATTGCCCTGCACCGGATCAAACAATTTAGAACCCCAGATGAAGTTCATCAAACCCAAAATCGGCGCCAACGAGAGCATCAGAATCAAGGACGCCTTGTCCTGGAACATGCAGCGCAGGTAGCGGCTTGAGAGAATGAAGAATTGGCGGAATCCTGAAATGCGTTTTCCGCCGCGTTTGCGGGCGCTTTTGTCAATCGGCGCCGCCTGCTGCAATGCATTCTGCGGCTGGGTATAGCGCGCGTATTCACTTTGCAGGTAACGCTCACGCCACTGCTCCGGTTTGCCTTTGGCAGGATCTTCCAGAATGCGATAAATATCGTCGAACTCCATATCTTTTTCCAACCGCTCGCGGTCTGAGCGGAACTGATCAAAGTAGCGCAGTGCGTCCTCTGGCGGGCCGTAAAAGGCCATGTTGCCGCCTTTGGCGATGATGATGGCTTTGTCGCAGAACATGACGTTCTTGGTGGCGTGGGTGATGATCATAATTGTGCGCCCCTGGTCTGCCAGCCGCCGCAGCAACTTCATCATCTCATATTCGGTGCCCGGGTCAAGGCCGCTGGTAGGTTCATCAAGGAAGAACAAGCGCGGCTTGGTCAGCAGCTCAACGCCGATAGAAACACGCTTCAATTGCCCGCCCGACAGGCGTGAGATCAATACATCTTTGCGGAAGGTCAACCCAAGGTCAGCCAGTGTTTCTGCCACCGCATGCTTGCGCTCTGCCGCGCTGGAATCCGGCGGCATGCGCAGTTGTGCGGCATAATCGAGCGCTTGTTCTGCGGTCAGTTCTGTATGAACGATATCTCTCTGCGGCACATTGCCGATATCGTCGCGGAAAGCGGAATAATTCTGATACAGATCAGTACCATTGACATACACGCGCCCATGGGTGGCAGGCCGGAAGCCGTTGACGGCGTCCATCAAGGTGCTTTTGCCGGCGCCGCTCATGCCAACCAGCGCCACAAACTCATTCTGCCCCACGCTCAGGCTGATATTCTTCAACAGGTTCAGGTCTTTGGTGACCCATTTCTGCAATCCCACCACATCGATAGCGTAAGACTGCGCGGTGGACGGCCTCAATTCATTACCGGTGAAAGCGATCACGAATGGGCCAATCTTGATCACATCGCCGGGTTTCAGCCAACCCTGCCCCTCTACCACCTGCTCATTGATATACACGCCATTGGCGCTGTGCAGATCGGTGATGCGGGTGCGGGTGCCCATGCGCTCAATCACGGCATGGTAGCGGCTGACCAGTGGGTGTTTGAAGGCAATCATATTGTCGTCCGCACGCCCGATGGTCACGCGTTCATGGCCAGCCAGGTTGATGGGTGCCTGCGCTTCCTGCGCGCCGAGTAAAGCCATATCGATGCCCAACTCTGCACCGATCATGGTCTCGTCTGCGCCGCTGACTTCAGACGGCAGGTTCAACAGCAAATTCATCTTGCCTGGTTCGAGAATGCACGGGCCCACCGAACCTTCAAAGGCCGTCATGCTCATCTCACCAGCGACGGCAGCCGCGCCAACCACCAGTTCAAAGACAAAATCATCCACCGTAAAGCGCGCGCCCGATGGCAGCGGTACGCTCTGGTTGGGCGTCAATTTTTGCCCATTTATCACAATGCCGTTCTTGGAATTCAAGTCCGTGATCCACACCTGCTGCCCCTGTACGAACAGCCGCGCATGCTGGCGAGAGATGGTATTGGAGGGCACTCTCAGCTGTGCTTCGCTGCTGCGCCCCAAGATCTGTTCACCAGTCAACAGCTGGAATTCACTCCAGGGACCGCTGCCCTCCCGCCAGCGCAGGATCGGCACCGATACCGCCGGCATCACCTGGGTAGCGCCGACCACGGTTTCACCGATCTCCGTCTTGCCGATCTGGATCTGCGTCATAGATTCACTGGTCAGCGGCGCCACTTGAATCTCATAACTGCCCAGCTTGATCAATCCGCCCTCCGCCAGCGGCATGCGGTTGCGCGGCTGCAGCGGCATACCGTTCAACTGCGTGCCATTGGCAGAGCCAAGATCCATCACATAACAACCTGCCTGCGCATCAATGCTCAGTTGCAGGTGACGGCGTGAGATATCTTCATCCGGCAGCGATATATCCGCCTCGGCAGATCGCCCCAGCACATAATCACCTGGCAGCAGACTAACCTGATCCCATACGCCGCGTTCTCGGCGGAATTTTAACAGAACGCCTTTGCTCAATTCACCCACCGGTGCCATGGGCGGCTGTGCATCCAGTGTGGTGCGATCACCTGAGATACCAACACCCTCAATTTCGGTCGGTGCTCCTTCAATGCCGGCATCCAGCTCTGTCGGCTGGCTTTCAAGACCGTCCAGCTGTGTGGGCCCTTCTCCACTCACCGCATCAATCTGGGTGGCAGGTTCGGGTATTTCTTGCCTGGCAAATTTGGGAATCTCATCCACCCTGGTCGCATCCACTTCATCAGCTGGCATGGCTGCACCTCGCATGGCAACGGTGATGTCACAGCCACCAATAGTAAACACGCTGCCGGCAGTCAACAGCACCTTGCTGTGCGCCTCTACACGATTACCCTGGTAAAAAGTGCCATTGGAAGACCCAAGGTCTTCCAATGTGCAGCCGAGATCACTAACTGCCAGACGCGCGTGCATCCGTGAGACTTTGCCAATCGGTAAAGGAATGTCGCAGGTATCTGCCCGTCCGATGACATAGTCTCCGGGCGCCAGCGGTTTTTCCACCGGTTCTCCATCCAACGCCGTAAAACGCAGGACAAAACCTGGCTGGCTGGCTTCTTCATCCAGCAGCGTGCGTTCGAATGGCTCAGGTGCGCGGAAACTGGTCGGCAGTTCTACAAATGGTTCCTCTTTGGGTTGTTCGGGTTCTTCCCACTCAAAAGTCATCTCAAAAGAACCGAGTCGCAGTAAATCACCAGGTTTCATCTGATAAGCCTGTTGCGGCATCAGTTTCTCGCCATTGAGGAATGAACCATTGGAGGAATTTAGGTCCACCACCCGCACGCCGTTTTCATCTACGATCACTTCCACATGCAGGCGTGACAGGTTGGGGGCATCAAATTGGATGTCTGCCTGGGCAGAACGGCCGATGCTGTACTTGCCGGATGACAATTCTCTGCGCTGCCAATCCGTTCCTTCTTTGCGATACACCAGAACGACATTATGAATGCTCATACAGGTTCCTCTCTATTCACTGGCCGCAATTTTTTCTCGGTTGGGGCATGATGATATTCCGCATTACTTTGCCAAAAGGAAGACGGTTGACAATGACAAAAAGTCAAAGCAACCCTCTCGGCAGCGTATACTCGATGGTCTACATGCCTCTCCATTCGATTCTCTGTGATTTTCTACGAAGTTGATACTTAATAACCCTATTATACAAGCAAATCTTTTTTATATACCCATTTTGCAAGAAGGCTGTATTCATTAGCGGGTTGAGTCAAAAAAAGCCGCCAATTGGCTGTATAATTATGGCAGGCTACCCTTTCTCTCAAAGCTCAATGGGAATTCCTTATGACACAAAATCCTGCACCGCCCAGTATCGATCTGCCAAAGCTGCGCCAATTCATCATCGAATCTGTGCAGCGCGAATTATTATCTTTGCAGCCCCCCCAAGACAAGCTGATAGAAGTCACGCGCGCATTGATTATGCGGGCGTATGAAAGCACCAATGTCAAATTATCGCGCCCCATGCAAGATGAACTGCTGAGGCAAATCCTGCACACAATCGTAGGGCTGGGACCCATCCAGCCGTTGTTGGATGACCCCGATATCACCGAGGTGATGGTCAATGGGCCTGATTTAATCTTCATTGAGCGGCGCGGTAAGGTGGAGCGCACTCGCATTCGTTTCGAAAATGAACGTGAACTGCGCCAGATCATTGATCGCATCATCGAACCGCTGGGCAGGCATGTCGATGACAAGCACCCCATGGTGGATGCGCGCTTGCCGGATGGTTCCCGCGTTAACGCCATTATTCCGCCCTGTTCCATTGATGGTTCCACCCTCACCATTCGAAAATTTTCCAAAGAACAATTGACCGTTAATGACCTGGTAAAATTTGGTTCGTTGACGGCCCAAATGGCAGAATTTTTGCGGGTATGCGTTGCTTCACGCCTGAACGTCGTCATCTCCGGCGGCACAGGCTCGGGTAAAACCACTACCCTCAACGTTTTATCCAGTTTCATCCCCGAAGAAGAGCGCGTAATCACCATCGAAGATGCCGCCGAATTGCAACTGCAGCAGGAGCATGTGGTGCGGCTGGAAACCAAACCGCCTGATTTTGATGGCGAAAATGAGGTCACCATCCGATTATTGGTACGCAATGCCCTGCGCATGCGTCCCGAACGCATCATCATTGGCGAATGCCGCGGCGGTGAAGCCATCGACATGCTGCAGGCGATGAACACCGGACATGATGGCTCCATGACAACGGTGCATGCCAACTCACCGCGCGATTCAATTTCACGCCTTGAAACCCTGGTTCTGATGGCCGGCATGGATCTACCGGTGGATGTTGTCCGCCGCCAAATCGCTTCGGCCATTGACCTGATCGTGCAGCAAACCCGCTTGCGTGACGGCCGGCGCATCATCACCTCCGTCACCGAAGTGGTCGGCATGGAGAGCAATACCGTGGTGATGACTGACATCTACCGCTTTGACCAGATAGGCGTGGATGCCAACGGCAAGGTGCTCGGTGAATTGAAAGCCACCGGTATCCGCCCGCAATTCATGCACAAACTGGAGGCAGCAGGTTTCAAGTTGGGTCCCGAAATTTTCGGCGCCAGCATCAGGCCGCCCATTTCAGCCAGTGATCGCAACCGTCGCTAAACTAAGCGTCCCTCACACCCTTGACCGTCATGAAAACCGGGTATAATTTGGGCGGAAGAAAATGAAAGCCGGCAAAGCCCTTGCTGCCGGTCTGGTTTGGCGCTAATGTGGAGCAGACCAGAAGAGAGTGAAGAAACAATCATGGACCAAAAAACCCTACAACTGATTGAATATCCCAAAGTGTTGCAGCAACTGGCTGACTATGCTGCTTTCAATGCATCTGCCGAAATTGCCCTGGCATTGCAGCCCTCTTCCATGCTGGAAGAGGTGCGTGAACGGCTGGCCTTCACCCGTGAAGCCCGCCTGCTGCTTTCTATGAACCCGGATCTGCGTATCGGTGGTGTGCGCGATGTACGCCCCGCGGCAGAGCGCGCCTCACGTGCCTATGTGCTTAGCATCGAAGAAATTGTGGAGATCAAAGACACCCTGGTATCCGCCCGCAAACTACAACGGCCTTTTTTTACCAAAAAGGGCGGTGAAATTGATCCAGATTCACCCATCAAACCCGAAGATTTACGCGAAGATGCCCCTGAGTTGCTCTATCCGCATCTGCTGACATACGCCCGTCATCTGACACCCCCCAAAGGCCTCATTGACCGTATATCCAGGGTGATCGGGCCCGACAACCAGATGATGGATTCAGCTTCGCCTGAGTTATCGCGCCTGCGCGGAGAGATCAAGGTTGCCCATAATCGCCTGATGAACAAGCTGCAATCCATGATCAGCAACCCCGACATTGTACCGCTGCTGCAAGATGCCTTGATCACCCAGCGCGGCGGCAGATACGTGATTCCTTTGCGCGCCAACTTCAAGAACCGCATCCCCGCCATCATTCATGACCAATCAGGCACCGGGCAAACCTTATTTGTGGAACCACTGGCGGTGGTTGATCTCAACAATGAATGGCAGGAATTGAAATTGGCGGAGCGCGATGAAGTGCGCCGCATTCTGGCAGAGCTATCGATGGAAATCGGCGAAGTTTATCTACAGATCAAACAGATCGTCGATTGCGTCGCCATGATCGATTTTGCCCTGATGGTCGCAAAATATGCCGAAGACATCAAAGGCAGCGAACCAGAGGTGCTTGCCTTCCGCCCGGCCGCCAACCAGGAGCATCCCGGCAGCCACATCCACTTCATCAAAGCGCGCCACCCCCTGCTTGACCCTGAGAGCGTGGTGCCAGTCGATATCCTGCTGGAAAAACCGCACTACGCGCTGGTGATCACCGGCCCCAATACAGGCGGCAAGACCGTTACACTGAAAACTACCGGCCTGCTGGTTGCCATGGCGCAATCCGGACTGCACATTCCGGCAGCATCCGGCGCACAATTCACCATTTTCGAAAACTTGCTGGCGGACATTGGCGATGAGCAATCCATCGAACAGTCGCTGTCTACCTTCTCCGGCCACATCAAGAACATCATCCACATCCTGCAAGAATCTCATTCACAGGCATTGGTGTTGCTAGATGAGCTTGGTTCAGGTACTGACCCACTGGAGGGTGAAGCATTGGCGCACGCCATTTTATCTTACCTGACCGCCAACCAGATCCCCTGCATGATCGCCACCCACTTCGCCGGTCTGAAATCCTTTGCCTATGCCACGCCGGGGGTGGTCAATGCCGCCATGTCCTTCGACCTCGACACACTTTCGCCCACCTATCGCCTGATGATCGGCCTGCCAGGGCGATCCAACGCGCTGTTCATAGCCGAGCGTGAAGGCCTTGCCAAAAGCATTATCGCCCACGCCCGCCAGCAGATCGACCCGGTGGAACACAAGGCCGAAGACATGCTGGAAGATATCCAGCATCAACAGGAGCAAATGCGTTTCGCCCGGGAATCCGCTGAAAAGAAAGCCCGCGATAACGAGCGCTTGCAAGAACGCCTGAACCAGCAATGGCAGTCGATTGAGGCAGAGCGCGAGAAAATTCTGCAGGAAACCCGCCGTGAAGCCGAAGATCAACTGGCAGACATGCGCAAAGAAATGCGCGACTTGAAAAAACGCATGAAGCGGGCTGTACGCTACGCGGAAAAGGCATCCACAGCCGCCATCGAAGGCGACACCGCCACCGCCCGCGCGGTGAAAGAAACCAAACGGCAGCAGTCACTGGCAGAACGCGACGAAGACCGCCTGGAGCAGATGGAAGAAAAGATCAACCAGGTCTTCAGCGAAGAGAGTGTTGTTTCTCCGTCTCCCGCCAAACCTGCCTTGCAGCAGCCACGCCCATTAAAAAGCGGCGACCGTGTATATGTCCATTCCTTCCAGAAAGAAGGTACCCTGGTGCAAATCGAAGGAGATACCGCCGAAGTGCAGTTGGGACTCATGCGCATGAAAACCACCCTCAAGGATATCAAACGAGTGCAGGGCGGTGGCGATCCACTC
Organism: uncultured Anaerolineaceae bacterium; assembly: GCA_964391725.1. Classification (GTDB taxonomy): domain Bacteria; phylum Chloroflexota; class Anaerolineae; order Anaerolineales; family Anaerolineaceae; genus SpSt-1165. The sequence goes on along the minus strand of CAYMNB010000009.1, from coordinate 11,863 downwards.
CCCTCTCAACCCACAGAAAACGAAAAACGAGAGGTCCCGCGTTTATATCGAACCCAGGCTGCCCCACCGCTCGAACTCGACCTGCGCGGCGAACGCGCCGAGGAAGCCCTCGACCTGCTGCGTGGTTATCTCGAGAAAGCCTACCTTGCCCAGTTACCCTTTGTACGCATCCTGCACGGCAAAGGCACCGGACGTCTGCGCGTTGTCATCCGTCAGGAAGTCACAACCTCGCGCTACGTGAAAAGTTGGGATGAAGCTGCCGAAAATGATGGCGGCAGTGGCGTCACAATTGTGCGGCTCAAATCTTGAGGATTACCACAACCGTTTGATCTTTAGCTCCGCCGGCATTGGGATCAGGCGCTTGGATTTGTGGTCTTCTGTGATCATTTCGATGAACACATCCACCAGCATCGGATCAAACAACTTGCCGGTCTGCTCGCGGAAATAGTCAATTACTTTGTTGGTACGCCAGGCTTTGCGGTAAGGGCGATCGTTCATCAACGCATCATACACATCGATGATGGCAAACATACGCGCCGGCAGAGGAATTTCCTCACCTTTCAACCCACGTGGATAGCCACTGCCATCCCATCGTTCATGGTGGTAACGGGGAATCGCCAGGACAGGCTTGAGGTAATCAATCGATGAGAGCCATTCATAGGCATATTCACCATGCTGTTTCATGATCGCCCATTCAGTTTCTGTCAAGGAATCTTGCTTTAACAAAATACTGTCGGGGATCACCAGCTTGCCGATGTCGTGCAGCAGGGCACCGCGCCAGAAATGAATGCGTTCTTCCTGCGCCACATTGATGCACGTGGCGAAGCGCATGGTCAACTCCGTCACCCGTTTGGAATGGCCGGCGGTCTCTTTCTCGCGCCGTTCCAATGCTGCCACCCAGCCGCGCAGGGTGCTGTCATACGACTCTTGCAATTCGCGCTGGGTCTGAATACGTTCTTGAATTTCATCCTGCGCCTGCCGATAGAGCATGGCGTTATTGCTCGCCACTGCCATCTGAGTGCAGGCGGTTTCTAACAGGTGCAGGTCATTCTCCGAGTAAGCATTCAAGCGGTAGCTGATCACTTGAATGACACCGACCACATCGCCCTTGAAGATCATCGGCGCAATGATTGCGGAGCGCGGTACGTCAGCGTCATCGGGAATTTCTTCTTCCTCGTGCAAACTGCCATCATTGCGCACCATGAATTTCTTTTTGGAGGTGCGCATATGTGTCTGGTAATCGTTCAGAACCATTGGTTTACCAGAGACAATCACACGGCTCTGGGTGCCTTTGCCTTCGGGATTAAGCGGAATCGGCGGAAAAGACGAAACATCCACCGGTACATTGTCATTGACAAAATACTCGCAACAGATCATTTTGGTTTCAGGATTGACCGACGACACTGAAAACTGGGAGCAGTCCATCATCGCCGACACCTGGTCATGCAGGTGATCGTATACCTCGTGAATGTTGAGGGTGGCGTTGACTTTTTTGCCCAGTTCAAAGAGCATGTTTAATTCGTTGCGCTGCTGTTCGATCTCGGCTATGTATTCAACACGGCGGGTTACATCGCGCATGATCAACGAAACGCCTTCAATAGAACCGAATTTGCGGATCGGACCCAGATTGGCCTCGCACCACACCAATTCACCATTGGCGGCATGCAGCGCGTATTCACAGGATTCAATCGAATTGTTGGCGATCACGCGCTCAACGGTTGCCAGATAGATCTCATGATAATCTTCATCGATGAAACTGATCGGCGAACTGCCCAATACTTTACGGCCCGAAAGATACCAGGGAATACGATTGATGTCCTTGATCTTGCCGTCCTGGTCAAGATGAATGATCACATCCGGCGCAGTGGTTACGACTGTTTTGTAATATTCCTCTGAGCGGCGCAGTGATTCAAGCTTGCGGTATTCACTCAAACAACTCTGCACCAGCGAAAGCAGCTTGGTGGTGTCGAAGGGATACAACAACACACCGCGCACCCCCACATTGAGCGCATCAATCACCACCGGCTGGGCAGGATCCCTGGTGACAATAATGAATTCAGCGTTCGGCAGGTTTTCTTTCAATTCCCATAACAAGTCTAACGCCCACAGAGGCGCTTCATCCACCGAGACCATCACCAATTCAGGAAGATCAATGGTGATCTGCGCGCGTGCTTCCCGCCAGCTGGAAGCTGCCAACACCTGGTACCCCTTTTTCTCTAAGAGAGAGGTGGTTTCAGCGGCCTCAGCCTGATTAGGAGATATTACGAGAATCGTCTGGTCTTTTTTCATGACACCCACGTTATTTGATAGATACACAAGCCATGAACGCACAGCATTCATGCCCTTTTTTATCTACCTCAAATTGCCAATCGAACTTAGGATATTCAAGCACATATATCATACCCATTTTGCCGAAATGTTTCAATACCTCCTGAATGCAATTGAAAACGTTTTCACCATTTTTTTCCTTTTATTAATAAAGTCTAATCGATAATTGCAATTTCGATAACATCTGTGAGGGTACCATTTCCTGCCCAATCCACCGCTTCTGCCTGTAACGAATAGCTTCCCGGTATCAAAGACAGGTAAGCGCTATAGGGAGCCTGCAGCCGTTCTTCTACCAACATCTCGTCGATATACCATCGCACCGCTCCAATGCCTATGTTATCTTCTACCCGCACCTGAAACAAGTACTCTCCCCGTGTATTTGCCTTGATCTCGCCCAGGATCTCCGCTGAGACCAGTGTCGCATCGGGTGGAATGTTGTCAATGGTCAGTTGCAGAATGGCTGTTTCGACCAGTTGCCCTGCTCGTTCAGTTACCAGGCGCACGGCATACAAACCTTCCAGCCCGGTTGTGTCCCATACCCCCAGGATGCCATCCTCTACCGGCTGCGTGCTTTCTTCTCCAATCTGGATCCACCGATCAGGGTTCAGCCCTTCACCTGCCTGCAAACGATAGGATTGAAAATCATCTCCTCCTGCTGTGCCGCGAAATTCCACCAATCCACTGGCATAACTGAAATTCTCAGGCGTGGTCAGCCGGGTGAACTCGTACACTGGCAGTGCCTGGATGGTGTCATAATCATCCGGCGGCAGCGGCACGCCGTTCGCCTGTGCCCAGGCAAGTGCTTCGGGGGGAACGACCAAAAACACCTGCTCGTCAATTAATTCCAGGGGTGTGAAAACGGTTGCCAGCCGTCCCGTTTCGCGGTTGATGGCAAACTGTTGATACAAAGCATCCAAGCGGGTGGGTTGGTTGCCCTCGAGGAACACCTCGCTTGCCAACCGCTGACAGGCAGTGGTCGGCAGCAATCCGGAAGGATCGCACACGGTCACATCCACCACACCGGCAGGACGGTTCCAACCTTCGACCGGCAGATCGCGCATGGCATACCGCATCAAGGCATGCCACACATTGGCAGAAGATGACATTCCCAACGGCCAATCTTCACGGCTGCCGATCCATACCCCGCCTAACACCTGGGGGGTGTAGCCAAGCGTCCAATGCTGCTGATCTTGATGGCTGGATGCAACCATGGCACCGACCGGGCGGCCGATGCTCAATGGGTTCGGATATCCAAATAGAGAGCGGCGGCTGATCTCGTCTGCCAGCATATCATGCACCAGATAGGCCAGTTCCTGCTCCACCACGGTGGTTGACTGCGCTGTTGTGCAGGCCAGAGGCAGGATTTGACCAAATACATTGCTCACACTCATCACCAGTCTGGGTGAAATTTGCTGTGAATTCTCCGCAACAGCGCTGCCTGCCTGTGTACCCAGATTGGCAAACACGCTGTACGCCCAGCCAAGCTCGATCAATGAGACGTTGCCACCTTCAAACAAAAGTTGTGCTGCCGCCGGCGATTGCTGCAAAGAGTGCAGCCCTATCGTATCTGCCAGCCGCAACACATCACTCTCCCCCAACGCCAGCATCCATTCTGCCAACACCAGACGGTTGTTCTGCAAGATCGCCTGGCGTGAACGCATCGGCCCCTGGTATGACCAATCTTCTGTCAAATACTGGACCAGTTGACGCGGATCATCACCCGGCAGATCCCAGCGTAAAGTGGCAGGACTTTCACCGCGACTGAATGCGGTCAGGGCGATCATCGGCGCAAGGCTGGTGCCGGGGTTTTGCGCCAGTGAAGCCTCTTCAAACCCGTCTGCCTTGAGTTGATCGACCAGAGCCAGCACTTCTCCCGTGCGCGGAGCCATCAACATGCCGCTGCCGAATGGTTCACCGGATGGATTCTGCGACCCCGGTGGCAGCGCTGTTAAAAACCGCGCGGCCTCGCAGGTTTCCAGCACAGAATAATCACCTTCAGTGACATCACCGGTCAAACGCCGCAATTGTTCTTGCAGCACACACGTCGTTTGTGCCTGCAAATTCGCATCCAGCGTGCTGACGATGGAATAACCACCCGGCAGCAACTGTTCCATGGGGATTTCTTGCGACACCTGCGCAATCACCAGCGCAGAGAAGGCATCAGGCTGTTCACTGGCGCGATCAATTTCTCGAAACGCAATCTCTTGTGTCAGCGCTTGCTGGTATTCGGCATCGCTGATCGCACCCTCCGCAGCCATCAGCGCAAGCAAAGCGTCTTTGTTTTCGAGCGCAGAAAGGGGTGCGTCCACCGGATTGAGCGCCGGCGATTGCTGCACCGCCGCCAGCAGAGCAGCTTCTGCCAGGGTCAACTCAGCCGCGCTTTTGCCGAAATAATAATACGCCGCCTGTTGTGCCCCAAAAGTCTGCCGCCCATAACCGCTGCTGTTCAAATAAAACGCCAGCGTATCCTCCTTGCCGTACTCATATAGCAGCGAAGCACTCTGCCACAGGCGCATCAAGCGGCTGCTCTCTTCACCGCGCAGCAGCACCCGCTCAACCACCTGTGCCGCAATGTTCTCCTCCTCCTGCCAGATCATAAGCAATCCGCTGCCCGACCAATAATTAGGGGCGACCACCGCCACGGTTGCTTTGACCAACCAGGGAGAGAACTCGTCATACGCCAGAAAAGCACGCGGTACCGCTTCCGGCCCAATCGTATGCAGAAGCACCTCGCCAGTGCGGTCATAGATGCGTGTGGGCCGCAGCAGGATGCCGTTTTCACCATCAAAATAAGCCGGAACCACACTGACACTGCCAAAGCGGCCAGCCTCTCGTGCAAACAGGATACCACCCGCAACCACCCCCACCAGCAAAGCGACCACCAGCAAGCCCGGTACAATCATCACCAAATTCGCGGTTGTTCTGCCGCCGTCTTTGCGTAAATTTGCCTGGCGTTGTTGGCGCTGCCGAACAATGCGGTACAGGGAAAAGCCATTCATGGAGAAATGCAGCTCAATCGCCCGATTGCGTGGCGGTCACTGTGGGCGAGGCTGTCGGAGTCCGTGTCGGCGTGGGTGAAGGCGTGACACGCGGCAAACCTTCGGCTTGCATGGTACTTAGCGCTGAGGGAGACGGATTCAACATGCCAAGGGCATATTCCACCCACTCAGCCTGCAGCAGTTCATAGGGCAGCCCCAGCAGTGCCTCCATATCCCGTTCAGCCAACAGGCTATATCCCAACAAATCATAACAACGGCCGCGGTTGTAATGCACAATGGCGGCATCCTTGGCAGACTGTCCATGTGCCAACGCCTGGCTGTAGTAATGCAGCGCGCGACTGCATTCCCTCATGGCTGTGTAGTTGAGGCCTGTCCACAGGTTGTACTCATACGAACGGGAATCTTTGCGTACCACCTCGCGAAAACGAACAAGCGCTTCCTCGTAGTCTCCCTGCGAGTAATAGAACCGCCCCAGCCAAAAAGTTACCGTATCGTCCTCCGGGGCGATATCAAACGCCTGGGCAAAGGCTGCTTCAGCCTCTTCCATACGGTCGATCTCACCAAAGCAGAACCCGAGCCACGCCCAGTAAAGGGCTTCCGCCTTGGGCTCATAGGTCAAATAGATGCGCAGTGGTTCCAGTGCCTGGCTGTATTGCCCCTGCTGCATGAATAACTCACCCAATCGGCGGTAGGTGTCAACACGGGCGCCATCCGCCTGCTGAGCCTTCAAAGCATATTCCAGTTCTTTCTCTGGTTGTCCCAATTGCTCATACAACTGCATATACGCCAGCATCACACGGCTATCAGCAGGCAGTAATTTTTCTGCCTGTGCCAGATAGGGCAAAGCGGCATCATAGGCTTCCTGACGCACATAGAAATCTGCCAGCGCCAGCGATATATCCGGCATATTTTTGTCAAAGGAATAAGCACTCAACAGATATTCTTCTGCCTGAGGATAACTCTCTTCGTCACCTGACCATAGAATGGCCTGTGCCAGCCCCCAATACGCCGGAGCGTAGTCTTCCTTGATCACCAGAGCCTGTTCAAAACTTTGCTGCGCTTCCTCAATTTTTTCCTGATTCAGATACGCCATACCCAGATAATAATGCACATCATGCGCCTGCGGTTCTTCTTTCACCAGCCCCAACAGGTTGTTTTCCATCGATGCCCAGTCCTGGCGGGCATAGGCATACATGGCGCTGCGGTTATATTCATACTGGCTGAAACGCAACACCACATACGGTGTCATGGTCGCCATCGGGGTGGCTGTTTTTGCAATCAGTGCCGCCAGAGGCGTCTGCGCTGTCAGATCGTCCAGGTTGAAAAACAGATATTCATGCGGGCGCGCGGTCGCTGTTGGGCTGGGGGTTGAGGTGCGCAGTTCGCCCAGCGAATAAGCCGGGCGGTTCAACCAGCTGCTGATACCCCATCCCGCCAGTGCTAACGCTCCCACCACCAAAAGCACCCCCAACACCATCACCACCGGACGCCAAACCCCGGTCATCATCAATTGTTGAAAATGGTTGTATTTTGGCACCGCCAGCGCACTTTCCCAATCTTGACGCTGCCGCGAGAAAGGAACGCGGAATTTCTTGCGATAGGTTTCATCCCCCAAACTTGCCAGCGCGCGCTGCGCGATCTCCAAATTGGGGTCGTATTTCAACGCCTGCTCCAGGCAGGCTTTGCGTTCTTTGTGTGTGTCCACCACGGCGCTGAGCCAAAGCCATACTTCCGGGTTGTCACGGTCCGTTTTCACCAGGCTGCTCAGCAGCACACGCGCGCGTTGAAGATCACCATGGTGAATGGCGCTTTTTGCCTCACTTAATTGCCGTTCAGCCTTGGATGATGCCATACGCTTAGTTTAGCATAGCCAAAATAGATGAGCAAGACGCATACTCATCCCACTTGGCGGTTGTCAAATGTGATAAGGTGCACCGGTGTTTCTGGCAGCGAAAGCAGCGATTGTTTCAGAGATGGCGGCACCAACTTGTATTCGGAAAGCCGGGTCAGCGGCACCCAACGGAAATGCAAGCGAAGATCATCCTCCCAACCGTCCATGAAATCATCGACTTTCTCGTTCAGCTCTACAAGGTAGTACAGGGCAAGTTCATGCACTTGCCTGCCATCTGCGCGCTCGAACAAGTTTTCATGTACCCACAGCAACCGTTCGATTTGGAAGGTTAATCCAGCCTCTTCCTGCAATTCTCGTTTCAACGCTTCTGGCGAGGTCTCCCACATCTCCACATTACCGCCCGGCAGCGACCAGTATTCGCTGCCTTCAAACTGGTGGATCAACACACAATCATCTTGCAGCGCCACTGCCGCCACACGGTATTTGAAACGCATATTTCCGTTGCTCTCATTCGTCTTTTTCATTGTTTCTGGCACTCTTCAATAAATAATGATGTCTTTCCAGCGGCATATTGCGCCTGCCGCGGCTCTGCCGATCCATATACACGTTGATAGCATGCGACAGGTGCGCACAGAACAATATCACCATAAAGTTAAAATACACATACAGCATCAAAGTCATGATACTGCCCAGGGTGCCATAGATGAACTGGTATTGCACCAGACCGGTCTGCACCATGTAACGGAAGACCTGATTGGTCGCTTCCAGCGCGGTCATCGCCAGCAAAGCAGAGATCACAGCGGGCAGCCACCGCACACTGACATTCGGCACCCATTTGTACAACCCAAAGTACACCATGAAGCGCAGCAAAATCGGCAGCAACAGGAGCAGCCAGTTCCATAACGGCGACTGCAGCAGATTCAAGAACGGCAGAAACTGGTTAATAATACCTACCACAGTATTAACCATGGTAGAAGACACCAGTGCCAGCAACAAGATACCGATGATTGCCAGGGCCACCATGCGGTTTTTCAGTGGTTGACGGGCCGCATCGCGCGACCATGGCAGGTTAATATGGTAGACCAGGATATAAAACACAGTTGTTGCTGACCACAACAAACTACCAATCGCCACCAAACCTATTACCCGGCTGAGTTCGAAAACGATGTTCAGATTTTCCATCACGAAATCAACCGCAAAAGGGATAAACTCCACGATCCAGCCCTCAACTACACCCCGAACCTGCGCCGGGTCGACAAACCAGGAGCCGACCACGATCAACGCTATCATCAACGGAAAGATAGAAAATATGGTGTAGTAGCCCAGGCTGGCAGCCGACTGTGTAACGCGATTGTCATTAAAAGATTGCATGCACATCACCATGATCTCGATGCCACCGCGTGTCCAGCGGTTGAGTTTTTGGTAGAGTTTGGTCAGCGTTTGATTCACACGCTTCATCAATGGTAATGTCTGGCGTTCATTCATCGCATTCACCTATGCATGACATGCCTATAATTGTACAGCCAAACAACCCGTGCGTCAGACGAATCAAAGCACAAATTTAAGTAAATCTTTAACTCGAAAACTTGCGGAAAAATGCGGAAAGTGTTAATATATAGAAGCTGAACGCTGGGGTGCCCCCCTCACTCCGGCGTTTGGCATTTAATACCCTGCAGTGGGGTTTCCAACATCTCCTTGATGCGGCTGCCAATCGCGCTTTCTGGTATGATCTGCGTCACACGCACAGTTTCCAGGCCCTGCCAGCGCGCAAAATCCCACACACATACCCGCACCGCCTGCACAGCGTTTTCATCCCACTTATGCCCTTCTTCCAGATACAGAGCGATGATCTCGTATTCTTTCTCTTTGCGCCAGGCTTTGCTGTCCATCCTGCCGATAAGTTTGCCATTGTGAAGGATCGGCAGCACAAAATAGCCATAGGTGCGCTTGTTTTTGGGCACATAACATTCCAAACTGTAGGAGAAATCGAACACCTGCTCCAACCGGTCGCGATCGGTCATCAACGGGTCAAACGGGCACAACAAGGTGGTATGGCTGGCAGTCAATTTACCCGCCAATGCCGCCTCCAGCACCGCCAAATTTTCCGGATGCAGATACGCTGGGCTCTGCCAGTCTTCCACCTGCAGCGGTACCCATTTGCCAGTCTGTGCCTCTGTGGCAAAACGATCTTCTGAATAACTTCCCGCGTTGAGATAGTAGAAGTTATAAGCCCAGCGCGGCGTTGCCACCCCCAGCGCCTTCACTGCCTGTTCGATCAGGTGCTGGTTGGCCTCCTCCGCCGGCAGCGCCTGCGCATCATCCCAACCCGGCAGCACCCGCTCACGCAGGTCATAATGACGCCGGAATTTGCGGCGGTAGGCTACCATCAATTCCATGCGCCACCACATATGCTGCATGACATGCTTCTCGGGTTTGTTGCCGCCCCATGAATTGCGCCGCCAGCCCTCAGGCAGTTCACGTGCCGCAAAATCCATCGAGCACAGCGGACCGTTTTCCCGCAGAGCAGTCAGTACCACCTCTTTCAGATCCGGAAATTTGTCCTCCATATCCGGTTCCCAGATACGGCTGGGACGTTCTCCCGCCAGGTTCAACCCGCGCATCACCGGGAAGCACTCAATCGGCAGAAAAGACAGGGCATGCCCCCAGAATTCGAACAGTGCCCCTTCTTCCAACAACGCATCCAGCCATTCGGTCGGATAGTCCCCTAGATGGCTCCACAGAATGAAATAGGGTGCGCGCGCTACCGCCTGCATCGTATCGATCTGCAAATAACCAATGGAGCGGATATAGTCCATGATAGCGGTCTTGCTGGCAGCTGCCTTGGGCTTCTCCAGCAAACCCATCGTTTTTAGTTGAATCAACTGCAGTTGGCGTTTGGTGATCTGAATTGGCTGCAAAGTACCTCGATGTCGTCTATGATATGAAGTGGGGATGGAGGGGCAAGGGCAGGCAAACAATTTCCAACACCTTCAGGTCAAAGAAGTCCTGGGCATTCACCGGCTGTAAAACCACCGCCGTGTCTGCCCCGCGTCCCGTCCCACCGATGCACATCACGGCCTCATCGGTGCGCACCAATCCTGCGTCAGCTGCCATAAGGGCGATTTCACATACCACCTTCATGCCCTGTCCGAAAATACGTAATGTACTCGCGATGATTTCATCCAGCTGGTAGGTGTTCAGCTTGCGCCTCACCGCGCGATTGATACCGCCCATGGCGTGCTGGGCAGTCAGCACCTTGCCGCCAGACGACTCGATCAGGGCGCGATGCTCAAACAACATCTCCTGCTCATTGGGTGTGCGGAATCCGGTAGAATGCGTGACCGCTATGATCTCACAATGCCGCAACCGGCTCATTGCCAGCGCAGCGGTTTCACCCGTAGTGGTGGCGACCAGCACCCTGCGGATGCCTAACGCGTCAATGCGCTCCTGCGCCAGCGCCAGCACCTCCTGGGTATTTTCCCGCCCAGCTTTGGCGAAATAGGTAATCCCTGCCTGAATCTCCTGCATGCTACACCTCCGTATATCCTATTCATCAGTAATAATTAGGATACCATACACAATGCGGCCCTCGTATGGCATTTTTCTGCAAAATGAAACCCGCTCCTCATGAAGCGGGTTTCATAACGATGCTACAAAGCCAGTGCGTTTTGCTCAATCAACTGGCGGTACCAGTACGCGCTGCGTTTGGGCGTGCGCTTCAATGTATTGCGATCGACATGAACCAACCCAAAGCGCGGATAATAACCGGATGCCCATTCGAAGTTATCCATCAAACTCCACACATAATAGCCATGCACATCTGCACCTTCCTGCATGGCATCGTGCACTGCCAAAATATGCTCGCGCAAATAACGCATCCTCGCCAGGTCATTGATCGTGCCATCCGCTTCGACAACGTCATTAAGAGGTGTGCCGTTCTCCGCGATCATCACCCGTGGATTCCCGTACTCTTCTTTTAGGCTTTTCAACACCTTATACAGGCCGACCGGGTCAATCCCCCAGCCCATGCTATTGTGTCCAAAGCCTTCGGCAGAGTGAGCAAGATGGGTCTGCGCCCTCAAAATGCCACCGCCTGGTGAATGGCTGGTTGTAAATGTGAAATAGTAATTTACGCCCAGAAAATCGATCGGTGCAGCGGCAATGTCAATGCCATCCTGTAACTCTTGCGGCACCTGATCCCCCAGCCATTCTAGCAGATAGGCAGGGTATTTGCCCTTCAACACAGGGTCGAGGAACAAATTCTTGTTAAATTCCATGTACCGCTGAGAAGCCAGTTGGTCAGCCTCGCTGTCGGTGGCCGGTTCAAAATTATGGATATCAATCACGGTCCCGATCTGCCCGAGATAGTTGCCTTCTCTGAATAACTGAACCACCTTGCCATGACCGATATTGATGTGATGCACAGCCAGCAATGCATCGCGGAGGCTGTGGTGGCCTGGCGGAAACATGCCATCGAAGTAGCCGTGAATGGCGACCACTTTGGGTTCGTTATGCGTTGCCCAATACGTGACCCGGTCGCCGATCTTCCGAAACATGACATCGGCATATTGTGTGAACCAATCGGTCACCTGGGGGTTGGTCCAGCCGCCTTTTTCCTGCAGCGCTTGCGGGAAATCCCAATGATTGAGGGTGGCATTGGGTTGAATGCCTTTCTCCAGCAGGC
>CAYMNB010000008.1:0-79326 GCA_964391725.1 uncultured Anaerolineaceae bacterium | reverse complement strand
TGCCAACGCCCTCCTGGTTCTCAGCCGGATAATAGTAATAATCACCGGCAATGCTGCGTAAGATCACGTATGTCTTTCGGAATTTCAACTGTTGGGGCAGTGTTTTCAGCAGCAGATTGAGGATTTCTGAAAGATTCAGGTTGGTGCTGAGTTGCAAAATGTAGTCTGGCAGAAAGGTTTGATAATGTAAACGATCACGATAGAACACTTGATTGAGGACTCTGTTGATTGGTTTGCGAATGGTTGCCAGTACAAGTAACGAAAGCAAGACGAAAGCAAAGCCCGGAAAGAAAGAGCTTGTGTTCCAAAAAGTAAAAATTCCCACGATGAAAAGCAGATAATTCATGCAAAGGTAGGCAAAGAATAAAAGCAGCAGTATCACGGTGTAGAACAAGAGACGGTTTTCGAGTTGATCGATGCGGCCGGGATATTTTTCTGCCAGTGGAATGGCAAACATAATGGGACTGCACAGGAGCAACAAGACGGCTGGTTTTGCCCCTTGTGCGAGCAATTGCCGCAGCGTAGGCAATGCGGCGATGATGGTTTCAAAATGTGAGATTAAAGCAACAGATGCCAGGCTTGCCAGGCTGACCAAAATAATAACGGCAGCAACGCGCATCCAGCGTAAACGAATGCGTGTGCGAGCGAATGTTTTTGTGATGACCTGTATCAGGTAACTGCCCAGGAAGGCTATAGCGCTGATCTCTCCAGCGGTTGTCTGCCAGCGGTTGGCACGATTTAAACCCGTGATAAGCGAGGATGATCTCATGAGAATGATGCCACTGACCAGGGGTGGCACCAACAGCATCAGGACAAGGATTGCGTTGTTGATTGTTTTTGAGGGCAGGATATCTTTGGGAAACCCCAATATTAATTGGGTGGACAGGGCGAATACGCCAGAATAGGCGATTGAAACAATGATGAGCGTGGCCCATAAAATATTGGGGTACAGCAATAACCATAAAGGCAGTCGTCCGGGCAGATAGGCGAAACTCATAGCAAATAGGAGTAAGTTGACAATCAACAAGTTGTTAATGCGTTTAACATCAAGCGCAAGAATGCCAGCCAACGCACATATCATCATAAGGAAAAATCCTGTGAGATACGGCAGGATCGCTCTGCCATAAGCAAGCGGGTTGCGGCTGATGGGAGAGGTTTGCATGGTCAATAATTGGCCATTGCGGGTCAGTGTGTAGGTTAATGGCTCCCTAAAAGCCTCCGCTTGAGGACAATCACGATGCAGATAGCGTTCTATACTGCAATTATTAATTCTCTGAATACGGTCGCCGCTTTGGATGCCCTTTTCAGGCGTCGGTTTCGATTCTCTGATGTAGATACCATTGTGTTGCAGATTGCTGATTTGAAAGATGAGCCCATCGTGTTGAGAAAATAAGGGCAGGAACAGCAACAAGCCACCCATAATCAGTGTCAGTATCCATAATGGAAGAAAGACATATTTTCGAACGGGTTTCATTAAAGAGTTTTCCTCAGACAATCACACGACGTGGCAGGTTGTTCTTAAATTGGCCATTGCCTGGTCTGGCAGCCCCCAAAAATTCTCCTTGCTTCGATTTCATGATTAAGATGGGAGAGTTTCCATCATCGATATGGTGACAGGGGATCGATTGGCCAGACATCCATAAAGCAGCAAGGTCTTCCTCAATTATAGTGGATGGCAGGTCGTTCTCATAGAAGAGGCGGCACATGAAAAAGAAGTCAGGCGTGAACTGGCTATTGATGTATTCGCCCAGCAGGAGACCGAGACTGCGCAATGGTAAAGCGTTGAGTTCAGTGAAAAACCGGTCGGGAAACAGGAAGATCTGTTTGCCTTTGCGCCAGAGCGAACGCTCTTCCGCCAGATATTTCTGCGCAAAATCAAACTGCCATTGGTCAGTCATGAGACCTAGAAGTTCTTCAGAATCCTGTGTTGAAAGCGGTTCAAAGTCTGTTTTGAGGATGTCAAAGGTTGGCGCCGGCCGAGATTTGCCATGAATGGCGTCTACTTTGGTGAGGCGGGCGCAAAAGAAGCCTGAACTTTGCAGGCGATGCGGCCACAGCCTAAAAGCATTTTGCACTGATGGATGAAAGATTGATCCGTACGCCTCATTGAGGGCGGGTGCCTGGATGCCCAGGGAGGGGGCGAGATCATCAATGTGAACTGACCGGGGATAGTGAGAAAGCAGCCAATCAAGCACAAATTCGTCTTCCTGCGGGGTCAGCGTACAGGTGGCATACACCATCTGGCCGCCTGGTTTGAGGGCAAACAGGGCACTCTCCAGCAATTTCTGCTGACGTTTGGCCAGGTTGTGTTCTTCTTTGGCAGAGATAGGCCGCATGGGGCGCGCTTCTGTGCTGCGCAAATTCTGCATAGAACAGGGAGCATCCAACAGAATGGCATCAAAGGTGTTCGGAAACCACTGCCCGAAACGCTCGCCCTGAAATTGGGTGATGGCATGATTGATGCTGCCCCAATTCTGTAATACCACCCGCAGCGCGGTGATGCGATCGTGGCTGGCATCATTGGCGATCACCAGCCCGTTATCATTGGTTTTGCTGATCAGATGGGTAGTTTTGCCGCCGGGCGAGGCGGCCATGTCGAGTATCAATGGATTTTCTGTATGTGAGAGATCGAACAGTTCCACCGGCAGCATGGAGGAAGCATCCTGCACATAGTATCGACCTAAGCGGTGTTCCCAGGTTTGGCCAGGTGGATAGCTGCCAGCATCAATGCGCCATCCGGTTTCACAATAGGACAGCGGCGAAAGCAACCAATCATAACGCTGTGACAGTTGTTGAATAAGCACATCTGGAGATTGCGGGAGTTTTAATGGATTCAGGCGCAGTGCAGATGGCAGCGGCTGGTCGAGTTCAGCCAGCAGTGCCCGGAATTCTTGCGGTGATAACAGCGGTTCAAGGGTTGCCAACAGCGTCTGTACTGGGTGTTCAGATGTGTCAGGCTTTGGTTGACCCCGCTGGTTATCTTTCCTGCTTTTGCTCATAGCAGAGCGATATTGTCAATGAAAAGGTTTCCGGTGGTCATCTTGGATTCCAAGGCAGTCGCCAATTGAGCACCGACAGATGGCACGACCGGCAATTCACTCAAGGCACTGATCGGCATCCATAATACATCAATCTGGTTGGGGTCTGAGATGCGTGGCTGGTGAGGTTCATTGCCCGGCATGATGCGGCACAGGAACAGAACAGTCAACTTTTGGCGATCACCATACTTGAAATTTTCTCTCTCAGGAATGTACTCCCACAGCATCAATAAACGGCCCACATCGACCTGGGCGCCGGTTGATAAATTGATACCACGATGCATGGCTTCGTACAGGGATTCCCCCTGGTGAACGGTGGCACCGGGGAAGGTGAAATACATACCCGACTCATCATTCATTTTAACGAGAACCACACGGTCCTTACGGACGATTGCCCCCCGCACATTGATGAGAATCGGTTTTGCATTCATACGCTTTCCTTCCAAGGTATCTGTTCCCATTATAGCATCAGCACGAAAACCGGGGAGGTAGAATGAGGGGCTTTTTCAGGTTTTTTGAAGAAAGAACAGCATCTCACCATGCACTTCGGCAACGCTTTGCTGCCAGTTGTGGCCGGTTTTTTCCAGCAGATTATTAACCAGCTTGCGATGGCCTTCACGCAGGTCATGCTGCTGGTTGAGTGATACCGCTGGAAGCGACACCACCAGCCAATCTACGCTGAGTTGCTGCCAAAGGGGTAGATTACTGTCTTTCGCGCGTTTCTCCATGCGGTGGGTTTCTTTGAAGAGGAATGCCACGTCAGCGGGTCCGGCGGGGATGTCAAGCAAGATGTCCTGGTGGTGAGCCTGTGAGTGGGGATAGCGGTCAGAAAAATAGGTTTGGATCAACTCGATGCGCGGCAGGTGCAGATCGTAGGCGTGATATTCGATGGTTCGGGGCAGGTCCATACAGGGCAGGCCGAACGGGTGCAGCCCGCAGGCCAGATCCAGTATGACCGATGGCTTTCCAGTGATGGCGAAGATGGTTTCGTAGAATTCACGCAGGTGGGGCAGCCGTTCACGGGTGGATGCGTGGTGGGAAAGGAGTTGCTCACACATGGCCTGCTCCTCCTGTGGTGATGACTGCGGGAGTCGTGTGGTCATCCATTGGATGGCTTGTTCATAGTCAGGATCGCCAAGGTATGCAGCAACAATGTTGTGCAGTTTTTGTTTGGCGGATTTGACGGCTGGCTTGATTTTGCCCAGGCGCTCAAATTCTGAGGCCAGGAGGGCAGTCACGGTTTCCGGTGGAATGTGCAGGTCACGGTATTTTTTACTGGCGAGAATTTCTTCCACCCATGGCTGAAGGATGTCATCGTTCATACGGTACGCTGGTCTTTGCGTTCTACGGTCAGGATAGCGATCTTGGTGCTGTGGTTGAAGGGAGCGGGATCAACCGGTGGCGCTGTTTGAATGGTGTGCGCATAGCCGGTTATATCCTCCGGAATAGGAATGGTGGTTTTCAGGGTGAGGTAACCATCAGCGCACATATCCTGGATGGTTTTCATAAAGTCGCTGCCGGACAGGAAAACGGCGTTGTTGATCAGCACCAGATGACCCTCGTGCGCTACCAGCGGCCTGACCTTGTTGACCAGACGGTGGTATTCATCGAGGGTGTTAACAACGCCGCCCGAAGTTTGCGAGAAAATGGGGGGATCGAGAATGACGCAATCGAACAACGGCTGCAACTTAAGCTCAGAGATCATCCTGAAAAAATCACCGGTGATGAAGTCTGCTTTGTTGATGGGGAACCCGTTGAGGCTGTAGGAGGTTTTGGCTGCATTCAGAAAGGCGCGATTACGGTCGGTCTGCACCACCCGCGTAGCACCGCCTGCTATCGCCGCTATTCCCAAACTGCCGGTGTAGGCAAAGGTGTTCAAGAGGCTTTTTGCGGCACAATTTTCTTTCAACCATGCCTTCAAAAAGCGCGTGTCAAGATAAAAGCCGGCGTCCTGATTCATGGTCACATCCACGCGATAACGAATGCCGTGTTCTTCGATGGTGGTGGTGTGGCTCTCACCGATTAGCGGTCTTCCCCGGCGTAACGCCTGGTCGGAATGGTTCCTGCGTTTGACGAAGGCTGCCTGGAATGGCCGAACTTGTTGGCAGATTGTTGCTGCCAAGTGCTCAAGACATGCCAAGTTGATGTCCGCGCGTTCAGAATAATCAAACAACAGAAGTGTGTCGGCGTAGCCATCGATCACGAGGGAGGGAAAGCCTTCATAGAAACCCGCGAACAGGCGAAATGCGCCCTGCGGATTGTCCTGCCACAAAGGCGCACGCAAAGCGGCCGCAGCAATCACCTGCCGCATGATTTCGGGGGTTAGGTCAGAGTTTACGGGCGACATAGAGAATATGATCGGAGGCTTCCAGTGCGGTGGGGTGCCTGCCGAACTCCAGATTCAGATCAACCCAATGCTGCCATACTTCCGGCACCAGTTGGGTTTCTAAAAAGCTCTTTTCGACAATATTGGAAAACCCCTCGCATCCCAGTATTTCAATTTGCTCCAGTGCTTCGGTTTCTGCCATCAGGCTGTAAATCTCGGGAATGCGGGCAAAATAGGCATCGGTGAAGCCCAGGTCAGAGCGGTTGATGCCATATTGCAGGGTTTTCCATTCTTCTTCTAATTGGTCGGGAGAATACTGCACCACCGCGCGTAAAGCACCAAACAGGGTGATAAACGAAGCAAACAACACACCTTGCGGTTTGAGCACACTGATCGCGTTTTGCAGGGCTGCCAGGCGCTTGTCACGGGTGACGAGATGGTACAAAGGTCCCATCAACAACACCGCATCAAAGTCTTTGACATCCTTTGGCAGTGGTTGGGTGGCCTCCTGTATGATGGTCTGGTTGAGATTAACGCCTGCTTCCTCAGCTTTCTGTTGGGCGAAGGCGATGTTGGCAGGCGAGAGGTCTGCCAGGGTGACCTGGTACCCCAGCTGACTCAAAGCAATGGCATAGCGGCCAGGACCGCTGCCGAGGTCAAGGATGCGGGCAGGCGCTGGCGGCAAATGCTGCTGCAAAACGCGCATGGTCACGGCAAACTCTACCGGATGCTGGTCGAGGCGCTCCCACTCGGTTTGCACAGATTCGTCGTAGAAGGCCTGAACACGCTTAATGCTGGGGTCTTGTTCTGTCATGGGTTGATTCTAACCGATTGGAACATGTCATCATAGAGCAGCAAGGAGGGCTGGTAAGATTCTGGCGGGTAGCCATTCAAGTCGCTGACCACCAGGGCGTGATATTCATTCCAGGCTTCTTCGCTGTAATAGGGCTCCCAATCGGTGCCGGCTTCGCTGCCATCGTAGGAGAGTTCAGCGTGATTAACCGGTAACATGGCGGAAATGTAATACTGGCCGTCGTTGGTCATGCCCTGAAAGGTATAGAACAAGTTCATGTTGTTGACTGGCCACATTGCCTGTCCCATCTGGCACAAGTAGCGCACCCCGCTGCCACCCTCAAAGCCGATGTATTCGATCTGGGCGATGTAGAATTTGGCGGTTGGAACCAATGGCAGGAAGGGCAAAAATTCGGGATTCTCAGGCCGGGCAGCCAACAGCGTAGCCAGCAGGGACATGTTTTCAACGGAATGATCGCTGATTTCCTGGTAGCACGCCGCATCATAAACACGGATAACGGGGGTGTGGAAATGCTCGCCGATGATGAAGTCATCAAAATTTACGCGGATGTGCTGTGCCTCCGCAAAATCATAGGCGTACTGGTCATCGGGTAGGTTTTCGGGGATGGTTTCGCCCCACAGGCAGCTGGCGAGTGAGGGATGGTAATTCAAGCTGAGATGTTCGTAGCGAAAATCCGGCTCTGGCGTTGGGCTGGGTTGTTCGGTTGGTTCGGGCTGTGGCACCACATCCTCTTCCAGTGTCGGCTCCTGATCAGTCTGCGGAATTTCTGCCACCTGGGTCTGCATGACGTACAGGGTGGCTTGTAGATCAGTCTGGTCAGACCCGTTTTGCAGTAGATCGGCGATGTTGCAAGCCATCGCGAATAGGATCACTGTCAATAGCAAAATAACAGTTTTCCCTTTCATAAAGTCCTCCTGTTCGATTCAATTATGATTATAGCGAATCCAAATCATTTGTACAGCAGGAAAAACAACTCGTCGTTGAACCTGTAGGGTCGGTTGTGCCAGTCGGTTTGTGACAGCAAGGTATGAAAGTGCTGTTCGTAATGCTGGGGCATGCCCTTTGCACGTCCGCTTAAGGAACGCACAGGAAAACTGACCAGTACATATTCGGCGGAGATTGATTGTAATAAACGCAGGCTGATGGATTTGTCTACCTGCTCCAGGCAGGGCAGAGTCTTAAAAAGAAAGACTATGTCCACCTCTGTAGAGGGGATGGCTGTGGAGAGATCGCACAGGAAGGCCTGCCCATTGATTTTAAAATGAGTAAAAAAGTCATTCAGCAAGGCAACCATTTCACCATAGATATCACAGACCTGATATTGAATCGTATCAGCGACCGGCATCCATGGCAGCGTGAGTGGATTCAACCCACAGGCAAGATCAAGGATCGAGTGGATAGGCGGTAGATCTGCGAAGATGGTCTCGTAGATGATAGATAGCTGTGCGGCGCGTTCCTGGGTGGAGCGGTGGTAATCGATCGCCCGGGCGCAGAAATCGAGCACGCGCGAAGCATGCAGGTCGGGCGGCAAGGCAAGCATCTCGTTGCGCAATTGCTGGTAAGGGATGGTGTGTTCCTGATAGGCACCGCCGATCTGGTGCAGCTTGGCGCGGGTGCGCTTGACAATTTCCTTGGGTGAAAAGCCTCGGGATTGAAAATCCTGCGCCAGACGGGTTACCAGTTTTTCATCAATATCTGCGTAACGTGCATTTTTTTGCACCTGCCGGACAACTTCAGCAATTATCTCGTCCATTAAGGTGTTTCCAGATGAGCTATGCGGTCGGTTAATTGGGTCATGAAGCGCAGATTGTGAATGGTGGCGAGGCGATAGAAGGTCAGTTCATTCATTTTAAACAGATGGCGCAAATAACCGCGCGAAAACTGTTGGCAGGTGTAACAATCACAATGCGGGGAGATCGGCTGGCTGTCTTTGATGTGCTTGTCGTCCTGGATATACAGGTATTGCAGCCACTTGCCGGTCAGGCCGTGTCCGGGTGCGTCAGAGAATTGGGTGAAGGTGAACAGGCGCCCATGGCGGGCGTCACGGGTGGGCATGGCGCAATCAAAGATGCCGTAGCCCAATTGGTAGCCTTTGAGGACATTTTCGGGGTGGCCGACACCTAACGCGTGCAGCGGATACTGCGCAGGGATCAGCTCGCGGAGGTAAGCCAGGATATCGGTCAGTAAGTTGCTTTCCGCGTCCAGCGGCCAGCCGCCATACCCGAAGCCGTCGAATCCAGTCTCGAGCAATGCCTCGGCACACTGGCGCCGCAAAGCGAGGTCACGGCCGCCCTGCACCACCCCAAAAAGCAGTGGACGATCTTCCCGGCTGATTTGTTTCTCTTCCAGCAGTCGGTCATACTCCTTGCGGCAGCGCTGTGCCCAGGCAATGGTGCGTTGCACCGACTTGACCTGTTCGCTGTGTTGGTCATCAACATGGGTGCAATCGTCGAGTGTGATGATGACATCAGAACCATAAGCAAATTGCAGTTGAATGCATTTTTCGGGGGTGAGTAGAAAATTACGCTGCGCGCCTTCGGGTTTAAAGGAAATGCCTTTTTCGGTGATGCTGCCCATTTTGGGATTCTGGCGGATGAGAGAATAAGCCTGAAAACCGCCTGAATCGGTGACGATGAGGCCGTCCCAGCCACTCATCTTGTGCAGACCGCCCAACGAGGAAATGGTGGAGGAGCCGGGTTTTTGCATGAGGTGGTAGGTATTCATCACCACAGCCTCGATGCCGCAAGCATGCAGGTCTTGCGGTGTCACGCCGCGCACCACGCCAAAGGTGGCGTCCGGCAGATACAAGGGCAGGCGGTAGGCTTTGCCTTTGATGGTTATTGTGTGTTCGGTCATAGCGTTCATCTATTCAGTCTTGCCTTGATTATATGATATCTTGACGAAAGGGGGATAACAGGTGCTGTTTTACTCCAAACCAGGGGCCAAGCAGGGAAAAATGTGTCGCATGTGTTAGAATAGCGGCAGAAAAATGAAACGGAGCGTTTGGAGACGTCTATGAGCCATCTCAAGATCGCCGCGCTGGTGCCGATGCGCCATCATTCGCAGCGGGTACCCGGCAAAAACTACCGTATGCTGGCAGGAAAGCCCCTGTATCATCATATTCTCGAAAAATTGCTGGCCTGTCCTTTGATTGAGACCGTGATCGTGGATACAGATTCACCCACCATTCTGGCGGGTTTGGAGAAAGACTTCCCGCAGGTGGTACGCCTGGAGCGTCCTGAGTCACTGCGTGCGCCTGAAACTGCTATGAATGAAGTATTGCTGCACGATACCGCGCAGGTGGAGGCGGATTTTTTCCTGCAGACGCATTCGACCAATCCTCTGTTGTTAGATGACACCATCTCACGAGCGGTTGATACTTTCCTGACCCATTACCCGGAATATGATTCGCTGTTTTCTGTAACCCGCAAGCAAATCCGCCTGTGGGACCAACTGACGCGGCCGATCAACCACAACCCCGATGTTTTGCTGCAGACCCAGGACCTGCCGCCGGTGTACGAAGAAAATTCTTGCGTGTACATCTTCTCGCGCAAAATCCTGGCGGAACGCCGCAACCGGCTGGGATACCGGCCTCTGATGTTCGAGGTGCCCACAGCGGAAGCGTATGACATAGATGAAGAGATCGATTTTATTGTGGCGGATACTATTCTGAAATATCAAATGCGCCATGAGGATTAAGAGACTATGACCACAGTATTGGTAACTGCACCTTATTTACGGCGCTATAGTGAACGAGCGCAGAAGGTTTTTGATTATTATCGCCTGACGGCGGTCTACGACTTTGCCAACGAGCATTTATTAGAGCCTGATCTCATCAAATATAACGGGCAATATGATGCCACGGTGTGCGGTGATGATGAGTTTACCGAAGCAATATTACTGTCCAATGTGCCGCGCTTGAAGATCATCTCTAAGTGGGGTACCGGCATCAACTCCATTGACACGGTGGCTGCCAAAAGACTGGGTGTGATCGTGGGCAATACGCCCAATGCCTTCACGCTGCCGGTGGCGGACACCGTGATGGCGTACATGCTGGCGTTCGCGCGCCAGATCGTATGGGTCGATCGCGAGATTCGCGCCGGACGGTGGGAGAAACTACCGGTGCATAGCCTCAGTGAGTGCACTTTGGGTGTGGTTGGCATCGGTAATATCGGCTCTGCGGTGATTCGGCGCGCACGCGCGTTTGGCATGCGCATTCTGGGAACTGACATCCGCCCGATCAGGCGTGATTTCATTCTGGAAACCGGCACGGAATTGGTAGACCTGCCAACATTGTTAAAAGAAGCTGATTATGTCAGTTTGAATTGTGATTTGAACCCCACATCCTATCATCTGATTAACGCGAACACGCTGGATATGTTGAAACCAACGGCGGTGCTGATTAACACTGCACGCGGCCCGATCGTTGACCAGTCGGCGCTGGTGGCAGCCTTGCAAAATACACGGATAGCCGGGGCGGCGCTGGATGTGTTCGAACATGAACCGCTGATGGCTGACGACCCGTTGTGCCAGATGGAGAATGTCCTGTTGGGGCCGCATAACGCCAACGCCAGCCCGGCAGCGTTGGAGCATGTGTTCTACAATACCTTTCACAACCTGCTGGTTGGACTGGGGATTCCAGATGATGACCTGGTGGAGGTGGGTGGTTTTTTGGTAGAGGAGGGCAAGTATGCCTGAAAATCGAGTCATGATGATCACCGGTGCAGCCGGTGGTATCGGCCGTGCGACGGTGAAGTTGTTTTCAGAAAAAGGCTGGATGGTGATCGGGGTGGACCGTTCTGCTTTCGATGCTGGATTCCCTGAGAACGGGGTCTTTATCCAGGCGGACATCGCCGAGGAAAAGAACCTGCAGGTGATTTTTTCCGAAGTGAAGCAAGTGACGGAAACTCTGGACGCCATGATCAACAACGCTGCCTATCAGGTGACAAAACCGATGCTGGAGACCACGACCGAAGAATGGGATGCGGTGATGGCCTCCAACTTGCGCAGTGTTTTCTTGAGTACCAAACTGGCGCATCCACTGCTGGCAGCCAAAGGCGGCGGTGCCATTGTCAATACTTCTTCGGTGCATGCCATCCAGACTTCAGCCAATATTGCCGCTTATGCCGCCAGCAAAGGCGGTCTGCTGGCGCTGACGCGCGCAATGGCGATCGAATTTGCGCCGGAGAATATACGCGTGAATGCCATCCTGCCCGGCGCGGTGGATACACCCATGCTGAGGGCAGGCATGAACCGCGAACATGCTGGCGATGGCAGTTTGCATGAACGCCTGGAAAACCTGGCGCGCAAAACCGTCAACGGCCGTGTCGGTAGCCCGGAAGAGATTGCCAAAGCCATTTATTTCCTGGCGGATGGCGAACAGAGTTCTTTCATGACCGGTCAGGCGTTAGTGGTGGATGGCGGCGCAACCTGCCGTTTGAGCACTGAATAATGTCGATCAAAGAAAACATTAAACGGATCACCCCACAGCCGGTGTGGAATCTGGCACGCAACAGCTGGGATGGTGTCAAGCGCAGTGGTGAAAGCCTGCAGGCTGCCCTGCATCCCTGGCGGCGTGACAGTATTCGAAAATTAAACGCGCTCAAAGACATTCACCGCGGTGAACGATGTGTGATCATCGGCAACGGCCCCAGCCTCAACCAGACGGATGTATCGAAAATTAAGGATGAATTCACTTTTGGCCTCAATCGCATCTATCTTGCTTTTGAGGAGTGGGGGTTTGAGACCAGTTTTCTGCTGTCCGTCAATGACCTGGTGATTGAACAGTGCGCACAGGATTTTCGCTCACTGCGCATGCCGTGCTTTTTCACGTGGCGGGCACGAAAACACATTCAGCCGCAGGAAAACTTCCATTTCCTGTATACTACCTACACCGGTCCCAAATTTGCCCAGGATGTGAGCGGGCGCGTATGGGAAGGTGCTACGGTTACTTATACTGCGCTGCAACTGGCTTATCACATGGGATTTTCAACGGTGGTGTTGATCGGGGTTGACCATTCCTTTGCATCCAAAGGAAAACCTAATGAGACCGTGGTGTCGCAGGGCGATGATCCCAACCACTTCAACCCCAAATATTTTGGCAAGGGGTTCCGCTGGCAGCTGCCTGATTTAGAAACTTCGGAGATTGCCTACAAAATAGCCAAACAGGCGTTTGAAGCCGATGGGCGTGAGGTGCTGGATGCCACAGTGGGCGGAAGACTGCAGGTCTTTCGCAAGGTAGACTTCGATGACTATTTTGAGTAATCATCTGAAAGGGCAAGGTTCTACCGCCAGGCTATGACCATCACCAATTTCACCATGCCACCGGTTACGATTGTGACGCCATCCTTTCAGCAGGCGCAATTTCTGGAAGAGACCATGCAGTCTGTACTCAGTCAGGCTTATCCTTTTTTGAACTATGTTGTCATTGACGGGGGTTCGACCGACGGTAGCGTAGACATTATCAAGAAGTATGCTGACCGGCTGGCTTATTGGGTCTCGGAACCGGATGCGGGGCAGTCAGATGCGATCAACAAAGGATTTCAACAGGCCGATGAGGCGACTATCATCATCGCCTGGTTGAACTCGGATGATGTGTTGCTGCCCAATGCGGTGCTAAAGGCGGTGCGCACGTTTCAAAATCACCCCGACGCGGCGCTTGTTTACGGTGATGTGCTCTCGATTAATGAGCACGGTACTGTCATCAATGAGATGAGGTACGGTGATTGGCAATTGGAAGACTTGATGGCCTTTCACATCATCGGGCAGCCGGCGGTGTTCACCCGACTCAAGCTCTTCGTGGGATTGGGCGGTCTGGACACGACTTACGATTACCTGATGGACCATCATTTATGGTTACGGCTGGCGTTAGAGGGTGAAATGGTGCATATCCCGGAATTTTTGGCGAAGGCCCGAATACATTCGGACGCCAAGAACGTTGCCAAAGCCGCCAATTTCGGGGCTGATGCTTTCCGATTGGTGGGATGGATGCGCGGGCAGCCTTACACGCGAAAATTGATGGAAAAAGAGGGGTTTGATAAAAAGGTAGAGTCGGCTGCGCATCGCTTCAATGCACGTTACCTGTTGGATGCCGGCAAAGCACGCCAGGCGTTCCGTGAATACTGGCGCAGTTTTCGCCTTCATAGCAAAACTTGCCTGGTGGAGTGGCACCGCTGGTTGTTTGCGCTGCTTGCCATGCTTGGCTTTGGTTTTTTGAAAACCATCTTTTATCGCAGCAAACATGCCAGATACGGGAGAAAATATTAATGCGTGTAAGCATTGTGACCCCTTCATTCAATCAGGCGCGTTTTCTCGAACGGACCATACAGTCGGTGTTGAACCAGACCTACGATGATATCGAATATATCATCATAGACGGCGGGTCAACTGATGGCAGTCAGGATATTATCCGACGCTATGAAGATCGCCTGGCATACTGGGTCTCGGAAAAGGACAAAGGGCAGACCGACGCGATTAACAAAGGTTTTTCGCGGGCAAACGGGGCTGTGATGGCGTGGTTGAATTCGGATGATACGCTGGAACCGCAGGCGGTTGAACAGGCGATAGCTGCCTTAGAGGAAAATCCCACAGTTGGCATGGTGTATGGACATGGTTTTTTCATCAATACAAACGATGAGAAAATTGGCGAATTTCCGTCTGCGCAAACCGATTACCGGCGATTGCGGCGCGGGTATGTACATATCTGCCAGCAAGCGGCTTTTTGGCGGGCCGACCTTTGGCGCAAGGTGGGGCCATTGGACGATTCGGTTTATTTCGCCATGGATTACGACCTGTGGCTGCGCCTGGCAAAAGAAGCACCGATCTTGTATATCCATGAACATTGGGCCAACTTCCGCCTGCATGGTGATGCCAAGACGATCGCTGAGGATGACCGCTGCTGGCCGGATATGCTGCGCATTCACTTGCGTGACGGCGGTTCACGCTGGTCACCGTTGTACGTGAAATATCTATTGCGTAAGTTAGCCGGTCCCTATCTGCGCTGGAAACGAAAAAAACTGGCGGCCGAATGATTTATGGCGTTGTGTTGATTCACTGATGAGATACTTAATGAGGCTACAGGAGAGAAGATGATTCGCAACCAATGGTATGTTGTGCTTGAATCGCATGAGGTGAAAAAAGGCAAAATGCTGGGGGTGAAACGGCTGGGTGAACGCCTGTTGTTCTGGCGTGGCACAGATGGCAAGGTCGTTTGCCTGGTGGACACCTGTCCGCACCGCGGCGCACAACTCAGCTGCGGCAAGATCGTCGACGGACATGTGCAATGCCCCTTCCATGGATTGGAATTTGCGGCCAATGGCGATTGTGTGTATGTGCCATCGATCGGCAGGGCAGCCGGCGCTCAAGCCAAATTCAATGCCAGCGCTTATCCCGTGATCGAACGCCATGGTTTCATCTTCCTGTATTGGGGTGAGGTGGAGAAGGAAGAAGATCTGCCGCCGCTGGGCTGGTTGGATGAATTGCCCCACGAAGCTTTTGCTTACACAACGGTTGTTGATCATTGGATGGTCGATTATTCGCGGGTGATCGAAAACCAGCTTGACGTGGCGCATTTGTGGCTGGTGCATCACAATACCATCGGGCGAGGCAACCGGCGCGTGGTGGATGGGCCGGTGGTGGAGTGGCACCATGAGTGGTCTGAGCCAACCATGTTGAACATCTGGGTCAGCAACCGCGAGGATGATGGCGCCACGACCGGAAAGACATTAAAGCAGGTGGAAAAGCCCGCCCGGCATCCATCACTGCAGCTGCGTATGCCCAACCTGTGGCAGAATTGGATTTCCGAAGATATGCGTGTGGTGGCGGGGTTTGTGCCGATTGACGCAGAGAATTCACGCATGTATTTCCGTTATTATCAGCGAATATTAAAAACACCTATCTTGCGCGAATTATTTTTGGCGGCTGCCTGGCTGATGAACCTGCGCATTGAACGTCAGGACAAACGTGTGGTAGAAACCCAGCTGCCAAGGCGCAGTGACCTGGATATCGGCGAAAAACTGTTTCCTGCCGATTATCCAATCCTCGAATACCGCCGAAGACGGCGGGAACTAATCGGGAAGAGTAATCGCTGATCAGAACGAAAAACTTTCGCCGGGTTTCAAAGGATGGCAGTGGGTGTTGGTGGTGGATTCCACCTGTTGTTTCCAGGCATCCACATCCTGCGCAATCAAGTCCCATGTGTTGACATGCATGGGGATGACGGTCGTGGGTTGCAGCATTTTCAAGGCACGCAGGGCATCTTTGGGCCCCATGGTGTAATTGTCGCCGATGGGCAGCACAGCCAGGTCAATGCCTTCTTCACCTAATAGCGCCATCTCTGAGAAGATTCCGGTGTCACCGGCGAGGTAGATGATTTTGTGGTCATTGGTCGTAATGAGAAAACCGGCTGCCAATCCGCCATAAGAACCATCGGGCAGTTTGGAGCCATGCAGGGCGGGGGTTAGTTTCACATAGCCGAAGGGGTGCTGGTAGCCACCGCCGATCTGCTGGGGGTGCGCCTGCACGCCTTTGTTTTTCATCCAGCCGGCGATTTCAGCATTGGCGATGATCAAAGAACCGCAGCGCTTGGCAATTTCCACCGAATCACCAACATGGTCGAAGTGGCCATGCGTGACCAGGATAAAATCTGCGGACATTTCCTGCGCGGTGACAGGGGTGACCGGGTTTTGCGAGAAATAAGGGTCAACCAGGATTTTATACTGGTCGATCTGCATGCCGAAGGTGGCATGTCCATACCATGTGATTGTGTGCATTTGAAAGCCTCCTTGTGATGATTGACGCAGTTGGTTGTGGTTGATACAATCCTGACTGCTGGATGTCGTTTTCTCTATCATTATAGCAAGGACATGGTCGATTGGAGATGGTGAATGTTCACACAACTGCGTACTGCGGTTAAAGCAGGCTATCCCCGCCAATTCTGGCTGCTGTTTGTCGGTACCATCATCAGCCGTGCCGGTTCCAGCATGATCTGGCCGTTCACTATGATCTACGTCAGCGGGAAGCTGGAATTGGCCCTGACCGCAACTGCGGTCTTATTGACCATTCGCTCAATCACCAGCCTGGCGGCTACTTTTTTGGCGGGGCCTATCGCTGATTCGGTCGGTCGCAAACCAGCCATGATCATCGGGGTGGTCTCACATGCTTTGACCTACGTGGGAATGGTGGCGGCAAGCTCGATGCCGGCTTTTATCGTGGTGATGGTCTTCGGCGGCGTGTTTGACTCGCTGTTCCGCGTGGGGGTAGATGCCATGCTGATCGACCTGATCCCGGTCGAAAAGCGTATTGACGCCTATTCGGTTGTGAGGATGGCGCAAAATATCGGGGTCGCCACCGGCCCGATGATCGGCGGTGCGTTGATTGCTTCGTCTTATGAGTTGGCTTTGTTCCTGGCAGCGGGCGCGATGGTGGCTTTTGGCATCATACTTCTATTTGGCACCCATGAAACGATTGCCGAAAAGAGCAGTCTGCGGGATGGATTGGACATTACAGCCATGTTTCGGGGCTACCAGTTGGTGTTTAGAGACCGCCAGTTTATGGTTTCCACCCTGTTGATCGTGCTTGCCACGGTGGGCTTTTCGATCGTTTGGACTCTGTCTTCGTTGTATGCCAAGCAAGAGTTGGGGATTATCGAAGCCCTGTATGGTTTGCTGCCGCTGACAAACGCCTCCATGGTGGTGTTTCTGCAGATCTTTTTCACCCAATGGTCGAAACGTTACACATACCTGCAATCGATGATGATCGGCTGTGTTGTTTACGCGGTGTCTATCAGCAGTTTTGCCTTCGCCCAAAATTTCTGGATGTTGTGGCTGGCCTTTGTGGCGTTGACCTGCGGTGAGATGTTCTTCGTGCCGTCTGCCACCACTTATGCAGCGAACCTGGCGCCTGAATCCATGCGTGGCCGTTATATGAGTCTGTTCAGCCTGCATTGGCCAATCGCTTCGGGGGTGGGCCCGTTGGTTGGCGGCCTGATTAACGACACCCTGGGCATGCGGGCCATCTGGTTTGGAGCAGCTCTTTTCCCCTTATTGGCTGCTCTCGGCTATTATTGGCTGAGCAAAGATGAAAAAAAGGCGCTGTTTAAAGTGCAAATATGAGCATTCTCTGAATAAGAATCGTCATGCAAGCGTAGTGTGGGCGCTTGACTATCAATTTTCCGATATGATAAGATGGAGATTGAGGTTATATGACTGAAACGACAGAAGCATCATTGAATGATGATATACAGCGTGATGTAAACGATCCGCTACAGAAAAAACAGATCAATCTATGGAATACGATCCAGCAACTTGGTTTTGTTGAGATTGTGCAGCGAGTTGGCACCGTGGTGTTGATGATCGCCCTGGTGGCGATGGTCATCTGGGTGATGAGCCGCTACTATCTGCCAGTGCAGGGGGCGGAACCAAACCCCGGTTCATCTGGCCTGGCAGCGCCAATGCAAGATGCAGAGGATGAGGAAGTTGATGTCGCGCTGCCTGAGATGGGCGAGCCGTATGCTTACGGCGCTTATGATGATGGTTTGGCGCGCCTGACCAAGCTGCACACTGACCTTCCAAGCCGGCCGCGTTGGGATGTGACGACCTATACGGTCGAAGAGGGCGATACCATCTTTGGCATTGGTTTGAAGTTCAACCTAAAACCGGAAACTGTGATGTGGGCAAACTACCACATCCTGGTTGATAACCCGCATGCGCTCAAACCAGGCCAGGAATTATTCATTCTACCCGTCGATGGCACCTACCACCGTTGGCATGCCGGTGATGGCTTGAATGGGGTGGCTGAATATTTTAATGTGGATGTGGAAGAAATTATCAATTTTCCTGGCAACAATCTGGATGCGGAAACCATCGGTGATTACAGTAACCCGAATATTGAAGCCGACACCTGGCTAATCATTCCCGGCGGCAAGCGTGAGTACATCTCGTGGAGTGCGCCATTGATCACCCGTGAAACCGCTGCGCAGGCTTCGATCTTTGGCCCCGGCGCTTGCGGCGCCATTTTGGATGGCCCGATTGGCACCGGTACAATGATCTGGCCGACAGTGGAACGTTATCTCTCCGGTTACCATTATTCGCCTGAAACCAACCATTTCGGTATCGATATCGGTGGACGTACGGGTTATGCAATCTGGGCGATTGATGCCGGTGTAGTGGTTTATTCTGGTTGGAACAATTACGGCTATGGCAATGTGGTGGTAATTGACCACGGCAACGGCTGGCAGTCGTTGTATGCGCATCTGGACTACATCAATTATGGCTGTGGTCAGTATGTTTATTCTGGTGACATTATCGGCGGATTGGGCTCAACCGGCAATTCCAGCGGCCCGCACCTGCACTTTGAGCTGCGGCACACCGCGTACGGCCGCCCGAATCCGATGGATTGGCTGAACTAACAGAAAACGAAAGGCTCTCTTGGTCGTAGAGAGCTTTTTTTCAACTTTTCACCTTAGCGGCGGTCATATAAACCCAACACGATATCGGCATAATAGTAGCCGACATTGGCGGGTCCATAGGCTTTTAGTGCATCACGAGAATTGCCATAGCGGCTGACAAGGCCGCTGAGAAAGCGTGTACCGTATTCGATATTGAAGGCGGGATCGTATAATTCCTGCATCGAGGGACGGTTGGCAAAACAAGGGCCGTTGGGGCACATGAAATTGGCGGCAAGGCCATCGCGCGGCATTACCTGCATGAGGCCCACCGCGCCATCTTTGGAATAAGCATCTGGATTGCCACCGCTTTCTTGCCAGATCATAGCGGCGATTAAATTCGGGTCGATGCCATGGTAGGCGGCGTGCTGGGTGATCAGGCCACACCAACGGCGCACATTGTCAGGAAAATTGGTGCTGATAGAGCAACCGGATTCAGCTGCCTTCGCAGATGCCACAGGTTCCGTATTCGCTGCAGTGACGGGGGTGAGTGGCAATACAAAGTTGGTTACCCCAAACACCAACGCAGAAGCTCCAATCACAATCCCTAAGAACAATAAAAAGCGGCCCATAGTTGACGATCCTAAAATAGAAATTATATTCTATTTTAGGTGTTCCTGGCAGATCGTCAAGTGTCAATTGTGGCGATTGACGCTGAAACCCAGCCTTTTCAGCTGTGAAACACAGGGAAACATTAAGTAAACAGCCATTTATTTTTTTCAAAACCTTGTACATTCTTTAAGGTAAGAGTAGATTGGCTTGCGAAATTCAATTACTTTTCCGCATACCCCCATATATAGGGATATGTGTGCAGGACTTGCTTGCAGGTACTGTACTCAATCGTTTTACTCGGTTCTCTAAAAACTAACAAAGGATGTGGCAATCCCTTGGTTTTCTTTAAGGTTCAGCCAATCTTAAATCATGGGAAAATTTTAGGCAAACTGAAGTTTTTTGGGTTGAGGAATAGGCTTCTTTTTGTTAGAATTGGAACACGTTTGAGAGATTGAATAACTGCCTTTTCGTCATCGAATCCAACGGGTGTTGATTGATTAGTATTCTTTAAGCTGATCTATAACATCATAACAGGGAGGGTAGTGCGAAGAACAATATAAAAGGGTGAGGGGAATCTAAGATGCTATCTATCGGAGAACAAACCATGAATGCTACACAAGCCTGGCAGGCAGCCCTGGGACAGCTGCAAATGCAAATGCCGCAATCGTCTTATGAGACCTGGGTAAAAGAAACGGGTGTCATTGATTACAACGAAGAGATATTCACGATCGGTGTAAAAAACGGTTATGCGCGCGATTGGCTGGAAAGCCGGCTTTCCAGCACTGTCTCGCAGCTGCTTTCTGGTATCATGGGCTCTCCGCAAGCCATCCGCTTTGTGGTTGTTAACCAACAGGATTCTCCCTTAATTGTTGATGAAGAGGAAGAAGAACTTCATAAGGGCGACACCAGCCCGTTGACGCTGCCAGTTGCAGAACCCAAGCCAACTTTCTCTATCAATGGACGCTATACGTTCCAGAACTTTGTGGTGGGACCCAGCAACCGTCTGGCACATGCCGCCTGTTTGGCGGTGTCAGAATCGCCCGCTCATGCGTACAACCCACTTTTTCTTTACGGTGGCGTTGGGCTGGGAAAAACGCACTTACTGCACGCCATCGGCCGTTCGATCCAGCAAAAAGGCCTGAAGGTGTTGTATGTTTCTTCAGAAGAATTCACCAATGACTTCATCAATTCGGTCCGCAACGGCACGCCGGTTGCATTCCGCGAACGGTATCGCACCATCGATGTGTTGATGATCGATGATATCCAGTTCTTGATGGGCAAGGAGCAGACCCAGGAGGAATTTTTCCATACTTTCAACACTCTCTACCGCCAGGAAAAACAGGTGGTAATCAGTTCAGACCGGTCGCCCAAAGGGTTGGTGACCCTGGAAGAAAGGCTGCGCTCTCGTTTTGAATGGGGCCTCATCGTGGATATCCAACCGCCTGATTTGGAAACACGCATTGCCATTTTGCGCTCGAAGGCTGAACGGGCGGGGCGTCTGGTCGATCCTGAAATCCTCGACCTGATTGCGCGGCGGATTCAATCTAACATCCGTGAACTGGAAGGTGCCCTGAACCGGGTGCTGGCTTATTCAGACCTGATGGGGCAGGATATGAGCATTGAACTGGTAAATATCGCCCTGGTTGACCTGATGCCGCAGCAAAGCTCCTTGAACACAGACGATGTGCTGGCGGTGGTGGCCTCTGTGTTCGGCATCGAGAAAGAGCGTCTTTTGGGGCGCGAACGGTCTCGCATAGTGTCATTGCCACGCCAGGTTGCCATGTATATCCTGCGTGAAGACGCCAATATTTCATTACCTCAAATTGGTGAAGCTATGGGTGGACGTGACCACACCACGGTGATGCATGCCTGCACCAAAGTGTCAGACCTGGTGGAAACCGATACCAAACTGCGTCGTAAATTGATCGAAGTGCGTGAGCGTTTGTACGGAACGGCGTCAATTGGCTGAATAAACGCAAAATCTTCAAACCGGTTCAATGATACAATCTCATTGAACCGGTTTTTTATATATGTGAAGGATAGAATGTCAAAGAAAATTGCGCTTATCACGGCAACTTTGCTGGGAGGCGGGGTAGAACGTGTGATGATTAATTTGGCTGAAGCCATTCATGCCAAAGATGGTTATGAGACTGTGTTGGTCGTCATCAGTGATGTGGAAGGACAGCCGACCCACCAACCACCACAAGATGTCCCAGTCATGTACCTACACAAAAAAAGGGTGGTCACCAGTGTGGCTTCTTTGCAGAATTTGTTCAAAGAGCATCATTGGGATGGTATCATCACGGCCCAGGAGCATGTCAACGTTGCGCTCTGGTTGGCGATGAAAATGGAAAAAGTATCGATTCCGTGGCTGCCAGTGGTGCATAGCACGCTTTCTATGAGCCTGAAGAAAAGCCCTTACCTGTTGGATAAACTGTTAATTCCATTGGTTCGTTGGCTTTATCCCCGACTTAAAAAAATCGGTGCTGTTTCACTCGGGGTGAAAGAAGATCTGGTCAGGAAGTTTGGTTTGGCACCGGAACAAGTAATTTCTCTGCCCAATCCTGTCATTTCCAACACCATATTGAGGGATAGTGTAAATTTTGAGGATAATCAACGCTTTGATCAGGTGGTAGCAGCCGGGCGTTTGGTGCCAGAAAAAGGGTTTGATATCTTGATAAGAGCCTTTCATATTTTCTCGCAGGCGAATGATTATTCGTTGATCATCTTGGGTGAGGGGCCAGAGCGGGAGCATCTGGAAATGTTGATTAAGGAACTGGGGCTTATGCGAAGAGTCCTCCTGCCCGGATTCATGCCGGATCCGTATCCTTACATGCGTTCGGCAAAGTTGTTTGTACTTTCTTCACGTTATGAAGGTTTGCCGACGGTTTTGATAGAAGCCATGGCGTATGGCACACCGGTGGCAGCAACGGATTGCCGCTCCGGGCCAGCAGAAATTCTCGATGGCGGGCGTTATGGGGTGTTGGTCCCGGTTGACGACCCACAGGCGTTGGCAGAGGGCATGTCACAGGCTTTGCAACATCCTGTTGCTTCACAGGCCCTGAGGGCGCGCGCGCTTGGATATTCCTATGAGGGCAACATTGATTACTATTTGGAGATGCTGAAAGAGCCTGTGTGCCATGAGTAGTTTGGCTAAGCCCCTGCGTGTAACCCATCTCATCTCCGGATTGGGTGTTGGCGGGGCTGAGATGATGTTGTACAAACTCATACGTGCAACCCAGGGGAAAACGATGCTGCATCATGTTATTTCTCTCAGCACAATCAGCCGGGTGGGGGAGAGGATTCTACAATGCCGTGTTCCGGTGGCGGCATTGGGATTCCGCAGTGATGTCACCGACCTGTTGCGCATTGCGAAAGTGCGGCAGACAGTTATGCAGACCAGCCCCGATATCATTCAAACCTGGATGTATCATGCCGATTTTTTGGGCGGGCTGTTGTTTCCCGGCAAGGTGATCTGGAATGTGCAGAATGGTGCCCTGGATCGCCACAAAAGCCGTTTCAAGACGCGATTGCTGCGTTGGGGTTGCACACGCCTGTCACGGCGTCCCGCCGGTATCATCTATTGCGCCGAGAGCGCGCGTAGGATTCACGAGGCGTTGGGCTATCGCAATCAAAGGTCAATGGTTATTGCCAATGGTATTGATACGGCGGTTTTCAAACCTGATCCACAGGCGCGGTCAGCTTTCAGGGAGCAATGGAATATCGCCGATGATGTTACAGTGATCGGGCATGTCGGTCGGTTTGATCCGCAGAAAGATTATGCTACCTTGCTGGCGGCTTTTGCGCGGGTGTATGAACATCATAACCAGGTGCATTTTGTGCTGTGCGGCAAAGACCTGACAACACAAAATGAGCGGTTATTGGCGTTGATGCCGTCGAGTTTGCCGGCAGGGGCAATCACCTTTTTGGGCCCACAGGGTGACATTGCTGGCATTCTTCCTGCACTGGATATCTTTGTACTCTCATCTTTGTATGGTGAGGCATTTCCCAATGTGTTGGGGGAAGCCGTGGCCTGTGGTGTTGCCTGTGTCAGTACTGATGTGGGAGATGCACGGCGGATTCTTGCCGACACAGGTGTGATCACGCCGGTAGGTGATGCAAGCGCCCTTGCCGATGGGATTATCAAACTGGTTCAACAGGATCCAGAAGGCTTGCATGATCGCAAACAAAGGGCCAGAACTCGTATTGTGGAAGAATTTGGGCTCGACAGAATTGTTAGTGAATATACAGCCTTTTATCGAATTATCGAAAAACTCGGGTGATATAATGACCGTGCAGGTGATGAAGAAGGTACAATGACCTGTTTAAAAGATAGGCTATGTTGAAGGTAATTTTATTCGCCAATACCGATTGGTTTCTTTATAACTTCCGCTTGCAAACTGCCAAAGGTTTGCGTGATGCAGGTTACGACGTGCTTTTGGTCAGTCCTGCTGGGGCTTATGTTCCGCGGTTGAAAGCAGCAGGTTTTGCATGGCGTGAGTTCCCTATCTCACGTCGCGGGATGAATCCCCTGGTGGAACTTTGGACGATCCTTCGGTTTTATTGGCTTCTGCGACAGGAAAAACCGGATTTTCTGAACAATTACACTATCAAGTGTGTCATTTATGGATCTTTTGCCGCGCAGTTAGCCAAGATCCCGCATGTTGTGAACACGATTACCGGCCTTGGTTTTGTTTTTGCCAATCCTGGCAAGGGCGGCTTTCTGCGATGGCTGGTCAAGCAGATGTATCGGCTGGCACTGCGGCGTACCAACACCATCTTCATCAACCAGGATGATCTGGCTCTCTTTCTGAAAAACCGGATGGTGCCGCAAGATCACTGTGTCATCATTGAAAGCTGCGGGGTGGATATTGTGAAATTCGCGCCCGCCAAAGAGTCCACGGACACTCCG
Source organism: uncultured Anaerolineaceae bacterium (assembly GCA_964391725.1). Lineage (GTDB taxonomy): Bacteria > Chloroflexota > Anaerolineae > Anaerolineales > Anaerolineaceae > SpSt-1165. The sequence goes on along the minus strand of CAYMNB010000008.1, from coordinate 55,242 downwards.
CTGGTGTTATTTGCCGGCCGCTTGTTGATTGATAAGGGCATTCAAGAGTTCGTCGAGGCAGCCAGGATCATCAAAAACAAGGAGTTGGCAGCCCGCTTTGTGCTGGTTGGTCAGCTTGACCGCGGAAATCCTGCCAGTATCAGCGAAGACCAACTGGTTCAATGGCAGCAGCAAGGTTTGGTGGAGTATTGGGGCTGGCAGGATGATATGGTCAACATCTATCACCAGGCACACATTGTCTGCCTGCCTGCGTATAGGGAAGGGGTGCCCAAAAGCCTGCTGGAAGCAGCCGCCTGTGAAAAACCGCTGGTAGCGACGGATGTGCCTGGCTGCCGTGCTGTAGTGATTGATGGTGAAAATGGCTTTCTGGTACCCAGTCATGACAGTGAACAATTGGCAGCAGCCCTGGTCAGGTTGATCGAAGATAGAGCATTGCGCCAGAAAATGGGCAAAGAAGGCAGAAGTTTCGTCAGCCAGCGTTTTTCAGACGAACAGGTGGTTGAACAGACCTTGGCCTTTTACCAATCTCTGATGTCTTGATATTTTGATTCTCTTGCTACAATAATGGCATGGATAAAAGCGCAACTGCAATCAAATTGGTGCATCGAGTCTGTTTTGCCCTGGTGTTGGCGGGGTCGATCGGTGCGTTTGGCTGGCTGATTTCCATTCCGTCAGATGGGGGGGCAGCGGGTGGTTTTTCAGTCCAGCGCTTGCTCCTGTTGGCAGCAGCCGTTTTGTCGATACTTGCCAGCGGCTATGTGCTGATACGATCGATTGGCGCTGATGATTTGAGAAGTGGCTGGATTGGCTGTCTGGCATCGCTGTCAAAAGGTTTTAACGCCATCTGCTTTCTTCTCAGTTCTGTGACGGTAAGCGGTTTTTTGGTGCTGGTTACGCCCAGCAGCGATTTCGGCAGGCTGGTGTACTACGTGGAACGACTGAAGCCGGTCATTTTGCTTGTGGTGCTTTGGAGTGCTGCGGGTTATTTGTTGCTAACCATATCGCGCAAAGGAATGGTATTCAATCGAAAACCAGGGCTGTTCAATCATACCAGCAGACCGGTGTTGTTAGCTTATTTCGGGCTGCTGGGGCTGGTTATGTTCTCTGTCCTCACACGCTGGGGGTTGAAGGGTGATCTCTATTTTTGGAATGGGCCGGGTGTGCCGCTGCTGTTGGCGCCAGTCATTGCGGCTGTCTTTTTTGGCGCCTGGTTTGTGCGGTTGGCTGGAGGACAGGCACAGAAGAGTATCACAAAACTCACAAGACTTGACTTTGCCATTCTGGTTGGATTGGTGATTCTGGCTGCCTTTTTGTGGGGTGTGACTGACCAGCCGGCGACCTTCTTCGCTCCCGGGCCGTCAGCGCCCAACGGCGCCTATTACCCCTTCTCTGATGCTGCTTATTACGACGCCAACGCCATCTATGCTACCCTGGGGCGGGGTTTGGGCAACGGGCATTACGTCGATAAACCTCTTTATACAACGCTGTTGGTGTTTCTACATGCTATTGTCGGAAACGCAGATTATGCCCTCTTGACCGGTTTGCAGGCAGCCCTGCTGGCAGGTTCGGTCGGACTGGTTTATTTGATCGCTGCTACCGTCCACACCCGTGCCAGCGGAGTTCTGGCGGGGTTGCTGACCATGGCGTGGGGTTGGAACATGATCCGCGGCGCAAATTTGATCTTATCAGCCAGCCCGAAACTGCTGACGGCTGATTATCTGGCGGCGGTCATGTTGATGTTGATTGTTTATGCCCTCATCCGCTGGCAAAAGGAACAGAAAAACCGCCTATGGCTGGCAGCCGCGGCTGGTTTCACCGGATTGGCAGTGATGGTGCGGTTGAATTTCTGGTTGTTAGCCCCTGTGCTGAGTCTCTTCATTCTCGTTATGGAATGGGGGAATTGGAAACAATTGCTGAAAAATTGTTTACTGGCAGCAGGCGTTTTTTTTCTGATGGTCGTTCCCTGGGAGACACGCAATCTGGTGAAACTCGGTGAGGTCACGGTGCTCAATAACTTTCTTGTACGCGGGGTGCAGCGTTTTACGGAAGCGCCCGCCATACAACCCACCTCTCCGATGGATGGTTTTATCGTTGAAGGGACAAGAAGCACCATACGTTTCCAATGGCGCGGGCATCAATTTTTCCGCTCCTTTACCCTGCAGGTGGAGAGAGAGGGTGTGGATTTCGGAGCCTATCAATTTAACGCTGAAGAGATTTGCAACACCAGCTCCTGGCTTTGTGCGGCGGCGGTAGAGGCGGAATGGGAGGAAGGCGACTACCGCTGGCAGGTGGAAGGTATCACCTCGTTTGGTGAAGTGTCGATCAGTCCTGTATTTTCTTTTTCTGTGACGGAAACACAAAGCCTTGGAGTCCCATTCCACGGAGCTACCGCCAGCCTTGTTTCTCTTCTGGTGCCTGAACTGGCTGGTAAAGCGATGGTGATGGTTGATCCGCCGGCTGAAGGAGTCTTTGCTATCATGGGTAATCATCTCTTCAATAACCTGATAGCGTCTACATTGGTGTTTCCAATGTCATTTCGCAACGACAGCCTTGACGCGTTGGTGCGTGCGGATGGTTCTCTCTGGGCACCCGGCAGCACGCTGCAACTCACTGTGAGCCAATGGATATGGCTGTTGGGGCATCTGTGGTTGATAGCCGCAGGTTTGGCAACTGCCTGGCGAAAAACCAGTTGGGCAGGTTTGATGCCGCTGTTTTTCCTGGTGGTTTATGCATTGGCGCTGGCTATGGCGCGCACTTCGGGCGGACGTTATATCGTCGCTATCAACTGGATAGTGATTCTTTATTGGGCGGCGGGTATCAGTCAGGTGGCTGTGTGGTTGTCAGGCAGGCAAGAGGCTCCGAGCCGGGCTACAGTAGATACCAGCGCTTTCTATAATGGCAAACCGCATAAGAAACACTGGCTGGTGCTATTGTCCTGTCTGTTGGTGATCGCCAGCGCACCCGTGTGGGTCGGGTGGTTGTTTCCCATGCAAATGCAGCCCTTAGATACCGAACTGGCAAATGAACGAATGTCGGATGAGCTTCAATCAGCCGGTTACCAATATACGCCGGATGAGATAGAAGCTTTCCTGGCTGGCTACCAGATCAGTGTCATGCGTGCCGGCAAATTATTGTACCCGCGCTATTACCCGGCTGGAGAAGGCGGCGGGCATCGCGATGGTGTTTACCGTCCCCTTGGTTACAACCGGCTGGTGTTCCAGGTGGCGGGTATTGATGATTACAGTGCTGCGATTCTGCCGATTACCCTGGAAGATGGGACCGAGATCCCGCATCTGGCGGATGTCCTGTATATCGGCTGCCGCCAGCCCAATGGTGAGGATATTTTGATGGCGGTTCAGATCTGGCAGGATGATTTTTCATTATCACTGGCGGGCAATTCATTCAATGGCCTGACCTGTGAATGAAAAAATTACCCGGCGTTTTGCCTGTCATTTTTTGGATGTATAATGACCTCCGGATAACAAAGTGAGGTAATTCCATGCCGCGTAACAAAAGCCTGATCAAATACCCCCGATTTCGGTTCAAGCGTTTTCTGGTGAGAGTTTTAGGGCGGGTGCTGCTGCCGTTGGTTTGTCGGGTAAAGATTGAAGGCAAGGAAAATTTTCCAAAAACCGGCCCTGCTATCCTGGTGGGCAACCATGTAGCGGTGATGGAACCGGTGTTGCTGGCTGTTTTTTCGCCGCGCCAGGTTGAATTTGTCGGGTCAGTCGATGTGCCGCATGAGCCTTCCAGCAAAGCTGTGATGGTTTTTTATGGCATGATCGAGATTTTTCGCGGCAAACCCGAACGGCATGCTCTTAACGATTCACTGGCGGTGGTGGCGCAAGGCGCGTATCTGGCGATATTCCCGGAAGGCGGTTTGTGGAATCCGGGCACGATGAAACCGAAAAGCGGTGTGGCTTTCTTAAGCCATCGTTCAGGGGCACCAGTGGTGCCGATCGGTATGGTCGGCACACACGGAGCGCTCAATGCGATCTTTGCCTTCAAACGCCCTGTACTGCGGATGGTGGTTGGCAAACCCATCCCTGCCTGTAAGGTTCCTGATGGAGAAGACCCGCGTGTGGTGTACCACCAGTTTTCCGAAAAAGTGATGGACCATGTGTATGAATTGCTGCCGCAAGAAACGCTGGCGCAGATGTACGATGTGGCATCAGAGTCCTTTGCATTGATGCTGGAGGCGAATGATCAAACAGGCACAAGGGTTGAGATTCCACTCGAACAGCGCATCAAACATGACCAGGCACTGGCGTTGCTGCTGCACAGGCCGGGTATTCTGAAAATTTTCCGCGCCAATTTGCATATGCCAGTTGCACCGATCGAACGTCTGCATGAACGGCCAGATACAACGGCTGTTCGCGCTGCAATAGAACCGATGATTGACTATCTAACTGATGAAGAACATGGCAATCCTTATCTGTTGACCTATCGTTTCGATGTGGATAACGGAAGGGATATGCTTTTGGGGCTGAAAGAATGGCTGCAATTGACGTATTGGGCGGATGAACAGAGGTTGGAACTGCATTTGACGCCCATCCGACGCTTCTTTTCATGCCGCAAGGGTGAAGAAATCATGCAAACTGAACAAGGAGAGTTCGATCACTGGCGCTGAGTGGCGTATGAATAGCGTAGGTTGACCAATTGGGTGGTCTAATTTATAATTCAACCATTGAAAATTGACCACTATGAACGCATTTTCGTCCCAAGAACGCTATTTAGCACTGCTTGAGCAGATCGAGGAAGACCCAAACACCACCCAGGCAACCCTGGCAGACAGGATGGGGGTGGCGATTGGTACTGTCAACTGGCACCTGAAACGTATGATCGAGAAGGGTTATATCAAGGCCACACGGGCTGGCAGGCGCAAGTTGCGCTACATTATCACCCCTGAAGGCATTGCCCTGCGGGCGAAGTTAACCGTTGACTATGTTAAAACGTCGATGGATCTTTATCGATTGATCCGTAAACGGATGACGGCTATGGCGCAGAAACTGATTGATCAGGGCATATCTGAGATTCAACTGGCAGGCGGTGCAGAAGACATTCGTGATATCTGCCGTTTGACCTGTCTGGAACATGGCATTGAGATCGCTCCTGAGGGTTCACATGCGCCCTTGGTGGTGATCGATCACCTGAAGATTTTTCTGCAAGATACAACTACGGAGGTTCCCTGATCGATGACTGAATCGACACCTTTGCCAGTGATTATGCTGAAACCGCCAAAGGGTTTTTCTGCCCTCAATTTGCGCGATTTGTGGATTTATCGCGAATTGGTCTTTTTCATGATTTGGCGTGACATCAAAGTGCGTTACAAGCAAACCTTGCTGGGGGCAGCCTGGGCGATCCTGCAACCAGTGATGACGATGATTGTCTTCACGATTTTTTTTGGCAACCTGGCAGCAGTGCCTTCTGATGGGGTGCCCTATCCGATCTTCACCTATACAGCGTTACTGCCGTGGCAATTGTTCAGCAAAGCATTGCAAGATGCCGCACGCTCGCTGGTCGCGAACCGTCATATGATCACCAAGGTGTATTTCCCGCGGTTGGTGCTGCCGCTTTCTTCGATCATGGCGGGGTTGGTCGATTTTGCGATTGCGTTGGTGGTGCTGGTGGGGTTGATGATCTATTATCAGACACCATTGCGTTGGTCGATGCTTTCTCTGCCGCTGTTCTTGCTCATGACTTTGATCACTGCGCTGGGTGTGGGGTTGTGGTTTGCCGCCCTGAATGTCCTATACCGCGACATTGCCTATGTGATGCCTTTTCTTGCGCAATTCTGGATGTTCATCACCCCGATTGTATATCCAGCCAGCATGGTGCCTGAACGTTGGCGAATGTTGTATTATCTCAACCCGATGACGGGTGTGGTGGAAGGATTCCGCTGGGCGATGCTGGGAACAGTACCAACTTTACCTATCAATATGATCTTGTTGTCGGTGGGTGTGTCGTTGGTGGTGTTGGTCAGCGGGCTGTTCTATTTCCGTTTTATGGAACGTTTGTTTGCGGACATGGTCTAAGGAGAAAACATGGCAGAAATCTCTATCCGCGCGCATAAATTGGGCAAACAATACCGGTTGGGTTCACAGGTGCTGGCATATCAGACCTTGCGTGAATCTTTGCCGCAATGGTTCCAACGGAAGAAAAATGGGCATGAGGGCGAAGTGTTGTGGGCGTTGCGGGATGTCAGTTTCGAGATCGAACGTGGTTCGGTAATCGGCATTATCGGACGCAATGGCGCTGGCAAATCCACGCTGTTGAAGATATTGTCACGCGTGACAGAACCTTCGGAAGGGTATGCTGAAATCCACGGGCGGGTCGGGGCGCTGCTGGAGGTTGGTACGGGTTTTCACCCGGAATTGACCGGGCGTGAAAATATCTATCTGAATGGTGCCATCCTGGGCATGCACCGCAGTGATATAGACCGCAAGCTGGACGAGATCATTGATTTTTCTGAAGTGGAGAAATTTATCGACACGCCAATCAAACGCTATTCCAGCGGTATGCAAATGCGTCTGGCGTTTTCGGTGGCAGCGCATTTGGAGCCAGAGATTTTGGTGGTGGATGAGGTGCTGGCGGTGGGAGATGCTGATTTCCAGCGCAAGTGTCTTGGCAAGATGCAGGATGTCTCTACCGAAGGGCGCACGGTGTTATTCGTCAGTCATAATATGAGCGCCATCTTGCGGCTGACGCAGGAGGCAATTGTCCTGAATCATGGCAATATCGTGAAACGCGCGCCCACACCGGAGGCAGTAGATTTCTATCTGGCAGAAGGGTTTGCCGAAGAAGGGCAGCGACTTTGGTGTGATGAGGAAATTCCCCCTTCTGCGGCACCATTTCGGCCGATTGCCATGCGTGTACAGAATGAAGGCAGATCATTCACCGAATCGGTGCGTAGTACCCATCCGATTGTTGTCGAACTTGAGTATGAACTGACGTCCCCGATCAGCGGGTTAAGGGTGGGCATTTACTTGATGAATTCGCGCGGAGAGTATATCTTCGCCTCATTCGACACAGATGACCCGCAATTTTTTGCTCAATATGCCACGCGTGATCCCGGTCGCTATATCAGTCGCTGCCTGGTGCCGGCAGACTGGCTCAACGAAGGAAAGTATATTTTGGGGATGAATGCCAGTGCATTTCGGGTGAAGCGTTATTTTCAAGATGAGCATGCCCTGGTATTCCATGTCGATGGTGCAGGTGCTCCGGGAAAACACTGGGTGGAATCCCGGGTGGGCCCGCTGAGGCCAAAATTGGATTGGAGGATATTGAAACAATGACTGCTGCTGTGAATAACAAAGAAACTATCAAACAATTGTTGGGGTATCTGCCCTGGACGGCAGAGATGTATTATCAACTGCGTCAGCAGTATAACAAACCGCTAAATTCCAGGTTTAATCTGGGCGAATTGGAGAAACATATTCCGAAGATCCTTGAAGACATTTCGGGAGTAGATGAATCAGTGAAGACCACAGAACCGAAGAGCATCTTTCTCTTCGCCAGCCTTCATTACTGGATTACCCATGCTTCTTTGGTTGGCTTGGGTTTGGCAGCCCTTGGGCATGACGTTACCCTCGGTTACCTGCCGTATGAGGATTGGCTGACGGATGTTTCTGCGTTTGACCTGAGGCAGCAGAATGCGTATGCGCGACAGGTGCTTTCTACTGCGGAACCACACTTGAAAAATGTTTCATTTCTGAAGATTACAGCACAGTACCGCCAATTGACGCCTGCTTTGCAGGATATTGTCACAGAGGTCTCACATCTGGATTGCATGTACACCTTGCGCAATGAAGAGGTGGATGAAGAAAGTAACTTATTTAAATTCCGCATGGATCGCAACGCGCGTGCAGCAAGGGTAGCTATGGACTACTTTGAGGAAAATCACCCTGACGTTGTTATCGTTCCGAACGGTACTATTCAGGAAATGGGCGTGCTCTTTCGGTATGCCAAACATCTTGGCTTAAAAACCGTCACCTATGAATTCAGTGACAAGCGAGACCACATATGGCTGGCACAGGATGAAGAAGTGATGCGTCAGAACACGGCGCCGTTGTGGGAGGTGCGTAAGAATACCTCTCTGACAAATGAACAATGGGAGGAAATTCGAGCCTTGTTTTCCGCGCGCCAGAACGCCACGTTGTGGGAGAATTTTTCAAGACTGTGGCAGGGACAGCCGTCGGAAGGGGGAGAAGCCATCCGCCAGAACCTGGGATTGGATGACCGTCCTATCGTACTGCTGCCGACCAATGTGCTTGGCGACAGCCTCACATTGGGGCGCAACATCTTTACAAAATCGATGGAAGATTGGGTGTGTCGCACGCTGCAATATTTTTTGGGACGGCCAGACATACAATTGGTGATACGGGTCCATCCGGGTGAGATGCTGGCAGAGGGGCAATCGATTGTGGATGTGATAAAATCTGTGATTCCCGAGCTGCCAAAGCACATCGTTATTATTCCTGCTGACGAAAAAGTCAACACCTATGACCTGATGGATATCGCCACACTGGGTCTGGTTTTCACGACCACCGTGGGTATGGAAATGGCGATGCGCGGTAAACCAGTGATCGTGATTGGTGATACCCATTACCGTGGGCGAGGCTTTACTTTGGATCCTTACTCGTGGGTGCAGTACTATAAAACCCTTGGTGGAGTTTTGCAGGAACCGCAAAAATATATGTTGTCAGAAGAAGATGTGAAGTCTGCGTGGCTGTATGCGTATAGCTTTTTCTTTGATTATCCACTGCCATTTCCCTGGCATCTTGTAAAAAAGTGGAATGACTACAGCGAGAAATCGATCACGCACATCACCAGTCAAAAACATTGGCAGCGATACCGAGATACCTTTGCTTATCTTGTCGGTGAACCTATCGACTGGCAGCAAGTTGTGGAAAAGAAGAACTGAACGGGCGTCACACAGAAATGAACGGCAGGCAGCGCTGATGAAACGTTTGTTGATTCTCGGTGTGAGCGGTTTGTTTGGCCTCAACCTGGCCATGATGAAACATGGTAGCATGGAGGTGTTTGGAACCGTTCATAACCAGATTCTACCGCAAGCACCATTTACTGTGCGGCAAAGCGACCTCACACAAACGGGGGCTGTGTCACGCCTGATCGAAGACACCAAACCGGATCTGATTATCAATTGCGCAGCGGTAGCCAGCCTGGATGCTTGTGAACACGATCCAGGCCTGGCGGAGCAGTTGAACACCCAACTGCCGGCGGAGATCGCGCAAAAGGCGGCATCTCTTTCTATTCCTTTTATCCACCTGTCAACGGATGCCGTGTTTGATGGGCAAAAGGGGAACTACGCAGAGAGCGATCTGCCAAATCCGATCAATCATTATGCACGCACCAAATTGCAGGCTGAACAGGTAGTGGGGGAGCTAAATGCCGAAGCCATTATCGCGAGGATCAACTTTTATGGGTGGAGTCTTTCAGGCAAGCGTAGTCTGTGCGAATTCTTTTACAATCATTTGCGGTCGGGAAACCATTTGAATGGGTTCATTGACCTTTTCTATAGCCCGATGATGGTGTGTGACTTGGTAGACGTTCTTTTCAAGATGCTCGAAAAGAACCTGCATGGTTTGTATCACGTGAGTGTGGACGAAGCATTGAGCAAATATGAATTCGGCTGCCGGCTGGCGCGAACCTTTGGATTTGATCCGGGGTTGATCGAACCGGTTTCGTGGAAAGAGGCGGCATTGGGCGCGGTGCGTTCGCCGGATTTGACTTTGGATGTGTCGAAATTGAAAGCCGCACTTGGCGCACCACTGCCGACGGTGGCGGACGGCTTGGAACGACTGAAACAGCAATCACAAGATGGTTACCGCCAGCGATTGATGTCGGTAGGTGGATAAGGAGAGCACAAGATGGAGATGAAAATAAATAACAAACCTATCGGTGGTGATCATCCGACCTATTTCATTGCCGACATCGCTGCCAACCATGACGGCAACCTGGAGCGTGCCAAAGCATTGATCCACATGGCAGCGCAAGCCGGGGCAGATGCCGCCAAGTTTCAGAATTTCCGTGCGCCGGAGATCGTTTCGGATTATGGTTTTACCCACATGAACTCACAGGTCAGTCACCAGGCAAATTGGAAGCGATCTGTGGTCGAAGTGTACGCAGATGCCTCAATCCCGTTTGAGTGGACACCGATCCTGAAAGAAACCTGCGACGAGGCCGGTATCGATTACTTTTCATCGCCCTATGATTTCGATGCCATTGATATGCTGGACCCTTATGTGCCTGCCTATAAGATCGGTTCGGGCGATATCACCTGGTTGGAAGTATTAGAGCGGATGGCTTCCAAGAACAAGCCTGTGATCCTGGCAACTGGCGCTGCCGACATCGGTGATGTGCAGCGCGCAGTACATGCCATTTTGAAAATCAACCCTCAACTAATTCTGCTGCAATGTAACACCAATTACACCGCGGCGGATGGCAACTTTGACCATATCCACCTGCGGGTGCTGCAAACCTACCAGACTATGTTTCCTGATTTGGTGGTCGGCCTGTCAGATCATACCCATGGGCATGCCACAGTGTTGGGGGCGGTGGCATTGGGTGCGCGGGTGATCGAAAAGCACTTCACCGATGACAATGACCGCGAAGGGCCGGATCACAAATTTGCCATGAATCCCCACACCTGGGCAGCGATGGTGATCAACACCAGGCAGTTGGAACGCGCTCTCGGCAGCGCTGATAAAGTTGTGGCAGGCAACGAGCAGGACACTGTGGTGGTGCAGCAGCGCTGCGTGAGGGCTGCCCGGGCGATCAAAGCCGGTGAGGTAATCCAACGTGATATGCTCAAGGTGTTGCGTCCGGCCACACCCGGAGCGGTTAAGCCGTATGAGATCAACCAGTTGATTGGCTCCAGTGCTGTGCATGACCTGCCAGAAGGTAAAGAAATCCGCTGGGTAGATGTGGGTGCGTAGTGCGTGTTCTGTATTTCACCAAAGATTACACCCCGCATGACCATCGCTTTCTCAGCGCGCTGGCTGAAACGGAACACGAAGTTTTCTCTCTGCGCCTTGAAAAGCGCGGAGTTGAGCGTGAATACCGGCCGCTGCCTGCCGGCGTGAACCCGGTGCGCTGGACTGGCGGCTGCCGGCCGGTTGACCGTGAGGAGTATCCTGCTTTGGTGCGCGACCTGGTTACAGTTTTGGAGGCAGTACGTCCTGATGTGGTGCATGCGGGTTCGGTTCAAACGGCAGCGTTGTTGACGTCTATGGCAGGCTTCCATCCGCTGGTGACGATGTCCTGGGGCTATGATCTGTTGCTGGATGCAGACAGCAGTCCCCGGATGTTAGCAGATACTCATTTCACCCTGGAAAACTCGGATGCATTCGTGTGTGACTGTCAAGCGGTGGCAGAAAAGGCCAAAGAGTTCGGTTTTCCATCAGAGAGAATCACGATCTTGCCGTGGGGGGTTGATTTAGGGCATTTTTGTCCTGAACAAAAAGACCAGTTCATTCGTCAACAACTGGGCTGGGATAATAATGAAATCGTGGTGTTATCCACACGGGCATGGGAGCCTGTTTATGATGTGGGTACGGCAGTACAGGGGTTTATTGATGCTGCTGCGCGGAATCCACGACTGCGATTGATATTACTGGGGGGTGGTTCTCAGGCTCAGGCTTTGCAGGCGATGATCACGGAAGCCGGTGTTGCGGACAAGGTCTGGGTGGGCGGCAGGACCCAATATGCAGATCTGCCAGCTTATTATCGTGCGGCCGATGTGTATGTCAGCGCTTCATTGACCGATGGTTCATCAGTGTCGTTGATGGAATCGCTGGCTTGCGCCACACCGGCAATCGTTTCTGATATTCCCGGCAACCGTGAATGGGTGGTCGAGGGAGAGAATGGCTGGTTCTTTCCTGTCGGTGATTGGCAGGCACTGAGCGCAAAACTGCAGGAAATCGCAGCGGTAGACCCATTAAGATGGAAGCAGATGGGCAGAAACGCCAGAGAAACTGCGGAGAAACGCGCCAATTGGCCTGAGAATTTCAAAGAACTGGTTACTGCATACAACATAGCCATGGAGGGCAGCAAAGATGCCTGAGAGGCAAAAAGAACACACTGTGGTGTCAATTATCCAGGCGCGTATGAATTCCAGCCGCCTGCCGGCCAAAGTTTTGATGCCGATTGCAGGCTACCCGATGTTGAACTGGGTGGTGGAACGCGCCAGGATGTCGCAACTGACTGATAAAGTTTGGGTGGCAACCACCACAGATCCTTCCGATGATGCCATTGCTGGTTATTGTGCTGATCAGGGCTACCCGCACTATCGCGGCAGCGAACAGGATGTGCTTGACCGCTTTTATCAGGCTGCCAAACTGGCAAAAGCAGATATCGTTGTGCGGCTGACGGCGGATTGCCCATTAATCGACCCGGGGTTGATCGACGAAGTCATCACGGCGTTGATCGAAGAACAGGCCGACTTTGCGGCGACACGCCTGCCGCCGCCTTTTCACCGCACCTACCCGATCGGTTTGGATGTGGAAGCTGTGTATTTCAGCGGGTTAGAAAAAGCGTGGCAGGAAGCTGCCACGCAGTACCAGCGCGAACATGTCATGCCATTCTTTTATGAGCAGGAAGGACAGTTTTCGGTCACCATTCTCAACGCGGAAGAGGACAAAGGCGATTACCGCTGGACGGTGGACACAGCAGAAGACCTGCAATTGGTGGAACAACTGGCTGCTGCTTTCGGTGGACGGCGTGATTTCAGCTGGCAGGAAGTGCTTGTATATTTTGACGCACACCCGGAGCTGCACGGTATCAATTCTGCGATAATACACAAGACATTCAAAGATGTTGATACGCGCAACAATCGAAACGCGGAGAGCAGCCAATGAGCCTGATCACCATTTTCACTTCCCCCAAACCCTTCACAAAGAGCGAACATATCGCCACGATTCAACGCAACGCGATCGTATCATGGACCCAACTGGGCGATGATGTCAGGGTGCTTATGATCGGGGATGAAGAGGGAATGGCTGAAGCGGCAGCTGAGTTGGGCGTGTTGCACGTCAGAGAAGTGCGTACCAACCGCATGGGCACGCCGTTGATCCCTGCCATGTTTGACATCGCCCGTGAGCGTACCGACAGCCCAATTCTCGCCTTTGCTAACGCGGATGTCATCCTGACCGATTCACTAATACAAAGTGTGAAGATGGTGATGGCGCAGGAGCGTGATTTTCTGCTGGTAGGGCAGCGCTACGACATTGCCATTGATACGCCTATCGATTTCAATGACGGCTGGCAGGTACGTCTGATGGCATTGAATCAGGCGATCGGGCGTTTGCACGGGCCGTATGGCAGTGATTATTTTGTTTTTCCACGGCAGTGCTTTATCGATGTGCCTGACCTGGCGATCGGCCGGGCTGGCTGGGACAACTGGATGATCTATGAAGCCCGCCAACGCGGCTGGAAAACCATTGATTGCACCGAGACTATTATAGCCTTGCACCAGAACCATGATTACAGCCACCTGCCCGGCGGACAGGTGCATTACCGCCTGCCCGAATCGAATGAGAATGTCCAGGCAGCTGGCGGTTTTCTACATATCTTTCCTTTGACAGATGCCAACTGGTCCATGGGAGAGGGTGGTATTGATCGGCAGCCGATGACCTGGCAACGCTTTTGGCGCGAAGTGGAGATAGTTCCACTGGTTCATTGGCATTCAGAGCTGTTGGGCAAACTGTTTCATTATTGCTTGCATCCAAAGAGGGGTTGGGAAGCGGTAAAAGGCTGGTTGGCACGTAAGTTTCATCGAACAGGCAGGACACAGGAGGAATAAAACACATGCGCGTTGGCCAAAATCCACAGAAGAAAGTACAGGGTGTCGTCAAACCCGAGCGAATCACCGTGGCGGTGCTGAACTATATCCCCTTCGTGGGGGGGTTCTACACACAGATGCCGGAGGTGCTCAAGGTTTGTCTGAACAGCCTGCGTGAAAATACCGAGATGCCTTTTGACCTGCTGGTGTTTGATAACGGCAGTTGTGAGGAAATGGTGCAATATCTGGTGGATGAACGCAACCGGGGGAATATCCAGTATTTGATGCTGTCGGAGAAGAATCTGGGCAAGGGCGGTGCCTGGAATGTGATGCTGGATGGTGCGCCGGGTGAGATTATCGCGTATGGCGATAATGACATTTATTATCGGAAGGGATGGCTGAAGGCCTCGCTTGAGCTGTTAGAGACTTTCCCCAGGGCAGGCATGGTGACAGCACGGCCCATCCGTTTGGACCTGCATGTTTCAGCCGCCACCCTGGCTTGGGCGGGCAATACACCAGAAGCCTCCATTGAAGAGGGTGCCTTCCTGTCATGGGAAACTTTCAAAACATTTAATGAAAGTCTGGGGAAATTCGAGCAACTGGAAGAGCAATATGAACAGGGCAAAGATTGGCGGATAAGCTATCAAGGACGTGAGGCGCTGGTTGGGGCCTCCCATTGGCAGTTTCTGGCTTACAAACAAGTTGTAAAGCAGTTCCTGCCCTTTGACATGGATCGTCCGATGGGGCAGGTGATTAATTTTGACCGCCGCATTGATGAAGAAGGCTATCTGCGGTTGATGACGATGCAGTCTTACGCCGTGAACTTGAGCAACACCTTGGATCACGTCGCCGAAGTTCCAGAACTGACGGTGAAAGGCAGCGCAGCACCGGCCAAAAAGCAAGGATTGGGCCAGAAAATCTTGCAGGTGGGGCTTATCAAACGGGTTCTGTTCAAGCTCTATGACAAATTATTTGACTGGTATTTCCGGTCTGATGTGGGGTAGGGGACCATGAAATTCTTGATCGCAGGTTTTGGCTCCATCGGCCGCCGCCATTTCCGCAATTTGCAGGCTTTGGGCGAGCATGATATTGTGCTGCTGCGGTCCTATAAAAGCACAGTGGCAGATGACGAGATAAAAGATGTGCCAGTTGAGACTTCGGTTGAAGCGGCGCTGGCGTACAAACCCGATGCTGTCATCATTGCCAATCCAACAGCGCTGCACCTGTCGGTGGCACTGCCGGCAGCCAGAGCGGGTTGCGACATCTTCATGGAAAAACCGATCTCACACAGCCTGGCTGGCATTGATGAACTGGCGCAAGAATTGCGTTTGCAGCACAAGCAAATGTTGATGGGTTTCCAGTTCCGTTTTCATCCTGGACTGCAAAAAGCCAAACAATTGATTGAAGCAGGCGCAATCGGCAGGATACTGACCGCCAGAAGTCACTGGGGTGAATACTTGCCCGATTGGCACCCCTGGGAAGACTACCGCACAGGTTACGCAGCCTGCAAAGAGTTGGGCGGCGGGGTGGTGCGCACACTCAGCCATCCCATTGACTACATGCGCTGGCTGTTGGGGGAAATTGAGGGGGTAGCAGCCACGAGAGGTAATTTGAGCGATCTGGAATTGAGCGAGGTAGAGGATTTTGGCGAGATGCAGTTCGCACACCAAAGTGGTGCTTTTTCCACGGTGCATGTGAATTACTTCCAGCAGCCGCCCCGCCATGACCTGGAAATCATTGGCACACAGGGCACCATTCGCTGGGATAATGCTGATGGCATGTGCCGCTGGTGGATAGCTGCACAACCTGGCTGGCGAGAATATGCCTTGCCGCAGGGATTCGAGCGTAATGATCTCTTCCTGACAGAGATGCGTCATTTCATCGAGGTGGTCGAAAAAGGAACACCTGTGCTTTGCGGCCTCGAAGATGGCAAGCGGGTGCAGGAGATCATCGATCAGGTTTTCATCTCTGATTGATTGCACTCTGCATGGTATACTTCCTGCGAAGGAAAAACGAGTGTAGCCATGCCATTGATTGACATCATCGACCTGGGAAAGTCGTTTGGCTCAGAGGACATTTTCTCTGGGCTAACTGCTTCGGTTCCCTACCGTGCACGTATTGGATTGGTAGGCGCAAACGGGGTTGGTAAAACCACCCTGATGCGCATCCTGGTCGGCGAGGAAGTGGCATCGGAAGGGCGGTTTCACCATGCCAAAGGCGTAACCATCGGTTATTTACCGCAGGAATCGGTGTTTGAATCATCGCTGAACCTGTGGAATGAGTGCCTGACTGTATTCCAGGATCTGATTGCCTTGGAACACTCGCTGCAAGAGCTGACACAGCAAATCAGCCAGCCGGGCGCGGATGAATCGCTGTTGATTCAGTATGGAAACAAGCAGGAAGAATTTGAGCGGTTGGGCGGTTATTTGTATGAAACACAAATCCGCATGACCCTGACCGGTCTGGGCTTTGTGGAGGGTGACTATCAGCGTCCGTTAGAGCAATTCTCAGGCGGCGAGCGCACGCGTGTGCTGTTGGCAAAGCTGCTGCTCTCCAACCCGGATGTGCTGCTGTTGGACGAACCGACCAATCACCTTGACATTGCCGCGATTGAATGGTTGGAGGCTTTTCTGCGTGATTGGGAGGGGGCGGCTTTGATCGTTTCGCATGACCGCTATTTTCTTGACCAAACCACACGCACTATTTGGGAAATGACCCCGGGGTTAGAAGAATTCCGCGGTAATTACTCCGCTTACCTGATGCAGCGCGAAGAGCGTTATTTGCGCCGCCTGAAAGAATATGAAGCCCAGCAGCAGTATATCGCCAAAGAACAGGACTACATTGCTCGCAACATCGAGGGACAGAAAACCAACCAGGCAAAAGGTCGCCGCCGGCGTTTGGAACGGCTGCTCAAGGAATCTAAAATTGCCAGGCCTATTGATCACAGCCGCAGCAAGCTGCATATCCGGCTGGAACCTGCCATGCGCTCCGGCGACCTGGTGCTGCGCACGTATGAACTGTCAATCGGCTATCATGATGATGGCAAAGTGCTCTTCACCGTGCCTGATCTGGTAGTGAAACGCGGTGAATGTGTGGCGTTGATCGGGCCAAATGGTGCTGGAAAATCCACCTTTCTCAAGACTATTCTGGAACACCTTCCTCCGTTAAGCGGAAAGGTGCAGATGGGCGCCAGCCTGCGGGTCGGTTATTTTGCACAGGCACACGAAGGCTTGATGGCTGAAAATTCGCTGATGGAAGAAATTGAGCACTCACGGCCGGGGCTGCTGCCGGCGGACATCCGAAACTATCTGGCGCGCTATCTTTTCACGGAAGATGATGTATTTCGCACGGTTGAAACGCTGTCTGGCGGCGAACGCGGACGGCTGGCGCTGGCAGTATTGGCGTTATCGAATGCCAATCTACTGCTGCTGGATGAACCTACCAACCATCTTGACCTGCCTTCGCAGGAGATATTGCAGCACGTGCTATCTGATTTCAACGGCACCATTCTGCTGGTGACACATGACCGTTATCTTGTAGATGCGCTGGCGTCACAGGTGTGGGAAGTGAAACCGGATGCGCAATCGTTGCTGGTGTATGAAGGTTCCTACAGTGAATACAAAAGCTGGTTGAGTGCGCAGAACGCGCTTGAAACCGAAAAGACCAGGGCTGCGGAGCAGACCACTCAAAAAACCTACGGGCAGCGCGCAGTATCACGCGAGGAACGCGAACGTAAGAAACAGCAATATCAGATAGAAGTCGAGATCGCTTCGTTGGAGGCAGCGCTGCAATCGCTGGAAGATATTCTGGCCGCCCCCCAAAAAAATCCAGATGAGCTGCGCCAGTTGACCACACGTTACGGCAGTTTGCAAAAACAACTCGAACAAAAATTTAACACCTGGGCCAGATTGGCCGAAAAAGAACCGATGTCCGAATAATTTTATTGGGTGAAAGAGGAGTTAGCATGAGCAAAACCATGAACACCTTCGAACGCGTACAACGCATGTATGAACACCGCGAGGCGGATCGTGTGCCGATGCAAGACAGCCCCTGGCACACCACATTGGAGCGCTGGCATCGGGAAGGACTGCCAGAAAATATCAGTTATGTGGATTATTTTGACCTCGACCACTTTGAGAGCATCCATGTTGATACCTCGCCGCGCTTTGCAGAAGAGGTGGTCGAAGAAACCGACGAATACACCATCGTGACCACCAGTTGGGGCGCGACGCTGAAGAACTGGAAGCACATTGCTTCAACGCCTGAATTTCTGGATTTTAAGATCAACGGGCCGGAATCTTGGGCAGCTGCCAAAGAACGCATGCAACCTACACCAGACCGTATCCCCTGGGATCATCTGCGTAAAAATTACAAAGGCTGGCGTGAGAATGGCGCCTGGGTGATCGGGCAATTCTGGTTCGGGTTTGACGTCACCCATTCCTGGACGGTCGGAACCGAACGGGTGTTGACCGCCATGGCGCTTAATCCGGAATGGTGCATGGATATGTTCGGCCATTTTCTGCACATGTCGATGACGTTGATGGACATGGTTTGGGAGGCAGGCTATACATTCGATGCCATCTCCTGGCCGGATGATATGGGTTACAAGTACAAACAATTCTTCTCCCTGCGCATGTACCGCAACCTGTTGAAACCTTTCCAGAAGCGTGCCATTGAGTGGGCGCACGCAAAACGCATCAAAACCCATCTGCATTCCTGCGGCAACATCGAACCATTTATTCCAGAGCTGATTGAAATCGGGCTGGATGCGTTGAATCCGTTGGAAGTTAAGGCAGGGATGGATACGCTGGCGCTCAAAAAGCAGTATGGAGATCAATTGGTGCTGCATGGCGGCATCAATGCTGTACACTGGGACGATCCTGAGAAGATCATGGCAGAGATGGAAACCAAACTGCCCGTGCTTAAAGAAAATGGCGGTTACATCTTTGCATCGGACCACAGTATCCCTGATGCGGTCAGCCTGGAAGATTTTGCCAATATCGTAGCGTTGTACAAAAAACTCGGTTCTTATTAGGCAAATACTACAATTTCGATGGAAACAACCTTGCAAAAATCCTTGAAAAAACGGCTCTCGCCAAACTTACGCGGAACGATTGTCTTTCTGGTAACTTTTTTCGCGGTCGGGGCGTTTATGCCCTTTGTCAACCTGGCCTTTGACCAGCGGGGCTTGAGTGAAAGCCAGATCGGTCTCTATAATGCCCTACCAGGCGCAATCACCATTATCAGTGGCCCGATCCTGTGCCGCCTGGCAGACAAAAAACGCGCGCGGGTGATGTTCACCACCGTTGGCTTTCTGATGCTGGGTGTGTTCACGGCGCTCATGACCATTCCCTGGGGGTTCTTGTGGCTGCTCTCATTGCAGATTGTGTATTCAGCTTTCAGCCCGCCCATCACGCCCATCCGGGACGGGCTGGCTGCCAGAATGGCGAATAAATACGGCTTGGACTTCGGCAACTGGCGCTTGTGGGGATCGCTTGGGTTCGCGGTAGCTTCTCTGGTGATGGGCATGGTCTGGCAGCGCATCGGGATCGAGTGGCTGTTTCTTGGGGCAGCTGCACTTTTCCTGTTCAGCGGTGTGGTTGTCAACCTGCTTGAAGAGCCGGAAGAAGACAAAATCATCCAGCAGACCGAATTGTGGCATCAATGGATCCCACGTGAATCAATGGTGTGGCTTTTTTTATCGGCGGTTTTTCTTTCGAACCTGGCACAGCAGGCGTTTTACCAATTTTCTGCCATTCACATGATCCGTTTGGGGGGCAGTGAAACCATGGCAGGTATGATGCGCTCTGCTTCGGCGGTGGTTGAAATCCCCACTATGTACCTGGTGTCAAAGTTAATCAGAAAAATCGGCCCGATGTGGGCATTTTTGATTGGCGCCAGTATCTTTGCGCTTTCCTGGCTGGGTTTCTCGCTTGCGACGGCTGGCTGGATGCTAATCGCCATTACGGCCTTTCGCGGGATCGGTTTCGGGTTCACGGCGGTCAGCGCGGTGGTGTATATCGATTCGAAGGCGCGTGTCAGCGAAGTGGCTTCATATCAAGGGTTGATGAACATCCTGGCGTTTGGGTTGGCGCCATTGATCGCGGGGCCAGTGTTTGGTTCATTGGCGCAAAGCCTGGGTCTGCCGGCTATGTTCGGTGTGGCATCGGGTGTCGGCTGGAGTGCTGCGGCGGTTTGTATTGTGATCCTGCTGCTGCAACGACGACAGCGCCAGATGAACAAGACAGACTGACAATCGTAAAAAAAGCGATTTTTATTCGACAGTTTCTTCTTGAACTACACCTGCCATCAGCAGGCCGACCTTCTCGCGGGTGGCTTCTTCGCGCGGCAAAATTTCCATGATCTTGCCTTCGAAAATGACCGCAATCCGGTCTGACAGGGCAAAGATTTCATCCAGGTCTTCCGAGATGAGCAGTACGGCAGTGCCATGGTTGCGCTGATCGATTAATTGTTTGTGTACATACAGGGTGGCACCGATGTCCAGTCCCCTGGTTGGCTGGGCGGCGATAATTGAGCGTGGACTGCGCGACAGTTCACGTGCCAGGATCACCTTCTGGATATTGCCGCCGGAGAGGCTTTTGGCCATGGTTTTTTGCGATGGTGTTTTCACTTGAAATTGTTTGATGAGTTCATCGGTGTGAGTGGATATGTATTTCAGGTCAAGGAAACCATGGTTTGAGTAGGGCGCTTTGTGGTGTTCACGCAAGATCATGTTCTCTGCGATGGTGAAATCGCCGATCATACCGTCACGCATGCGTTCTTCCGGGATGTAGGAGAGCTTGCGCTCGGTGCGTTCTCCCGGCGACAGGTTGGTGACATTTTCGCCTTCCAGATAGATGTGGCCGCTCTTGACACTGCGCATGCCTGCCAGGACTTCTGCCAATTCCAATTGTCCGTTGCCAGAGACTCCGGCGAGACCAAGGATCTCACCACCATGGACTTCAAGGCTGAGGTTACACAAGCCCTCTGTTCCGCGGTCACTATCACAGGTGACATCCTCAAGTTTCAGGTGAACCGGTCCAGGTTGGTGCTTTTCGTTAAGGGTGATGAAATCGATCTCATGACCCACCATCCACTGGGCCAGGTTTTTTTTGTTGGTTTCGGAAGTTGGCCGTGTGCCGATTTTACGGCCGTTTCTTAACACTGTCACCCGCTGGCTGATCTCGACCACTTCGTGGAGTTTGTGAGAGATAAATATAAGCGCATAGCCATCTTTCATCATCTGACGCATAATGACATACAGTTCCTCTACTTCTTGCGGCGTGAGGACGGCTGTCGGTTCGTCAAGTATCAAAAGGGCTGCTCCGCGATAAAGTGCTTTGATGATTTCCACCCGCTGCTGCTGGCCGACAGAAAGCTGCCAGATGTAGGCATCAGGATCGATACGTAAGCCATAGGTATCAGCCAGCATAATGATACGTTGTGAGACCTGGGCAAGATCCGTCAATGGCCCGCGCGATGATTTCAAACCAAGGGCAACATTCTCTGCAACGGTCAGGTTTGGCACCAACATGAAGTGCTGATGAATCATGCCGATGCCGTGGTTGATGGCAGAGGTGGGGGAGGTGATGTTAACAGGTGTACTGTTAATGAGGATTTGACCTTCATCAGGATGATACATACCGTAGAGGATTTTCATCAGGGTGCTTTTACCAGCACCATTCTCACCCAAAAGAGCGTGCACTTCAGAGGCGCATACATCAAAGTCAATGTTGTCGTTGGCGAGGACACCGGGAAATCGCTTGGTGATGCCGCGCATCTCCAAACAGTCAATACGGGTCTGGCCGGAGGGGAGTTTGTTAGAATCCGTCATTGTGCCTGCTTCCTCGGGATGATGTTAAATGGCAGCGGTGAAAACACCGCTGCCATTTGCGGTTAATCAGAAAGTTCAGGGAAGATTGATGGTAATTGTGCCGTTGATGATACCCTGAATGGTGGCTTCGGCAGCTGTGCGAACGCCGTCCGGCAGCGGGAAATCAGGATTGAAAGCCATCACCTGACCGCCGTTAGCGAGGTTGGCAACGAAGGATTGCCCACCAAGGGTACCGTCTGCCCGCAGGTCGATAATCTCTTTAAGGATCACTTCCCAGTGATAGACCTGGCTGGCGACCACTGTATTGGGGGAGAAGGCAGCCTGGTCAGCCTGGGTACCGAACCACAAGGCGCCGGCTTCTTCGGCTTTACCGATCGCGCCGACCACCATCTGGGCGGTGCCAGTCAGAACATCGGCACCAGCTGCGATATGGGTGGTGGCGGCTTCAGAAGCCAGGGCTACATCGGAGAACGAACCGATATAAGTGACACGCACATCAATGGTGGGGTCGGTGGCTTTGACACCAGCGACAAATCCGTCCACATACAATTTTGCGTCACCGGTTTCGATGGGGCCGACCACGCCGATGATCTTGCTTTCGGTCATCATGGCTGCCATGACACCCATCACGTACCCGCCTTCATGCGAGGCTGCTTCGTAGGCGTAAATGTTGGGAATACCGAAGGTGTCCACCGTAGTTCCCCAGGCGAAGCTGGTTTCAGGGAAATCGGGTGCAATCTCTTGCAGGGAGGAACCATATTGGGAACCATGGGCAATGACCATGTCGTATCCCTGAGAAGCGTAGTCACGGATGGCTGCGGCGGCGTCATCGACCACAAACATGCTCTCGGAATAAACAAATTCGATGGCGTCCTCGCCCATGTCTTCTTGCAAAGCGATCATGGCATCATAGATGCTCTGGGTGAAGGCAAAATCATTGACCGCGCTGGGCGATACAATGGCAACTGTTAACGTGCCTTCTTCGCTTGCTCCACCTGCACCGCCGCAGGCGGCCGCCAGGAAGAGCATAGCTATAATGATTGTTAACGTGGGGAACAACTTTTTCATTACTGTCTCCTTATTTTATTTTCAATTGTTTGATGTGAATTGGGAAAAACGAATTGATTCTTAACAACCCCTTTCACTATGATTATATATCAGATGGGGCGGTTTATAACATGGCTATTCCCGTTCGAAGGGCTTTGTAAGGGCGGATGGGGCTACCATTTTTGAACCAGAGGCTGCCAAAACCAGAATGGTCAGGACATAGGGCATCATGACTGCCAATTCTGAGGGGATATTGACCCCCAGCACTTGAATCCATAGTTGCAGAGCATTTACCATGCTGAACAGTAGAGCGCCAGCGAGGACACCCCACGGACGCCATCCGCCGAAATAGACCAGCGCAACCGCGATGAAACCAAGCCCGGCGGTCATATTCTGCTGGAATACATTCAACAGCGCAATAGAAAGTGATGCGCCGCCCAAACCCGAAAAAGCGCCCCCAAGGGTCACGGTGAAGTAGCGCACACCGTTAACGCTGACTCCCAATGAATCAGCAGCCTGCGGGTTCTCGCCAACCGCACGGATCTTCAACCCAAGGGTGGTTTTGTTTAGCACAAACCATGCGACCGGTACCAACAGGAAGGCAATGTACACCAGTATGCTCTGACTGAATAATATGGGTCCGATGAAGGGGATATCGACCAACAAGGGGATATCGAGGCGGGGGAAGCCGCGTACAGTTTCGACTGTGCCGACAAGGAGTTGGAATAGGAGGGTACTCATACCCAGGCCGAACAAGTAGAAGCCAATGCCACTGATGCCTTGTTTGGCGTGCAGATGCACGGTTACGAATGCCATGGCAAGGCCCATCAGCGCACCCACAGCGAGAGCGGCCAGCACGCCCAGCCACAGGTTGCCGGTTTCGACAACCACGTAAAATGCGGTGAAGGCTCCCATCAACATCTGTCCTTCGACGCCAAGGTTCAAAACACCGCTGCGCTGACTGAACGCTTCACCGATCGAAGCATACAGGTAGGGTGTGGCGAGGCGGATGCCGGAGGATAGGATCCCTAACAGGACGGTCAGATTGAAGAGATCAGTGATCATGGCGATTCCTCCACTGGTGTTTGGGAGAGCATTTCTGCAGCACCCACATCATCGTCGGGGATGGACAGACGCTTACGCTGGCGTTTTTTGCGCCACAGCTCGCTGCTAACCACGAATACGACCACCAGACCATTCAATGCCATGATAAGCGCTGATGGGATCTGTACCACTCGCTGCATCGTGTTGGCGCCAACCAGCAGCGCGCCAAACAGCACCGATGCGGGAATGGTCAACAGCGGGTGCAATTGCCCGAACAGGGCTGCCACTATGCCATTGAAGCCGGCACCTCCGGTAAACCCGGTCGGAGATCCGTCGGTGATCATGCGGTAATTGACACCATAGACCTGAATGACGCCTGCCAGCCCGGCAAACGCACCGCTCAACAGCAGTGAAATGACAATGTGCCGATTCACCTTGATCCCGGCATATTTGGCGGCAGACGGTTTTTGACCCACCGCGCGGATACGGTAACCGAGGGTGGTGCGCCAGAGCAGGATATAGACGGCCACCGCCAGTATGACCGCGATCAATGCGCCCAGATGCAGGCGGGTCGGTGCGAGACGAGGCAGGCGGTAGGCTTCTACCAGGCGGGCAGTCTGCGGAATTTTGGAAGCGACCTGGGCTTGCAGTGGGTCCATCATCACGCCAGTCAGGAAAAAGTTCATCAATTGAACAGCAATGGCGTTCATCATGACTGTGCTTAGAATTTCATTGACATTGAAGTGGGCTTTGAGCACACCGGGGATACCACCCCAGATACTGCCGCCCAGGGTGCCGATCAACATGGCAAGCAGAATCCCCAGCCAGCCGGGCAGCCCGGTAAAGGTGATGCCCAGCCAGGTGGCCAGCAACGCCCCGACGATCATCTGCCCCTCACCCCCAATGTTGATGACATTACCGCGGTAAGCAATACAGATGCCAAGGCCAACCAGCAGCAGCGGGGTGGCTTTGACCAGTGTTTCGGCGAATGCATTGCTGCTGCCGAATGCGCCTTGAAAGAGGGCGGAGTAGGCAACAAAAGGGTTGACTCCCAGCAGGATTAACATGACGGCGCCAACCACAAGGGCTGCGATGGTGGCAAAAACGGGTAAAAATGCATCAATTACAGCATTTATACGAGATTTCATTGACGGCTCCCATCTCCAATGCCCTATTCTAACCTAAAAATTATCTTGTTGACAAGACACATACATCAATTCATTCTTTTGTACCGTCAGTATTTCTGAGAATATGGCAGGTGAATGATTTTTTCTCTTATAATTGAGTTACAAAGACATGTGAGGAGTAGGATGAAAAAGTTTGTGG
The DNA here is from genome assembly GCA_964391725.1 of uncultured Anaerolineaceae bacterium. Classification (GTDB taxonomy): domain Bacteria; phylum Chloroflexota; class Anaerolineae; order Anaerolineales; family Anaerolineaceae; genus SpSt-1165. The sequence goes on along the minus strand of CAYMNB010000008.1, from coordinate 30,190 downwards.
TGGTAGCCGGTAACATTGGCGTAGGCAAATCGACGCTGGTTGGATTGTTGTCTGAATACCTCGGCTGGCAGGGCTATTTGGAACCGGTCATGGAAAACCCATACCTGGCAGATTTTTACGATGATATGCAACGCTGGGGTTTTCATTCGCAGATTCATTTTCTCACCCACCGCTTTCAGATGCACCGGGATGTGGCAAAATTTTCGGGTTCGTGCATCCTTGATCGCTCGATGTATGAGGATGCGGAGATATTTGCGCGCAATCTTTATCAAAATGGTTCTCTCTCGCAACGTGAATTCGATACCTATTATTCACTGTTCACCACTTTCGCTGACATTCTGTCACCACCTGATCTGATCATCTATCTGCGGGCATCGGTTGACACCTTGCAGAAGCGCATTCAGCAGCGCGCTCGCAGTTATGAGCAAGCCATCCCCGCGGCATATTTGCAGCAACTGACTGTTTTGTATGAGCAGTGGATAAAGGCTATCTCGTATTGCCCGGTGTTGACCGTGCCGGCAGATGACCTGAACTTTGTGGCTCATCCGCAGCATTTGCGCTTGATCGTACAAAAAATGCTGGAGCGGATGAGCGGCGTGGAAGAAGTGGTGTTTTCGCCTTCAGAAATTAACGATAACAATTAGCAGGAGGATACTATGGATGAACATCAAATTAAATTTAAGATCGTACACACCAACCCAAATAACCTGAAGTTTGAGTTCAGCAATGATTTCATGATCATGCACGACCGGGAGACCTTCTATCTCCAATTCGGCCAGATTTCACCACCGCAGATCAACAGCAAGGAGGATCTGGAAAATATGGCGATGTTGGGGATGATTGAATCACAGGCGATTGCGCGGCTGGCGATTGACAAAAATTACCTGCCGGTTTTGATCCGTGCTTTGCAGGACAACCTGGCGAAATACCAGTCTGCTAATAACCCGGTGACACAATCAGAAGACGAAAGTGAGTTTATGTGAGTCTGCTGATGTTTCCCAAACGAGCCTCTATGCGTGTCCTTAAAAAACATGATGGGCAGGTTTGATGAACCAGAAAGGAGTCACCGTGAAAAAAAGAAATATGGCAATGATCCATTACCAGGTAGGTGAGATGGACGGCGTTTCCCTCGAAATGGAGAAATGGAAAGCGACCTTTGAGAACATGGGCCATTCGGTCACTTTTGTGGCAGGGCATTTGGGTACCGCTGAAGGGGTATTGATCGAAGAGATTTATCACCACACACCGCTGGCAGAACGCCTGCGTCACAATATGCTGTGGGGATTTGGTGATTATGCCAGTGACGATGAATATCGCCGTGAATTAGAAGCGGCTTCGGCGGTCATTGAAGAGAAATTCACCCAATTTGTGGAAGCAAACAGCATCAACTTTTTGGTGGCAGAAAATATCTGGTCGGTGCTGGCAAATCCGGCTGTCGCTCTGGCGATCGGTCGAGTGGTGGAAAAATTCCAGATGCCAACCATTGCTCACAGCCACGACTTTTTCTGGGAGAAGATTGGGCATTGGTACCTGACCTGCGCCACCGCGGTGGAGTTAGCGCAGCGTTGGATCCCGCCGCGCTTTGATTTTGTCAAACATGCGGTCATCAACCAGCGTTCACAACAGCAGTTATGGCAGCGCAAAGGCATGCCTTCAACGGTAGTGCCCAACATCTTTGAATTTGACGAAGTTTGGACGGTGGATGCCTATAACCACGATTTCCGCCAGACCGTTGGTCTGAAAGAGTCTGACATTGTCATTTTGCAAGGGACCAGGGTGGTACAGCGGAAAGGGATTGAACTGGCGGTTGACTTTGTGAAGGCGTTGAATGACCCGGAGCGCCGCCGCCAGTTGGCTGCCAGTGGGTTGTATGATGGGCGGCCGTTTGACGGAAACACCCGCATCGTGCTGGTGATGGCCGGATACACCCAGGATGATGACACCGGTTGGTATGTAGACCATCTCAAGCAGAAAATTGAGCGGGCTGCCATTGACGCTGTGTTCATTGAAGATTGGATCGGCGCAGACCGTGCTACGCGCAATGGCCGCAAGCAATATTCCTTGTGGGATGCCTATGTATTTGCGGATTTTGTCACCTACCCCAGTTTTTGGGAGGGGTGGGGCAATCAATTGCTGGAAGCGTTAAAAGCCAAACTCCCGATACTTATCTATGAATACCTGGTATATGAACAGGATATCAAACCGCGTGGCTTTGACCTGGTTTCATTGGGCAACCGTATCAGCGGTAAGGATGACCTCGGGTTGGTGCAGGTTGATCAGAAGATTGTCGAGGCAGCAGCCGACCGGGCTGTACGGTTGCTCAGTGATGGCGAATATCGCAAGGCAGTGGTGGAGAAGAACTACCAGATTGCGCGAGAGCATTATTCCATGGATGCATTGGGAACTTACCTGAATGATTTGATGCAGCAGTTTGAGGAATAAATTTTTGGTGGAGAGATCAAAATGATGGAGGAACTGGTTAATGGATAGACGGTCAATGATATTGGAAGACCTGGTGTACCTGTACGGAGAAGAACGTGCCCAAACCGCCAATGAGCAAATATGGGCTTTGTTAGAAGCCTTCCGCCAGGCGAATCCTGACCTGGCGAAGGCTAACAACCGTCCACGTATGGACCAGCGTGACGCCATTCTGATCGCCTATGGCGATATGGTCAATCGCGAGGATGTGCACCCGCTGGCGGTGTTGAATGAATTTGCGCGGGAAAAGCTACAAGGCATGGTTAACACTATCCACATCCTGCCATTCTTCCCTTTTTCATCGGATGATGGCTTCAGTGTCATCGATTTCAAAGAGGTCAATCCTGAATGGGGTTGCTGGGACGATATTGATGAATTGACCGAATCGTTTGACCTGATGGTGGATGTGGTGGTGAATCATATCTCACAACACAGTGAATGGTTTCAGGCTTTTAAGAAAAACCAGACACCTTATAACGACTATTTCATTACGGTTGACCCCCACATTGACCTCTCAGCTGTATTTCGGCCGCGTGCACTGCCATTGTTGACCCGTGTGGACACGGCAGAGGGTGAAAAATGGGTATGGACGACCTTCAGCGAAGATCAAATCGATTTGAACTTCTCAAATCCTGCGGTGCTGCTGGAGATTCTGGGCATTTTCCTGTTCTATGTCGGTCAGGGAGCGCGCTTTATCCGCCTGGATGCCGTGGCTTTCATCTGGAAAGAGATCGGCACCAATTGCATTCATTTGCCGCAGGTACACCGCATTATAGAACTGGTGCGGCGGGTGTTGGATGAGGTCGCTCCTCAGGTGGTTCTGATCACGGAAACCAACGTCCCGCACAAAGAAAATATCTCTTACTTTGGTGATGGCATTCACGAAGCGCAAATGGTGTATAACTTCTCCCTGCCGCCATTGGTGCTTCACTCGATTCAAACCGGCAGCGCCGAAAAACTGATGGCGTGGGTGAAAACATTGGATCTTCCCTCTACTCAGGTGAGTTTTTTCAATTTCCTGGCATCACATGACGGGATCGGTTTGCTGCCCGCCAGGGGTATTTTGGCGGATGAGGAAATCGAGGCGCTGGCAGAGCATACGTTGGCGATGGGCGGCAGGGTTTCGTATAAGAACAACCCGGATGGCAGCCAGAGCCCCTATGAGATGAACATCAATTACCTGTCAGCCACTTGCAAAGCAGAAGTGGAAGAATGTGATGAACTGATCGCTGATCGTTTTCTGGCGTCGCAATCGATTATGTTGGCGCTGCGTGGTGTGCCCGGCATTTATTACCACAGCCTGCTGGGTTCGCAAAGCTGGATTGAAGGCATGCAGGCGAGCGGGCAGAATCGAACCATCAATCGTGAGAAATTGGAAGTCGACTGTCTTTATGAACAGTTAGAGGCGCCAGGCACTTTGCGCAGCATGGTCTATCAAGGATTCAAGACCATGCTCTCCTTACGCCAACAGGATCCAGCCTTTGATCCATTCGGCCGGCAGGAGGTCATTGATGGCAACAGGCATGTATTTGGTGTGTATCGCTCAACCCCCAAAAACCGGGAGGGTGTTTTTTGCCTGACCAATCTCAGTGACCAGCCTCAGACAATTACGATTAAAGTGAATGATTTTAAAGCCTCCAAATCTGCTTCTCTATTCGATCTGGTATCTGAGGAAAGTTTTTTGATTATTGAAGGTGAATGTGAGGTGGCTCTGCGTGGTTACCAGGTGTGCTGGTTGAAAGTGGCTGAGGGTATAGACAATCTATTCTAAAAGGCTATAATAAATATTAAGAATATTCATTATTCCTTCAAAGGTGGATTTGTGCTCATGAAAAAAGAAATGCGAAAACCTATTGTCTTCATAGTTGTCCTGTTGGTTTTGATCAGTATGGCTGCCTGTAGTTTGCCTTCGTCTACCGGTACCGCCCCGGCTACGCCAACCATGCCCCTGGAAATTCCGGTGATTACGGCCGCACCGACAGAGGGTGTGGAAGAGGCAGAAGCGGTCGAAGATGAGGTTGTTCCGATAGAAGTTGAAGACGAAATCGAAATCGAAGAACCTACGGAACTGCCTGAGGTCGAAGAAGAGGTTGAAGAAGTAGAAATTGAAGCCACCCCCATCCCGGTGGAGGTGGAAGAAGAAACCGAAGAAGAAGTTGAGCCTGAGGATGAAATCGTCAGTGCTACTCCGACAGCGATTCCTTTTGTCTACACTGCCAATCCTGATCCGATGGTGATGTTCTATGGGGCTACCAATTGCTATGTAGACCCTGACACAGAATCGGATGTAGCGGGAGTTGCCCCGCGCGGCACTGCCCTGGGGGCTTTTCTACGGAACTGGAATTTTTACCTGGTAGTGCATCCGACCAAACCAGGCCATGTTTGCTGGGTAACCGGTGATACCATCCGGCCCAACCAGACTGCCTTTAACCTGAAACCCTGAGTGGGTATGCAGAGAGAAGCAAAAAAGGGAGGGCAGCCTCCCTTTTTTGTGTAAATGAATTAAGGAGTTACGAATGGAAACCTATCCAATTCCGATGGTGCCTGGCCCGGTATCAGTGCCCAAGGAAGTGCTGCAAGCTTATTTAACCGACTTCGGCTCGCCGGATATTGAAGAAGAATTTTTGCAAATGTACCGCGCTACGGCGGGTATGATGCAGACCATCCTTGGCACACAAAACGAGGTCATACTGCATACCGGCGAGGGCATGATCGCATTATGGGGTGCCTTGAATAGTGTCTTACTGCCGGGTGACCGGGTGCTTTCGCTTTCGACAGGCGTGTTTGGCAGCGGCATCTGCGAGATGGCGCAGAAGGTGGGGGCAGAAACCCGTCTGGTCGAATTCCCTTTTAATGCAACTTTTGGCCAATTTGATGTGATTGAAGATGCCATCAAAGAATTCAAACCAAAGATGATCACTGTGGTGCACTGCGAAACCCCCTCTGGCACATTGAACCCGATCGCTGAGATTGGTGCGTTGAAAAAGAAATATCGAGTGCCTTTGTTGTATATGGATTGTGTGGCAAGCATGGCAGGCGCACCGGTGGAGACTGATGATTGGGGGGTTGATCTGTCCTTGGGCGGTTCACAAAAGGCGTTGTCCGCTCCGCCCAGTATGTCCATGATCGCGGTGAGCCCTGTTGCGTGGGAGATCATCAAACAGGTGGGTTATGCCGGCTATGATGCTTTTCTGCCGTTTGCTTCGGCGCTGCAAGCGCCGGGGAATTTCCCCTATACCCCGTATTGGCAGGGCGTGGCAGTCATCAAGGCAGCGGTTGGGTTGATTTTGGCGGAAGGTTTGCCGGCGGTCTTTGCACGCCATGAACAGGTCGCGCAATACTGCCGCCAACGTCTGGTGGATATGGGACTGACACTTTTTTATGCGGATGGCGCTATTGCTTCACCTACGGTCACGGCAGTTAATGTGGCGGAGGGGTGGCAGTGGGCAGATTTCGATGCTGCTTTGCGGTCTCACGGCCTGGTGGTGGGGGGCAGTTATGGGCCTATGGCTGGCAAGGTATTCCGTCTGGGTCACATGGGGCATCAGGCGCGCATGGAACTGGTGCAGCAGGCGCTGGATGTGATCGAGGAAGTTATTTCCTGACAGATGTCGGTTGCTATCCTGTGTTTACCTGTAATGAAAAGCAAAGTGAGTAGAGTTTAGGTAGAGGCGGTAGATCTACCGCCTCTACTGTTATCTTCCCATTGTTTTTTGTGGTGTCATTAGGCCTGCCTGAAGAAAGTGGTAAACATTTTGCGGTGGCAGCACATTAACCACCGTTACTGATATTTGCCCATTGCTCTTTCAGACAACGATACAATTGCTTATTACGCTGCCTGTGTGTAGCGTTCAATGATCTTGAGCATGGTCTTTACAGCCAGTTCCATGTGCTCAACCACGGCAAATTCATACGGTCCGTGGCCGTTGTAAGAACCATCGAACAGGTTGGGGGTTGGCAACCCTTGATAACTCATTTGTGCGCCATCCGTGCCGCCGCGGATCGGTTCAATTCTGGGCTCAATATCGAGGCAACGCATAGCTTCAATGGCGTTCTCAACGATGTGCATGACCGGTTCAATCTTTTCGCGCATATTGTAATAAGAATCAGTGAGCTTACATTCCACGGTACCTTCACCATACTTAGCATTGAGAAAGTCGCAGGCTTTTTGCATCAATTCTTTTTTCTGCTGAAATTTCTGCATGTCATGATCACGCAGAATGTATTCACAATGCGCCAGCGGCACGCTGCCTTCCATGCGGGTCAGGTGGAAAAATCCCTCAAATTTTTCAGTGTATTCCGGCCGGGCGGCAGCAGGCAGAAGGCTTTCGAGCTCCATCGCCACGCGCAGGGCATTAATCATCTGGTTTTTGGCTGTGCCGGGATGGATGCTGCGTCCGCGGATGTTGATTTCGACATGGGCGGCATTGAAATTCTCGTAAGTGATCGTGCCCAAACAGCCGCCGTCCAATGTATAAGCAAAATCAGCGCCGAACAGGTCGTATTCAAAGTGGTGCACACCACGGCCGATCTCTTCATCGGGGGTGAAGCAGATCTTGATGGTGCCGTGTTCGATTTCTGGGTGTTCTACCAGGTATTCGATGGCGGTCATGATCTCAGCAATACCAGCTTTGTCATCTGCGCCCAGCAACGTTGTCCCGTCCGGTACGATCAAATGCAGACCAACCATGTCCTTCATCACAGGAAACTGCTCTGGCGATAGAATGACATTGGTTTCTTCATTCAACACAATCTCACCGCCCTGATAATGGATGATACGTGGGTCAACATTGGTGCCGGAGAAATCAGGGCTGGTGTCCATGTGCGCATTGAAACCGATGACCGGTATAGTTTTGTCAGTATTGGCGGGCAGTTCCGCCAGTAAGTGGCATTTGTCTGTCAGGACGATGTTGGCGAGGCCTAACTGCTCACATTCCTGCTTCAGTATGTTCGCAAGGTCGAACTGTTTTTTGGTGCTGGGGTTGGAGGGAGAGGTGAAGTCAGAGGTGGTGTCAATTTGCACATAGGCAAGAAAGCGATCGATTAAATGGCTCACGGTTGTGCTCCTGTCATTGGGGGTGGCTTTTCGTTGTTAATTATACCTTCAGGTACTGTGGAGGAAGCTGGTTTTGGGGCTGAAAAAAAACAGTGAAAAGAATCTCTTCTCACTGTTTAATTACAGCCATATTCTGCCAGACTACACTGGCAATCCAGGAGTCATCGTATCAGAAGGGAACTCTGATTATTGCTCAGATTCACCGAAAGAGCGAACTTTTTTGTAACGGTAAACGATCCGTCCACGTGTCAGGTCATAGGGTGACATATCCAATTTGACACGGTCTCCCAGCAGGATGCGGATATAATTCTTGCGCATTTTGCCTGAGAGATAAGCAAGGATTTCATGTTCACTGTCATCGAGTGCAACCCGAAACTGTGTTCCGGGTAATGCTTCTACGATCGTTCCTTCTACGGTTATCTTATCTTCTTCTTTTGCCATTGACTCCTCGTCATTTCTGTTGCACATTGGCAGGCCGCATGGGTTTAATAGGTCTTTCTACGGCTGCGGCGCTGTGCTTTTTTCTTATCAATACGGCGCTGTTCACTGGGGGGTGTGAACCAGCGTTTGTTGCGGATGGTGGAAAGGACACCGCTTTTGACGACTTTCTTGCGAAAACGCCGCAGCAATTGATCCTGACCTTCATTAGAACGTAAAACTACGGTTGGCATTCAGAAATTCACCTCCATCCTGTGCCAGATTGGTGATCGCATAAAAAAACCCGGCTGGCGATGACACGCCCGAACCGGGTTAAGTATCAAATCCAGCATAAAACGGAGCTTTTACATGCAATCTCCTGCAATTCGAACTAAAACGAGCAAATACAGGTGGAAATCCACCTATGCCTTATTATAAACGATTTTGGGTGATTTTGTCAAAGCAATTTCTTAAGATTGGGCCTGCCAGGCAGCCAGGATGCGGCAGTAACTCTCAGCCAGATCTTCAGGGATGATGCGGGTTTGTGCGACGGTGGTGAGAAAATTGGTGTCGCCTTCCCAGCGGGGGAGGATATGAAAATGCACATGTGGGGCGATACCTGCACCGGCTGCTGCGCCGATGTTGGCACCGATGTTGAAAGCCTGCGGATTGTAAACAGCGCGCAAAACTTTGGTGGCCTGGTTGATCAATTCCATTATTTCGGCACGGCAGGCTGGCGTCAGGTCTTCATAACTTACGGTGTGCTGATAGGGAATGATAAGCGTATGCCCGGTGTTATAGGGAAACTTGTTAAGGATGACGTAAGCGTGTTCACCACGCGCGATGATCAAGTTATCGACATTGTCATCCTGCGTCAGTACATCACAGAATACGCAGCCGTTTTCCTCTTTGTTACTCAAAATATATTGCATGCGCCATGGCGACCATAGGTGTTCCATCAATCATCCTTCGTGTGGCTGGAATGACATGTTCCTGCCGAAAAAATCTGTGCCATGATTATACATCATCCAACCCTGGCTTCCCAAAAAAACTTGAAGGCGGGTGTTATTGATGCTATAATTTCGCCTGACTACAAAAACTGCCCCGGTGGCTCAAATGGATAGAGCAAGGCACTCCTAACGCCTAGGTTGTGGGTTCGAATCCTGCCCGGGGCGTTTTTTATTCTTTCTTACTGAGAAGATCTTCAACTCGCTGGATGTTTTGTTTGATGCCATTTACATGAGGATGTCGGGCTGTCAACAAATGCTCCAGCATCTGGGCAGCTTGACGGTAAAACGATAGCGCCTGTTCATATTGCCCATCCTGTTCATAGGCGGAACCAAGGTTGTTCAAGTCACGAGCCAGGCTGGGGTGGGGCTGGTTGCGCAAAATACTCTGATCGATTTCCAGCGCGGTCTGGTACGCTTGAATAGCGGCGGTGAATTTATGTGTTTGTTGGTGAACACCACCAATATGGTTATGCAGCGATGCGAGGTAGCGGTGCTGATCTCCAAACACTGCCTGGGCAATCTGGAGCGCTTCCTGAAAATTGGATAAGGCGGCGTCATTGGCATCCAATAGCTGGTTCACCATACCCAAACTGGAAAGGAGGATAGCAGTTTCGCGGTGGCGGTTCCCCAACTGTTTTCGAACAATGGCTAAGGCCGATTCATAGAATGATTGTGCTTGATCATTGTCTCCGCGGCGATAGGCCAGCCCACCGAGAGCGGACAGGTGGTTGGACGTTTCCAGACTGTCTTCGCCATATTGTTGCTGATCAATGGCCAATGCCTGCCGGAAAAGGCTCTCTGCCGGCTCCCATTCCCCCAATTCCTGCAAGGTATTGGCAAGATTTGCCAGGTCGACCGCCACTTGCGGGTCTTTGCTGCCAAAGCACTCCAGATCAATGCTGAGTGCGGTTTCAAAATGTTCTTTTGCCTGGTCAATATCCAGCATGCGGTAATAGACCGCGCCCAAATTGCGGTGGTCTTCACCCACTTCGGAGCTGTTGGGGCCGAAAATTTCCTGGTTAATTGCCAGTGACTGCAGCAGGGCTTGTTTTGCGCCTTCGTAATCGCCATTTTCCATCATGCGCAACGCCGGATTGTCCTGTTGATTTTTCTTCTGCATCGGTTTTCCTTTATTTCACTGTTGTTGATTATAAGGTGGACAGTTTGGCGTGTCAAAAAAGCGGTTTCTAATAATCCGCGAAACCTCTGGTAAAATTGAAAGGGTTTTGATGAACGAAGACAGGCGGTATTGGTAGATTGTTTGAAATCATTTTCTTAGGTACATCAGCATCTGCGCCCTCTATTCAGCGGGGATTACCGGCGCAGGTGATAAAACACGGCGAACATCGTTTCTTACTTGATTGCGGCGAAGGCACCCAACGACAGATCTTGACTTCCGGGATCGGTTTTAAACGCCTCAGCAATATCTTGTTGACGCATAACCATCTGGATCATATATTAGGGATTGGCGGTTTGATCTCAACGCTGGCTCGCTGGGAATCGATGGATCAACTGGATATTTACGGCGCGGAGAGAACCCTGGAGCGGGTCGAGAGCCTGATCTACGATGTGGTGCTACGCAAAGCCAAGCCGCCTATGCCGATCAATTTGCATGTGATTTCTGCCGGTGTTTTCTTTGAAACAGAAGACCTGAAGGTCAGCGCTTTTTCTGTGTCTCACCGCGGGGCTGACAGCCTTGGGTATTTGTTTGAGGAATCAGGCCGCTATCCGTTTTTACCTGAGAAAGCAGAGGCGCTGGCAATCCCGCCGGGTCCTTGGCGGCGCGATCTGGTGAATGGTAAAGCGGTGACACTGCCAGATGGTCGTGTGATTGAGCCTGAGATGGTACTCGGAGAATTCCGCCCAGGTGTGCGCATCGGGTTCACCGGTGATGTCGGTGATATTTATGCCCTCAAGGATGTCCTGAAAGATCTTGATCTGCTGGTGTCTGAAGCCACCTACCTGGAAACTGAGCGAGAGATGGCCGGTGATTTTGGGCACCTAACGGCACGGCAGGCGGCAGAGTTTGCCAGAGACGCCAACATAAAAAAACTGGTGCTAACCCACATTTCGCGGCGGTATCGCGAGCGGGATGTGATCAAAGAAGCGCGCGCTGTTTTTGAGAACAGTTTTGTGGCACGTGATTTGGATGTGTTCGAGGTCAAACGCGAGAGTGGTGAGGACTGATCAGGCAGGTTCGACCTGGAGACTGTTACGCCACACCAACGGCTCAACCTGGATATCATGCCAACCCAACAGGCATGCAAGCGCGTTGGTTAACACCGCTGTGTTGCCGGTGCTGAGAAACCGGTGAGGGGGATTGTCTTCCGCTGTTTGTAATGCGGGGTTGTTGTTAATGATGAATTGTGTACGCCGCGCAATCGCCTGGCCTGGTTCAATGATCTCGATCTGGTTACCGATAATGTCGCGAATCACCTCTGCTGCGAACGGATAGTGGGTGCAGCCAAGCACCAGGCGATCAATGTTCATGGCGATCATCGGCTTCAAAGCATGCTCCAGAATACCGCGTGCGGTTGGTTGATTAACGCGACCGTTTTCAATTTCTTCCACCAACCCGGGGCAGGTATCCTGGTAAACGACCACATTGCTGGCAAATTGTGTTTTTACCTGCATATATAGCCTTCCGCGGAATGTGCCGGGTGTGGCCAGCACACCAATACGGCCTGTGCGGGTGGTTTCAGCGGCAGGTTTGATAGCAGGCACCAGGCCGATAAAGTGGGTCAATGGAAACTGATTGCGCAGATACTGCAAAGAAGCGCCTGAAGCGGTGTTACAGGCGATGATAATGGGATTGGCGTTATGGTTGATGAGAAAGCGAACAATAGCAGTGGTAAATTGGCGTACCTGCTGATGGGTACGCGGCCCATAGGGCACGTGGGCATTATCGGCTGCGTACATGGTGGGGAATTGCGGCAGTAATTGATGCACTGCGCGGTAGATGGACAAACCGCCCACGCCTGAATCGAAGAAACCGATCATGCCTGGCTCTGCCGATTCTTGGCGGCCTCAATGAACGCAGAGAACAATTGTTGGGCATGTTTGTCTTGTGGCAGGCACTCTGGATGCCACTGCACACCGATGATCCATTTTCCGTCTTTCGCGACCACGGCTTCGATCACGCCGTCTTCAGCATTGCCGACAACTTGCAGACCAGACGCGGGCACCTTGACGGATTGATGATGCAGACTGTTCACCTGAATCGTGTCGGTATTCATGATGGTCTGGAGCAGGCTGCCGGAGGCAAGGGTGATGGTGTGGCGATAGGCGTCACGCGGCAAATTGGGGTAGAAATCATGTTTTTGTGTCCCGGGATGGTCCTGCATCACATCGGGGTACAGGCTGCCGCCCATGGCGACATTTAAGATTTGAATACCGCGGCAGATTGCCAGGATGGGGATGCCGTTTGCCAGGGCGGTTTCGATCAGCAGAATTTCAGCTTCATCGCGGTCATGGTCAATGCCTTTGGCGCGCGGGTCAGGCTGGGTTTGATAACGCAGGGGATCAACATCACGTCCACCGCTCAGCAGCAAGCCGGAACATTGCTGAAAAAGTGATAACAGGCTGTCATGGGGCAGTGAGGTGGGCAGCAACAGCGGGATGCCGCCGGCTATGGTCACAGCCTGCAGATAGGCGGCGCCCAATTCATACACCGGTGGACTGCTGGCATTATGTCCAATCGAGATGCCGATCTGAGGGGAGGTACTGGATTTCATCGTGTAGAATTACTCCTGCGGGAACGTTGCCCATAATTCTACTCGTTTTCTTGCCTTTAGAGAAAAGAAAAACCAGTGATTTCCACTGGTTTTATTGGGTTTTTATTTGGAGAATTTCTCTTTGAGACGGGCGCGTTTGCCGGTTCGTTCGCGCAAGTAATACAATTTGGCGTGGCGGACTTTGCTATGGCGCTCCACCACCACTTTGTCAAGGCGCGGAGAACGGGTCAGGAAAGTACGTTCAACACCGATGCCGTTGGCGCCGACGCGACGTACGGTGAAGGTGGAGCCGACACCATTGTTGTGTTTATACAGGACGGTGCCTTTGAAAACCTGGACACGTTCACGGCTGCCTTCTTTAATTTTGACATGGACGGCAACTTGATCGCCGATGCGTAGTTCGGGCACGTTTTCATTGACCGGGGCTTCGATTGATTTGATAATGTCGTTCATATAATTACCTACCTTGCTGCGTTTTTATCGAGATGTCTCTCGAAATTTCACTCTCTTGGAAAATTGCACACATTTAACCTGCACCCTTTGTTCAGGGCGAATGAGGATTATAACACCTCCGATGCCCAACGTAAAGGGCGGGAAGCGATGAATATTATTAAAATTCACCGTGAATAGTATAATCCATGCGTATGGAAAAAACGCTTGTTTATCTTATTCTGGCCGGCATCATTATTGGCCTGGCAATTGGTATCTGGCTGGGTTTTGGCGGAAAGCAGATATTACTCTCGAACCGGTCGCTCAAGGTGATGGCTTATCTCCGCGCCCCGGGACGTTTCAAGGAATGGCAGGCAGCTGCGTTGACCCGCTGCGGGGATGCTCCGTTTTTGATACCGACATCAGGCCTGATCGGTTATGTATGGAAAGACTCCTTCCGTGTGGGTCATCATCACACCGGCCTGGATATCTTTGGGCCTGAGGGGGATGGCAAAACAGCCGTGTATGCCGCTTATAGTGGCTATCTGACGCGCATGCCCGGATGGAAATCCAGTTTGATCATCCGCATCCCCTCTGATCCGTTGCACCCCGGCGAACAGATTTGGGCCTATTACACCCATCTGGCAGATGCAGAAGGCAATTCTTTCATTCAAGATGCATTTCCGATGGGTACGTCGGAGATGTATGTGGAAGCAGGCACCCTCTTGGGTTACCAGGGCAACTACTCTGGCAATGCAATGAAACCGGTGGGAACGCATTTGCATTTTTCTATTGTCAAAAGTGACCACAACGGACAATTTCTAAATGAAACCAGGATTGAGAATACGATTGACCCCAGCCCTTATTTTGGCTTTGACCTCTCGGCTGAATTGGTTGGCGAGCAGATTCCGTATTGTTCAGGAGATATGCTATACTTGCCATAATGGAATGTTTTGGGTGAAGCATACATGAATAGCGCTGTGAATTTTAATTCAGCTGAAACCCTGCGCCTGCTTTATGAATTAAGCGCGCAATTGGCGACGGCGATTGATTTACAAACCACACTGGAGCAGGTGATCACCCTGACAGTGAGATTTTTGAATACAGAACGCGGCAGTCTGGTGGTTTTGGATGAAAACAACCAGCCCATTGATGCTGCCATGATCAACAACGGCAAAATGCAGTTCAACAACGCTGCTCAATTTGCTGCCATTGTCAAACACGGCTTGATTGCCTGGGTGATCGAACACCGCCAGGCAGCGTTTGTAAACGACACCAGTGTCGATCCGCGTTGGTTAAAGCGTATGGATGACCAGCCCGACCAGACTGGCGCTAAATCTGCCATGTGTATTCCTCTGGATGCGCGAGATCAGTTGGTGGGGATATTGACCATTGTGCATCCCACGCCCAATCAGTTCAGCCTGGAGCAATTTGAATTTCTCAAAGCGGTTGCTGACCAGGCGGGCATTGCTGTACATAATGCGCTTTTATTCGATTCTCTTGAGACCATGCATCGCCAGTATTTTGAACTGTTCCAGGATAGCATCGCTGCGATATTGATCACCAATCGTGATGGCATCATACAGCAGGCAAACCGTGCTGCCTACCAGATGTTAAACAAGAATGACAGTGATCTGGCCGGTTCTTCTATATTTGACCTGCATCAAGCGCCTTTCCAATTGCTGGGCGAAAATTTCGAACGGCTGTTGACCGAAGATATCGTGACCTATGAGTCACTAATCAGTATGGAGAACAGCGATGACTTGCCTGTCAAAATGTTTGTGCGCATGATGCCGCGCGATCTTGAAGGCAGAATCCAATGGATCATAGAAGACATCTCTGAATCCAAGCAGTTGGAAACCATGCGCCATGATTTGTTGTCGATGGTGTACCATGACATCCGCTCGCCGCTTTCCAACGTGATTTCCAGCCTTGAACTGTTAAAAATGATGATGCCAGACAACCTTGACCCAAATGTGGATGATGTGTTTTCGGTGATCTCACGCTCGGCCAACCGCATACAGCGTCTGGTCAGCAACTTGTTGGATATTGACCGGTTGGAGATGAAGCAAGAGATCATGGATGCCCAGGCGGTGGATCTTAATACATTGATAGAAACAGCGATATCCGATGTTCAACCGATCATGGAATCACGCAACCAGGATTTTTCCTTGGAAATGGTTGATCCTGTTTCTGAACTGTGGGTAGATGAAGATATGATTCGCCGCGTGATGATCAATTTACTGGAAAACGCTTCAAAATACAGCCCGGTGGGTGGTAAGGTGTCATTCAGGATTGAAAAAGATGGTGAGAAGTCTATTTTGTTCACGGTCGAAGACAATGGGCCGGGCATCCCGCCGGATAAACTTGATATGATTTTTGAGAAATTCACCCGCGTGAATTATCGAAAAGGTCCCAAAGGGATTGGATTGGGCCTGGCTTTTTGTAAAATGGCGGTCAACGCCCACGGTGGACGCATTTGGGTTAAGAGTGATAATGAGTCAGGGGCGAAGTTCCACTTTACCTTGCCTACTGAAGCGCATGAATCCTTTCAGGTTTCCATTTGAGCATCCAATCTACGGTACAATTGATTTGATTTCAACAAAGGTTAATCGTCATTTGTGACGGCTTCGCTATATTTTTTTCTATGGAGCAGAGAATATGCAAGAAATTGCAGACGGTGTATATCTAGAGACCAGTTATTCGGGTGTGATCCTGGGAGCCATCACCATGGATCAGGGTTTGTTAATGGTGGATGCACCCATCTACCCGGAAGACTCCCGATCCTGGCGTTCCTCCTTGATGAATTTCAGTTCGGTGGGCAACCGTATGCTGGTGTCGATGGATGCCCATCATGACCGCAGCCTGGGGCTGCGCAATATGGAATGCCGGCTGATTGGCCACAACTCATTAATCGAGGTCTATCAATCCCGGCCGGTTTCGGTCAGGGCGCAAATTTTGGAAACCGGCGCTGAATGGGAACTACTGGCTGGCCTTAGCAGTTTTCGTTGGCTGGCGCCAGAAATTACCTTCACGGAATCAATTTCCCTGAATTGGGGCGAACACCCGGTTGTGCTTGAGTATCATCCCGGCCCGGCGGTAGGAGCCACCTGGGCGCTGGCAACAGGCAGCGGTGTGGCATTCATCGCAGATGCAGTGGTGGCTGATATGCCTCCCTTCCTGCATGATGCCGATATTGATGATTGGCTGGAAACATTGTCATTGCTGACATCACCAGCCTACAAAAATTATGTGCTGGTCAGCGGGCGTTCAGGGATTATCACCAAGAAAGACGTCGATAACCAGATGCGTTTTTTGGAAAAGGTAGATTCATTTCTCAAGCGGCAACTAAGGCGGAAAACTTCGCTGAATGAGATTGAAGCGATGGCGAACAAACTGATGAACGGATTTCCTGAGAACGATCTCTATCAGAAGAGGCTGGCGTATGGGCTTTCGCAATATTTCCAGCGCCATTATCTGGCAAAAAATGTCAACAATAACGGTTAACGGGGCGTATTGATTCAACCATGGCTATAAAATTGCTGCACTTTGCTGACGCCCATATCGATATGTCGAACTATGGCAGGCGCAACCCGCAAAGCGGGCTGCCTTATCGTGTGGAAGATTATCTGGCAGCGCTGGATTTTATTATTGACACGGCTATCGAACGAAAAGTTGACCTGGTGATCTTTGCAGGCGATGCTTACAAGGATCGCACGCCGGCGCCGACCTTCCAACGTGAGTGGGGCAAGCGAATTATGCGGCTTTCTGCGGCGGAAGTCCCCGCTCTTCTGCTGGTCGGCAACCATGATAACTCACCGGCGTTGGGCCGTGCCAGCACACTGCAAGAATTTGACACGCTCGATATCCCCTTCATCCAGGTGATCGACGAACCGTGCTTCCTCTCAAATGAAGACCTTGGCGGTATTGGCGCGCAAGTGATCGGATTGCCATGGATCGCCAGATCTCAAATGCGAACCGCATCGTTAAATCGGGAGGATTTGCAGCAAGAAGAGGCCCAGGTCAATTTTGAAAAAGCCTTGAGTGATTTGATTGAAGTTTATATGAAAAATGCAGACCCGGGGCTGCCGCTGATTCTCACGGCACATGGGTCTGTGATGGGGGCCAAGTATGGTCGGGAACGATCGGTGATGCTGGGCGGCGACTTTGTGATCGCTCGCAGCCTGGTGTGTGACCCACGTCTTGATTATGTGGCATTGGGACACATTCACAAGCCGCAATCGTTGAACGACGGTGCCCATCCGCCGGTCATTTACCCCGGCTCGATAGAAAAGATTGACTTTGGTGAGATTGATGACACCAAGTATTGCATCATTGCTGAAGTTGAGAGGGGGAAAACCAACGTGGAATGGATTCAACTGCCGGGACGGAAGTTCATCGACCGCACAGTGTCCATCGATGAGTCCACCCTGAATCCTACTCAGGTGATCATCAGCCATCTGCCTTCAGAAGACGAGATGCGCGATGCTGTAGTGCGGCTTATCATTGAATACCCTGAAGGGTTTGAAACACAAATTGATCAATCTGCTATTGACCTTGCCACCCAGGATTGTTTTGATTTTCGGCTGGTCAAACGGCCGCGGCTGGAGGCAAGAGTGCGGCTGAGCCCTGACAACCAGATGGCATCTATGTCGCCGATTGAGTTGCTGGAGATTTATCTAAAAAGCAAACAGATGGTTTCCGAAGAAACACAAATTCTGCTGGCAATGGCACAGTCCATTGTTGCCAATGAGCCGACAGAGGTGAATGATGGGGAGTAGGATCTATTTTCAAGTGCTCATTATTCTGGTGTTGATTTTGTTCAATGGTGTGTTTGCGCTGTCAGAAATCGCGCTGGTAGCAGCCAGAAAAAACAGGTTAAAACAACAGGCAGACGATGGTGACAACAGTGCAAAAAAAGTGCTTACATTGCAAGAAACCCCCAATAATTTCCTGGCAACGGTGCAGATAGGCATAACGACCATCGGCATCCTCAGCGGTGCGCTGGGCAGCGCCACCCTTTCAAATAGCCTGGGTTTGTTATTCAGTAAATGGGGTGTCAATCCATCGTTGGCCCAACAACTGAGCCTGATAGTGGTGGTTGTGATTATCACTTATTTCTCTTTGATTTTAGGCGAATTGGTGCCGAAACGCATTGCCATGAACAACCCTGAGAAACTCGCTCAATTGGTTTCTGGTCCCATGACCATCCTGTCAAAAATATCAGCGCCGTTGGTCAAATTTCTTAGTTGGTCGACCAATGTTGGGCTGAAGATATTGGGTGTGGAAGAATCGGATTCGCCGGAGATCTCAGAAGACGAAGTTCGCTCAATGCTGCTGGCAGGCAAAGAACTGGGCGTTTTTGAGCAATCGGAACACGAGATGGTTGAGGGGGTTTTTCGTCTGGGTGATCGCCGTCTCGATATGGTTGTGACGCCGCGTACAGAATTGGATTGGCTGGATTTGCAGGACCCGTTGGAGATTTGGGATCAGGTCATCTTTACTACCCATTACAACAAGTTACCGGTAGTGGATGGCGATCTGGATCATGTGGTGGGGGTGGTCAGCACAAGAGACTTGCTGGTCAGGCGACTGCAGAAAAGGGATTTTCAGCTGCGTGATTTTATTCAGCCGACAATCTTCTTGCCGGAAAGCATGCCGGCGTTGGATGCACTCAATGCGATTAAGAAATCAAGCAGCAAAATGGCGATGGTCATCGATGAATACGGCGGTTTACTGGGTATTGTTACTCTGTACGACATGATTGAGGCGGTGATTGGCGATATTTCCAATGCTGATGGCGAAGACCTGTCAGCCATTGTGCGTTCTGATGGCTCCTGGCTGGTGGATGGCCTCATGCCGATCGATGAACTGAAGAATTTGTTGTCAGTGGATGATTTGAGCGGTGAAAAAGAATTCGGTTTCCAAACATTGGGTGGATATATCATGGCACAGATGGGAGATATCCCGCAAACAGGCGCGGTGGTTGAGGTAGATGGGGTTCGATTTGAGGTGGTGGATATGGATGGCCGGCGTGTTGATCGAGTCTTGATCTATCGATCTGACAGCCAATCCTCCCAAGAGGGACCAGAGTGCGAACAAAATGTAGAAAGTGAAGCCAGGTCGTCATCCAATAATGAAGAGGAACAGGCAAAATGATTCCTCTCAAGCTAACACTTTGCGGGTTTCTGTCTTATCGTGAAGAGACCACCCTGGATTTCAGCGGCATTGAGGTAGCCTGTATCAGCGGACAGAACGGTGCGGGTAAATCTTCCTTGCTGGATGCGATCACGTGGGCTTTGTTCGGCAAAGCACGCAGTGCTGATGATGATTTGATCACACTTGGTAAAGAAGAAGCTCAGGTCACGCTGGAATATGAGTATGAGCGCGACCGGTATCGCATTGAACGATCAAAGAAAAAAGGTGCCACCAAACAGGTGCAATTGAATGTATGGGACGCGGATGCAGAAAAGTGGGTCAATTTTTCTGAAGAAACCAACACGGCCACGCAGAATAAGTTGGAGCGCATTCTGCGTATGGATTACGATACATTCATCAATGCCTCTTTTTTCCTGCAGGGCAAAGCGGATCTGTTTGCGCAGCAGCGGCCTTCAGAACGCAAACAAACCCTGGCAAAGATCCTTGAATTGGATGTGTGGGATGAATACCAGAAAAAAACCGCCGATGTGCGTCGCGGATTGGAATCCGAGCTGGGAATTTTAGACGGGCGCCTGCAATGGATTGCAGATGATCTTAGCAAAGAAGACCAGATCAAACAAGATTTGGTCGAGAAAAAGGCAAAATTAGCCCAGGTGGAAATACTGGTTGCCACCCAGGAAAAGCTGGTGGATGAGATCAGTAAACAACAGGAACGCATTGCCAACCAGAAAAAGCAAGCTGCTTTGCTGGAGCGTAATGTTGACAGTATCCAAACGCGGTTAAAGGAAGCAGAAGCGGCCTACCAGACTACAGCTGATAAGCAGGATCGTTATCAAAATTTGATGGAAAACGAAGCCACGATCACGGCAGATTATAACAACTGGCAGCAGCAGCAATCGACGCTGGACCAGATGGATGCAACTGCCAAACGGTTTAACGATGCGCGCAAACAACGCGAGATTCCTAACCAAACCCTCAGCCAAACCCAAACCAGATTGGAAGCAGAACTGCATCATTTGCAAGAGCGTGCGCAAGATATGCGAACAATGGCGAATAACTGTGCCCAACAGGTGAAAGAACTTGAAAAAGCCAACCAGGAATACCAAGAGACATCTGAAATAACACAGCAATATGTGCCTCTCGAGAACCGATACGACACGCTTGATATTCAAAAGAATGAACTGCAGCACGAGTACCTGACGACTCAATTAGAACTTGACCGGCTGCAGGACCGCGAGAAGAAATTGCGCGGGCTGACTGCCACCATCTGCCCAACCTGCGGGCAGCCTCTTACGGCTGAACACCGCGAAGCATTGCTCACACAGTATCAAGAACAGGCGCGGCAGTTGAAAGCAGACTATGATGAAAAAAAGGCGCAATTGACAGCCCTCAAACAGGCGTTAGAACAACTGGATGGGGAGATCAAGAGGTTAAAAGATTTAGAACAAAGAGTATTGGTGGGCACCCTGGGGAAGAAGATCACCTCTTTGACAGGGAACATTGAACGCATGCAGCAGGAATTAGACGCATGGCAGGCGGGTGGACAGATGCGTTTGCTGGAAGTTCAACACATGATAGAAAACGCGGATTTCTGCCATGAGGAACGGGCAGCTTTGGCAGTGATTGATGCGGCGTTGAAAGAGCTTGGTTACGATCCTGCTGAACATGAAACCTTGCGGAAACAGGTGCAGGAAGGCCGCCGATATGGGCAGGCGTATCAGGAGATGAAAAAAGCCCAAGGTGTGTTGGGGGAATTGGCACAGGTGCTGTTGATGCAGGAACAGGCAGTGATTTCTGAGCAGAAAGCGCTGGCAGAAGCTACAGAACTGTATGAGCAATCACAGGAGCTGCTGAATGAGTGCATGGCCGGGGCAGGAGATTGTGTGGGTGAAAAAAGGCGTTTGTCAGACCTGCGCGGTGAGATGAACCAGACCCGCCAGGAAGTCGGCGGGGGTGAGCAGCGACTGAATGCCCTTGAAGAAAAACGAAAAACTCAAAAAGTCTTACAAGAAGAGCGGTCGCAAATCGCCAAAAAAATTGACCGGTACAAGACGTTAGAAGAGGCATTCGGAAAGAATGGTGTGCCGGCTCTGTTAATCGAACAATCCATCCCGGAGATCGAGGAACAGGCGAACGAGATTTTGGAGCAATTGAGCACTACCGGCATGACCGTGAACCTGCGATCGCAGCGGGAGTATAAAGACAGCAAACGCTCTGACCGCCGGGAAACATTGGATATCATCATCAGTGACCAGATGGGGGTGCGGCCGTATGAAATGTATTCAGGCGGAGAAGCTTTTCGGGTGAATTTCGCCATCCGCATGGCGCTGTCGCGTATGTTGTCGTCACGTTCAGGCGCGCGTTTGCAAACCCTGGTGATTGATGAGGGGTTTGGCAGCCAGGATGCCGATGGCGTGCAGCGTTTGGTTGGCACCATCAATGCCATTCAGGGTGATTTCAAGAAAATCTTCGTCATCACGCATCTTGAATCCCTGCGCGAATCATTTCCTCATCAGATTGAGGTGATCAAGGGCGCTAATGGTTCCACCGTGCAGGTGCGCCGGGGGTAAGCATGGCTGAGAAGATTGACGTGCGGGTAGGGTTGCAGCAGCGGATTTTTCCCTCCTATCGTAAAGCTTTATTCGAAGAGCTGGCGATGGCATGCGGCAATGGGTTTTGTTTGTTTGCCGGGCAGGCACGCGTAGAAGAACATATTTCATCCGCATGTCAACTTGGCCATGGTGTATTTGTGGCAGCCAAAAATTTACATGTTGGGCGGGGCAAGGCTTATTTTTGTGTGCAAGCCAATATTCTTTCATGGCTGCGCCAGTGGCAGCCGCAGGTCATGATCATGGAAGCCAATCCGCGTTATTTGTCCAGTTATGCGGCGTTGCGCTGGGCAAAGAAACATGACGTGAAGGTAATCGGCTGGGGGTTGGGTGTGCCGGAGGGTGGAAAAAGCCTGATGGGCATTCTTTGGAGAAGGTTTTTACGGCTATTTGATGCCATGATTGCGTATAGTCACAAAGGGGTTATGGAATATGCGGCTTTGGGGTTCCCGCAGGCAGCGATCTTTGTTGCGCCTAACGCGGTTCTGCCAGCGCCGACAGGCTCTTATACCGCACGGCCTGCCGACGGCGTTACCCACATTTTGTATGTCGGGCGTCTGCAGACCCGCAAAAAGGTTGATGAATTAATCACAGCCTGCGCGAAATTGGACAGAGAAGGTTATGCTTTGCAGCTAACCATCGTGGGGGATGGCCCTGAACGATCAGCGTTAGAGGAACTTGCTGTTAATCTCATGCCAGACACTGTCTTCACTGGCGCTTTGCATGGCGAACAAGCTGCCCCTTTTTTTCAGCGAGCCGATCTATTTGTCTTGCCAGGTACCGGCGGGTTGGCAGTGCAGGAAGCGCTTACCTTTGGCCTGCCGGTGATTGTGGCTGAGGCGGATGGCACCCAATCGAACATGGTGCGTAAAGAAAATGGCTGGCTGATCGATCCCAACAATCCAGAAGGATTGCTGGATGCGCTGCGTGCTGCGCTGTCAGCACCTGAAGCATTGACAGATATGGGCAAGGAATCTTACCGCATTGCCCGTGATGAGGTCAATCTTGAAATCATGGTCAGGAAGTTCATTGACGCGATTCATTATGTCCAGGATGGCAATTCATGAAAATTCTGGTGGTGGCTGACGGGCGCAGCCCGATCACGCGCAATTGGGTCAAAGACCTGATTGCTTGCGGGCACACTGTTTTTTTTGTATCCACCTTCCTCTGCGATCAGATCGAAGGGAGTGATTGCCATTACGTCCTACCAGTGTGTTTTTCACGGTTCGCCGGAGGGCAGACTGCCGATAACACAGGGCAACAGGGCAAATCTCGCTTCCAACTCAAGCGAATTGTCCAGCGGAACCGTAGTATGTTTCAAGCCTTGCGTTATTCTCTGGGCCCGTTGACATTCCTTTTTTATCGAGGGCAATTGCGCAAGATCATACAGGACACACAGCCTGATTTGGTGCATGCTTTGCGCATCCCTTTTGAGGCGATGTTTGTTTATCGCGCTTTGCCCGTGTACATGCCTTTTGTGGTGTCCATCTGGGGCAATGACCTGACCCTGCATGCGCCAAAAAGCCAATGGATGGGCTTTCTGACACGGCAGGTACTTCACCGAACAGATGGCTTGATCGTGGATGTAGAGCGTGATGTGGCTCTGGCGCAACGGTGGGGGTCTGCACCACAAAAGCCGGTGATGGTCGCCCTGACCTCGGGTGGCATTGATTTTGAGAGGATGAAGCAAACCCGTAGTCAGTCATCTGACATTATCGAGCAAATTCCGGCAGGTTTGTGGGTGATTAACCCGCGCGGCATCCGGCCGGGCTATATTCGCAATGACACCTTCTTTGCGGCTGCTGCGCTGGTGATAGAGAAGGCAGACATGCCGGTCTATTTTCTCTGCCCTTCAATGGCGGGGCAATCGCAGGCAGAGGCATGGGTGCAAGAATTCCGCTTGCAGAAGCATGTATGTTTACTGCCTTATCTGTCACAGGAAGATTTGTGGCATTTGTTCTCACAGTCAGCCGTGATGGTCTCGCCATCGGTGCATGACGGGACGCCGAACACGCTGCTGGAAGCGATGGTGATGGGGGCTTTTCCGGTGGTTGCCGACCTTGATTCGTTGCGTGAATGGGTTAATGATGGTGAGAATGGACTGTTGTTTGATGTGAATTCTCCCCAAGCACTTGCTGAGGCGATCCTGCTGGCGCTTTCGGACAATGATATGCGGAAACAAGCCGCTCGCTTAAATTATGCGATGGTGTATGAACGCGCTTCGCGCGAACGGGTTCGTGAGTTACGTGAAGGGTTCTATCGCCAGATCCTGAACCATGAACGCCCGACCCCGTAATTGCCACTTTTTTGGACTTCTGCCTGTATCTGAACGATGTCGTTGAACTGCAAAGAGGACATATTGAAAGGCGGGAGTGTTAGACTGGTGATACCATCCTCGTTGGTATCTGCCGGGCGGTATGCCTGGTAGCTTTCGTCTGGCAACATGACCCAGACTGTCACCCAGGCATTGCTGACAGGGGTATCAGTGTGATCGGTCACCAAAATGGTGATGGTTTGTGGGGTTGATGGATTGAGATATATGTGTTCAACCGATATGCTGACAGAGAATTCACTGTCCGTGTCTTGACCATCAATGGTCATGGTGGGATTGATGGGGCTGGTAATGGTGTAACGCAAAGGCTCATGTGTTGCCAGGTACTGTTCCCCCAGGTTGACCAATGAGACAGAGCGATCGATTGGTTTCATTGGATCCCAAACCAGGCATGCGTTGTCAAAATATTGGTAATAGCGATTGTTTAGGGTGAACACATGCGAGATAGGAGCGCCGAAAATCTGAATGCCGTTGTTCTGTTCGTAAAATGTCCGAATTTCGTGACAGATAGGAAAATGGCTGCCTTCCAAGGTGACGCAATTTTTCTCAATAAGCAGGTATTCATGTTCTGCCGGTTCAAATAACTGCCGCCCAAGGGTAGACAGGAAAAATAGTTCTTTGCCGGTCTGGTCTCGATAATACTCGAGGCGCATGTTGGTGAAATACTGGCTGAGGTGGCCATTCACCGGGTCAATGAATGGCTGACTGATCGGTTGCCCGAATATACGCTGCGGGTCAGGCAGGCTGTAATAAAGTGCATGAAACTGTGGACCAACAGTAAACTCAGAAGGGGCAGCGGTTTCAGTTGCTGTTCGCTGCGCAAGCCATTGTTGATAGGGCGGAAAATTACAGCCGCTGATCACGACAATGGCCAGGAAGAGTGTGGTGATAAATAGGAGATGTCTGTCACGCTGCATAACCATTCCATTCTGTTCGGCTGTAGCCTGAAAACCTAAGGTATGTAACCTTTCTCTGCTGAACTTATTGTAGTATAACCGGGAGAAAAATACTTAGTCAGATAGGCGGGCAGCCATGCCGTAGTAGAACATTTATGCTATACTGAAGCTGTTGAAACCAGAAGGAACAGGTTATGCCAATCAATTATCTTGAGGTGCGATCGCAGGTGAAGGAGATGGGTGAGGTTTTGCGTGATGCTATGAGTGAAACGCAAGACCAACTCCTGCAGGTGCGCGAACTGCTTGTGCAGTATGCTGACCAGGCTTCCCGCATCAACCGAACGGTCAATGTGGCTCGCGAGCATCGCAAATCGATTCGCTGCGCACTGCCGTTCAGAGAAGCCTTAACCACCATTCACGAAGAACCGGAGGTAGAAGTCCCGATGGTGCATTTGCTGGCGGGCGATGGTTCACAGATTTTTCCTGACCGGCATGATGTGATTGAGTTTGGGTTGGTGAATGTTGGTGTCATTCACATGATCCAGGGTGATAACACTACACCGACTGTGACTCGCACCAGCCGTCTGTTGTATCCTGGCCCCGGGGGGGCGGCTTACGAAGATATCACTGAAGATTTGGTTTCGTTTTTGCGCGATGTTGACGAACGGGTGATGCTGGGGGAGCGTTTGAAACAGGTACGGCTGGATTTTGCCGAATCACATCATGGCGAGATGCTGCTGGCGATGCTGTTCGTGGATGGCCCTTTGGAATTGTTCGGAGAGCCCCACAATGAGCGCCGCTATAGGTCAGAATATGAGCGTTATTTCCGTTCATTGGAGAAGATCCAACAAAGGCAGGGCAACATCGCCGGGTATATCGACAAACCGCGTTCGGCCTTGCTGGTGAGGACGCTGGAACTGATGGAAACCGCGGAAGATGTTTTAACCGAGGCTCACCAGGAACCCCCGCGCATATTCCCGCAGGTGACCGATATCGGCCTATTTTCTGATCGGCTGAAACCCGGCCAGCGTACGGCGGTGTTTCAACTGGCGTCCAGCGGTGCGGATGATTTCCAACGGTTTGATCCTGCTATGCGGTTGTTCTTTTTCTATATCAATGTGGGCTACTATCAACGCGATGGTACACCCATGAATGTGTTTGCCAGGGTGGAATTGCCGGGTTGGGTAGCGGATAACGATGACTTGGTGGCATTGCTCCACAAAATTTTATTGCAGCAATGCCGTGCCTTGGGCACCCATCCCTACCCGTATTTGCTTCACCGGGCGCACGAGATCGCCATTGTCAAACATGTGGAAAAAGACGAAGTGAGCCGGTTGATCACCGCAGAATTAATGTCCAAAGGGGTTGCGACTGAAATGGCCTCTCAAAAAGCATTGAATAAATTGATCAGCAGTACATAGGACACAGAAGGAATAACTATGCACGAAATGGGTAGAATTTTAAGGGCAGATATCACCAGTTGTGTGGTGGGAACCTGGTTTGAGCGGGTGACCGAGCCATACTTTGGCGCTATGGTGCGCATACTGGCGGCAGAAGGCTATCATATTTTTGGGATCGTGTATGACATTCAGGTGGCGGATGATGGCCTGGTAAGGCAATTATTGAGCGCTGAAGGCTTGGATCCCTTGATCTTAGAAGACAACCGCCGCAATCGTAATGTCCCGGTGGAAATCAGTGTGTTATTTATCGGTTATCTGTCAGAAGGAACAATCCTGCATTTGTTACCGCCGCGACCTCCATTGAGCCTGGACGAGATTCACGTCTGCTCTGCCGAAGAAAAACGGGCTTTCACGACCGCCTCAGCATCATTTGGGTATTTCCGTCATCTGTTGCGTAACGAAGATCTACCGACTGGTGAATTGCTGGCAGCACACCTGCATGACCTGGGGGAGGTCAATAGCCCGGGCTGGCTTCAACAGGCAGTTCAGGAGTTGATCGTGCTGCTGCGTGATGATTATCCCCGCCTGATGGCACTAATGAGCGCGTTGGGTGATGCCAATCTGTTGTCGGAGGCAAGGCAATGAACATGAAAGAACGTATAGGTTATGTTGTCGGCGGCACTCTGCGCAGCAATTTGCGGGTGCGATTAACCTGTAAACCGGATACTGTGCAAGAAGGCAGTTTCGTGGTCATTGACGGCACGCCGTATTTGTTTTACAGCCTGGTCACTGACCTCCAGCTTGGTGCGACTGATCCAAGATTTGCTGATGAACAATTTGAGCAGCGTATTGACCCTCGACTGGCGCAAATGCTGCTTGGACAAACCTTGTACACCAACATTGAAATAATGCCCGTTTTAATGCAAGAAACTGCGCCGGATGACCAACTATCCACAGGAGACGAGATATCGCATCCCATCCCCGTAAAAACCATCCCAGAACATCATTCCATCGTACGGATGGCGCATCAAGGCGATATCGAAGCCATTTTCGGGTCGGTGGAGAAAAAAGGGAACTTCGTCGTCGGGACAACGAGAGAACAGGAACTGCCGGTTTGTATCGATCTGGAAAAATTCGTAAAGCGATCCTCTGGCATTTTTGGGGCAACCGGCACGGGGAAGTCGTTTCTAACCCGTATGATCCTGGCAGGTTTGATCCATGAGAACCAGGCATCTGTGTTCATTTTTGACATGCACAATGAATATGCCTTTGATCGCAACGACCCGGATACTGGTGGGCGCATCACCGGCC
Source organism: uncultured Anaerolineaceae bacterium (assembly GCA_964391725.1). Taxonomy (GTDB): domain Bacteria; phylum Chloroflexota; class Anaerolineae; order Anaerolineales; family Anaerolineaceae; genus SpSt-1165. The sequence continues at coordinate 2,359 of CAYMNB010000008.1, read as the reverse complement.
TGACCAGTAAATTCAAGGGAAAACTGCAGGCTTTCGGGTTGGGCCCCAGTCCGATGGTCAGTGGCAATGCCTTATCTTCGTTAATGATCGCAGAATCTGATATCGAGCCGGAAGATATTTTGCTGCTCTCCAAAGAATTAAACCTGCGCGAAACTACTGACGCGACCTTGAATGCCTTGTTTTCCAGCAAAGGCACCCAATGGTTCACTTTCTTCAAAGGACTGGAACCAGGCAAGCGAATCACCATTGATGAAGAAGGGGAGAAGACGGAATTTGCGGCGGACAGTGTGGAAGGTTGGGCGCGAGATGCTGGCATCCATCCGGAGGCTGCCAAAGCGCTACACACACGGCTTCGTAAGATCTTCAACAAAGATTACATCATCGCGGATAACAAAAAAGCGCAGGATTCGCTGAAGACCATCATCGATTACTTGCAAAACGGCCGTCATGTCGTGCTTTCCTTTGGAAATTATGAGAGCGACCTGGACTATCTGCTGGTTGCCAATATTCTCACCCGGCGTATTCGTGAAGCCTGGGTGCAGCAGACCAATGATTACAATTCACATCATGACAAGCCCAAACCGCGCTCGCTGGTGATCACGGTGGAAGAAGCCCACAAATTGATGACGGGTGAGATGGCGTCACAGACCATTTTCAGCACGATTGCGCGCGAAATGCGCAAATACTTTGTGACCTTGTTAGTCGTTGACCAGCGGCCATCACAGATCTACGATGAGGTCATGTCGCAGCTGGGAACACGCATCTCGGGCTGGCTGGGTGATGACGCAGATATTTCCGCGGTGCTCTCGGGTCTTTCGAACAAAGACAATTTGCGCGGGATGCTGGCGCACCTGCAAGAAAAGGAAGAGGTATTGCTACTGGGGTGGGGGGTGCCCATGCCCCTGCCTGTGCGCTCACGCCGCTACGATGACGAATTCTGGCAGACGCTGTTGAAAAACAAGAGTAAAGCTGCTGGTAACCAAAGTGAATCAGATCTGAAAGCAGTTTTGGGTTTCTGAAACGATACTAAGAACTTGATTATCACTCTCATTTTTTCAATTCGGCGAATGAACTGGCGCATGTCTGTCTGTGCTATACTTAGTTGCAGTGGATGAGAAAAAAAGAGTGTTATTGGAGGAAGAATCATGGCAAAAATGAAGCATAGATTTGGGAAGAATGTTTTATACCTGTCAGCCTGGTTGATCTGTTCTGTGTTGTTACTCACCAATGTTATGATGGTACGGGAAGCTGTGCTGGATGTTATGACCGCGGTGCAGGGGCAGCAGATCGAAAATGCCCCTTTTGGAGAAAAAGCAGAGGCACGCATTCAAGCTGGCAGGGTGAAAGGCCTGGTGGACCGCGGGGTAATCATTGCGGGCGGCCTTGCTACCGTGATGCTGGTGGTTTACTTTGAGTATTATTTTCGCATCGGTTTTGAAAAAGATATTCTGGCACAGAGGATTTTGCGGGTTGTCGGTATTCAGACGGCCATTTTGCTGATAGGATTTATTGTTATCAATGTGGTTTAACGCGAAGGACACCCTGTTAGAATAATGTCTTTTTTCGCCGAAAACTGGATTGTTCGGCAAATTTCATGTAGCGCTCCAATTTGGTGATTTTCTGATCCAGATCTATGAGCGCTTTTTTGAGTTGATGTTTTCGTAGCCGCCAGCGTAATCGTTTCAGCCAGGTGAAAGCTCCAGGTTTTACCGCAGATATTTTTTCTCCCACTTCTATCCACTCTTTGTGGGTGTTGGATTCTTTCACCAGTGAACCCCAGTAGGCAGACTCCAAAGGAGAAACGCTGCCATGCTGCAAGAAAACATTGGCCATGGCAGCCATCATTTGAGCTGCTTGCTGGAATTGCTGGTCAGCCACTTTGCCCTGCAATGCCAGTTGCAGTGAGGAATATGCCTGCATGTAATAATGCAGGCCTTCCATCTCTTCTGGTGTGGTGATGCTGCGGCGCCGTCTTTTCGGGGAGACGAAGAACAACAATTCCTGTCCTTCTGCAAAAGCATCACTTCCGCGGCTGAAAGCCATCTGACTGGGCAGGTCGATGGGTTCATGGCAAGCATAACAGCGGACCGGGTAGGGTTCTTCTCCCCACTCAATTTCTTTGCCACAGGCAACACAAATAATTGGGGCAAGTTCGGGTTCATCCGCCTGCCCCAATTCTTCATTATATATGTAGTCAGGGTTAGGCGATGCCAAGCTCATAGGTTGTCATTGCGCTGTATAGCATCGATTCCCAGTAGGCATATTCTTCAACATTTTCTCCCTGAGCGATCAACACCAGGTTGCCTTCTGCCCAATAGAGGCTTTTCATCCATCGTTTTCGACGGTGGCCATCTTCGGT
>CAYMNB010000007.1:79317-82943 GCA_964391725.1 uncultured Anaerolineaceae bacterium | reverse complement strand
CCAAAGCCGAAGCAGAAGCGCTTGAATTGATCAACCAGGTCATCAGCAAAAACCCTGACCTGATCAATTACCTGTATATCCAGCAGTTAGCGCCGAATGTCAGGGTCATGTTCCTGCCGTCCCAGTCACCTTACCTGTTTGATCTGAGCCCCCTCATGGAAGAAGAACTCGACCAGCTGCCGCCCCTGACCCTGCCGCAGGTGCAAGAAGAAGACGGCGAATAGCAACCTTGTTGTAGGGACACCCCCTGAGGGTGTCCGAAAACGGACAGGAACAACAATTCATTCCTTGCATGAATTTGGCGGCTATCCACATCCCCCATTTCTTGTTTTGATACCCAGACACGGAGTTTACAAGAATAAACTCCGTGTCGTTCGTTAAGTGAAAGGCATGATGTGGCCAGCTCTTCTCCAACAAGGTCCTGCGCCCGGTCATTTTGACCGAGCGCAGGGAGCGGAGAAATCGAAACCGCCGGACATCCTGTTATTGCCCCACAACCCTTGATAGGGTAAAGAACTTTGAGTTTTCAAAAAACTCAAAGTTCTCACCGTACAGCCCTTGTGCCTGTCCAATAACGGACAGAGATATCATCGCACAAGTGAAAATGAACGAAAGCACAGCAACTGCCAATATCTGCCAGAGCCCAATATCAACTATAATCGATACTATGCAAGCACGAAAACATGAATTCCACTCCTATCGTTCACCGGTATTCTCGCACAAGGGTATGGTCGCCAGTTCACAACCGCTGGCAAGCGCCATCGGGGTACAGATCCTTTCGGCAGGCGGCAATGCCGCCGACGCCGCTGTGGCAGTCGCGGCCGCCCTCAACGTAACTGAACCCACCTCCACCGGTATCGGCGGTGACGCATTCGCCCTGTTTTATGATGCCGGCACCAGCACGGTCAAAGGCATCAACGGTTCCGGACGCGCCCCGCAGAAATTGTCACTATCCTTACTCGAAAAGCATGGCTTCAGCCATGAATTGCCGCGCTTTCATCCCTTCACCGTCACGGTGCCGGGTGCCTGCGCCTGCTGGGCAGACACTGTTGCCGCCTGGGGCAGGCTCGCGCTGGCAGAGGTGCTGGCACCGGCCATTGAATTGGCGCAGAACGGCTTCCCGGTCGCACCATTAACCGCCACCTTCTGGCAGAACGGCGCGGAACACCAGTTATCACAGTCACCCAACGGCCATGAACTGACCATCGACGGGCGTGGGCCCAACCCTGGTGAGATTTTCCGTAACCCCAACCTCGCCAAGACCCTGCACCTGGTGGCGGAAGGCGGCAAAGATGCCTTCTACCGCGGACCTATCGCCGAAGCCATCGTCGAAGTGTTGCAGGAAATGGGCGGGGTCATGCAATTGCAGGACTTATATGAACATCAATCAGAGTTCATTGAACCCATTTCAACCGATTACCGCGGTGTGCGCGTGTGGGAGTGTCCCCCCAACGGGCAGGGATTGGCAGCGCTGCTTGCCCTCAACATTTTAGAAGGTTTTGACCTCTCCCCCATCGGGCAGACCACCGCAGAACGCTATCACCTGTTGATCGAAGCCATGCGCATTGCTTTTGCCGACACGCGCCACTATGTTGCTGACCCACGCTTCAGCGATATTCCGCTTAATGATCTCCTCAGTAAATCGTATGCCGACCACCGCCGCCAACTGATCGATCCCAAGCGCGCCAACCCTGAGATCCGCTTTGGCGTTCCTTATGCCGGCACCGACACCGTCTATTTCAGCGTGGTGGATGCGGAAGGCAACGCCTGTTCGTTCATCAACTCCAACTACATGGGTTTCGGCACCGGCATTGTCCCCAAAGGTTTCGGCTTCACCCTGCAGAACCGCGGACACAACTTCTCCCTTGATCCGAGCCATGCCAACGCACTTGCACCGGGCAAACGCCCCTATCACACCATCATCCCCGCCATGGCAACCCGCGTTGATGACAACTCCCTCTTCGCCAGTTTCGGCGTGATGGGCGGTTTCATGCAACCGCAGGGGCACATGCAGGTGGTGGTGGCATTGGTAGATGACGGCCTTGACCCGCAGGAAGCCCTCAATCACCCGCGCTTCCATATTGAACCCGACCGCCTCACCAGTTCTGTGTCGATTGAAAGCGAAGTACCGCTGCGCACCATCTCACAGCTATCAGACATGGGCCACGAGATCAAAACCGTCGGCGGATTGCAACGCGCACTCTTCGGGCGCGGCCAGATCATCCTGCGCAACCGCCAGAGCGGTGTACTATGCGGCGGCAGCGACCCGCGCGCGGATGGGTGCGCCATTCCCCAGATATAATGGGTAGTATGAACACGCCTGACCATCTGCAAGCCATCCTCGACACCCTGCCCGAAAAGCCGGGGTGTTACATCATGAAGGACAACAAGGGCAAGGTCATTTATGTTGGCAAAGCCAAGGTGCTCAAACACCGCGTGCGCTCTTACTTCCATGACAGCCAGCAGGAGCCCAAAACCCAGCAACTGGTGCGCCACATCGACAACATCGAATGGATCGTGGTCGGGTCTGAGTTAGAAGCCCTCATCCTTGAGATGAACCTGATCAAGAAGTACCGGCCGCATTTCAACATCCGCCTCAAAGACGACAAACGCTATCCTTACATCAAAATCCACTGGCAGATGGACTACCCCAAAGTGACCATCACCCGCCAGATGCTCAAAGACGGCGGATTGTATTACGGCCCTTACACCAGCTCCTGGGCGGTGCATCAAACCCTGGACACCCTGCGGCGCATCTTCCCCTACCTGACCTGTGACCGTGACATCACCGGCACCGATACACGCGCCTGCCTGTATTACGACATCAAACTGTGCACCGCACCCTGCATCGGCGCCATCAGCCGTGAAGACTACCGCCAATCGATTGCCGAATTGGGCAAGTTCCTCGATGGTGATACTGAGGAGATCGTTACAGCTTTGACAGCGCAGATGGAACAGGCAGCAGAAGCGCTGCAGTTTGAACGTGCCGCCGCCATACGGGACAAACTGACCGCCATCGAACGCATCATTGAACGCCAGAAGATCATCTCGGTCTCCACCATGAATTCCGACATCATCGCCATGGCGCGTGAAGAAAACGAAGCCTGTGTGCAAATCTTCTTCATCCGCTCCGGCCGCCTGATCGGGCGCGAATATTTCATCCTCGAAGGCACCGAGAACGAAGAGGACCCCGAGATCATTGAGGAGTTCATCAAGCAATATTACGAACAAGCCGCCAATGTACCGCAGGAAGTCATCCTGCCGCAGGCGGTGGAAGAATCGCAGATCATCGAGCAATGGCTGCGTTCCAAGCGCAATTGCGAAAAGGTGACGTTGGAACTGCCGCGCAGCACCGCCGAGAAAGAACTGCTGGCAATGGCTGCAGAAAACGCCACCGACACCCTGCGTGCTTTGAAAACCCAATGGGCGAATGACACCAACCGCCAGCAGATCTCGCTGAGCGACCTGCAGGAAGCCCTTGCCCTGTCCGATGTTCCCAACCGCATGGAATGTTACGACATATCGCATACCCAGGGAGTAGCCATGGTGGGTTCGATGGTGGTCTTTGAGCAGGGAACGCCCTCCAAAAAACTCTACCGCCGCTTCAACATCAGAAATGTAGCCGG
>CAYMNB010000007.1:77172-79217 GCA_964391725.1 uncultured Anaerolineaceae bacterium | reverse complement strand
AGGGAACGCCCTCCAAAAAACTCTACCGCCGCTTCAACATCAGAAATGTAGCCGGACCAGATGATTTTGCCGCCATGGAAGAGGTGCTCACACGCCGCTTCAAACACTGGCAGGCGGCTCAGGAGCAACTTGGTGAAGGCAAACCTGCCGATGCCGCCTTTGCCATGCTGCCTGACTTACTGATCGTGGACGGCGGCAAAGGACAGCTCAGCCGCGCCATCGCAGTACTGGAACAATTCGGCCTCACTAACAAGATCGCCCTGGCAGGCCTGGCGAAGCAACAGGAAGAAATTTTTCTGCCCAACCGCAAACACTCGATCTTGCTGCCGCGAAATTCACAAGGATTATTCCTCATGCAGCGCATCCGTGATGAAGCCCACCGTTTCGCCATCAGCGCCCACCGCCAGACGCGCAGCAAACAGGGCATTGCCTCGCGCCTGGACACCGTTCCCGGTATCGGGCCGGTGCGGCGCAAAGCACTGCTTCAAAAATTCGGCTCCATTGATGCCATCCGCAGTGCGTCCGATGAAGAACTGATGCAGGTCAGCGGCATCACCCAGGAAATCGCCCACAACCTCAAAGCTTCGCTTGAATGATGGACTTGTGACAGAATTCACGAACCCCTAAACAACCCCTAACCTGATTACCCACTTAGATTAAGAAACATTCACGGAAACGGACTGTCTTTGTCACTATAATTAAGGTGTTAGGCACTCGTCACCAAAGCGGGGCATAACCCTTGATTCCAACCAAGTGTAGAGAAGAGACGCATGAGTTTTCGTGTTGCCACGCTGCAAACCTCAGATAACGTAACCATCCAATACCAGATCGGACAAAAGTGCGCCGAAGGCTCGCCCGCCATCTTCTTCTGCCATGGGGTCGGTGCCAATCATGACCAGTTTGCTGCCCAGCAATCTTTTGCCGATGATTATTGCATGGTCACGCCTACCCTGCGCGGACATGGCAACTCTGGCTCACCTTCCAACATCACGGCAGATAGTCTGACCCTGCAACGCTTCGCCCAGGATATTCTTGAACTTACCCAACATGTGTCGATTGAAGAATTTCATTTTGTCGGTCATGGCTTCGGCGGATTGATCGGCCTGGAAATTCTGCGGCAGCAGCCTGCGTCTTTGTTGTCGCTGTCGCTGTGCGGCGTATCGCCCTGCCAGTGCTCCTTCTCCCTGCCGCAACGGCTGCGCAATTTCACTTACAACCTGATGGGCCTTTCGCATCAGGAGCGCATCGTCAGCCAGATGATCACCCACCATGAAACCACCCAACGCATCTATTGTGAGATGTTAAAAATGACTGACGGGCAAACTTTGCGTCACATCCTGAAAAGCATCTCGCGCTATGATTACCTGGATGTTTTGAAGAAGAATCGAAAAATTCCGGTGCTGATCATGCGTTCTGAAGGCGATGATCGCATCAACGTTGCGTTAGACCCCTGTCTTGAAAAACTCAAAGGCCAGCGCAACATTGATATCATGCGTGTCAATTCCACCGGTCACATGATCAATATGGAAACTCCCGAATATTTCAACCAGATCCTGCACGCCTTTCTGTTGAAGGCTAAACTCAAAGACAGCAAGCCGCTTTCAGTACCCCCAGAGCTTCAACCGTAACCCACGGATTCATCTTGCGTTTGCTGACCCCGCCCCAATCCACCGGTGAATAACCGGACTTGTTTGGGTTTAAGTGATAGTAGCGTTTTTCTGCTGGAAATCCGCCCTCTGGCAGTTGTTTTTGTTTGAGAATGGCAAGCGCTTTCTGGCAGCGGGGATCATCCAACCAGCCGCCTTGTGCCATGACTTTCAACCCGGACAGAATATCATAATGCCAGTACGAAGGATAACTGAGCAGCAGAAAATTCTCGTCCATCACCACGCCATTGCTCAAGCGCAGGTGCAGTTCACGCTTAAGGAACACTTCTTTCGCCCGATCAATACATGCCTGCACCATGCTGTCGGGAAAATGACGTTGATACTCGATCAAACCCCTGAGCGGGATCAAGGTTTCATGGAAAGATGATACATGCGCGT
>CAYMNB010000007.1:59462-77072 GCA_964391725.1 uncultured Anaerolineaceae bacterium | reverse complement strand
TCGATCAAACCCCTGAGCGGGATCAAGGTTTCATGGAAAGATGATACATGCGCGTCCGGGCTCATGTCACAATTCCAACCGCCATCCGGCCATTGCCAGCCCACCAATTCTTGCGCCAGATCATGCACCCGTTCATTGGCGATACCGAGACGCAGATGGGAGAACAGGGCATTTCCTTCCTGCGAAGTGCAGCGGCGTTGGCGCCCATCCACCATGCGTTTGCGAATCATAGTCTGGTGACGGCTGCCGAACAGCCAATCCAGCTGTTGGTCTCGCAGTGGCAGCAAGCGCGGGTCGCCAGGCGGGTAGGGAAAATCCGCCAGCACAGCCATCACCCAATGTCCCCCAAACCACTTGTCGTAGGAACCATCTTTGCGTTCACCGGCAACCTCAACCTTTTCTACCAATGACGTCACCCTCTCCGAGTGCATAAGCTCCTGCTGTAATAACGCCTTATCTGCCGGCACGCTCTCAGCCATCAGACCATACGCCAGCAACTTCAATCGCAGCCCTACTTCTCGTGATTCCCATAGCACCTGTATCGTCGCTTGATTCGTCATCTCTCCTGCTCCTTGATGGGTAGCAATGATCCGCTGCACAAATGTTGTTATACTCGTAATAAGCATACGGTTTTTGACACCAATAATCAATCTGGTTTTTCAGGCAAAAGCCTGTGCAACTAAGGAGGTTTCAAATGTCACAATTATTCGGTCCGGTACCCTCTCGCCGTCTCGGTCAGTCGCTGGGGATCGATCCGGTTCCCTCCAAAACCTGTAACTGGAATTGCATCTATTGCCAACTGGGAAGAACCACCCCGATGATCAACCAGCGTCACCTTTTTTATCCTGTCGAAGACATCACAAATGAAGTCCAGCAGTGGCTGCAATCACACCCCCAAACCCCGCTTGATTGGATCACGTTGGTGGGTTCCGGCGAAACCATGCTGTATGCCGGTGTTGGCAACCTGATCTCTTCCTTGCAATCAATAACAAAAATACCCATCGCTGTCATCACCAACGGCTCCCTGCTCTATCTACCAGAGGTCCGTCAGGAATTGATGGCTGCTGATGCCGTCATGCCCAGTTTTGATGCCGGCAGCGCCGCCCTCTACCGCCAAATTAACCGCCCGCATCCTGAAATCACCTTTGACCGCCTGAAGCAAGGGTTGCTTGCTTTCCGTCAGACATATCGTGGAAAATTCTGGGTTGAAGTAATGTTGATCGAAGGTATGAACGACACCGAAGAAGCCCTGCGTGAACTTGCTGAGTACTTCAAGGCGTTAGATCCAGACGAGATTCACCTGCTGCAACCCACCCGTCCCCCGGCAGAACCCTGGGTGCAGCCTGCTGATGAAGAAGGACTGCTGCGTGCGTCCGCCATCCTGGGAGAGAAATCGCGGGTCATCCATCCAGCGCTCGGATCATTCGACCTGACCGCCTACGCCAGCCCGGCGGAGGCAGTCCTCGCCATCATCACCCGTCATCCCATGAAAGAAATTGAATTGCTCGATACATTGCGCGAAATATCTCCTGAAACATTGCAGGCCACCCTGACCAGGCTTAAGGAAAACCGTCAGGTACAGGTGATCGACCGCTTTGGCACCCGTTTTTGGACGGCGTCTTCTGCCAGATACCCGGATTGACTTGAGAAAAGCAGGCTGCTCTGTTCAATGTTACAATCAAGGTAAATAAAAACACAACTGTCACCTTACAGGAAGACACTTTACGCAAGGGAGTACAGAAAATGCAGAAATCACTTGTAATTGCGTTACCAATGGCAGGCTGGGGCACCCGCATGCGGCCCCATACCTGGAACAAACCCAAACAATTGTGCCGGCTGGCTGGCGCGACTACCCTCGATTATGTCATGAAGCAATTTGCCCCGCTGCATGAGCTGTTTGAGCAGGTCAAGTATGTCTTTATCATCTCCAGCCAGGATCACCACCAGCAGATTAGCCGCCACATGCAGCGCCATTTTCCCGATCTGCAGGTCAGCTATGTTTTTCAGACCGAGATGAATGGGCAATCAGGCGCGATTAAGCTCTGCCAGGAACATCTCGCCGGCCCTATGATCATGTCATTCCCTGACACGTTGATCGACACCGAGTTCACCAGCCTGGTGAATGATCCTGACACCGCGGTTGCCTGGGGGGTGCATGTCAATGAACCGCAGCATTACGGCATCGCCCACATCAATGATGAACATTGGATCGATCACATTGTGGAGAAACCGCAGAAATACATCGGCAATCTCGCCATGGTGGGTGCTTATTATTTTCCGTCCGGTGAGCAGTTCATATCCGCCATTGACCGCCAGATGGAACGCGGGATTAAGAAAGATCCCAACGACCCCAAAGACCGCCTGACCCGCGAATACTATGTCGTGCCAGCCATCAACATCATGATCGAGGAAGACAATCTTAAAATGCGCGTCATCCAGGCGCCTGCCATGCACGATACCGGCCGGCCGGATGCCATGATCGCGACCAATCAATATATTTTGGAGAAATTCTGGCAGGACCGTCAAGCTGAATTCACCCGGCGATTTGAACATCATGTCATTATCAATCCGCCGGTCGCCATTGGAGACGGCGTGCAAATCAAAAATTCAATCATCGGGCCCAACGTCAGCATCGCGGACAATACCTTCATTGATGATGCCGAAATCTCAGACAGCATCATCGGCAGCAAATGCCAAATCGAACAAGTGCGCATGAAAAATTCACTGATCGGCGATGATGTGACCGTGATCGACACACGCACCTGCTGCCGCCAATTGAATTTGGGAGACGATGCCTCTCTGACCATTGAAAGCCCTGGAGAAACCAATAAAAAAGCCATCGTCACCTGCCATTCATCAGCCACCTATGCCGAACGGCCAGTTGCGTTTGAATGGGGTGGTAAACGCCTCGAAATTGATGCCATCCTCAGCCGTTGGCGCACCCAATTCGGACGTGGTTTCCGCGTACGCACCAAGGATGACCGTCAATTCACCCTGTTCTACGACGAAGGCGAAGACGATTGGCTCATCGAAGTGTTTGCTGACAGGCCTTAGTATTCGCTTTTTCATTCGTCATACACCCCCACCAATATCAACTATAATCAACATACACAATGGTTGAAGGAGTTAGCATGCACTACGAGAAGTACCTGTCAGATCGCGTTTTGGGGTTGCAGCCTTCCGGTATCCGCCGCTTTTTTGATCTCGCTGCCCAGATGGATGATGTCCTCTCCTTAAGCGTGGGAGAACCTGATTTTGACACCCCCCTGCCCATCATCCAGGCGGGCATTGAGTCATTGCACAACAAACAAACACATTATACCGGTAACGCCGGCCGGCCTGAACTGCGCGAAGCAATTGCCATTCATCTGGAGAAACTGTACGGCGTGCAATACGACCCGCTGAAGGAAATTTTCCTGACCGTAGGCGGTTCAGAAGGCCTCTACCTGGCAATGCAAGCCCTGCTTAACCCCGGTGACGAAATCATCATCCCCACCCCCTGCTTTGTCAGTTACCAGGGTGATGCGTTCCTATCAGGCGGGACCGTCATTGAAGTGCCCTGTAAACTGGAAAATGACTTCGACCTTGACCTGCAAGCCGTGGCAGCCGCCATCACGCCAAAAACCAAAGCCATCTTGCTGGGCTTCCCCTGCAACCCCACCGGGGCAGTCGCCTCGAAAGAAACAATGCAGGAAATTGTCCGCCTGGCAGAAGAACACGACCTGATCATCTTATCGGACGAAATGTATGACCAGATTGTCTATGACGGTGAGCATGTATGTGTGCCTGCCCTGCCGGGTGCCTGGGATCGCACGGTTTTGCTGGGGGGTTTTTCGAAGAACTACGCCATGACCGGCTGGCGCATCGGCTATATCTGCGGGCCGGCACCGTTGGTGCAGAAAATGCTCGCCATCCATCAATACCTGATCATGTGCGTCAACACCACCGCGCAGGACGCCTCCATCCAGGCACTGCGCATCGGGCAGGAATATGTGCGGGAAATGACCGAAGAATACCAGCGGCGCCGCGACTACATCTACCAGCGCCTGACCGCCATGGGCCTGCCAGTGTCAAAGCCGCGCGGTGCCTTCTACATTTTCCCAAGCATCGCCCACACCGGGTTGACCTCGCTGGAATTTGCGGAGCAGTTCTTACAGGCGGAAAAGGTCGCCATTGTGCCGGGTTCCGCCTTTGGTGAAGGTGGTGAAGGCTTTTTGCGCATCTGTTATGCCGCCAGCATGGAGAAAATAACCGAAGCCATGAACCGTATGGAGCGGTTTCTGAAACAATTGCCGACAGACAAACAGGAGGAGTGATGACTGACAAAACCGTTCGCTTTGCCGTCATCGGCATTAACCATGGTCATATCTACGGGCAGACGGACCTCATGCTGCGCGCTGGCGCTGAACTGGTCAGTGTTTTTTCACCCGAGAAAGAATTGCTGCCCCCCTACATCGATAAATATCCCGATGTAAAAATCGCCCAATCGGAAGCCGAGATCCTTGAAGATAAAACCATCGACCTCGTTGTCAGTGCCGCCGCTAATGCTGACCGTGCGCCGCTGGGCGTGCGCGTCATGCAGCATGGCAAAGACTTCATGAGCGACAAACCCGGCGTCACTTCACTCAGTATGCTGGCGGAAATCCGCAAAGTGCAGGCAGAAACAGGGCAAATTTATAGCATCTGTTACTCGGAGCACTTGGAACAGCCTGCCACAGTGCGTGCCGGCGAACTGGTGCATAGCGGTGCGGTCGGTGATGTGATCGAAACCATCGGCCTGGGGCCGCACCGCACCAACCTGCCTTCACGCCCGGATTGGTACTTCCAGCGCGTCTGGTATGGCGGCATCCTCACCGACATCGGCTCGCACCAGATGGAGCAATTCCTTTTCTTCTCCGGCGCCAAGGATGCCAAGATCCTGCAATCACAGGTCGGCAACTTCAAACACCCGCAATTCCCTGAACTGGAAGACTACGGCGATGTACTCCTGCGCGCAGATACCGGCGTTACCGGATATGTACGTGTGGATTGGTACACCCCTGACGGCCTGGACAACTGGGGCGACGGACGCCTGTTCATCCTTGGCACCGAAGGCTACATCGAACTGCGCAAATACACCGATATCACCCGCCACAACGGCGGCAATCATCTCTATTATGTAAACAAGGAAGGAATGCACTACGAAAATTGTAACAATGTTGACTTGCCCTACGGCCGTCAACTGGTTTACGATATCATCAACCGCACAGAAACCGCCATGCCACAGGCACATTGCTTCAAAGCCATGGAACTGGCCCTCACTGCGGAAAAAATAGCGCTTCGGCGCGGCAACCTATCCCCCGATTGGAACCCCGCCTGGGATTAACCAAAACGAGTAAACAAGAAAAAAGGAATAGTACCATGTCAGAATTAATTATCGCCCTGCAAATGTACACCATCCGTGAACACCTCAAGACCAAAGCAGATTTTATTGCCAGTGTGAAAAAAGTCGCAGAGATCGGTTATACCGCCATCGAGTTGGCTGGTTTGCCAGCCGACCTGAGCGATGCCGAAGCCAAAGCCATCTGTGATGAGCAAGGACTAAAAATCATCTCTGCCCATATTGTAATGGACGCCTTCGACGCGGATTTTGAAGGTACCGTGAACAGGCTCAAAACCTGGGGGGCTGACCTGGTCGCCATGCCGGTGCCGCCCGCCTGGGTGCGCGAATCCGGCGATTACCTCAAATTTGCCCAGTTGTCGGATGCGTTGGGGGCACGACTGGCCGTCAACGGCATCACCCTTTCCTACCACAATCACAGCTTCGAGTTCCAGAAATACGACGGCAAACTCGGCTTTGAAACCATTTATGACTACTCCAACCCCAATAACCTGAAAGCCCAGCTGGATGTGTGCTGGCTGCAGCGCGGCGGCGGGGCAGTCGTCAGCTATATCAACAAATTCGCCGGGCGCATGCCAACCATCCATTTTAAAGACTTTTCGATTGTAGACAATGATCTCTCTCTCGCCCCGGTCGGTGAAGGCAACCTTGATTGGAACAACATCATTGCCGCTTCCAAACAATCAGGCGCCCATTATGCTATCGTTGAACAGGATGACACCCATGGCGATGCTTTCGGCGCAATCGCCAGTTCTTACAACTTCCTCAAATCCAAAGGCTTGCATTAATCTTACGAGGCACCTGAACTTAGTCTCATCAAAAAACCGCGCCTGAGGGATCTGATTTCCTCAGGCGCTCCCCCAAAAGGAGTACTTCATGACCAAACCCGCCATTTCCATCAACTGTTACACCATCCGTGATTTCTGCACCAATCCGACTGATTTTGCCCAAAGCATGCAGAAGATCGCTTCCATCGGTTACAAGTCGGTGCAGATATCCGGCGTGAAAGGCTGCACCCCGCAGGAAGTATTGGATATCACCCGCGCCAACCATCTCGGCATCTCAGCTGCCCACATCAACATGGAGGATTTCGAGAATGATTTTGATGCCCAGGTTGCCAAACTGCACCTCTGGAATTGTAAGTATGTGGCACTGGGTGTCGCCCCTGAAAAGTACCGCGCCAATGAAGCCTCGTGGATGCAGTTTGCCAAAGACGCGACCACGATGGGACAGCGACTTGCTGCTGAGGGCATCACCTTCTGCTATCACAACCACAGTTTTGAGTTTGTACGTTTCGGCAGCCGCAATGCCCTCGATATCATCTTTGACGAGAGCGATCCGCGCTATTTCCAGGCTGAACTGGATACCTACTGGGTGCAGCATGGCGGCGGTTCTCCCACCGCTTACATCAAAAAACTCGCCGGACGCCAGCCGATTATTCATTACAAAGACATGGCCATCGTCGATGGACAGCAGGAAATGGCTGAGGTCGGTGCAGGCAACCTTGATTGGCCCAGCATCGTGGAGGCCACCCTGGCTGCCGGAACTCACTACCTGATCGTGGAGCAGGACATCTGCCCGGGCGATCCTTTTGACAGTGCGCGCATATCCTACCAGAACATCGCTGCCTGGGGCTTTGAATAAACCCCTCACTACACCCACTGACAAGTTAATGCCTGCCCTTCAGGTATAATTTCAGCATGGTACCTGCCTTTGATTCACCCTATCCCCGCATTTTATCGGTTGGTGATGCCGCCCTGACGATTGAGTTAGGGAATAGCATCGACCTTGCCATCAACCGGCGTGTTTTTATGCTGGAACAAGCGCTGCAAACCACGCCTGCGAAAGGCGTCATTGACCTTGTCCCCACCTACCGAAGCCTGCTGGTGTTGTTCGACCCTGGCATCGTTGACTTCCAAACCCTCTCACAGCACATACACAACCATTTGAGGGATCTGCCAGATGCGCAAGGCCAACAATCACGCGAAGTGATAATTCCTGTGCATTACGGCGGCGAAGACGGCCCGGATCTGGCCTTTGTGGCAGAACTCAACCACCTCACCCCCCGTGAGGTAATCCTCATGCACTGCGGCCAGCTCTATCCCGTGTACATGATGGGGTTCACGCCCGGTTTCCCCTACCTTGGCGGCCTGGAAGAGCGCATCGCGGCACCGCGCCTGGCATCGCCGCGCACCCTGGTGAAAGCCGGTTCTGTTGGCATTGCCGGTCAGCAGACCGGCATCTACCCCATTGATTCACCCGGCGGATGGCGTATTATTGGACGTACGGATTTTGTCCTCTTTGACCCGGAAGCTGACCAGCCCTTCGCCCTGTCACCCGGCGACCTGGTGCGATTCGTACCATTGCATGAGGATCACCATGACGATTGAAATCCTCGCCACCGGGCCTGCCGCCACAATCCAGGACAGCGGGCGTTTTGGCTACCAGCGTTATGGCATGCCGGTGTCCGGCCCCATGGATGCGTTTGCTTTCCAGGCTGCCAACATCCTGGTGGACAATGATACCAACAGTGCAACCATCGAATTCACTGCCCCAGGTTTATCTTTTGTCACCACCAAACCGCGCCTGATCGCCGTCACTGGCTATGGACTGCGTCTGTTCATCAACGGCATAGAATTTCCGGTGTGGATGTCGGTATTCGTGCGCAAAAATCGTGAAGTACACATTGAAAAGACCAGTGAAGGCATGTGGGGCTATCTTGCTGTGGCGGGCGGTTTCCGTGCCAAACGCATCATGGGGTCAAGAGCCACCTACCTCCGCGGCGGCATCGGCGGGTTGGAAGGGCGCGCCCTGCTTGCTGGAGATCTGCTCAAGGTCGGCAAGCCCGGCGTTGATCTGACCACGGCTGCCGGCAGAACCTTCCTGCCTGAAACCCGTCCCAGTTACAACGCCTCCCCCACCCTGCGGGTGGTCATGGGGCCGCAGCAGGATTCTTTCAGCCCCAAAGGCATCGAAACTTTTTTGTCACAAGATTACACCATCAGCACCCAATCAGACCGCATGGGGTACCGCTGTGAAGGCACCCCCATCGAAACCATCTCTGACCAATCATTTATCTCGGACGGCATCGTCAACGGCGCTATCCAGGTGCCAGCTGGCGGACAGCCCATCATCATGATGGCAGATCACCAAACCACTGGTGGTTATCCGAAAATTGGCGTGGTGACCAGCGCAGACCTGCCGCTGGCAGCACAAACTCAACCCGGCGGCCGCGTTCGTTTTGTCGCCGTCAACATCGATTCGGCAGTGATTGCTTATCGCGCCCGCTGGCAGGCACTGCTTGACCGCAACTGGTCTCTGCATGAAACCTTCCTGGGTAACATGCAGGCGTAATTGATATGGGAAGTAGAACTGTGAAGATTGATCCGAATTGCGAACTGACTGAATTTGTCGGGCGTTATCAACCGGATAGTGACGCGGATATCATGCCGCATGTCAGTTCCATCACCATCGCCTGTGACCTGTATGTTGGTGAGTAGTTGCACGCGGCTGAAACTGCCTCCAAAGTCCGCGAACTACTGTAAGATAAACACATCAAAATTCAATCATTGGAAAAAGCATGAAACCCGATACCCCCCGCAATATCACCATTGAAAAAATCCTGATCTGGATCGCAGCCCTGCTTGTCCTGGCGGTGCTGATGAAAGGCGCTTATTACTTTGCCCGCAATGCATGGCTGTCGATCACCTTTCCCAACACCATGGATTACGGCGAAGGACCGATCGTCAACCAGGTGGTGCGCCTGGCGCGCTTCCAGGACATCTATCCCAATGATTTTGATCAGCCGCCCTACACCGTAACCAATTACCCACCGGTTTTTGTGGCAGTGCAGGTGCCTTTTGTATGGATCTTCGGAACGCAGTTCTGGTATGGTCGCCTGATCTCGACCCTTGCTATTCTGCTGGCGGCAGCCTCGGCCGGACTGATCATCCATACCCTTACCGGCAACAAGCTTGCTTCGCTGATTACCGCCCTCGCACTACTCGGCATACCCTATGTGGTTGAATGGGGCGCCACCAACCGCGTCGATTCCCTCGGGCTTGGACTGAGCCTGGCAGGATTGATGGTGATTGTGCGCCACCCAGAGCAGCGCGGCAAACGCATCCTGGGAGCCGTGCTGATGGTGCTGGCAGCTTACACCAAACAAATGTATGCGTTCTGCGCGCCTTTCGCCGCCTTCATCTGGCTGTTGCGTGAACCACCGCGCAAAAAAGCCTGGGAGCTATTCGGTTGGGTCGCCGGACTGGGATTGGGCATATTCGGGCTGTTGACACTGGTCACCCGCGGTGGATTTTACCACCAGGTGATCACCGCCAACAACAACGCCTATTATTGGGAAACAACAGGTTTTTATATAGATGAAGTGATAGGTGTCTTCTGGTTTTACCTGGTGATCGGCGGGGTGCTGCTGTTCAGTATTTTCTACAAATCAACCCGTCACAAAGTCTGGTGGCTGGTCGCCCCGTATTTTGCGGCAACACTGGTGATCTCACTTGCCATCGGCAAGGATGGATCGTACATCAATTATCTGTTTGAGTTGTCTGCCGCATTCGCGCTGCTGGCTGGACTGTGGGTTTGGGCGGCAGGTCACTACTTTCCTCGCCAGAAATGGCTGCCGGCGCTGTTCCTTCTGATATTGATCCTGCCGATCAACCGCGCCAACCAGCTGACGGAAGAACGCTACCTTTCGCGTGTGCGCGACCGTGTCAGCCAGGAATTTGAATTACAACGCCTGTTCAGCAAGGTCCAGGGATATGATGGCATCATCCTGGTCGATGAATATATGGGATTCCTGCCGCTGATGGACCGCGAAATTTATTTCCAGCCCTTTGAACGCAAGATGCTGGCCGATGACGGCACATGGGATGAAAGCCAATTTATCCAGGAAATCCGCGATCAAAAATTCGACGCCATCATCATCTATTATCCCCAATGGGCACTGGGGGAACGCGGGCGATGGACTCAGGGGCAGGCAGAGGCAATTCGGGAGTACTATGTTGAAGGCCCCACCTATGCCGGAGGCACCATCTTCATACCCCGTGAAGAATGGATGAATTTTGACATCGTGTTTGATGACTGTCCCATCTGCGGCACAACCACCAATTGATGCCAGTCAACCAATGAAAGGCAAATTGAAACGATGAAAATCGATCTAAACTGCGATATGGGTGAATCTTTCGGACGCTATCAACTCGGTAAAGACGCCGACATCATGCCGCATGTCAGCTCTATCAACATTGCCTGCGGTCTGCATGCGGGCGACCCAATGGTCATACAGCACACGGTTGCGTTAGCAGTAGCGCAAGAGGTCAAAATCGGCGCCCACCCCGGTTACCCCGATCTGCAAGGCTTTGGCCGCCGAAAGATGCAATTTGCCCCCGAAGAAGTGGAATCCTTCATCATTTATCAACTGGGCGCCCTGCAGGCATTTGTCACGATCGCCGGTGGTAAGCTGCACCATGTCAAACCGCATGGCGCGCTCTATAACCAGGCCTGCTCAGACCGTGCCCTGGCGACCGCCATCGCTCGGGCAGTGTCTCTTTTTGATCCTAAATTGATTCTAGTGGGTTTGGCTGGTTCAGAATTGCTTGCCATGGGCGCACGGCACGGACTGCCTACCGCGGCAGAAGCCTTTCCAGACCGTGCTTATAACAATGACGGCAGCTTGATGGATCGCGATCTATCCGGCGCTCTGGTTACTGACCCGGAGTTGATTGCACAGAATGCCATCCGTCTTGCCAAAGAAGGCCTGACCATCAACGAAGTGCACCATCCCATTGATACCCTCTGTTTGCACGGCGATCATCCATATGCCGCCGACACCGCGCGCATTGTCAAAGAACAACTGCGCAAAGCGCATGTGCATGTGAGGCCGCTGCTGCGCCTTTAGGCCTCACTCACATCCAGCCGTTTAGCGAATACATCAACATCCCCAGGTATTCTTTGATCACAGCGGTTGTTAAGCCAAGGTTGGAGGCACTCGGGATGAGGGCAAACAGGAAGTTTTCTGCGCTGTCGGGTTTGAATAAGGCATCCCAACTTGTCTGGGTGATTTTAAAATCAGTCGGCGCGGGGTATACAGTCAGAGCCTGCGCTTCAAACAAAGCCACAGACCGCGGCATGTGCATGGCAGATGTGACCAGCAGGATTTCTTCCACACCCATTTCTGCCAAGATCTCGGCACTATACAAGGCATCTTCATAGGTATTGGCAGAGCGATCCTGGTGAATGATCACCTCAACAGGCACACCCATCAATACCAGCAGCGTTTCCATCTCAGAAGCAATAGAAACATCACGCCCATCCATCCAGTTGATGCCCCCGCCGCTCACGATAATGCGCTCCGCCGTACCACTGTGATAGAGCAGCGCCGCTGTGATCAAGCGGTCGCCAGCGCCGTTCACCTCCACATGCACCCGCGGGCTGTGCGCAGGTTCTGTGCCCCCGCCCAACACCACCATCACCGGCGCACTCGGCGGCGTTTCTTGCGGAAGATAACGCCACTCCAGCGAACGCGCCAGTGCCGCGCTGGTCCAGCCGTTGCCTGCCAGCCAGATCAGCGCCACCACCGCGAACAACCAGCCGCCAAGTTCTTTGCCGCGCTCATTGCGGAAATAAACAAACAACAATACCAGGAATGCCAATCCTAATGGATAGACCAACAGGGGCAAAAATTTTGAGAGAAACAGGCACATAATTGATCATTTCCTTTCGTTAAGAGCTATTCTTTGCCATCGCCAGTTTGGTGCTGTGAGCCAAGGCGGTGGATAACCGACCGCAATGGCAGCACAAACAGCGTTTTGTCCACCTGAGAGAAGCCCATACGCTTCAGATAACGCTGGTGAGCTTGTTCGGTGGCTTCACAATGCACCTGATCGAAGCGGTCCGCGTTGAATATCTCTGCCTGATGATCATATACAAACCGGCCCAGCTTGAAATCACGGTACGCCGGGATGGCAAAATCGGCCTCGATCCACAAGATGCCATCCTCATGCTCACGCACCACCAGCAATCCCGCAGGCACCATATTACTTAAAATGAAGAACACCACTGCATCAGGAGATATATCACCGCTGAACTCGGGCATGAAACGCTTGATCTCTTTCTGGTGGAAAGATAGGAATTTGCGCAGATAATGGGCATTGGGTTCCACCTGCAACACCTCATAATAATCTGGCTGCAGGGTTTGAATGAGAAAATAGATGTCGATCACGAAAACGAAACCATTCATCACCGCCACCGGTGCCGATTGTATCAGGATGCCATACACTGTGAACACCAGCGCGCCGATCCCGTTAATGACCCGCAGCCAGAACACATTGCGCATCATCAAGGACACTGCCACCACCAGCGAGGCGACAAAACCAAGCACTTCTAACCAGTTCATAGCATTTTCCTGTCAGCCATTTATAAGAAACATTATACATGACGTGACCCCATGACACTTAACGCCCAGCACAAATTATTTACAAATATTTAGTTGACCTGACCTATGAAATGTGCGATACTATTAGCAACATAGGCGAAAATAAAAGCCTCCCTTTGCCATCAAAACGCAGAGGAGGTGGTGTCAAAAATGTTTAGTAGTCATAAACCAGCTGTGACATCCCTCCTCGCTATGCGATAATGGATGTCACAGCGCAAACATCAGAAATGCAGCCAATCTTCATCAGGTTGCATTTTTGACGTTTGGGGACTGATTGGGGAACAATCAGTGTTTTCTCATCGTCTTATTGATGACCTGATTGGCATGAAATGATATAATCCTATCAATTAAGAACAAAAAACTATAAAAAATTATGACAACTACCCATCCTGAAATGCAATCCCTGCCAGCTCCCTCTCCAGAATCACGGAAAGTGTTTGAGCACATCGTTTTCACCATGGTTCTCAGCCTGGCTGTTTTTTTCCTGTTGGTGCTGGGCACCATTCTGGGCTACCAACTGCTCTATTCAGAGCGCATATTCCCTGGTGTTAATATCGCCGGCGTTCCCGTTGGTGGTTTGACGCCGCAAGAAGCGCGCATTCAACTCAGCACGAGCCTCCCTTATCCTTACAACGGGCAAATCATTCTGACTGACGGCGAGCAATCCTGGGAGTTCACCCCCATGGATTTCGGTTATCTGTTGGATACACAGGCAACCATCGAAAACGCTTACCGCATCGGGCGCACCGACTTGATCGACCGCTTGAAAACCCAGTTCAACCTCTTCTACTATGGACAGGATGTTGCACCGGTGTTCATCCTGTATGAACGCACTGCTTTCAACCAGTTGGCGCAATTGAGCCAGTACACTGACCTTGCAACCATTGAGGCATCCTTGCGCATTGAAGGCACTGAGGTCATCGAAACCGACGGGCAGCATGGCCGTCAGCTGGATATCGACACCACACTTGATCAGCTTGTGCCTTTTCTGGTGGCCTACCAAAACGTCAGCCTGCCGTTGGTGATCGAAGAAAAACCAGCCAACCTGATCGACGCCAGTGAATTTGCCGCATTGGCACGCACCGCGCTAAGCCAGGAATTTGTGCTGAAAGTCTCTGACAATGAAGATGATCCCGGGCCATGGACGATTTCCCCTGAACATCTGGCCTCCATGCTCTCACTCACCAGAGTGGACGATTCCGAAAATGGCGCCTATTACGAAATTTCCCTGCAGCGCCCTCCCATGGTTCAGTTCCTGAGCACTTTTGCCACGGGTTTGACCATGGAACCGGAAAATCCGCGCTTCATGTTCAACGATGACACCCGCCTGTTGGAAGTGATCCAACCCGCCGTGATCGGGCGCGCCGTTGATCCTGAGATGACCATCCAGGCCATCGAACGAGCCCTGCAGGAAGGACGCCATAGCGCCTACATTGACTTCGAATACACTGACCCACCAGTCGTTGATACCTCCACCGGAGAAGAACTGGGCATAACAGAATTGATTCATGCCGAAACTTCCTACTTTTATGGGTCTGACGCTGCGCGCGTTCAGAATATCCAGGCGGCCGCTTCAGAGTTTCATGGTTTGCTGGTTCCGCCCCACACCACCTTCTCGATGGCTTCGCACATGGGCTCCATCACCCTCGACAACGGTTACGCGGAAGCCTGGATCATTTACGGCAATCAGACCATCAAAGGCGTTGGCGGTGGTGTCTGCCAGGTGTCGACCACGTTGTTCCGCGCTGCTTTCTTTGCCGGCTTCCCCATCGTCGAGCGCCACCCGCACTCCTACCGCGTGTATTACTATGAAAAAGTATATGGTAACTCCCTCAATACCCGCCTGGCGGGATTGGATGCCACCGTGTATTTCCCGGTTGTGGATCTCAAGTTTTCCAATGACACCGACCACTGGCTGCTGATCGAATCTTATGTCTATCCATCCAGCAGCGCCATCACCTTTAAATTCTATTCCACTGGCATCGGCCGCAGTGTGGATTGGTCGACCACCGGTTTGACCAGCATTGAGCCCCAACCAGAACCACTCTACCGTTATAATGCTTCATTGGGCGAAGGGCGCATCAAACAAATCGATTGGGGCGTGGACGGCGGCAGGGTCACTGTATATCGCACTGTCAACCGCAACGGTGAATATGAATTTGACGACACCGTTTATACCTATTACCGCCCATGGCGAACGATCTACGAATTCGGTCCAAATGCCGAACTGCCAGACGATGCCATTATCGAAGGGCAGGAATAACCGGCAATTCATGGTAAAATCAACATTCGAAGGAATAAATGAGGTTCGAAAGATGCTATGGTAAACCCTGAATTATTAGAAATCTTGCGCTGCCCGGTTTGCATCCGCGATGAAGGCAAACAAGCGTTGCTTACTTTGCATCGCGATGTCTGGCTGCTTTGCCAGGATTGTGATCGTAAATATCCGATTTTGGACGATATCCCTGTCATGCTGATCGAAGTCGGCGACAAATGGGCTGCCACTGCCGTGGATGCATTGCCCGTGCCACCGCCCGATCTTGACTGATCTTCTCCTATGAATGACCAGCCTTCATCCAAACCGCGAACATTTCTCGGTGCGCCGCTGACCAAACGGAACATCATCATCCTTGCATGTATAGTGGTTTTGTCTTTGGCTGCCGGTCTTGCCACCTTCATCCTCACCCGCAATTTCGTTCAGGGTTGGACGTTAACCTCACTGCCCGGTGCGCCTGTGGCTGTGCAGAAACCCGGTGGCTCACAGGCACAACCAACAGATGAAATCTTGTTGGAAGAAATAGAAGCAATCGCAGATATCAGCCTGGATGATATCAATCTGATGCCCTATGTGGAGCCATGGGACGGTGCCAGCCGCATCAATGTGCTCTTCATGGGTCTCGATTACCGTGATTGGGAGGAGGGCACCGATGCTTCGCGCACCGATACCATGATCCTGTTCACCCTCGATCCAAAAACCATGAAGGCCGGCATGCTTTCTATCCCGCGCGATCTCTGGGTGCAAATTCCTGGATTCAAACATGGTAAGATCAACACTGCCTACTACCTGGGGGAGATCTATAACTACCCCGGTGGCGGCACCGCCCTGGCCTCACGCACCGTGGAATATTTTTTGGGCGTACCGGTTCATTATTATGTGCAATTGGACTTCATCACCTTCATTCACATTGTCGATGAACTGAAAGGCGTCAAAATTGATGTCAAAGAACCCATCACCATCTATCCGCTGCAATACCCCAATTTTGACTCCCACCGCAAGGTGATCCTCGAACCCGGTGTTGTCACCTTGCCGGGCAATTACGCCCTTGCCTACGCACGCGCACGCAACACCGAAGGAGCTGATTTTGATCGCGCCGCCCGTCAGCAAGAATTGATTTTGGCGCTGCGTGACCGTATTGCGCAATTCGATATGCTGCCACAGCTGGTTTCCAGCGCCCCCGCTATCTATGAACGATTGTCAGAAGGTATTCACACCAACCTGACCCTGCAGCAAACCATCCAACTGGGATTACTTGCCATGGACATTGATCGCCACGACATCCGCACGGGCATCATCGGGCCCAGCATGCTCTACGCTGGAAAATCACCCGATGGGTTGGATGTACTCATCACCGTGCCCGATGAAATCCGAGAATTGCGTGACGAAATCTTTGGCCACACCTCCGGCGCCTCACCGATAGGTGACATGAGCCTGCCTGCTTTGCAACTGGCGATCGAAGAAGAAGCGCGTATCGGCATCTATAACGGCACCCTCGAAGAAGGGCTGGCCACACGCAGCGCTGATTATTTCAAAGAATTGGGGCTGAACGTCACTGACACAGGCAACGCCCAGCAGCACGAAGCCACCACCATCTACCTCTACAATGGCGCCCCTTATGCCTTGCGATATTTCAACGAATTGATGAATCTGCACATCAGCCGCATCCGAATACGCTTTGACCCGGAAGCAGAGGTCGACATCGCCGTCATCCTTGGCAGCGATTGGGCACTGAACAATCCCCTGCCTTGATGGCCTAACTCTGCGGTTCGAAGAACAACCTGATGCCGCCCGAAAAGAGCGTGCCGTCATCTTCGCGGCAGATATTGGCCTTCACATCTTCCACGAAGAGTGAAGTTCGCCCAACCTGCAGTTGGTAGACCTCGCCTTCCTGCATGCCGTAATCAGCATAGCCAGCGTCAATCTCGCCATACAGACCAGTGAAAAAGGTTTCGGTGCCATCCCCCCATTGGATCAAGATCGGCACCCCTTTCAGGCCTTGCCCGGCTTCATCAGTCACCACCACTTCCAATTGAGATGACATCGATCGATCACAAAAAGTCAGCCGTTCCGCCAATCGGAACGGCTGGTCATTGATTGTCATCGCAAGTACAACCTGGTTTTCTGGTGGCTGCAAGAAATCCTCGGCAAGTTCATCGAGTTCGTTAGTAACCTCCCCCCCATCACCCTGATCACCCGCCTGCTGTCCCCCGCTCACAGGTTTGGCATCATCGATATAGGTGGGCGTAAAATCGGATTGGTCCGTTGGTTCCGGTGTTTCCTCCCCTTCTGGCACAAGGATCTCAATATCCTCTCGGAACAAGGCACCATCAGAGAGATCGGAGGACAGTTTGTTCAATGCCTCAACGACCTGCGAAAAACCACTATCCTCACGAATTTCGATCACCAGTGTCTTCATCATAAGCGCCAAATCACCCTCTACCCCCAGGGTTTGCAGGCGGGCGCGCGCGCGCCCGATATCTGGTGTGCCATAATGTGCCATAGCAA
>CAYMNB010000007.1:0-59362 GCA_964391725.1 uncultured Anaerolineaceae bacterium | reverse complement strand
TGCAGGCGGGCGCGCGCGCGCCCGATATCTGGTGTGCCATAATGTGCCATAGCAACGGCTATGATGTACTCGTTGCGGGCATCTTCGTTCAGCATAGCCGGCGTTGCGTCTGTGTAACGAAGGCGAAATACGCCCAGTGAAAGAATTAATCCAAGCACCAGACCGATCACCAATCCAGTCAACAAATACCAGGGGCGTTCCTGTGGTTGGGTTTCTTCTTCGTGGCCGCGAATCATTGATTGTGTCATCACGCCACCTGCCCTTCAATAATCGCACTGCTTGCTTGCAGCGCGATGGATAATTCGTTCACCGCCCGGATATCAGCGCCCAACAAAACATTGGCTGGATCATTCAGGTAATCAAGCGCATCTTGCACCAACTGCCCAAGATCATCTTCTCCCAATTTCTGCAGCATCTCTCTGGCTGTCGCCAGATCGCCTTCCTGTTGATAGTACTGCGCCACCATCAAAACATAATCAGCCTTGTAATCAAAGCGCAAGTCTTCCAGTGGCATGGGCTGTGGTTTTCTGGCAAGGCCATTCCAACCCCAGGACAACCCGATCACCAGACCAACAACGATGGATATGGCAAACCAAAGATAGCGTCTATTTTGCACGATAGGCACCTCGTATCATTCTTTCCAATTCATTATAGTAGAAAGTGCAAGAAATATTCCAAATAGAGATAGGGGAAAAACTGCAGAAGGGCCTAAACAGTTACGTGATGCACATGCATCACTTCCAAAATGTGCGGTTTGATTGCTTCCAACAAGGCTTCCTGCTCTACACCGCCCACTTTGAACACAATTTCGCGGGTGGTGGTGCTTTCGCCCAAAAATGTGCTCATTGAAACGATGTTTCCACCTGCTTGATAGATAGCTTTGGTCAAATGATAAAGCATACCTTCTCGTTCATCGGTCAGAACGCTGACCCGCAGCCCGGCATTGCGCGCCCCCAACATTTCCATCAGTATCTCAAAGATGTTGCCATCGGTGATTATGCCCACCAGTTCGTTGCCGCGCACCACCGGCAGTCCGTTGACATCATTGTCAACCATGATGCGGGCCGCCTCTTCCACCACAGTGTCTTCATGAACCACCAGCGGATCTTTGGTCATCACGCTTTTTACCTTGATCTTCTCCAGCATTGAGGTGATCTCCCACTGGCTCAGGGTGGTGGCATGCGAAGGTGAAGCCTTGAGCAGATCGTTTTTCGAAACAATGCCGATCATCATGCCGTGTTTATCAACCACGGGAAAGCGATTGATATGTTCTTTTTCCATTCTTCGCAGGGCATCAATCACCGAAACATCGGGCCCTACAGTTTTTACAGGATGCGACATACGTTCTTTGACAATCATGGCAGGCTCCTTGATGGTGAATTAGTTGATGTTACAGCGCAGCGCTTCATATAGAAAAAATGGCTCAAAGCTTTTGTTTTTGAACCAGTAAGTACCAATCAGTGAAATGAATTATCTTTAATTATTTTACACCAGCCAACTGTTAATTGCACGCCATTCACATCGTTCAGTTAACTAACGCATTAATCCTGCCAGCCATCGGCGTACCAGCGCAAGTAGGATGCCACCTGGCTGTGCCAGTAATCGTTATCGTGTCCGCCTTCGTTAACTGTCAGTGCATAAGCAATCCCCAGGCGGTCAAATTCATACACCAAATCCATGGCGCGGTTGCGCCAATAATCGCTGCTGCCGATGTCTACAGAAATGCGCGGGAGCATTTCCACCCCGCCATGCGCCACACTGCGCTGAACAATCTCCAGATGCCCTTCCCACACCGGTACGCTGTGAATCCCCAGAGAAGCAAACCTGTCGGGATAGCGAAAGGCGATTGTTACTGCCCAGCCGCCCCCACGAGAGATGCCCCCCATCGCCAGGCACTCTCTGCCTGTACAGAGGGTATACTGCGCCTGCAAGTACGGGATCCATTCATCCAACAGCACTCGTTCATATACCACGTCGTAAGCAAGAGATTCAAAAGGCAGCGCTACCACGAATGGTTTGATCTCACCACTGCGGATCAATGCATCCATTGATTCTGCCACGCCCACGTCCAGCCATTGGTTCTCATTATAGGTCTGCCCGTGCAGCAGCACCAGCAGCGGGTAAGCTTCTGCGCCCTCATCCTCTCCATAACACGGCGGCAGATAAACAGCAAAGGGCATCTGAGATTCCACTACACTGGTTTGAAAAACCGCGTGAACCACCTGACCGCCTTGCTCCCAACATGATATGGGGGCTTCTGTGGCGGTGGCAGTTGGCAGCGGCGTAGGCACTGCCGTTCGGGTGGCTTCGGGCGTACGGATATCCTCCCCCGGCTGAAAAGGCGTCATGGTTGCTGGCGATGGAGTAAAGACAATAGCTGCGGTGTCCTGCTCACCCTCCCCTGCAAGTGAACAGGCCGCCAGCACGCTGACTGCCAAACACATAACCGCCAACCGTAGTCTCATAGTTCTATTTTACCCGAACCACCGCAGATACGCCTATCTTGACGGAACCACCCGCCCGGTTTATACTAATGCCTTGCCGGGGTGTAGCGCAGTCGGCAGCGCGCTGCGTTTGGGACGCAGAGGTCGTCGGTTCAAGTCCGACCACCCCGACCTTTGATTTTACTTTCAGGAGAAAAAATAACCCGGCACCAAGCAGCCCGGTGTTCAGAAATTCACCCTCATTTGACTGCACCACCTCTGATTATTTTTGGTACACTTAGCGCATGCATGACAAGCCCTTTTTGTCCCTCATTTTCCCGGCTTATAATGAAGAAAACCGGCTGCCCAACGCAATCGATCAGTCGCTTCTATTCCTTGATTCGCAGTCTTTCAGCGGGGAAATCATCATTGTGGAAAATGGCTCACAGGATCGCACATACGAGATTGCTTGTGAGTACCAGTCGCGCGACCCACGGGTGACAGCGCTGCAATCCAAACAGCGCGGCAAGGGAATTGCCGTCAAAAATGGCATGCTGGCAGCCCGCGGTGAATACCGCATGTTTCTGGATGTCGACCTTTCCATGCCGATCGAAGATGTCAGCAAATTCATTCCTCCCCTGCTTGATCCCGATGTCGATATCGCTATCGCTTCACGCGAAGGCAAGGAGGCGCGCCGCATCGGCGAACCGCAATACCGCCACATCATGGGGCGCATATTTAATTCCATCATCCGCCTGATGATCCTGCCGCAGTATCAAGATTCGCAGTGCGGTTTCAAGTGCTTTCGTGCATTGGCGGCAGAAGACCTCTTTCCGCTGCAAACCATCAGCGGCTGGGCCTTCGACACAGAGATCCTGTACATTGCCAACCTGCGCAAATACAAGGTGCAGGAGATCGGCATCAACTGGTACTTTGACACCGACAGCCGTGTACGCGTGGTGCAAGACACCTTGCAGATGATGAAGGACACACTGCAAATTCGGCGCAACCAGCGTGCCAGCTATTACCGGCGATCATCGCAGACCGAATAGCAAAAATTACACCTTCTTAATGAACATGATTGATCCCACCTGGTGCACGGCATCCTCCATGCCCATCGAAGCATAAAATTTAACCGCGGTTTCGTTGCTGGATCCCACAAACAAGTGATACCCTGGGCAGCCAATCGAACGCAGGTGTTCTTCATGCGCTGCAAACAACATGCGCCCGATCCCTCGCCGGTGATGGCTGGGATAAATATCGATATGGATATGCGCTGGATACGCCTTGACCAGCTTTTTCACCCTGGGCAGCATCACAGATGTCGGATGCACCATGAATTCCGCCTCCAGTTTGGCACGCTTGATCGGGTCAACATTGCCTTTTTCATTCATGCTCACTTTTTTTATCTCCTCTTTCAGCAGAGGAAGGGTCTTTTCCTTGTATTCCCCATCGTATCGCAATGTGTCAGGTGCGCACAATAGATACCCCACCACACGGCCGTCCAACGCATCATCAACCGCAGCAAAACAATGGTCGGTTTCGTGGCGCATATAGTGGGTTGCCCAACGCAGGGCAATCGTGTCGCGCAATTCTTCTTTGCCGTCTCTGCCCCACACACTGGTGACATAGCAGATATCTTTGATGGCTTCCTCATCGGTGAGCTGCATGGTTCGGATTGTAATCGTCATTCCTTCTCCTTCAAGATTGAAATATCCAATTTTGCTATGAACCTTACCCTGATTATATAAGAGAACTTAACCACTGGACAACAGCCAGGTTAGCGTTTCTGCATATTGGTATATTAAAGACGAACCAGCTCTTTTGAGCTGGCTCAGCGATGGGGTTCGGCGTACATCCTCATCGAGAATTCTTGCAGGTTTTTCTGTTTCGAACCAAATACTGCGTAGATTATACAACCACCAGACAATATTGACAAGGGGTTAACGCTCCGTTAACAATAATTGGCAAAATTTGTTGGTTTTTGTGCACAATATGCGGAAAATTTTACTACAGGCTGAACTTCATACCGTTATTTAAAACATATTTTTACGAATCATATAATTAACAAAAAGCTCTTGAGGCCGATCAGTCTGCCAACAGATCTTTCACCGTCTGGATGCCGACATTGAAACAACGGCTGAGTAAATTGACATCATGCTCCGCATCTGAACGTGCAGAAAGCCCGCTGCCTTCTATCACTGCTGAGATCTCTTTGTCCAGCCAGTTCAACGCTGATTGGAACATGCCAATGGTGTGGCTGGCGGTGGTTGGGTCGTTGTCTGCATAGGGAATCACCAGAACCACTTTTTTCTTGCCGCAAACCTGTAAGCCCTCATAATCCTGGTACCAGCGGTCAATGAATTTCTTCATCAGCGCGGTCGGGCCCCACCAGTACACCGGGGTACCCAAGACCCAGATATCGCTCTCTTTCATCAAAGCGATCAAATCCTTCATATCATCGTCATAGCGGCATGCACCGGTTTTATGGCACTGATCACAACCCTGGCACAACTTGATCTTCTTGGCGTCCAGTTGCACCTTCTCAACCCCTGCCCCCATGGTGGCTGCTCCGCGCAGCACTTCATCCACCAGGCAATTGGTGTTGCCTTTTTGCCGCGGGCTACCGACAATGCCCAGAATGCGCACTTTCGTCTGCATACGCAACTCCCTTACAATCAATCGACCTGACCCCAATTATACCCACAAAAATAAACGGCCTGCTATCTTCAGCAAGCCGTTTAAAAGGATTCTTATTAAGAATTAGTCGGTCACTACTGTGATGCCTACCATGCCCGCGCCAGTGTGCACAGACAGGCCGGCTGTCATCCCGCTGATCATGATGACGCCCGAATAACCGAGATATTCGCGCGTCATCTGGGCGAATTCCTCCGCATCAGCCTGGCAAGCCACATGCAAGACCGCCAGCTGCTCGATCTTTTTGTCACCCAACTTCTCTTTTGAAAGCTCCAGCATCCGGTTCCAGGCTTTTTTGCGGGTACGGACCTTCTCGAAAAGTTCCAATTTGCCGTTTTCCATCGTCAAAATGGGTTTGATATCCAGCAAATTGGCCATACCAGCGGCAATGTGGCCGACCCGTCCGCTCATCGCCAGATAGCGCAGGGTGGAAAGCGCGCCATACAGGAACATACGTCCGTCAAGCGCTTTGGCAGCAGCCACGGCTTCTTCCAGCCCGGCCCCTTCTTGCAGCGCTTTGGCAGCAGCCATCGCCATGAAACCCTGTGCCATTGACAGACTGTTGGTATCTACCACGGTGATATTTTTATCCTTAATAATGTCAGTGGCAGCCATGACCGCCGCATCATAGGTGGTGCTTAAATTGGCACTGACTGTGAAACAAAGCACCGCATCGGCGCCGTCGTCAAACGCTGCCTGAAAAGCCTGCGCCCATTTGCCGGGCGATGGTGCAGCCGTGGTCGGCAGTTTGCCTTCGCGATCAATACGCACGAACACTTCTTCATCAGTAATATCTACCTCCGATTCAAAAGATTCTTCGCCAAATTGCACCGTGATCGGCACCAGCCGAATCTGGTATTGGTCACAAATATGTTGTGGCAAACTGGCATCGGTGTCGGTTACTACAGCAATCTTCATCTTCATCTCTCCTGAACTACAATCCTGGCCCCTTTTGGATAAAACATTTTCACAATTATACGGTATTTATGCCGCACTGCGGCAAATTGTCCAGCAATCGGCAGGTTTTCTAATCTTCATGAAGCAGGCGCCAACGTGATAAACTCATGACAGAAATTACTGCCATTACCTACCCAATCACAGGGAGTTACTATATGAACGATCATACCGCTAACCAAAGCCTGATGGTCAGCCCCAACCAGCGCTATCTGGTGAAACCGGATGGCAGCCCATTCTTTTACCTGGCAGACACCGCCTGGGAGCTTTTTCACCGCCTCAGCCGCAGCGAAGCCGATCACTACCTGCAGGATCGTGCTGCCAAATCCTTCACCGTCATCCAGGCGGTGGTGTTGGCGGAATTGGATGGCTTGAACACCCCCAACCCCGCCGGGCATCACCCCTTGATTGACAATGATCCCACCCGCCCCAACGAAGCCTACTTTGAAGATGTTGACTGGGTCGTCAATCGCGCAGCTGAACTGAGTCTTTTCGTAGGCATGCTGCCCACCTGGGGTGACAAATGGCACAAGGACGGCGGTATCGGTCCCCAGGTGTTCAATCCCGATAATGCGCGGGTTTACGGACGGTTTCTCGGCGCGCGTTACCGCCGTGCGCCCATCATCTGGATCCTGGGCGGCGACAAATTTATCGGTGATGAAGAAGAACGCCAAACCATCGCAGCGATGGCGCAGGGATTGAGTGAAGGCGATGGCGGACGGCATCTAAAAACCTACCACCCCATCGGGCAGTACTCTTCCGCTTTCTGGTTTCACGACGCCGGTTGGCTTGATTTCAACATGATCCAGACCGGCCACACCCGCGACCGCGACAACTACGCTTCCATCGCCGCCGAATACAACCGCACCCCGATCAAACCAGTGATAGATGGCGAGCCGGGTTATGAAAATATCGCGCATGGCTTCACTGAAGCCTTCGGACGCCTTGACGCCCACCAGGCACGCAAATTCTGCTACTGGTCGCTGTTCAGCGGCGCCTGCGGACATACTTACGGCTGCAACGATATCTGGCAGATGTGGAAAGCCGGCGATAAGCCCATCATCGCCGCCAATACACCCTGGGAGAAAGCCCTGCACCTGCCGGGGTCCAGACAGATGCAGTTTGCCCGCCAGTTAATTGAATCTGGACCTTACTTTGACCGTCTGCCGGATCAGTCATTGATTGCTCTCCCCAACCCTACCGGAGCTGATCATGTGTCTGCTTGCCGCGCACCTGATGGTTCCTATGCGCTGGTATATATCCCAACCGGGTTGCCGGTGACCATTCGCACCTTCCTTTTGAAAGGATCGCAATTGCACGCACAGTGGTACGACCCGCGTAGCGGTGAACGTACCGCCATCGAGCCTGTAGAGATCGCCC
This sequence comes from uncultured Anaerolineaceae bacterium, assembly GCA_964391725.1. Taxonomy (GTDB): domain Bacteria; phylum Chloroflexota; class Anaerolineae; order Anaerolineales; family Anaerolineaceae; genus SpSt-1165. Next base: position 51,908 of record CAYMNB010000007.1, on the reverse strand, counting down.
CCTGGCACAACACCACCTTCGTCCCGCCCGGTAGTACTGACTGGGTGCTGGAGTTGCGGCAGGAGTAAATCCTCCTGTTTTCCATCATACTCAGATAGGCAGAACCTCTTGCTCTTAAAGTGTCGGAGGTTTTGTGTTTTTCAGAGGAAAGTTCTTGACAAGCATTCGTAATACCAGTAGAATTCTACCATTAGTAGAATTCTACTGAAAGAAAACAAAGGAGAATAACATGGATAGTAAATTAATTGGGGCCTCAATAGCCTCCCTGCGGCAGGAGCGTGGTTGGACCCAGCGTCAGCTGGCACGGCAGCTCGATCTCAGCCATCAGGCAGTATCTAAATGGGAGAATGGCGAATCTGCGCCGGACGTCGAAACCCTGGTGCGATTGGCGCGCCTGTTCGGCGTCACCATCGACCGTCTCATCAATCCCGATCCGGCAGACCTGCGCAAGAAAAACTCCCTCTTCTCTCGACGCATGGCCGGTAGGTTGGACGAGGAAGACGAAGAGTTGGACAATCAGGATGTCGATGATGATGACGAGGAAGAAGATGAAAATGAAGAAGGGGATGATTTTTTTGATGTTCCCGGTTCCCATCACAAACACACACACCATACCGTGCACGGACACACCCGCCATGTGCCCTCAGATCCAAAATTGAAGTTATTGATGCAGATGGCGCCTTTCCTCAGCCGCGAAGTGCTCGAGGAAAAATTCCTGTCGTACCTGGCGAAAAACGATCTGGAAAGCCTGTCTGTGATTGAGAATCTGGCACCTTTTGTCAGCCGTGAGGTGATGAGCGTGGCCATTGATAAGGCCATCGACGGTGAAGTCGATAAAACCTTTGTGCTGCGTCTGGCGCCATTCATAGCCCGTGACACATTGTTGCGGTTGATCGAGAAAACCCCTGATCAGGATTGGGTTATGGAGCATCTCCCCGCGCTTGGCCCCTTTCTGCCAAAATCCTTTTTGGACGACCTGATCCGCAATATGGATTTTTAACCCATGATCCCCATTCTGGTGGTGTATCCGTTCCTGCAGCGTTATTTCACTACTGGCATGAAATTGGGCTCAGTAAAAGGTTGATTATCTCTTGTCGATTTGCTTTACAATAACTCATAATACCTGCTTAAGTTAACCGAACCGCCCCATGAAAGGTGAACTATGACAGACAAACCGCCCCCCCTGCCGTTGGATCAATTCATGCAACCCGCCCCCCAAAAGACTTTCGAAGGACAGAACCTGCTGCAGATCGCCTTTCCATTAGGCGGCATCGGCGCTGGTTGTGTGTGCCTCAACGGCATCGGTGCCTTGCAAGATCTTTCCATCCGTAATGCGCCCAGCACTACCGCTGAACCGGATCGTCATCGCGGGCAGGATGGCGGCTTTGCCCTGCTGCATCTGCCGGAATCTGGACTGACCCGCTTGCTGGAAGGCCCTTTCCCACCGGAGAAAATCTACAATCAAGGTTTGAAATCACAGGGCTACAACGGTGCCGGCTACGAAGGGCTGCCGCGCCTGCGCAATGTCACCTTCCGCGGGGAATATCCCTTCGCTTATGTTGAGCTGTCAGACCCGGATGTACCACTTAACATTGCCATCCGCGCTTTCAATCCCTTCATTCCGCTGGATGACAAACACTCCAGCCTGCCGTGCGCTATCCTTGAATACACCCTGACCAATCCCACCCTGCAAGCCGTCACTTTCCAATTTTCCTACCACCTGACCAACCTGGCGCAAAAAGGATGCCAAACCAGCATGCACAGCCAGGCACTGGACCGATTGGGTGTCTTTTTTGAGAACGACGAACCCACTGATTCATCCACTTTTGGCAGCGCCGCCTTCGGGATCCTAAACGCAGACCCGCAGATCAAAGCCTGCTGGTTCCGCGGCGGCTGGTTTGATGCGGTTTCTGCGTTGTGGCGCGAGATTTCCAGCGGAACATTCCAGCCAAAGGGCGATACAGCCGATATCGGCAAACATGAACGCACCGGTGGCTCCGTATTGGTCGAAGGCAGCCTGGCGCCGGGCGCAAGCATCACCTACCCCGTGGTCATCAGCTGGTACTTCCCCAATATTGTCGATCCTCGCTGCTCTGATGAATCCACCTGCGATTGCCAGCACTGGCATCCCTATTACACCACCCAGTGGCAAGATGCTGCTGACGTCCTCCGCTATGTGTGCGAACAATATGACTACCTGACTCGCCAGAGCGAAGCCTTTCATCAATCATTGTTTACTTCCACCCTGCCGGCAGTCGTACTGGAGGCGGTCTCAGCCAATTTAGCCATCATCAAGTCACCCACCATCCTGCGCCATGAAGACGGCGGCTTGTGGGCGTGGGAAGGTTGTTTCTCCAACGCCGGCTGCTGTCCGGGTTCCTGCACGCATGTGTGGAACTATGCCCAGGCCATCCCACACTTGTTTCCTGCCCTTGAACGCAGTTTCCGCGAACAGGAACTGCTGCGATCGATCAACGAACAGGGTCATATCAACTTCCGCAGCGCCCCTCCCGGACAAGAAACCAGCCATACTTACCACGCCGCCTCCGATGGGCAGCTGGGTGGAATTATCAAAGTCTACCGCGATTGGCACATCAGCGGCGACGACGCCTGGATGAAAAGCATTTATCCCAACGTCAAACGCAGCATGGATTTCTGTATTGAGCAGTGGGACCCGCGCCACCGTGGACTGGTGGAAGAACCCCACCACAACACCTACGACATAGAATTTTGGGGGCCAGAAGGCATGTGCAGCAGTTTTTACATTGCCGCCCTGACCGCTATGTCACTGCTTGCCAGGGCGGTCGGCGATCCTGCTGATGCTGGTTTTTATGAACAATTAGCCCGCATAGGCGCTGAGAACATCGATGCTATTTGTTTCAATGGCACTTACTATCAACAGCGTGTCCGTTATGAGGGCTTGCGCGACCGCAGTTTTTTGGAACTGCTCGCCAGTTTCGGCGAACACCCCACTGAAGAACAGCAATTGCTGCTTAAAGAAGGCCCCAAATACCAGTATGGCTCAGGCATTCTCTCTGACGGTGTGTTGGGGGCCTGGCTTGCCTGGGTATGCGGCATTGAGACACCCCAGAATCACGACCACATCTGCCAGCATCTGCAATCCATCTGGCAGCACAACTTCAAACTTTCGCTCTGGCAGCATGCCAACACCCAGCGTCCGGGCTACGCCATTGGCGAAGAAGGCGGCTTGCTGTTGTGCAGCTGGCCAAATGGCGGCAAACCGACTTTGCCCTTTGTCTATTCCGATGAGGTCTGGACTGGCATCGAATACCAGGTGGCTTCGCACATGATCGCCAATGGCATGCTTGCTGAAGGCCTGACCATCGTGAACACCTTACGCGCCCGCTATAATGGCCGCACCCGCAACCCCTGGAACGAGTATGAATGCGGCAACTACTACGCCCGCGCCATGGCTTCTTATGCCCTGCTGCCCGCCCTCACCGGCTTTCGTTACTCCGCAGTCAGTAAAACCATGCGTATCGCCCCGCAGATTTCCATTGACCCGCTGGTATGTTTCTTTTCCACCGCTTCCGGCTGGGGCACCTTTACCCTCGACTGGCAAAAACGCACGCTCAGCATTGACCTCAAGGCAGGTAGTCTGATCCTCGATACGCTCAACCTGCAGATTGGTGATGAGGAAATATCACTGCACCCCACCACAGTCGTTTCTCACGGTACAATCAAGGAAATAGCCTATTAACCACAGGGAGCGCCTATGATGATCAGCAACCGCCCGGCATCAGCCGATGACCTTGCCGAGATTTGCGCCTTCGACCACCTCGGGCAGGATACCGAACGAAAAAACTACCTCCAACATAGCATCCAGCAGCAGCAATGCCATGTTGCGGTGATTGATGGCGCCATCGTCGGCTATTTCATCCTGGAATTTACCTTCTTTGGGCTGGGATTCGTGAGCTTGCTCTACACGCATCCCGAACACCGCCGCAGCGGCATCGGCATGCGTTTGATGCAGCATGCGGAAGATATCTGCACCACGGAAAAATTGTTCACTTCCACCAACCTCACCAACCATCCCATGCAGAAATTGCTTGCCCGCCGCCAATACAAACTGAGCGGTGTCATCCATGACCTGGATGAAGGCGATCCTGAACTTTTTTATGTGAAATTCTTACAATAGCGAGGAATCCCTCCCCCGTTGGGAGATCTTTACTACTGGAAATATGCCACGCTCTCTGCACACCACCTGCCTTAGGTCACTATCTCCGCATTATCAGGAACCAGCTGGCTGCGGTTGATGTTTGGCTCATTCATCCTGTCGGCGCTGTCGTGCAAAGTGACCGTATACTTATCAGGTAACAACAAACCCAGCACCGGTGGAAACACCGAGTTCCAATCACCGAATTGCACCGTTTTGGATTGCGGACTGCCCACCAGATATGGCTGAAGCTCTTGAAACCAGTCTGAGACCGCTTTCCCTTCAATCTGTTCAACCACATCGCCCGATTCCAACTGATTTATCAGGCTATCAGTCACCAGCCACTCTCCACCATTCTCATGCAGCGTCATCCCTAATGGCGGTAATTGCGCCAGCCAGGGATCGTAAAAACGGGTATGGCCGGTGTTGAGCAGCGACAGAAACGCCATCATCTGCAAGGAAAATTGCTTGCGGGGCCATCGCTCTGACGAATGAGGTCAGCAAATCTGTAATGTTCTCCGGCAAGATCCGCAGGCATGATACGCGCATCCTGCCAGTGCGCAAAGTGTGCCTCAATCGACCGGGTGATCTGGTCAAGGATGTCCAGTCTTTCTTCTTCTGTCACAGACGGGTATTTGGGTTTCATCTATCCTCCTCAGTTGGTTCCTCAATGATTTTATCATTTCATCCATTAGTACACCTTTTTGCTTTTCATTTGCATCGACAAGTATCTTCTAATTCCGTTTACAATTAGAGGGTACCTGCCTGTTCACTCACCTAGTTCAAGGAGTTTTTCATGAAATCAAACACCACCCCGGCATATCTGGATACCAGTTTGTCCATCGAAGAGCGTGTGGACGATCTGGTCTCGCGCCTGACCGTCGAAGAAAAAATCTCGCAAATGCTGCACACAGCCCCGCCCATCGACCGGCTGGGCATCCCCGGCTACAACTGGTGGAATGAATGTCTGCATGGCATCGGCCGCGCCGGCATCGCCACCGTATTCCCCCAGGCAATCGGCATGGCTGCCAGTTGGAATCCTGATCTTATCTACCGCATCGCTTCCGTGATTGCTGACGAAGCACGCGCAAAATACAACCAGCAGGGGCGCGCGCATGTGCATAAAATCTATGAAGGACTCACCTTCTGGACGCCCAACATCAACATTTTCCGTGACCCGCGCTGGGGCAGAGGGCAGGAAACTTATGGCGAAGATCCCTTCCTGACCAGCCGTTTGGGTGTCAATTTTGTCAAAGGCTTGCAGGGCAGCCACCCGCGCTACTTCAAGACCATCGCCACGCCCAAACATTACGCCGTACACAGCGGGCCCGAAGCCGACCGCCATCATTTCGATGCAAAAGCCACCTGGCGCGACATGCGCACCACCTATTTGCCTGCCTTCCAGGCGACCGTGCAGGAAGGTCAGGCTTACTCCGTCATGGGCGCCTACAACCGCACCAACGGCGAAGCCTGCTGCGCTTCTGAAACCTTGCTGCAGCAGGTGCTGCGCGAAGAATGGGGTTTCGATGGCTATGTGGTTTCTGACTGCGGGGCCATCAGCGACATCTACAAACACCACAAGCTGGTTGAAACCGCTGCGGAAGCCTCCGCCCTGGCGGTGCAGCATGGCTGTGACCTCAATTGCGGCGAAACCTACGCCTTTCTGGTAGAAGCCCACCAAAAAGGATTGATCTCTGAAGCCATCATTGACCGGTCGGTCAAACGCCTGTTCAAAGCGCGTTTCCTGCTGGGCATGTTTGACCCGTTTGAAGAGGTTCCTTTCAACGCCATCCCCTACGCGGTGGTCAACAGCCCCGCCCACCAGGCACTGGCGCTGGAAACCGCGCGCGAATCAATGGTGTTGTTGAAAAGTGAGGGAGTATTGCCCCTCGACCGTGCATCCATCGGCTGCATCGCCGTGATCGGGCCCAAGGCAGATGATGAATTGGTGCTGCGAGGGAACTACTTCGGCGCCCCCGCCCAGGCATCGACTATTTTCGCTGGCATCCGTGAACGCGCCGGCGATGGTATCAATGTCCGATATGCCCCCGGGTGCGACCTGACCACCGACAGCAAAGCCTTGTTTGCCGAAGCCGTTTCGCTGGCAGAGGCATCCGATGTGGCCGTGGTCGTGCTGGGCCTGTCGCAGTTGTTTGAGGGCGAAGAAGGCCAGGAGGAAGGCAACCAGCCCGGCGAACGCAGTCACGGCGACCGTACCTCGCTCGCCCTGCCCGGCATGCAGGAAGAACTGCTCAAAGCCATCCACGCCACCGGCAAACCCGTCATACTCGTGTTGTTGAATGGCAGCGCGGTTGCCATCAACTGGGCGCAAGCCAACCTGCCTGCCATCCTCGAAGCCTGGTATCCGGGCCAGGCGGGCGGCCTCGCCGTGGGTGATGTTCTGTTCGGTGATTACAACCCCGGCGGACGCCTGCCGGTCACCTTCTACCAGAGCGAAGACGATCTGCCTGCCTTTGAAGACTATGCCATGCATGGGCGCACCTACCGCTACTTTGAGGGTAAATGCCTGTATCCATTCGGCTACGGCCTCAGTTACAGCAGCTTTGTCTTTGAAAAGCTGCGTCTGATGGCGCCGCAACTGCAGAAAGACGAGACCCAGCTGGTCGAATTCACAGTGCGCAATACCAGTGAATTAGGCGGCTATGAGGTCGCACAGGTGTATGTCTCCGATGTCGAAGCCAGCGTCCCCGTGCCGCATTACACCCTGGTTGGCTTTGAGAAAGTGTATTTGCGCCCCGGCGAAGCCAAAACCCTCAAGTTTGAAATTACCCCTGACCAGCTGGCATGTTTCACCGATGACGGCGTGCCTTTTGTTGAACCCGGCGAATTCAAGGTCTTTGTCGGGGGACATGCCCCGGCTGTGAATGGCGCTGTTGCTGAACTGACACCGCTGTTGAGTGCACCATTCGACGTGGTGGATCAACTTGTTGAACAGAAAATGTTGTTTTCCGGTGAAGAAAGGGGGCTGACTGACCTGCCCTATCTGCTCTATCAGCCTGAGGGAGCAACCGCAAACCATGGCGAAACGTTTCCCCTGCTGGTCTTCCTGCACGGTATGGGCGAACGCGGCACCGACCTGTGTTCTGTCCGCATACACGGCCTGCCCAAAGTGATCGAGAACGGTGGTTCTTTCCCGTTCTTCGTGGCGTCGCCGCAATGCCCGCAGTCGACGGTATGGAGCGAGATCACCGCCTCCGTGCACGCCCTGATCGATGACATCTGTAGCAACCATCCCATTGACCCTGACCGCATCTGGATCACTGGCTTGAGCCTGGGCGGTTTCGGCACCTGGCAAATGCTGGTGGATTATCCTGACACCTTCGCTGCCGCCGCGCCTATTTGCGGTGGACTCATGGCCGCCCATTACCAGCCCTCCATCCTCAAAAAGATCATCAATATCCCCATCTGGAATTTCCACGGCGATGCTGACTCAGTCGTTACGGTCGCTTATTCCGATAACCTGGTGGAACAATTACGTGTATACGGGGGTAAGATTCGCTACACCCGCTACCCCGGTGTGGACCATGATTCCTGGACGGAGACCTATGACAATCCCCCCCTGTATCAGTGGCTGATGAGCAAAAAGCGAACTGATTAAGACAAAAGAACCCGGCGCACGCCGGGTTCTTTTATTTACATTTTATTGCGGAAACTTCACCTTGCGGTTCCATTGCTCCAACGTGCGCCGGAACAAAAATCCCGTGCGGTTGACCGGTTCGGTCTGCCGGACTTTTTCGATCCATCGTTGTGTAATCGCCACCGCCTGCTCAAAACAAGCCTCGCTGACCTGGCGCTTCTCGTCAACACTGCCTTGCCCCTGCACTGACCGGGCTTTCGCCAAAAAAGCGGCCTCTGCTCGCTGTTGTTCTTCTACAAGCATTGGCTGATAGGTTGCCGGGTCCATGATGACCTTACGGTGCAGCAATTCATGCCGCCACCAAAGATGATCTTCGTTGAATTCGGCGGTAGCAGGCACTGCCTTGCCGGGCAGACCGCTCGCAAACCACAGCGGTTTGAACAGCGACGTGCAGGGCGCCGAAGTGCCTGTCGCCCACAGCGTCACCCCGTCTGCTGTGATGCGCGCCACCAAAGAACCTGTGCTTTGCGATGAGCGGATCGGGCCGGCACCGGCATGCATGCACACATCCGCGCTGGTCAAGGCGCGTGAAGCAGGAAAGCCATCGCGGTGATGACGCAGCAGGGTAAACAGGCTTTCTTCCGTGATCGTGCCGCCAGCCCGCCGCAGCGCTCCGGTGGTTTCACACTCCCTGCGTTTTGCATCCGAAAAGTAGGTGTAGAGGGTGTCTGAATAATGCTTTTGAAAATCAAACTCATCCTTTGAGCGGCACCAGCCACGGTCTACTGCTTGCTTAACCAGGTTTTCAGAAGAGCGGTCAAAATCCTGTTGAACAGAGATGCGGTTAGAAATGCTGTCAACCTGCTCCACCTTTTTCAGCGCCCATTCTTTATCCACAGTTTCAAGGATAAAAGCCTGACGATGGTCCGCAATCAGGTAACTGTTGTGGTAATACATCGGTTTTTCATAACCGCAATTGCCGGACTGCCCATAGGTTTCCAGCAAGTCAATGATCACCTGTGTTGCTTCCTCGGCAGAAGCCGCCCGCTCCAATGCCAGCCTCAGGAAATCCATGCCGATCAAGCCGGGTTCTTTGCCCGCCGGTACCTTCGAAAACAGGGCCTCGTTGCCGATTACCACCCCATGCTCATTGGCGCCCATTTCTGCCCCCCAAATCCAGAAAGGCTTGCACAGAAATACCGCATACGTGTGTTCCACCTGGGGAATCTCAATATAGGTACACTTCACCCGCTGCGCCTGATGAGTGGCCGCCGGCACGAACACCAGCTCATGCACCTCATTCGGGTCGCGGTCACTGTTCTTGGCAAACAACACACTGCCATCTGCCGTTGCACTGGCCAATGCCACCATCGTGTCACACATAGTATGTCTCCTTTTCTCGTCAGGCTAACCGAAGACGAATTGCTGTTTCGTTTTTTCCGGTTATCGCCTATTCAATGCATTACTTACATTCTACCACCCGAAATATAGTGCCAGCCAACACAAATCAATCACCTTTGTTGTCAGCCAGCCAACGAAACAACAGTTCAGCTTTTTCTACCCTTCCCATTTTTCGATAGGCTTCATATTCATAAGTCAGATCCAGCACTGGGATGCACAAATCACCCAGTACCGCCCAACATCTGTGAAGGGTGATGTCAACAGGTTGTTCCCAGTTACCACTCTCCAATCGTTTTTGGATGTCGCCCATGATCTCAACCGCAATACCACTCATGAGCAGTTTGCCGAAATGGGAGCGAATGTTTCCAGATTCAACAAAACAAACTGGTTGGCTTACAAAACCATTCAGTGCCTCTTCTATTGCATACGCACCTTGTTTGTTCGTCTGGATATCAATGTCATGAACCTCAACAGGCACACCTTGCAACCTCATGCCAAGGCTGCCATTACAACCCAGTCAACCGGCACGCCTACCAGATGTGTCGTAATATCTTGAAGTACCAATAAATACCGATGAGCAATAATGGGCTCCACACCTCTTACCGGATTATTTGACGCATACCAGATATTTTAACCAAAGGCCTGCGATATCACCTGTGTAGAAAGGCATAAAAGTTTACTCCTCCGGCCGGTGTCCCGCCACCGTCAGATACCAGGAGACCCCGAAACGATCAATGACATCAGCACAGCAGTCACTCCAGGGAAGCCGCCCCAACGGCAGCACGATCACCCCCTCTTGCGATAAGACCTCATACGCGTGTTTGACCGCCGCTTCATCCGCCAACGTGACCCCAAAGTTCATGGTCGGGCGCACCGAAGGCGAATATTCTTTCAACAACCGCCAGCCGATGTCGTTGGCAGATTCACTGACCGCCAGGATCAGCTTGCCATCCACCTCCAGTTCGGCATGCATGAAAGTGCCATCATCATTCAACACATGATATCCCAACGCTGCCCCGAATGCCTTCCGGTATAGATTAACCGCGGCGACACTGCCTTTTACATACACCTGCAATCCCATCTCCATCACACAACCTCCATGAACCATTGCCAACCAGGGAAAACAACAACACTCCCCTATATATACCACACGAATCAGCTGATTGAAACCCTCATCAATGTACAGGCGGGGGCAACGCAAGCGAATTTGAATGCCTCATTTGTGTTGATCGGTGTGCTGATTCAGCAACTGGCTGTTCAGGCGGGACAATGGACCTTGGCGGGGCGCGAAATGTCTGTATAATGAAAGCATCGAAGCGAATGCGGGGTGCAATAGTGACCATGACCAGCGCGAATAGGATAGGAAAGAAGGTGGATTGGAACCGCAGCGGCGGTGAATTCAGTTTTACTGAATCATATACCGCCGCTACAAAGACCCCCACCATGACAATGGATTTCACCACCACCCCCTCTGCCACCCACACCCTCGAACCCACCCCCACCGAGACCGAAACCGCCCTGCCTTCGCCCACCCCTGAACCCACCGCCCAGCCCATGGCCGATTTTTCAGGGGCCAACCCGACGATGCCCATTGACCCATTTACGCTAACCCCCTATGCTATAATTGCCACATCATCACCCTCGAGGAGAGAATTATGCGGGAAATTAAGGCTTTCATATTAGACCTGGACGGTGTTGTGACCGACACAGCCGAATATCACTTCCTTGCCTGGAAACAACTGGCGGATGAGGAAGGCATTGCCTTCACCCGTGAAAAAAACGAAGCCCTGCGCGGCGTTTCTCGCCGAAAATCGCTTGAGATCTTGTTGGGCGAACACATCGCCCGCTATACCGATCAACAGGTTTTGGCGATGATGGAACGCAAAAACGGCTACTACGTGCAATACCTCACACAGATCACAGCAGATGACTTTTTGCCTGGCGCTAAAGACCTGTTGGCCGGGCTGAAAGCACGCGGCATGAAAGTCGCCATCGGTTCAGCCAGCAAGAACACCCGCACCGTACTGACACGCCTGGGCATTTTAGATTTCTTCGACGGCATCTCCGATGGCTATACTGTCAGACGCGCGAAACCTGCGCCAGATGTGTTCGTTTATGCCGCGGGGAGCGTTGGTGTGCCGGTGGAACACTGTGTGGTGGTAGAAGATGCGCAGGCCGGTGTAGAGGCAGCCCTCATCGCGGGTATGGTCGCCGTTGGCATTGGACCCGCCGAACGGGTTGGCAAGGCGCATTTCTGTTATGACAGCACCGCAGACATCGACCTGGATGAAATTATTCAAGACTAAGAATGGCAGACCATGGACTTCACCATCTTTTGGTGTCGATTCATGATGAACGTTGCCAATGATATACTCAAGCAATATCCACCCAGGTAGCTACTAAACTGTAATACTCTCCTGTTGTCTGCGTATTAACCTATGACAGGAAGTTCACAGCGCAATGAACAGAGATGTCTCCTATGAATGGTGTTAAAAATTTAAACGTAGAGGAAAAAGTTCTGGCATCCAATGCCGGTCATCAGGCTGAGTCCTTCATGGCTCTGTATGACCTCTATTTTAACCGGGTGTATAACTATGTCCGCTATCGATGTTATGACCCACAGGTTGCCGATGACCTCACCGCTCAATCTTTTCTGAAAGCACTTAGCCGCATCAGTACTTACAATGCTGACAAAGCACCTTTTGGCGCCTGGCTGTTCGCTATTGTGCGTAATCTGGTCAGCGATTATTACCGTCATGAAAAGAAATATAACCTGGTAGATATTGAAGACGCCGAATTTATTGTACAACCTTGTGAAAACCGCGATTTAGAGGAGAGCGCCGAACAGCGTGAAGAAAAAATAAAAATGCTGCAAGCACTTGACAAACTACCATCTCGCCAACGCGACCTGATTGCTTTGAAATTTGGTTCTGAAATGACCAACCGCGATATTGCCCGCCTTACTGGCCTGACCGAACAAAATGTTGGGGTGCTGGTCCACCGGGGTATCAAAACCCTGCGTAAGCACCTGCAAGAAGGGGAAAAAGTATGACAGACCGAAAAACTGACACCGTATTCCAATATTTGCTGGATGCCCTTATTCGTCACAAGGAAATAATAATCGATGAAACCTTGCCGATCGATGTACAAGAAGATTTGCGTTTTGCCCAATGGATGCAAACCCTCGATTTCAGCCCTGAATCGCAGGTTAATCATGCCTTGCGGCGTCTTCTCGAAAAACAGGTTGACCTGGTGGCATCAGCCCAGCAACGCCGCCTCGCTGAAGAAGCGCCTGTATCACGACGTCCGCGGATTTCATTGCCTGCACTGGTGGGATTGATCATTGGTGGTATTTCCATGGTTACAGCAGCTCTGTTTCTACTCCTCCGCCGGCCCAAAGAAAATATCTCTGAAGAATAATCATTATTTGTAACTGGATTGAAAGGACAATGGCTGACCAGACTCATCGCTCTGCCGCTGATACGCACATATGAACGATCCAGAACCATACTATACCTTGAAACAGCAGGCCTTACTGGGCGGTGGTGAAGACCGCCTGGCTGATCAACACCAAAAAGGCAAACGGGGAGCGCGCGAACGCATTGAAAACCTGCTGGACGCAGGTAGTTTCCATGAAACCGGTTTGTTTGTCACCCATCGTGCGGAAGGCTTTGGCCTCGGACAGAAACATCCTTTCACCGATGGGGTTATCACTGGTTGGGGAAAGATCAATGGGCGCCGGGTATATTTGTATGCACAGGATTTCACCATTATGGGTGGATCACTTGGTGAAGCCCATGGCCGCAAAATCGCCCGTATTATGCAGTTAGCCATTAAAAATGGGGCTCCCCTGATCGGGTTGAACGACTCTGGGGGTGCACGTATCCAGGAAGGTGTTGATTCGCTGGCTGCCTTTGGCGAGATCTTTTTACAGAACACGCGCGCCTCGGGGGTCATCCCCCAGATAAGTCTGATCCTGGGCCCCTGTGCGGGCGGTGCCGTTTACTCGCCAGCCATCACGGATTTTGTTTTCATGCTTGAACAACACTCGTTTATGTTCATTACTGGACCTGATGTGGTCAAAGCAGTCACCCATGAAGAGGTGGATTTTGAATCATTGGGTGGCAGTGAAATCCATCATCAAAAAAGCGGTGTGGCACATGTGACCGCTGCCGACGAAGATCAGTTGTTTGAACAGTTGCGCTGGCTGTTGACCTATCTGCCAGACAACAATCTCAGTCCACCGCCGGTGCGCAGTCCACAGGATAACCCTGACCGTCTCACACCCCAGCTATCTGAGATCATCCCTTCTGATCCACAACAGCCCTATGACATGTTGGCCGTCATCTCAGAAATTGTTGACGAAGGCGAATTCCTGGAAATACAGCCTGCGTTCGCCCGCAACGTCATCGTTGGCTTTGCACACCTCCACGGACGACCGGTAGGCCTGGTCGCCAACCAACCCGCCGTCCTGGCGGGCGTTCTTGATATCGATGGCGCGGACAAGGCTGCCCGTTTCATCCGCTTTTGTGATTGTTTTCATATCCCCTTGATCACACTGGTGGATACCCCCGGATTCCTGCCCGGTGTTGCCCAGGAGCATGGCGGTATCATCCGGCATGGAGCCAAGATGATCTATGCCTATGCAGAAGCCTCCGTGCCGAAAATTTCCTTGATCTTACGCAAAGCTTATGGCGGGGCATATATTGTGATGAGCTCCAAACATCTGGATGGCGATCTTAATTTCGCCTGGATGAATGCCGAAATTGCGGTGATGGGGCCAGAAGGAGCGGTTGAAATTATTTTCCGCAAAGAGATCAAGAGCCATGATGATCCTGCTCAACGCAAACAGGAATTGACCGCCGAATACCGTCAGAACTTCGCCAACCCATATATCGCCGCCGCCCGGGGATATATCGATGACATCATCACACCTGAAGAAACCCGCAGCACCCTGGTGGCGGCGTTGGAAGCCTTGCAGGACAAACGCCAGAGCCTGCCTGCCCGCAAACATGGCAACATACCCTTATAGGAGTGTCTCATGAAAATATTGGTAGCTAACCGTGGAGAAATCGCTGTACGCATTTTGCGCGCCTGCCGTGAACTGGGTTTTCCCAGTGTGGCAGTCTACTCAGAAGTTGACCGCAATGCCCGCCATGTTCGCTTTGCGCAGGAAGCTGTGTGTATTGGCCCCGCTAACGCCGCTGAATCGTATTTGAACATCGGTGCGGTCATTGCGGCGGCACGCCAGTGTGGCGTGGATGCAGTGCATCCTGGCTATGGTTTTCTTTCTGAGAACGAAGCTTTTGCGCGGGCGGTAGAATCCGAAGGAATGGTTTTCATCGGCCCGCGTCCAGGGACAATCGGGCAGATGGGCAATAAGCTGACCGCGCGGAAGATTGCCGAAGAAGCCGGCTTGCCAGTCTTGCATAGCCTCAATATTGAGCTGAATTCCGCTGCACAGGCACTGGAATTGTGCCATGAGTTGCCATTTCCACTGTTAGTCAAAGCAGTGGCAGGTGGCGGCGGCCGCGGCATTCGTGAGGCCAATAATTTCCAGGAACTGGAACAGGTCATCTGTACCGCCAGCCAGGAGGCAGGCGCCATCTTTGGGAATAACGCCGTCTATATCGAACCTCTCGTGCGCAGTGCCCGTCATATCGAGGTACAGATATTGGGAGACGGCCATGGCAAGGTGCTGGTGTTGGGCGAGCGGGAATGTTCCATTCAACGGAGAAGGCAAAAATTGATCGAGGAAACGCCCGCCCCCAACCTCAGTAATTCCCTGCGGCAAAGCATTCATAAGGCTGCCTGGCAGCTGGGGAAATGGCTTAATTACCGCAGCCTGGGAACCGTGGAATTCCTGCTGGACCCGGCGGGCAATTTTTATTTCATCGAAGTCAACCCTCGCATCCAGGTAGAACACCCGGTCACCGAAATGGTCACCGGCGTTGACCTGGTGACAGCCCAGCTGCAACTGGCGGCTACCGGACAACTTAATTACGAACAGGAGCAGATCAGTGTTCGCGGCTCTTCCATCGAATGCCGTATCATTGCCGAAGACCCGGAATGCCAGTTTCTGCCTGATACGGGGGTGATCAGTGATTTGGCAGAACCGCAGGGTCCGGGCGTGCGGGTTGATTCGGCGTTATTTGTCGGCTTGCAGGTCACCAGTGATTATGATTCCATGCTTGGCAAATTGATCGTGTGGGGTGAAACCCGTGAAGCCGCGGTGCGGCGTATGGGCTGCGCCCTGCAGGAATTTCGCATCAGTGGCGTCAAAACTGCCCTGCCTTTCTTAAGCCAGATTATTCAAAGCCAGGCCTTTTTACAGGGCAACTTTGATACCAATTTTCTGGATCAACATCAACCCGAGTTGCTGGCTCAGGCGGATAAAGTCGACGGCGCCTTGGTGGCGGTGGCGTTGTGCCAATGGTTGCAGCAGTATGACCAACATCACCAGGCCCAACCAGACAGCGGCAGCAGCCGTCTGTCGCAATTATTCACACCCTGGCGCATGGCTGCCCTGCAAGAGCAGGTCCGCTAACGGCAAGCACTATCATGCTGCGTTACCGAGTGTGGATTGATCAGGAATTCTACCTGGTCGAGATCAATGGAGACCGAATTCAGGTAAATGGCGCGGATGTCGTGCCCTCTGCTCTCACCGCCCTGAATGAACAGGGGTTATTTCAGTTCCAGCAGAATGGCCATCAACAGGAAATGCACATTCAACGTGAATCCTTGCAGCAATTTCACGTTACCATCGGCGGACATCACGTCACCGTAGACGTTGAACGCGAGCGATCCAATGGACACAGCGGGAAAACCCGGTCGCCAGAACTGCAGGTGGGAGAGGTTTATGCACCGATGCACGCGGTCGTAATCGAATTGGAGGTCAAAGAAGGTGATAAAGTAGAGGAGGGTCAGCCCCTGCTGGTGCTGGAGGCCATGAAAATGCAGATGAAGATCAACAGCCCCTGTGCTGCTGCTGTGCGTGATATTTTTTTTCAACCCGGTGACCGCGTTGAAAAAGGCGAATTGTTAGTAAAGCTAAATCCGCTATGAACGGCGCAGATCAAACCAGAAACCGATAGAGTAGTTTGGTATCGGGAGAAGGTTTGGTCAATGCCAAAGCGCCGGCCCAGTCTTCTTCCAGACTGAGCGGAAAGACACGGGTAGCCCTGAAATCCGGTGCTTCTTTAGCGAGGCTGTGAATGTCAAATTCGCAGCCATGGGCTTTCATGAGTGACTCTTTGCTGGTCCACATCTGATAAAACACCTGGCGCTGTTGCTCCACAGAGATGGCAGACAAGGCCTCTCGTTCCTGTGAGGTGAAGCCCACTTCTGCCACCTGCCAGTAAGATACATACGGATCTATGAACTCCATATCTACACCCAATGAGCAGGCTTTGGTTATGGCAATCAAAGCCCGATCGTGTGAATGAGAAACATTGAAATGCACACCCGGCACATAGGGTTTACCTCCTGGTGCATATTGGATCATAACATCATGAGGGAGTTGATGCAGGTGCTTTGCCAGCAGCCATCGCAAGCTGGCGCGTGCTGCGGTGAAACGGCTGCGTCTGACAGGGTCTACCAGCCGCACTGCCCTTGCCTTTTCTGCGGCTGACAATACACCTTCAGCCCAGTCAAGGGAGGCTTGCTCCCAATCAAGGCTGCATAAATAAAGATGGACTTCATCCGGTGCCAGTTCTCCCAACCAGCAGACGTTCCAGTCTTGCAAACGATCAGGGGCGGTAGACATCAAATTCACTGTCCAGCACAATCCCCTGCGCCCGCAGGTTCTGCAGCCGGTAACGGTAGGCACAACCCTGCAGCAGCGCATCAGCCATGCGCACCACCCCGCGATTTTCCAATGGTTCCAACTCACTGCCGCGCACCCAGTCATTAAAGGAGCCCATCGCCGGTCCGCACCACACCTGATAATCACTTTCACGTCCGGGTTCACCACTGCACGACCAGCGCGAAGCCAACCCCAAATACCAGCGGAATACCAATGCCATCTGCTTATGGCTATCCTGCATGGCTTTCTCAATCTGGGTAGGATCACGCTGCTGGAAAAAGGTCTGGGTCTCCGCCCAGACATCATCCAGGCTACGCTTGAAGATATGTCTCTCCAGTGATTCACGCTCTTTACTGGGCAGTTCATCGATGCTGTTATATCGGGTGTAGAGTTCATACAACTTGCGTGCCCGCATGGCATACATGGTGCCGCGCTTCAACACCTGCACATTTACGCCCATTTCAAACATGTCAGCAGAGGGCGCCATGGTCACATCGGTCAAGGCAGCCAGAGCCAGTTGCTGCTTGGTAAAGGCAGATGTGGCAGCTTCTACACTGGCATGGTTGATAGAGCCGGTGAACACATAGGCTGCACCCATTTGGAAAGCCGCCAGCACAGATTCGGGGGTGCTGATACCACCGCCAATGCCGACCCGCACCGGCTGCTGATATTGATACTGGGCCTGAAGCTCATTGCGCAGGGCGATCATGCTGGGCAGCAGGCAGACCAAAGGCCGGTTGTCAGTGTGGCCGCCTGAATCGGCTTCCACGCTCAGATCATCTGCCAGCGGTACCAGAGCTGCCAGTTCTGCTTGCTCCGGGCTGATCAAGCCTTCTGCCAACAGGCGACCGAGGGCCTTTTCGGGGGCCGGGCTGATGAATTTGTGGGCAACTTCACGGCGTGATACCTTGGCGATCACGCGGTTGCCGATAATGACCTCGCCATTCAATCCACGGCTCAATCCAGCTGCGCGGTAACGAACGAGGCTATCGGAGGGCTGGATATAAGCCGCCGCTTCAACTACTGGGATCTCGTAACGCAGATACAGTTCGACCGTCGCGCGTTCGATAGAAGGTTCATAGGGATTATGAAGCAAGTTAAAGGCATACGGTCCCTGCGGCAGGGCTGCCTGCACTTGCTGGATCGCGGATTCGATACGTGCCGGGCTCAACCCACCCGCTCCAAAAGAACCCATCAAACCAGCTTTTCCAAGCGCAATGACCATCTCGGCAGAGGCGATGCCGTTTGCCATGGCGCCGGCATAGTAAGCGGCGCGTAAGCCATAATCCTGCAGAAAAGTGGGATCACCAAAAACCTCGATAGCGGTAGGAGGCAGCAATGCCAGCACATTGGCATCGTTTTCACCACCCGCGGCCAGGAATGACAGGTCAGTCGTGAAGCCAATTCTGCCGCTGCTGGCTTGAACCGCCAGGATTGGTTGTCCAATCTGGCGTAAAAGCTGCGGCAATGCGGTGACAGGCTGTAAGCTGCTGTATCTTCCCTGCCAGCACAGCGGTAATATATTCCGTTTGCTGGTTTCTGTCATATTTTCCAATATTGTCATTGCACAGTTTCCTTTCTCGCTTCAACCGCTTTGTCCGGGTAGTTCTCTGTGGCAACAAGGTGCAAATGATTGTTCAACAGGCGTAGATCCAAGGTGACGCCATGGCTGATTAATCGTGCCAGTGCCCGCAGTAAGGTGATGTGATCCGGTACTTGTTCCTGGTTCACCGCCAGGACGCAACACTCGCGTCCTTTGAGGATATTATCGATCCATTTGCTGCTATTTTGGCGTGCCCCAACTTCAATGAAGATGCGTACCCCATCGGCATAAACCCGTTCGATCAACCCGGGGAAATCGACCCGGTTGATCAATCCGCCTGCGATGGCTTCAGCGATCTGGGTACTCTCCAGGATGAAGGGAGCCTGTTCAAAAACGCTGTAATAACGCATCGTATTGTGCATGGGCAGCGGTTGCAGGTGTAGGTCGCGCAAAGATTCATATTCCGAACTAATTGCCTGGCAGTGCATGGGATAGTGATAGGGCATCGGCAGACTCATACAGCGCAGGATTGCCACGACACGCTTGCAGGCGGATGGTTCACCACCGATGATAACCTGGCGTGGGGTATTGATATGCGTCAGGTACACCAATGGTTCTGTTGCTACGGCTTCCAGGGCTTTTTCCGGGGTGGTCATCAAAAGGTAGTTATCCCAGATTGGGGTGCCATCGTCTGCTGCAGAATATCCTACCCGCTGCCAAGAAGTGCGCACAGCTTCCAGCCTGCCTGCCAGGCGGTCATGATACAGGGGCAGTTGGCTGATCTCATTTTTCATCACCGTGCTGTGCTGCCAGAAACCGCTGGCAAAGAACATGCTGGTCTCACCCATGCTGTAACCCAGGGCTGCCTGCGCCTGCAGGCCAAATCCCCAGGATAGCAAATGGGTGTATAACCCCGCCACGGCTGTCCCTGAAAACAACATGCTCAAAGGTCGGTCCAGCAAGGCTTGTTGGGCTTGTTCTGGGTTTGTTTCAGAAGGGGGAAAGATCAGATCAGCCTGGTAGGTATCTGCGGCATCTTCGTTGTGCTCTTCCAACCAGGTATGCAAGAAGGGGAAATGGCGCAACAGGTCACCGCCCATCCCTGGATACGAGTTGAAGGCCCCCGGATACACCAGGGCAATGGGCGCATCTGCTCCCAGGGGGTTCGGGGTGAAATAGCTGCCGTTCAATGATTGCCATTCCTTACCGTTCTCCACCGCCGAACTGACGCCCTGACATGCCTTATCTTTTTCCTGCTCAAAAGTCGCGGGATTGGCAGCCATAAGACACACCCGGTATGTCGCCGGAGGCACAGCTGATACCGGCATTGACGACGGAGAATTATATTGTGCTGCCTGCAAAGCCGCCAACAAAGATTCCGGCATATTGCCAGTGATCACCCACAGTGAGTTATCGCCTTCACATTGATGCAGTATTGGTGTCACGGCAAGTTTGGATTCGCGCAGGATGACCAGCGGTTCACCAGCAGCGAATGGCGAGGCTAATACTGCCTGACGAAATGGCTGATTTTTGTCGGTAAACCATGGCATAGCTGATCTGTGTCGCGGTGTATCCGCGTTTGCTTCCTCTGCCTGCCCATAGGCATAGTGCATGCGGCGTTTCAGACCGAAGATCGAGCGAAATGCCTGAACCATTTCAGAGAACGGGCAGGCATGCGCGAAGGGATTGCTATCTGACGTCACCGAACCAATTGATCTTTCAACATCATCGTCCTGGGAGGAGTCACTGAAAAATTCAATACGCCCGCTTTGCTGATAGATTTCACGCCGCTGCCAGGCAGTCATTTTTAACGGAGCTGCCTGAATCATAATGGAGCCGCCATTACCCGCGGCCTGAGGGCTGACCAGGAACAACAGCCAGTTGCTTTCTTGCGCTGCAGCAATCAAGCATTGCTCGAATCCTTCTTTGAGGACGGTTCGTTCAGCCTGTTGGAGCGCACGCCACAACCAGGACGGGCCAGCTGCCACCACATTGACCTTTGCCTGCTGCAATCCCGCGTATGACAGGTGGAAAAATGCCTCATCTGACAACCATGCCGTGTTGGCAAGATCATAGGTTTTCCAGCGGTTATCAACGCCTGCTGTATGTTTGCAGAGTGCTGCCAGGTCAGTGCCACGAAACAGGTGTTCCTCAAAAACGGTATCACTGTTAACCCCACCCAGACTATAGTGAACTGCCTTCAATTGCATCCATACGGTCATGGTTTGGCACCTTCAACAGAACAACAAGTATTATTGAGGATAGCCCTTTTACAATGGTACGGTTTCATGCACCTAAATCCAGCGATGTGTGTGATTTTTCGAACAGGGGCAGCAGGGCCGTACTGAGGGTGCCCTCAACCCCCTCAGCGCGTAAACACAGCCGGCCATGATGATCGTAAACGAACGCATCAGCAATGATGCTGCTGCTGGTATATTCACGCACATGGGTGTCGATGGAATAATCCTGGTCAAAACGAAGTTTCTGGTACTGGCGCAGGCGCTGGATGCCAGCCGGAAGACAGGCGGTCCCTGTTATATCCAACGTCCATAACAGCATGCTTTGCAGTACCACATCATTCAGGAAGGGATGGGTGGCGCGCACCAAAAACTGGCCTTGTTTGTGCTGTTCAAAGCCTGCCAGGTTAACCAACGCCTGAAAGCCATCATCTTTCAGCGCCCCCAATGCCTGCAATCCCCGAAAAGCGGGGCCATGGAAGAGACGCCGGGTTTGATAGGCTTGCTGGGCGCGTTGGTAGTCTTCAGGGGAGAATGACGGCGAACTTTCGGTTGGTTCAGGAACCTCTGGGATCTGCTGACACAAACCTACCTGCGCCCTGTAATGGCGAAAGCTCTGGGCACCGCTGCTGAAGATCTCTACTGCCAGGCGTAAACCATCCGCAGTCCTTGATTCCATAGCCTGCACTCTGACCTCGTGTTTCTGAGGCTGGTCATCGGCAAAGACCACCCCTTTCAACACCCGAAAATCGGTCATCTCGAAGAAATGGTACCCATGAAATAGCTGCTCACAGGTGTCTGCCATCCAGGCAGCCCCACAGGTGGCTGGCAGTACACGATTCTCTCCGATCTGATGATCGAACAGGAACGGATTCTGTTGTGGATCAAGGTTACGCTTGACCTGCCAGCTGGCGCCGGGGGTCAGGGTGATCGGAACTGGTTTGAGGTCAATGGCGCTGCCGATGACGATTTGCGGCGAAGGTGGTTTTTTTTTCGCCAATACTTCCCGGGTGAACAGGGCAGCGCCTTCCTCTTCCGAGATCAACTCGATGCCGCGGGCGGAGAATGCCTTTTTTAATTCCGCCTTCACCATGCCGCTCTCCCAGGGACCCCAGTTGAGCGAGAGCACCCGGCAGTGTGGGTATTGGTGCTGGAATTGATGGGAGAATTTGTTCAATGACTCATTCGCCATGGCGTAATCCGTCTGCCCCAGATTGCCAAAAGCCCCAGCCACCGAGGAAAACAAGACCAGCAAGCGCAAATTGGCAGGATCAAGGCTGCTCATTACATTTTCCAACCCCGCCACCTTGGTGTCATAAACGGCCTGGAAATCCTGCAAGGTTTTGCGCTCGATGCGTTTGTCAGCCAAACGGCCGGCGCCATGAATCAACCCGCTGATGAGGCCATACTGCCTTTGTGCCGCCTGGATTTGGGCCTGCACTGTTTCACAGTCAGTTACATCGGCAACAAGATAATCAGCGGTAGCACCGTAGGAACGCAGTTGGGATAGGGTGTGTCTGATTTCACGGCTGCCAATGACCTGTTGGTATAAGCGTTCAACTGCCTGCGGTGCAGGTTGTTCGCCGGCTATGCGCAGCATCTCAACCGCAGCTTGTTTCAATGGCGCTTCTCCGTCTATGCCATCTGCCCACTCAGGCTCATCCTTTAGCTGGCTGCGGCCCATCAGCAGGTACGTACACGGCAATTGCTGAGCAAGTGCCAGGGCACAGCGGGCAGTGATGCCTTTAGCGCCGCCGGTGAACAGCAGCACCGAATCTTTGTTGATACCTGATTCGCTCAAGTCATTTCCTCCTGCCACTGAATGGTCCAGCGTCCTGCCTGGTCAATGCCCACCTCTACCAGCCCTTTTTGCGGGTCTTGCAGTTCCGCCAACAGGGATATGATGCGTTGTTCTGTTGAAAGTGCAGGAGCGAAGTCGATCGCACGGCAGAAAACCTGCGGCCATTCCTGCTGCAGACTTTTCAGCAAGCCAAACACCGAACCATTGCGCGCGTGGAGCTTCACTTCTCCCCCAACGCCCAAATTCCCGTCCAGCGATGTGCAGGCAATAAAGCATTGCCTACCGCCATGCTGCGAGGGCCGTATTACACGCTGCATATGCTTTGCAAATAAGAATAAAATTGATTCTGCCCGCGCATCTCGTTCAGGTTCATCATCACAGGCAAGGCAAATAAATCCATCTACCGGCCCGTCAACCTCAGCGATCTCTTTCAGCAGGTTCTTGATATACTCATCATCTGGTGAAGTTGGCAACAGGTACTTCCCTTCTGTTGATATCTGGGTCAGTTGGATACCCATTGCGCTCAGGTGTTGTTGCAGCACTGCCAGTAAGGCGGTATCACGACCAACAGCGACCAGGTGTGTAAGCGCGTTGAAACACTCCCCCAATTGATCGGGGGCAGGCAGCCATTGCAGGACCGGATAATAACGTTTAATGCCTGAGTGCCTGGTCCGGGCTGGCTCAGGCGTCAGGCTTTTTTTGTGGTGAGTGCTCCAGCCAGTGAAGCCAGGAAATCAGTTACTTGCTGGAGTGTGTGCAAGTCAGCCAGGGCTTCCAGGTCAATGGCACCTTCCTCCATGCCCGGCATGAGCTCTTGCATGGCGCCAAGAATTTCCACCCGTTTGATCGAGTCGATCCCCAGGTCTGCTTCCATATCCATCTCCATGGACAGGGTATCGGTGGGATAGCCGGTTTTGTCGGCTACCACCTGCAGCAACAGGGCCGGGATATCCATTTCTTCCGCCAAGACTGTGCTCTCAGATTGATTGATTGGTGAAGGTGCGGGTTCGGATGGCACCACCACAGGAATTTCCTGGTGAGCAGCAGGTTGTGCAGGCATCTCCACTGGCTGCGCGACCGGTGCTGCTTGTGCGGGCTGGGTGGCAGTCACCGCGGTAAACTGCTTGAGAAAAGCAGAACGAGGCGGGGTGACAACAGCATTGCCGGGGGTATACGATTGCCCCTGCACCAGACTGGCATGCATGGCCAGCAGCGCTTCTTGATGATCCAGCAGACGTCCCATTCGCTGCAGCACAAGTTCAAGATGCTGGTGATTGCCATTGAGCATCCCTGCCTGCAGCAATGCCTGTTCGACCTGGCTCATGGCACCCAGCGCGCGGTTGAATTCTTGCGCGGTATCGAGGAATTTTTCGTGCAGGCTGATTCCATATCCATTGACGCCTGCATAGATACCTTCTGGTGCCTGCGGGACGGCACTAACCGCCGAGGCAGCCTGTTCGTTTGCGTGTTCTACTGTATTTTTTGATTGTGATTCCATGGAACTCTTCTCCTGATGAATACGGTAGCCATTGTTCATGACAGCCTCATATTTTGCCCTGAATTGGTCAGAATGGTACTCTGCACCACTGAGTTGTACGCACAACGCAGATCCTGCGCTTGCCGGAGGTGCTTCCTGCCAGTTGTACCAGCGGTCAAGGATGCCCAGCGGGAGCCCCAATACTTTCAACTGTACATAAGCTTGCTTCAGTTGCCGGTCACTGTCGCCGCGATGGTTTGGATTGACGCTCAGGCTGATATGCTCCTGCCCGGCCAGGATATTGCTGACCAGGTTATGCAAGGTGCTGCGCGGGCCGACCTCCACGAAGATACGCGCGCCCATCTGGTACATCTGGTGAATTTGCTCTCGGAAATTGACGCTGCCCAGCATATGCACCGCCAGTACACGGCGAATTTCGTCCGGGTCGGATGGATAAGGTTGAGCGCTGTTGTTGTTGAAAACCACCCTGTCGGGCGTGTTAAAGGTAACCTCTTCCAGGGCAGCGGCGAATGGCACCTGCGCCTGTGCGACCAACGGTGTATGGAAAGCCGCTGATACTGAAAGGGGAATGGTTGCAAAACCGGCATCATTCAAGACTGCCTGGGCGTGGGTAATACCGGAGGTAGTGCCGGCCAACACCACCTGTTGATGGGAGTTGATGTTTGCGATCCAAACATCAGACAGGTCTTGCGCCGCAGTCATCACCGCATCAGCAGGGCCCTTGACTGCCAGCATGCTGCCGCTGTCAGTACCACCTTCGGCCGCCGCTGCCATAGCTTCACCGCGGGCGATGGTTAACCGCAGGAAAGTGTCCAAATCGAAGACGCCGGCAGCCCACAGGGCGGTCAATTCGCCAAAGCTGTGGCCACCGTAAAAATCCGCGGTCAAGCCAGCGTCGGCCAGCAGTTGATACATGCCCACGCTGATACTGCCGATGGCAGGTTGGGCATTTTCTGTGCGGGTCAAAACCTGGCTTTGTGCCTCACGGTCTTCCACTGAGAACACCGGGATAGGATACACCACCGATGAGACTGACGGCAATCCCTTGCCTGTTCGTAACCGGTTGGTATGCATCATCCTTTCACGCATAGTTGGATACAACAGGGCCAGTTCACGTCCCATGTTGACATATTGTGACCCCTGTCCGGGGAACAATACTGCTACCTTACCGCTGATATCCATCGCATTCAGGCGATAATACATCCCGCGCGGGTGTTCCCATCGGGTCTGCTCACCCTGATTGCTGAGCGTATCAACGGCAATTGCCAGCCATTCGCAGGCTTCTTGTACATTGTCTGCCGTGAACCCCAGGCGCGCGTGGCTCTCAGGAATCGGCTTGGATTGACTCTGGCGGCATATTTCACCGTAAATAGATTCAGCCTGACTGCCCTGCAGTGAGATCAGTACTTCCTCACAGCGTTGTTGCAATGCCTTGGGGGTTTCGGCATGCAGTATCAGCATGCTTGTGCCAGGAATCATGCGGTAAGGGGTTGTTTGTTCTGGCTGGTATTCTTCCAGTACCAGATGGTAGTTGGTTCCACCAAAACCGAACGCACTCACCCCGGCACGGCGAGGATGATCCCCAGAGTCGGGCAACCAGGGGCGCGTTTCGGAGTTTATGTAAAACAGACTGTCTTCCAGTCCAAAGCGGGGATTCGGTTTTTTTACGTTGAGCGTAGCAGGCAGCAATTTGTGGTGCAACGCCAGAACGGTCTTAATTAAACCAGCAGCACCGGCGGCTGCTTTGGTATGCCCAACCTGCGATTTGACCGAACCTAGCGCAATGCGCTGACGTTCATCTGCCAACGGTGTGAAGACCTGTTGCAGGCCCTGCAACTCAGCAGGATCACCGGCCGCGGTGCCGGTTCCGTGGGCTTCGATCAGTCCCACACTTTGCGGCGCAATGCCTGCTTCTTCATAGGCTCTGCGCAGCGCCAACGCCTGTCCCTCAGGACGCGGCGCGTAAATACTCTTGTAGCGGCCGTCGCTCGAACTGCCCACCCCGCGGATCACAGCATAGATGCGATCCCCGTCCCGCTCAGCATCTGCCAACCGTTTGAGAACCAGCATCCCGATTCCCTCTCCTGGGAGCATCCCATCAGTGGATTCGTCAAAAGTTCGTACAGTCTCACGCGGGGTGAGGGCAGGTGTTTTTGAGAAGCACAGATAGGTCAGGATGGAATTATCCAGATCCACCCCGCCCGTCAGCATAACATCGGCATGCCCCAGGGTTAACTCGTTGATCGCAGCACCAACCGCCGCCAGCGAAGAAGCGCAGGCAGCGTCCGTAGTGAAATTGGCTGCCCCGAGGTTGAAACGGTTGGTGATCCGTCCTGCAACCACATTGCCCAACGCACCGGGAAAGGCGTTTTCATTCCAATCAGTATAGGCTGCCTTCATTTTGTCAATGGCTTGCCGGATGCTTTCGTCATCCAGACCGATATTTTCCAGCGCTCGCTGCCATACCGGCACCTGCAGTCGAGCTGAAAGCGTCACAGCAAGTTTTGAACCAATGCCGACCATACCCAGGATAACACCAGTACGTTGCAACACCGTTTCTGGTGAATCCAGACATCTGGCATCTTGCAACGCTTGTTTGGCAACCACCAGCGACAACAGCTGGGTGACATCGGTTACTTCAAGGATGTTGGGTGGCAACCCAAATTCCATCGGGTTGAACGCAACCTCGGGTACAAAAGCGCCTCGTTTGGAGTAACTTTTGTCTGGAGCGGTGGGGTCAGGATCGTAAAAATCATCAATTGACCAGCGTGAAGGGGGAACATCCTTAATACAGTCCAGCTCTTCAACGATGTTCTGCCAGTATGCTGCCAGGTGGGGTGCTTCAGGAAATAGCGCGCCCAAACCGATGACAGCTACCGGGTGGTCTTTTAGTGAAGGAAAAGTGCTGCTATTTTTCATCGAACGTGATGTCATTCACATACCTCCAAAGCGTAACATTAAGATTTGGCAGGCGAATCCACAGACAAAGAGCCCGGATGCCAAACCGCTTATTGTTAATACGCCAAACTCCTCAAAGCATTACACGGAGATCTGAGGTTAGCGCCGGTCTGGTGACACAAATGGATTTTGGCTTGTGCCAGCAGAAACCAACCTGCACCCTCAGGCAGGGCCTACGATCATAGAATTACTTATTATGAGAACTTTTGAAAAGCCGTCAACAGTTCCGCCGGGCTGGCGCTGCCGGTTGTTCCAATCTTCTGGATGGTGACGGAAGCCGCCAGATTGCCGATCAGAGCTGCTTCCTGCAGGCTGGCACCGGCGCAAAGTGCGCATCCCATGGCAGCCAGAAAACTATCGCCGGCACCCACCACATCGATCGGACCGGTCACCTTCGGTGCGGGTTGGATGCCACAGCCATTCTGATCGCAAAAACAAGCGCCTTTTTCTCCCAGGGTAATAAGCACCGGCTGGTGATTGTGAGCGAATAAATCTCTGGCAATCTGCGCTGGATCCGGATTTATTTCCACATCAACCTCCAATGCCCGGCAGGCTTCTGACAGGTTCATCTTCAAGCCTACCTGGCGGAATAAAGCCGCCCGCTCTCTGGAATCAACCCAGATCGGTTTTCCCACGTATTGCATAGCAGCCTGCGCCAGCACTTCTCGCAGGCTGTCAGTTGCCACCCCGCAGCCGGCTTCCTGCACCTGATCATTCACCAGAACTCCATCAACCTCAGCCATCCTATCTATTACTGCCTGGTTCATTCGCAACACCAATTCAGGCGGCGTTGGCTGGCGGTTTTTTATGTCCATGCGATTCAGTTCATGCATGTGTCCATCGCCTTCTACCATCATCGGCTTGATGTAGGTCGGCGTTTGAATAGACCCATGTACGAACAAATTCTGCCTGCCGATCCCCAGTTCATCCATCAATTGCTGCATCACCCATCCATTGGCATCTGTGCCAATCATACCCACGACCTCAACAGATGCACCCAGCACCCGCAGGTTCGTAACTACACTTCCGGCGGCGCCCAGTGAATTGCGCACTTTCTGCACCTGATACGCTTCTAAATTGGTTTCGAGTGATATCTCAGACCATGAACGGTTTAGAAAAATATACTGATCAATGAAAAAATCACCCACCATCAATAGCTTAACGGTTCTGATTTTTTCCAACAGAGCCAACAATCGTTCGCGGGTCATCATCTGTTCAATTGCCATGGTTTGCCACCAATCGCTGATAAAGACTGCCGATCGTGCTTTGATGGTCACCCTGGATGTAGAAAGACCTGCCCCCGTCCTGCACCGTTCTTACCAGAATGGTTTTATACGGACGGTAATAATAAGCTGGATCGCTTTTATCAACTTCTTTCTTAGGGTCCGCAATAGGGATCAGGTCAAAAACAGCGGTGGTAAAATCGTTGATCTGCTCTCCGCGCTGATGAGCCACGTTGCGCACCATCGAAAGTGCTTTCAGATAGACCTCAGGTCCCATCACAGCAGTACCGATGTTCAACACCACCCCACCCTGTAAGGACTGCATGGCACGGGTAAAAACCAAAAAGTCACGATAGGACGCCCAGCCTGTTGCAGCACCATCCATGTTGGGATGTTCATGCACAATATCACTGCCGATACCAACATGCAACGTTACTGGAATCCCCATCTGGTAAGCATTCGCCACAATACTGATCTCCAGGTGAGATGCTTTTTCTTCAAACAAGCGTTTCCCCAGCGCTTCACCAAAACCAATCTGGTTCTCACGCGCATACACAGCCGCCTCATTAATAAAGCCGGTTTCCTGCCACAACCCAAACTGGCCTTCACGGATATAACGGGCGACGCTTTCTGTCGTAGCACCAAACAGAGCCAGTTCGCTGTCGTGAATGGCACAGGCGCCATTCATACCAATATGCGTGATCCAACCACGACGCATCAGATCCACCAGGAAGCGTGACATCCCTCGTTTGATTACATGCGCTCCCATCATGATGATGATTGGCTTCCCGTTTGCGCGGGCTGTGCGCATGTTCTGCGCCAAATGATCCAGTTCATGTCCCGGCCAATCTTCAAATTCTGCATCCAGGGGCAGGACATCAGCCAGGGTCATATCATGTACGCGCTCTGCCAGCGGTAGCAGCTTCAATTGACTGCGGTCAAATATTGGATACGCCATAGAACTTCCTCTCCTTTTATGTTGCTACCGTTGCCATAACCAGTCCACCAGCATGTCAGCTTCTTGAAAATCCCCGATGATGACATCCGCTCCGGCATTAATCAAGCGCTCCCGCTTCCACTGGTTCACACCACAGCGTCGAACTTCATCACTGGCCACACCCACGGCAATGCCGCCGACCCGGTTGACATCTTCAATCTCAACAAAGCCATCCCCAAAACCCACCAGTTCGGTTCCATGCAGGTGATTTTCACGAATAATTCGCTCAATTACCTTCCGTTTGGAGTGCTCTCGGAAATTTTCTCTCGCGCCGTAGATTTCTTCGAAGTATTTGTCTATCCCCAATATACCCGCCTCATTTTCCACATAGGGCTGGTCAGTGCCTGAAGCCAAAAAACAGCGCACATCCATCTTCTGCATAGCTTCCAGAATCTTCAGAGCGCCTGGCACCATCATCTCCAGCGGCGTAAGCCTGCCAGATTGAACGTCCATCAATCGATGTTCAATCCGCGCCAGCAAACGCTGGTTAAATATCGCTTTGTAATCCACCGCCTCCAACGCATCACCACCACGCGCCAGCACCATTTCCCGCAGCCCGATCATCTGGTAGATGGTCTGCTTGCCAGTTGTGACATCAATCGCCTCGCGGATGATCTGATCAAGGACTTCCTGCCGCTCCACCCGGGGAGTTGGCAATAAGTATTCCCGCATCATGGCATGCATGACTTCCTGCCATCCCTCACGAAAAGTGGATA
This sequence comes from uncultured Anaerolineaceae bacterium, assembly GCA_964391725.1. Classification (GTDB taxonomy): domain Bacteria; phylum Chloroflexota; class Anaerolineae; order Anaerolineales; family Anaerolineaceae; genus SpSt-1165. The sequence continues at coordinate 21,955 of CAYMNB010000007.1, read as the reverse complement.
TGGTGCCATCAAAATCAAAAATCGCAAAACGGATATTGCCGCGCTGTTTTGTGTCCCGGATGATCTCAAAGTGAATAGGCTGCACCATATTTACGCCTCTCCTCCTTGATGGCTTCCAAAAAAAAGGTCTTCCAATTCGGCGCATAGCGCATGATAGACCTTCTGGTGATACTGCTGAACAACAGGCGTTGAGTTCGATGGCACTCGAATGCACACCTCACACAGGGCGGCCAATTCCCCGCCATTTTCACCTGTCAACCCGATGGTTCTCACACCGCACACAGTTGCCACCTGTACAGCTTTGATGATGTTTTTCGAGTTGCCCGAAGTTGAAAGCGCCAGCAGGCAATCCCCCGGCTTGCCATAGCCATACACCTGTTGGGCAAACACCATCGACCCATCAACATCGTTCATAAAAGCCGTTATTAGCGCACTCTGGCTTACCAGTGAAATCGCAGGAATCGCAGCCTGAAGATGATCCACGAGGTCTTCTCCAGTTGCATCCCCAAAGCACTGACTTGCCTGGTGGCGAAAACAGGCATCCACTGGACGTTTCAAGTGGAAACCTTTCATTAATTCCCCGACAATATGTTCACTGTCCGCGGCACTGCCCCCGTTTCCACACACCAGAATTTTTCTTCCATTGGCCACGCAGGTGTATAGCAAATCCTTTGCCTGCAGGACAGCTGTGTGACATCCTGCCAAAGAAGGTTCATCTGCTACCATTTGCTCAATCCAATTGGTCATTGTTTTGCCTCTATGTGAACCATCCTCAAACCTTTTCTGGTACTCCCTAATTGTAGCGCAGGTGAATCCTCTCATGGGAAAATGAAAGCCAGCAGGCTTCATCAGAACTGGCTTTTTTGGATAAAGTCCAGAGACACCAGTACCGGCGCCACACCCTCCCCAAAGCAGAGTCAAAGAAACCTGGTTCAGTCTGCTCAGCCCTTCACAACCGATTGTTGTTGACAACAACGACTTTTTATTCTACAGCTCTTCTCGAATCTGAAATCATCATCGGTTATTTTTCCTAACCTATTTTTTTTACTGTTCAAGAGGTTTCTTGCTTAATTCCCCAAAGGGATCCTCTTTGGAAGGGACATGGCACTGATAATAGACCGCTCGCAGCAAAGCAGAAAACCCACCCAACAACAGCAATGCATAAAGAGCCTCAAACACCACAAAAAGCAGCTGGTCGTATGCAAAAGCCTGATTGATCAAGACCCAGGGCAGCGCCATTTGCTCATAGACCTGACGTACCAGGCCTGCCAAAATCAATAAACCCACCGGCAGAGGCAGAAAACGGGTCAATTTGGGATGCTGCCTGCGGTTCTTTCGGGCGATGACCAGCATGATAAACGGAGCGGCAAATTCGGCGTTGATCAGCCAGCTTGCCAGCGTGTTGCGGATCATCAGCAGCCATAACTCATTGGTCATCGCCGCTCCCTTCTGCCTCTGCAAAGGCGTCTCGCCGTTCATCAAAAATCACCATGCCAAGAATGAACATGGCCAGCGGATAGAGGAAATAGCGGTAATTTCGCATGGTGCTGGTATATTTATTGGCTTCCAGAAAGATTAATTGCAACTCCTCTTCCAGATACAATTGAATGATCGGCTGCAGCGATTGCAAGGCAACCGCAGCGAGCAGCAACAAGATGCTGATGACGCTCCATAGGCGCACAGAAAAGCGAAATTCTTTCTTGCGAATTGCCAGCACCAATGCCAGCACCGTTACTGCCAGCATGGAAAACACCGGTAATATATTCATCAGGTAGCGAGGCACCAGGTATTGTAAAAACGAAACTATTGAGAATTCCATAATTTTCGATCGCGGTCTACGTTAGCAACCTACCTCCCAGTTTCTGCAAGGCCTTGATGCCTCCTATTGTTCTACTCATGCGCAGCTTCTGCCAATGCCTGAACATTTTTGGGCGGCACATCCGGCAGGATAGCTTCGTGGCTGGGACTGATGATCACATGTGGCCCCAACAAAGTACGCACCCGGCGAACATCCGCCTTCACCTCTTCGGGCGTGCCATGAGGCAGAATACCCTGGGCATCAATACCACCCAAAAAAGTAATCTTCCCGCCAAAATCTCTTGCCAGTGTTTCCGCGTCCATGTTAGCAGCCTTTGCCTGCAAAGGATGCAGGCAATCCACACCGGCTTCGATCAAGCGGGGAATGACCCGGTGGATGGAACCGCATGAATGCAGCAACACCTGTTTTCCCAAACGATGACCCTGATCAGTGAAAGTTTTAAACCAGGGCATCACAAAAATATCAAAGAGCTTGGGGCTCATGATGGTATCGCGTTGGGTGCCAAAATCATTGCCGAAGAAATAACCATCGACATACTCGCCACATTCTTTAAAATACAACTCATTGGCATCATAATAGAATTGGCACACATGGTCAGTAACGGCATGTACCACTTCAGGGTGAGTATACATTTTCACCAGGTAATTGTCCATGCCAAACAGGTCCATCACATGGTGATAGAAAGGCACCCAAAATCCACTGGCACGGTATGTGTCTGTGAATGTCGTCAGGCGTTGTTTGACTTCGCTGAAATCAAGATATTCCACCCGGGGCCATTCATATTCCTCTACTTCTTTTGGGTCTTCTGTATTGGCAAAGGGGCCTGCCTGGCCATGGTGGGTCTTGTCCATCTGCAGATCGAACATACCGCGCCCTTTGGGATGAAAATAGGCTTTTACATGCACATCCGGCGCACACCACCGGAAGTCATCGCGCAATTTCAGCCGCAGTTCTTCTTCGGTGGTGGTGCCAAAATACGCATGCAGGATTGGCCACGTGGCCGGGTCGGGATTCCCCAACCAAAATCCAGTGTGGTCAACATTTTCACGGGCAATGATAGATTTAATTCGTTCGCGTGGGGTCATCAGCACTCCTCTCTTATGGCTGCTTATCGCGATATAAGTAACAGGCAGCCAGATGGTCTTCACCGACCGGGTATTCAGGGGGTTGCTTCTCTTTACAGATGTCCATGCCATAGAGGCAGCGCGGATAAAACCGGCAGCCCTTTGCATATTTCATGCGCATTTCTTCTTCTGATGGCAGATGGATGTCAGTATCCCATTTTATGGTGGGATCCGGCACCGGGATGGAGTTGATCAATTGCTGCACATAAGGGTGTTTTGGATCTTCTATGATCGCAGCAGCGTTGCCACGCTCGGTGGTGACACCCTGGAAAAGCACATACATCTCATCACTGATCTGATAGGCAGTGGACAAGTCGTGGGTAATATAAAGGAAAGAAATGTGAAAATCATCGCGCAGCTTCAGCATGATATCGAGGATCATGGCCCGCAAAGAAGCATCTACCGCCGAAACCGGCTCATCTGCCACAATTAACCGCGGCTTTAACATGCAGGCTCTTGCCACCATCACGCGTTGCCGCTGTCCACCGCTGAGCTGATGGGGATACTTTTCAAGGATCTCCTCACCGCGCAGACCAACCAGGTTCAAAGCTTCTTCGATTCGGTCACGGCGTTCGTTTTTATTGTAGCGCAGGTGGAAATTGCGCATCACCATATCAAATATATGCTGCACCCGGTAAAAGGGATTGTATACCTCGTAAGGATCCTGGAAAACCGCCTGCACTTCACGTCGATAGGCCAGCCGCTGTTGGTAGTCCATATCTTGCAGGCTGACACCTTTATATAGCACCTGCCCTTCGCTGGGCGGCAGATAGCCCAACACAAGGTTTACCAGGGTTGTTTTACCGCTGCCGCTTTCACCGGCAATAGTCGTGATCTTGGCAGGTTCGTCATAGATATTCAGGCTGTAATCATCCAGCGCCACCACCGGTTTGCTGGTGGAAAGTAAACCACCACCAAAGACTTTGGTCACATTTTTTATTTCAAGCAATGGTTCAGACATGAGTACCTCCCAGGATAGCCATGCTACTGGCGCGCTGTGCAGCATGCCGGCAGGCAACAAAATGGTCGGTCGCTACCTGGTGCATAGTCACTGCTTCGTTAATACAATCTTCTCCCAAATGCGGGCAGCGGAACTGGAACACGCAGCCTTCCGGGGTATTGCGCAGGTCATGCGTCAATCCCTCTGTCACCTTGAGCGGCTTCTTTTCTGCGATCGAAGGAATCGCCTCGATCAGTAATTGGGTATAGGGATGCAGAGGATGTTTAAACATATTCTCCACTGGGCCAATTTCAACCAACCGCCCGGCATACATCACCGCCACACGATCAACCATCTGCGCCTGCAAACCCATATCATGGCCGATCATAATCATGGAGATGCCCAGGCGTTCTTTCACCTCCAGAATGGTCTGCGCTACCACGCGCTGCACTACCACATCCAGCGCACTGGTGGGTTCATCAGCGATGATGACTGAGGGGTTAAGCACGATCGACATAGCTATACACACGCGCTGCTTCATACCGCCGCTCAATTCATGCGGGTACATGTTATAGACACGTTCCGGCAAACCAACATCGTTGAACAATTTCAGGATGCGCGGCTTTAGTTGTTTCTTATCAACCGTTTCATGTGCCAGAATGGCATCAGCCATTTGTTCCTTGATCTTGATGACCGGGTTAAGGGAGTTCATCGCCCCCTGCGGAATCAAGGCCAACTCCGTCCAGCGAAATTTTCGCAGCTCACTTTCAGGCAATCCAACCAATTCACTCCCATTTAAGCGGATCTGCCCGCCAACGATACGCCCGGGGGGTTGCACCATCTGCAGCACTGCCATGGCAGTGGTGGTTTTACCGCAGCCGCTTTCACCCACCAGGCCCAGAATTTCACCTTCCTTAAGATAGAAAGAGACCGTATCAACGGCTTTCACCGCCCCACGGGGGGTTTCATACTGTACCTGCAGACGATCGACTTCAAGTACTTTTTTCTTGTCGGTGTATGCTGCCAATACAGGGTTGTCAACTATGGTCATGTTCATTGCTGTTTAAACTCCCGTAATCTTGGATTTGCAATTTCATCCAGTCCGGTAGTGATCAAAAAGAAAGAGGTGAAAATGATCATCAATACCAGAATGGGGGGGAACCACCACCATACCATGCCTCGGATCAGCGCTGAGCTGACCTGTGCCTGGTTAATGATCGTCCCCAGTGAAGGGATGCGCGCCGGCCCCAGGCCCAGGGCTTCGAGGCTGGTGGCACCCAGGATGGCACCTGAAATACCGCCAGTGAAGCTCGCTGCCAACCAGGGCAGCATATTGGGCAGCATCTCGCGGAACATGATGCCAAAGGGACTTTCGCCCGAGAGCACTGCCATGCGCACATACCCCCTTTCGCGCAGCGACAGCACCTGCGAACGCACAATACGTGTGGGCCCTGGCCAGGCGAATGCCGCCAGAATAAACGCCATCGATGTGGTGTCGCGCATCGGGAAAAAGGCAGCGATTACGATCAGCACTGCCAGAGTGGGGATGGTGACTACCGCATCTGATATGGTGCGGATAAATGCATCAATAAAACCGCCGAAATAACCAGCCAACGAACCCAGCACCAGCCCAACGCCCAACCCTACTGAGGCGGCGATCAAGCCTACCTTGAAGGAGGAGGGAATCGCCACAATTAACTGTGCCAGCATATCACGGCCATTGCTCTCAGTACCCAGAGGGTGTTCGGGCAAACCGCCTTGCCACACAGGTGGTTTATTCAATGGCGACGAGCCGGTAAACGCCAGGTTTGTATCCCAGAACAAGGGCCCCACCAAGCCAAACAAGACCACCACCAGGATAATGCCGCAGCCGATCAAGAATTTTGTATTCAGCCAGGGATTGTCCCACTTATTGAAGCGGCGAGCTGTTTGTTGAGGATCAGTTGGATCTATCGTATTTTGCATATTCATCGCTCCCTCTCTATTTATTGGTCTTAAAAGTAATGCGGGGATCGAGCAACGGGTATAACAGGTCGATCAAAAAGACACTGAAAGACGTAACAAAAATCATAATACTGCTAATTGCCTGCATGACCGTATAATCCTGGGTCACAATAGCCTGGTAGAGCGTAAATCCGGTGCCAGGGTAGGCAAAAATGAATTCCACCAGCGTAGACCCGCTGATGAGCCCTCCTATGCCCAAAGCAAAAGCAGTCAAGGATGGGGTAATGACGTTGCGAATGCCATAACGCATGAACACGCGGAAAGGTTTCAAGCCTTTTGCCTGCGCCAGCAAAAAATGATCTTCACTGTTGGCAGAGATCATCAAACCGCGCATGCCCAACGCCCAACTACCCGATGAGGTCAAAACGATGGAAAGCATCGGCAATGTGCCATAGCGGATAACACTGCGGATGAAATCAATGTTCCAGCCCGGCGTCACACCCCGTCCATAACCGCCTGATGCAGGCAGCCATTTTAATTGAAAAGCTACTATATATATCAGCAGGATACCGAACATAAAGAAAGGTATCGCTGTAAAGGTCAATGACAATGGTAAAACGTTTTTCAGCCATTTTGGGGTTTTATTCCACCCCATCAAAGCGCCAATGGTATTACCAATAATAAAAGAAACAACCGAAGCAACCGATAACAGCCCGATTGACCAGGGCAGAGCCGGTCGCACAATATCCCATGCGCGTGTTGGAAAACGCGCCAGCGAATAACCAAAATCTAACACCACAATATTGCGCATGAACTTCATGTATTGCACGCTCAGGGGATCATTCAATCCAAAGCGTTCTTTCCACGATTCAATGATCTCCTGTGCATTTTCCACATAGCCTTCGCGCATGGTCATGCGTACGATCATGGCTGTAACCGGATCTCCGGGCGCCAGACGCGGAATCAAAAAGATCAAAGATATTCCCAACCAAATGGTGAGGAGCATCATCAAAAATCGCCGAATTATGTATTGCCAGGTTAAGCCACCCATAAGTGAAAGTCCTTTCCGTTGATCAGATTCACCTGTTCATTTTCAGGAACGCTGGCGGCATGATCTCTCACGCCGCCAGGTTTTCTATAGGTTTGCGACCAACTCCAACGTTATTGTATTATTGGACTTTTTCAATATTGGTCACCACCACGATAAAGGAGGTCCACCAACACCATGGTGAGATGTAGGGATTCTTTGCCGAGGGGAAGTTAGTCCAATAGGTGAAGTTGTTGGGGATCAGTTTGCGGGCCTGTGCCGCAGGCAGCGCAGGAAGCTCATCATACAGAATTTCCAGTGCTTCAGCGGTCAGTTCCATAATCTTAGGATCGCCCAGGGGGAGCACACCGATCTCATCGACGAGCTCAGTGTAGCGTTCGTTGTACCAGCGGTATACGTTCTGCTGTCCTTCAGGACGTTCGCCGATGGGAGCGCCTTCACCCGACAGGGTGCGCAGGGTTGCCCAGGGTTCGTTCACCGAACCGCAGGTGAACCACTGGCTGTTGGCGGCGTAGTTGCCGAAGGCACTGTTGTCATAGAAAGTGCCATCCTGTAGTTTCATCTTCACAGCGTTAATGCCAAAGCGCTGCAACTGCTCAGCAAATACGTCAGCAATTCGCTCCAGCTCTGTGAAGGATTCTGCAGTCTGGATTTCCAGGGTCAACTGTTGGCCGTCTTTGGTCCAGTAACCGCCAACCTTTTCGTAGCCTTTTTCGATCATGATCGCTTCAGCTGCTTCCAGGTTAGGCGTCAACAGCTTGTCGAGTTGTTCCTGTTTAATCAGGGCAGAGTAGGGTTCCATGGAAGCGTAGGAAGGCCAGAAGTAAGGCGCCATGGTGGTGGTGCCTTCGTAGGCGATGTCAATGATCTGCTGGCGGTCCATCACGTAGTTGAGCACCCAGCGCATGTCTTTATCGTTCCAGGGCTCGATGCCATTGTTGATACCGATCAAGCGGGCACAGGGATCTGGCACAGCATAGGGGAAATCATCATAGTAGGCTTCCCACTTGGGGTTCTGCGCCTCAATTGCCTGCCAGGCGCCGAAGGTGATATCTTCCATCACATCGAAACCATTGTCAATGGCGGTAGCGGTGCGGACTTCTTCAGGTCCAACGTATGAAATGATCACAAGTTTGGGTTCCGGCAGTTCGGAAAAGCCAGTCTTGTAACCCCACCAGTTGTCATTGCGCACCAGGAAAACTTCGTTACCGCTGATTTTACCCAGCATGTAGGGCCCGGTGGCCATAGGCAGCATATTTTCGATATCGAAATACTTGTAGGTCATGGGGTCTTCGATGGTCTCCCAGATGTGCTTGGGGAGAAAATAGTGGGTGCCGGCGATCTTCACTGCAAAGTTGTCCAGGACGAAACGCGGATTCGGTTTGGAAAGATTGAAGACTACAGTAAGATTGTCAACTTTCTCTACAGATTCGATCCACTCTTTCCAGGTGAAGTGTGAGCCAAAACCCTCAATATCAATCTGTTGTTGAATGGAAAAGACCACATCATCAGCCGTCATGGGGGTTCCATCATACCAGGTGATGCCATCGCGCAGTTTCAGCGTGAATGTCAGCGAATCAGCACTGCCTTCAAAAGATTCCGCCAGCCAGGGCATCATCTCACCGGTCTCATAGTTCAGAATCATTAAGGATTCAAAACCCAGCTGTCCCATACCCCAGCCAACCGCATTGCCGGGAACGCGCGGGTTCCAGTTGTCGCTGTTCTCCAGGCGTCCAGGTTTGTCGATAATCAGGGTATCTTCACGAGCAGCATTGAGGTATTCCATAGGATCTGCTGCCAGTTCCATTTCTTCCTCAACCTCAGCAGGGGTTTCCACCTCCTCCACGTCTCCGTCAGTTACGGCGGGGGTTTCTGCCTTGGGTGCGCAGGCTGCGAACAGCATGGTGACCAGCAGCAGGATTGAAAATAGTTTGTATAGTGGTTTCATTACAACGTCTCCTCTTTTAATCTAAGTACAGTGAAATTGAATTGGTGGGCTGGCTACGCCTCTTGCTTTTTTTTAGCCCTTAGAACTCCTTTCGTTTATTATGTCAAGCCTGCTCATCTCCCCAGGCGCAAGCTAAACTTTATGATTTGTTGATATAGAAAAAAGTGTAGTGAATAAAAATGGATAAGTGACTCAGAAACTACAGATTGAAGTTAATACTACAACAATTTTTCCTGGTTTTGATTAAAAATCTAGCAAATTAATAATTTTCTTCCTATTTTTTTCATTTGATCTATTTGCTTGTCAATAATAACTCAGCCCAACTCATTTCTCAGCATTTTATTTTTTACATCCCCAACGAAAATATTGTCTGTGCTTTCATTGTTAATTAGTTCGCATGATTTTCGAATAATTAATTGGGTGGGTAAAATGTGAATTGTCTTACTGGTTGGTTCATGCTCAATGGCACTGATGATCAAATTGGCTGCTGTCTGTCCAAGCAACAAGCTATTCTGTGATACAGATGTCAGCGCTGGTTGGTTGTGTTTCCCTTCTTCCGAGTTAATAAATCCAATTAACCCAAAATCTACACCAATTCTTAATCCAGCGCTTTCTAATTGTTTTTGAAGAATGATGGCAACTTCATCATTCTCAGCCAATATGCCTACCGGTGCGTTTTCCTTCAAAACATCGATCTTCTCTAAAAATGTTTCAGGTGAATAACAATCTATGGATTCTGCGCAATCCGATTGCGCACTGAAATAATGATTGATTTGATGCAAACCAGTATTGTGTACTCCCTGCATAAAACCTGACAATCTTTCCGCAACAGCCGAGACTTGAAGATTTACCCCGCAAAAAGCAACATTTTTGTACCCGCGGACCTGAAAATGACGGGCGCAGGTGTAGGCGCCGGCATGGTTGTCATTACCGATGTAATTGAAGTCTCCCCCAGGAATCCGACGATCCATAATTAAAACCGGTGTTACAGCAGGATCGAGTTGCTGAATTTCGTCAATCAATCGGCCGGTTTTGTTTGAAGGCAACAGGATCAAACCATCAATACCAAGTTTGAGAAACCGATTGACAATGTCTCGTTCTTGTTGATCGTCGTGGTTAGAAATTCCGAATAACAAACTATACCCTTTTTGGGACAGTACCCCCTCAATGCCAACCACCACCTTGCTGGCAAAGCTTGTTTTCATGTCTGGTGTCACAAAGCCAATCACCTTATCACGACGTCCATGAACAGAGTGATATTTTGATTCTGTAATAAAAGTCCCTTTGCCCTGGATGCGCTGTAAATAGCCCTCATCCACCAATTCTCCAAGGGCATTGCGAACCGGGCTGCGGCTAACATTTAATACCTCGCAGAACAAAGATTCAGAGGGCAACATAGCACCAGTTTGAATTTCATTATTTTCTATCATTTTTTTAATGAAATTTTTTATCTGGAGATATTTTGGCATCGAGGAATTGCTCTCAATCCCTTCTTTGATGTGAACCAAGAAATCTTGATTGCCCATGATTACCTTTTTACTATTGCAGATACATTGGATGAAATTTGTTGCAGCGCACTAAGAAATCTGTATCGATCGCCTATGAAGAAAAATCTATGGATAATTCGTTCTTATTGGGTTGCCTCAGTCAATTGTTATCTCGATATTTTTCTTGAAGTAATCGATATTAATGGTGAAGAGTGGCTTTCATTGCCATGCTTGTTGATAACACTCAATAACAATGTACTATAATCAACGAACAAACATACTATACTATTGTATAGTCGTTATGTCAATACAGCGTTTAATATTACATATATTGAATATCATGATAAAATTCTGAAAATTTAATGTATTCACAAGAAATTAAGGAGAGACAAAATGAACACAATTGTTACTGAGATTTATGAGAGTGTGCTCGATGGAGCCCAGAAAGTAACCGCTGCCAAAGTAACGGAGGCGATTGAGAGCGGCCTTACTGCTGAAACCATTCTGAATGATGGCCTGGTGAAAGCGATGGCAGAAGTCGGCCGCCTCTTTGAAGAAGGCGAATATTTCGTGCCTGAAATGTTGATCGCCGCGCGCGCGATGCAAAGCGGCCTCACAATTCTAAAACCAATTTTGGTCGCCGAAGACTTTAAACCAATTGGCAAAGTGGCAGCAGGAACCGTCAAGGGCGATCTTCATGATATCGGAAAGAACCTTGTATGTATGATGCTCGAAGGTGCTTCCTTCGAAATCGTCGATTTAGGAACTGATGTAAAACCAGAACAATTCATCGAAGCGGTACGGGAACAAGGCTGCAACATCATAGCTATGTCTGCCCTGTTAACAACCACGATGCCCAACATGAAGGCAACCATCGAAGCCCTGAAAGAAGCCGGGCTCAGGGACCAGGTGAAAGTTATGGTCGGCGGCGCTCCCTTAACCGACAGCTTTGCCGCTGAAATCGGCGCAGATGGCTATTCACCAGACGCAAGCCAGGCGGTGGCTTTGGCAAGAAGATTGGCTTGATACTCACCCAGCCAAAAGGATAATTTTTATATTATACACTAGCGGAAGTGATTTGTAATAATATGGGAATCCACCAGATTTTTTCTCGTTGAATCTTAAGAGAGAGTACCAAATGAAATTGACACCCTTTGTCAATGATTATCGCCATATGGTTGACGCCTGTACCAATCGCCGTCCAAAACGGCTGCCGATTTATGAACATATCATCAACCCGCCATTCATGGAAAAGGTGTTAAATATAAAGTTCGCTGACCTGATCCAGGGTGACGACAGGGATCGTGACGAGTTCTTTCATCATTACTGCCACTTCTTCGAGCAGATGACCTATGACACCATATCGTCTGAGGTTTGCATCACCAGTATATTGCCCGATAATGGCGCCATTATGGGGGGCAAACCCGGCCCAATCCAATCCAGAAGTGATTTTGAGCGCTATCCATGGGATGAATTGCCCGTACGTTTTTTTATGCTCGCGGATCCCCTCGTTACCAGCCTCCTAAAACACATTCCACCGGGCATGAAACTAATCGGCGGCGTCGGCAATGGCCCCTTTGAAATAAGCGAAGATCTGGTTGGTTTTGAATATTTGGCATACCTTCAGGCTGATGACCCGGAGCTCTACGCTGACATTTATCAGCGCATTGGTGACCTGATGACCACCATCTGGGCAGAGTTCATTCAAAAATACGGGACACACTTTGCAGTTTTCCGTATTGGTGATGATCTGGGTTTTAAGACCAATACCCTCACTTCACCTCGCAACATCCGGAAATTCATAGTACCCCAATACCAACGCGTGCTCAATGTAATCCAATCTTCCAATACACCCTTCCTATGGCATTCATGCGGGAACATATACCCGGTTATGGATGACTTTATTGCGCTTGGCATTAACGCAAAGCACTCAAATGAGGATGTAATCGCACCCTTTGAGGAATGGATCCACCGTTACGGTGACAGAATTGCGCTGATTGGCGGAATTGATGTTGATTTATTGTGTCAAACAGATCCGGCCGCATTGGTTGATATTATCGAAAGGCGCGGTACCCTTTACCGCAGCCTGGCCAAAGGTTATGCACTGGGTTCTGGCAATTCCATTCCAGAATATGTGCCAGTTGACGGCTACCTTGCCATGATTGAAGCGGCACAAAAGATCCGTGAAAAAGAATCTGAATAAATAGCGCCGCGACCTGCATGTATTTGTGCAGTGATCTTTTATAGCAAGCACACACATACGCACGCAGCATCTACTTAAAACGGTTGGTCTGGTCAGTCCACCGGTCAAAAAATTTTTAAAAACGCAAACAGGATGGCCGTTTTGTGCCATCCTGTTTGCGTTTTCGATTAATACCAAGATACAGCCCGGAAATGCGCTAAACCGTTGAGAGATCCCACTCCTCGTAGATTTTGGGCACATCGTTCAACAGACGCTGGGTGTAAGCTTCCTTGGGGTTAAGAATGACCTCATCCGCCGGGCCGCTTTCGACAAACACGCCTTTTTCCATGATATAGACCGTATCCGACACATAGTAGGCCAGACCGATGTCATGGGTGATGAAAATAATGGTCATGCCGATCTCATCACGCAGCTGCATAAGCATATCCAGAATGGTAGCACGCGAACAAGCATCGATCATCGAGGTGGTTTCGTCTGCCAGTAGAATCTTGGGCTTGAGCAGGAAGATACGCGCGATCATCAGGCGCTGCATCTGCCCGCCAGACAGCTCAAAGGGATACTTATTGGTGAGCTCTTCAAATTTGAGGTTGACAAAGCTGCACGCCTCAGTCATCATCTCGACCTTTTTGTCATGCGGCAGATTTCGCCCGCCTCGCATGTTTATGCAATCCAGCAGCACGGCATCGATCTTATGAAAAATATTGTAGGAAGAAAAAGGATCCTGGAAAATCGCCTGAATGTTGCGCCAATATTCCTGCTTCTTTTTATAGGTGCTGATGTCGCGCAGCTCTCCCTGGAAATAGATCTCACCTTCGGTCAGATTGGTTAAACCCAGCAGCAGTTTCGAGATCGTGGTCTTGCCAGATCCCGACTCGCCCACGATGGATACGACCTCACCTTCATACAGAGTCAGGTCGACATTGTCCACCGCGACGGTTCGGGTGCGGCCGAAACCATACACCTTGGTGAGGCCCTTCGCCTGCATACAAACTTTGCGTTCTTTGTTCATTGTTTCAACTCCCGAATCTCTTCTTCTGACATAACACAGCGGTACATCCGATCCTCACCCACATGCACCATACCCACTGAGGTCACTTTGCAGATCGGTTTGACATACTTGCAGCGCGGTGCAAAGCGACACCCGGAGGGCGGGTTCTTGAGGTTGGGAGGCGTACCGGGGATGGCGGCGAGTTTCACATCGCGCAGACCTGCTTCTGGCACGATGATCGAACCCATCAAACCCTGTGAATAAGGGTGCAGCGGATCGAATACGGCCTCATGTGCGGGCGCTTTTTCAAAGATTTGTCCCGCGTACATCACCATGATGTCGTCAGTGACGTTATACAACAGCGGAAGCTCATGCGTGATGAAGATCATCGCCTTGATCATGCCACTATCCATCAGGTCGCGCAGCATCTTAATCACCATTTTCTGCGAAGTTACATCCAGCGCAGAGGAAGGTTCATCCGCGATCAGCACCTTAGGGCCGAGGATCACAGAGATTGCGATTACAGTACGCTGTTTCATCCCGCCTGAAAGCTCAACTGGATATTTTTCGAGCACATTTGCCGGCAATCCCAGCTGTTCAAAGCGGTCGCGGGCGAACTCATAGATCTCTTTTTTGGATTTTTGGGGTTCGTGCACATGGATCACATCTTCAATGAAGCGGATTACTTTTTGCGTGGGGTTCAATGCATTCATGGCTGCCTGGGGAATATAGGCAACCTCTTTGCCCAGAATAGATTTTCGCACGACATCGGGATCCATACCAGAGATGTTCTTCCCATCAATGATGATGTCACCAGAGGTGTAGTACAACGGCGGGAAATAATACCCCATCAGGCTCAACGCGAGAGTGGATTTCCCACAACCAGATTCGCCAGCAATGCCAAGAGATTTTCCCTCTTCAATCTTTAGGGAAACATGGTCCACAGCGTAGATATTTTCTTTGAATCGAGTGATATATTTGGTCGTCAGGTTTCTGACTTCTAACATTACTTTTCCCATGATACGCTCCTAATCTTCTCTCAATGCCGGGTTGAACACCTGGTCGAGGCCCGTGTTCATCAGGTTCAACGAGAATGAAATGGATGCAATGGTGACAATGACTGGCACCCAGGCCCACCATTTGTTGGTGACATGCGCAGAATAGATCAACGCCCAGTTCATCATTAAACCCAGCGTGGGCACCTCAGTGGTCTTGGGCCCCAACCCCAGAATCGATAGGCCTGCCTCTGCGAGAATGCCAGAGGAGATCTGCAGGATAAACGCCATGATTACGTAAGAAGCAATGTAAGGCAGAATATCGTTGACAATGATGTGCGCCACAGAATGTCCAGACAGCTTCGACAGGTTCACATGGTCACGGTTGCGCAACGAAACGACCTGCGCGCGCACTGCCCTCGCCGTCCACACCCAGGAGGTAATACCAATGACAACAGCCACAGTGACCGCGCCGCGGTTTTCCTGTCCAATGCTGAACGAGATCAGGATCAAAAGCACAATGCCCGGGATGACTGTGAACAGATTGGTAATGAACATGATAATATCATCCAGCCAACCGCCGACATAACCAGCAATCAGCCCCAAGGTGAGGCCGATAGCAGTCGCGATCGAACCTGCCACCAGACCGATCAGCAGCGAGGTTTTTGTGGCGGAGACCAACTGTGTGAGAACATCACGCCCAAAGTTATCGGTGCCCAACGGCAACCAGCGCACATTGGCGACCTTGTTGACATTCACGTAATCAGATTGTTTGACCTCATCCACCTGTACCATAGCGCCGGTTTCTGGATCTTCAGCGGCAACCACCAGGCTTTCCAGGCTGAGCAAGCCATACAGATTAGTAGTCAGTCGGCCGTAATACCGGCGCTGAGCAGCGGTAAAACCAGCCGGTCTTGCAGCGGGGTCATAATACGTTTCCCACAAATCCAGCAGTTTCTCAGTATCCTCGAGTTCGATATCTTCTTCATCAACGCCCACAGCGACGAGGTATTCCTGCATGGCTGTACGATCAGCCGGGCTCAATTTTGAGGCAATGCGATTAGCTGCGGCATCTTCCAACATCAATGTCCTGGCGTCTGTACCCACTGCGTCATACACATTTACATAGAGACCGGGTTCAAAGAAAGTTCCCTGACCGATGATTCCCAACGGATTATCCGGCACAAACAGAGGATAGATCAGCACAAATAACAACAGCAAGGAAAAAATGACAAACCCCACCAGAAATTTGGGAGAACGAAAAACTTGTTGTAAGAGATGTTTCATGATCTGTTCTCCTTAATCTGCCTGCGCAGCTTTAACGCGCGGGTCAATAAAGCCATACAGAATTTCAATCACAAACGTTGCAATGAGCACCATCAAGGTGATGACCAGCGTGGTGGCTGAGATCAACGGATAATCCTGTCCCATCACACCTGTGAGGATGGTTTGGCCGAGGCCAGGATAGCTGAAGATAACCTCTGCGACCAGGTTACCGCCGACCATCGTTCCGACAGAGAGCGCCAGTCCGGTGATCTGCGGAAGCATGGCATTGCGAAACACATACATGATCGTTTTGCGGTCTTTGATACCCAGGAAACGGGCATATTTAACATAATCCGCATTAAGTTCGTAAATCGCCATCGAACGCATCCCGATCGCCTGTCCACCAATCGCAATCAACACGATCGTCCAGAATGGCAATTGATAATGGACGATCACGGACCACACAAACTGCCAGCTCATATTGGGGATCAGGTCAAAGCCATATCCACCTGAGGTGGGAAACCAACCCAGATCAACCCCAAAAATGACCAGCATAACGATCGCCAGGCCAAACGCCGGCAGGTTACTGATGAAAATGCTGATCGGCAACAACATCTTATCAAAGCCCCCTTTCAGATATGCCGCCAGCGCTCCCAACGTGTTCCCGATGATCCATCCCAAAATGATGGCAGGAAACTGCAGTGCCACTGTCCACCAAATCGATGAACGCAGGATATCCGCAACCGGTCGGGGAAATTGGCTGAAAGAAACGCCGAGATCACCACGGAAGACATTGCGCACATACAAGAAGAACTGCTCATACAACGGTTTATTGGTGCCAAACAGGTTCGCATATTCTTCATATACCTTTTGAACACCAACCTGGCTGGTCATGCCCGTGGTAACCCGTTGGGTGATAACCGCTACCGGATCGCCCGGCATCAACCGCGGTAATATAAAGTTCAACAGAAATGCGGCCACAAAGGTTACAGAGAACCAGAGCAGCTTTCCGCCGAAATACTTACGGTAGCCCTTCAAATGAACACCTCCTATATTCTCTATGAGTGACTGTTGGGATTGGTGAATAGAAAATTTAGAAAATCGCCATGCTCCAGTCTAACAGAGCATGGCGATTCTTGTCTATAGGTTTATGGCTTAGGGATTGACAAGCTCAAGATAATAGAGCGCTGCGATACCATAACCATCCGCCAGGTTCAACGGCGGGATATTGAGGCCATCATCAGATGATGGGAAGCCGGTCCAGACACTCTCGTTGACCGTGTAGAACTGGTCAGGGCGATACATGAGGGTGAAGGAAGGCACATCGGTCAGGTAGATCTCGGTGGCTTCGGTGTAGAGTTCCACCAGTCTTGCCTGGTCGGTGGTCTGCGGAATCTCAGCGATGATCTCGCCAATGCGGGGATTCACATAGCCACCCCAGTTGCCGTTCCAGTTGCCAGAGGTGCCGGCGAAGCCAGGATTCATCAACTGGCGAAGGCGGCCCCAGGGCTGTGTTGGGCCTGCACCATCAGACCACACCATGAAGATGTCGTATTCGGTCTGGGAACCCTCGGTGAAGACGGTCTGATACACGGACCATTCGGGGAAGTAGGTGGTGATCTCAATACCGATCTTCTCGCCAGCAGCAGCAACGATCTCGATCGCGGCTTGCCAGTCAGACCAGCCATTGGGGCAGACTGCGTTGTAGGACAGTTTCTGGCCGTCGATATCGCGATAGCCATCTCCGTCAGTGTCAATGATGCCAGCTTCATCGAGCAACGCGTTGGCGCCTGCGATGTCATTGCCAATCCACTGCAGATCGGCAACAGCAGCCTGGTCATACAGGGCCTGTTCACCAGCGGTGGGGTTCATGATTGAACGAGGAACTTCAGCAAAGGTCGGAGACTGGTTGGTCATCGCGTTGGCGATGATGGTGTCATAGTCCGTAGCCATTGCAATCGCTTTGCGGACTTCCACACGATCCAGGCCGAAGGACTTCAGGTTGAAGTAAGCGGTCGGGAGGCTGGCAGTCAAACCATAGGGAGCCTCTTCCATATAGGTAGAGATCGGCAGATTGTCTTCCAACCAGAGCAATTGCACATTGGCGTTGAACTGCTGGGAGATATCAACCTCACCCTGCTTCAGAGCGACGAAACCTGCGTTGTTGTCCGAATAGATGGTGTGCGCAATGTACTTCGGCACAGGCAGCATGCCCCACATGGATTCATCCTGACCCCAATAGTTGTCATCGCGGATCAAAACGACCTTGGTGTCGTCATGGAAGAACAGTTTGTAGGGACCGGTGAATACAGCATCAAAACCGGGATCGGCTTTCAAAGCTGCGGCATCTTCACCAGTACGGGCTTCCAAAGTCTGGGTCCAGGCCTTCTGAATAACTGGGTTCTGGGACAGATAAGCGGCCACAACCAGCGGGTTGACGGCTGCGCCTTCATCGTTCAGGGCAGCTTTCACGACCACGGTCATGTCATCAACAGCGACGATGTCAGCAATATATTCCTGGTTGCCAACGCCAGTAGCGGTTTCGTACTTGACGTGGGTTGCCCAGGTGTAAGCAACGTCTTCGGCGGTGACGGGGGTGCCATCCTGCCAGTGAGCGGCTTCTTTGATCTTGAAGGTGATCTCGGTGAGATCATCATTCCAGGCGAAGTCGCCATCAGCCAACAGGGGCGTCAACGAACCATCGATCATGTTGTACATGTAGGGGGTTTCGTGCATCAGGTTGCGTTGGCCGCCCATGAAGGCCAGGTTGTTGTTGGAGGAATAGGGATTCGATCCAATCACAGAACCCCACTGCAGACCAGCATAATAGAGGGTCTCTTTGCGGGGCAGCGAAGCGACAACCTCAGCGGCATCTACTTCTGCTTCGCCTGCGCCTTCCACGACCGCTTCTTCCTCGACCACGACCGCTTCTTCCTCGACCACGGCTGCTTCTTCTTCGACCACGGCCTCTTCTTCTACAGTCGCTTCTTCTGTAACAACAGGTTCTTCGGTGGTTTTACAAGCTGATAAAGCCATCGCGAAGATAAGAAGCATAACAAGTAACCATTGAAACTTTTTCATCTTTGCATCTCCTTATTAAAATTTATTGGTTGTACTGAAAAAAATTTGTTTGAATTTTTTGTAAAGAACTTTTGAGGTTTCCCTCCTTTCATTAATTATACAACGACAATGCGTTAGTTTCTTCGCATTCCGTTAATAGAATAATCATTTGCCTTAATCATAGATGCCCCGCAAGTATCACGGATTACCAATTCAGTGTCCACGCAGATGCGCACCCCTCTCTTGAGACCATGTTTGATCATGTCAATCAATCCGGTAACAGCCGCAATGCCAAAGTCTACGACTGGTTGACGAACCGTGGTTAGATTAATGTCAAACCCATTCGCAATGGGAAGGTCATCGAAACCGACCACTGCCAGATCTTCAGGGATTAACAATCCCGCTTCTCGCGCGGCATGAATTGCGCCAACCGCCATGTTGTCAGAAGCCGCAAAGAGAGCCTCTGGCCTGGCTGGAAGCAATTTCTGGAAAGCGGTGTGTCCGCCGGCTTCAGTAAAATCGCCTGTCACAATTAACCCCGCATCGATCTCTATCCCGGCCTTATTCAGGGCGTTGCAGTATCCTTGCAGGCGATCCATTCCAACTGTACCATCTAATGGGCCAGTGATGGTTGCAATTCGTTTGTGCCCAAGTTTGATTAAGTGCTCAACTGCCATTTGAGCAGCAGCAACATTGTCAATATCGATGTAATTAATACCATCAGGTTGGAGCGGGCGGCCGGCGACCATTACGGGTATGCTGGTTTGCGATAATTCATGAATAATCGATTGATCACCGTGGTGGCCTGATTGAATAATCACCCCATCGACCAGCCCTTTTTGAGATACACGAGAAAACAATTTTGTTTGATCTTCTGGTGTTCCAGCCAAAAACAATGCCAGTGTGTAATTATTGTTATTGCAGGCCTGAGCGATTCCTTTGATAAGATGGGGAAAATAAGGGTCGGAAAAAAACAAACTGACACTCAACGGAAGGACGAGGCCGATCGTTTCTGAACGCTGCGACGCAAGGTTGTGCGCAGCGGCGTGCGGCCGGTAACCAGTGGCATTGATCACCTCCAGAACGCATTGACGGGTTTCATCGCGGACATTTGACCTGCCGTTCAACACTCTTGAAACTGTTGAGCGTGAAACCCCCGCTTTTATGGCGATATCTTCAATCGTTAGTTCTGGCATATTCGTCATTCTCAACCCAATAGTGTTGGTGTATATACTATGGGAGCGCTCTCACTGAATATATTATATCGACATCAATTCAGATTGTCAACGGTTTAGAAAAAAATGAATGCTGGTGTGCCAATAATCCATCCCCCTATGGCACGAGCCATCAGCCATTGGTTGTCCATCGCCAGGCTGCCACTGAATGCCGTGTAAGCGCTCAATCGAGAGGAGGTGGCTCGCCCCAAGTATCCACTTGACCATGCATTGGTAGAACCACGTGTCTATTTGGCGGCCAACGACAACTGGATAGAGCTTACTTTACGCTATGCGGTAGATGCAAAACTTCGCCGCACTGTGCATGATGAACCATTTATGTATATTCTTGATGCCATCGCTGAGAGCGAGGGACGCGTTCAACTCGCTTCTGCCACCTTTGAATTGGTAGCCATGCCTGCCCTCAATGTGCAATTTACTAAAGCACATGAAACCATCCTAAGAGACGACAACTGACTCTACCATGTCAGGGGAGAGAACGGTGACTTTCACGGAAAAACCGGTTACTAATACATCACACAGCCATGATAATGAACTGCCAACTAGGTAACCTGGGTGAAAATTATTTTGTAAACTTCTCCAACCTTATTGAGATTGGTCGCTGTTTTCTTCAGGGGCGAAGTATTTCCTGCATCGGTTACTATAACCATTCCCGGGACGGTAAAATCCTTCGGAACGAAACCGCCGCCATGGTATAATTGCCCTAACTAACTGCTTGGAACCCAGGGCGGCTCAATCCATCTCGCCTCACAGCAACGCCCACTGGCGCCCGGCTGGCTGTTGTCAATCTCGCATGTTCTGTCACAATTCTTGTCCTCGTAACACCTCCAAGGAGCCCCATGCCCAGCCTGCTTTTCGTGTGCACCGCCAATCTATGCCGTTCGCCCATGGCTGAACAACTGGCTCGCACCCGGCTGGCGCAGGCTGGCCTGCCTGATTGGCAGGTGGCCTCGGCCGGCACCTGGACGCGTGACGGGCTGCGCCCTGACCGCGCTACCCTGCAGGTGGTGCGTGAACTGGGCGGCGACCTGTCCCGCCACCGCAGCCGCCTGCTGCGCGAGACAGATATCGCCTCCGCGGATCTGGTGCTGGTGATGGAAGCCAACCAGCGTGAGGCCCTGCAGGCGGAATTCCCCGCCCACGCCGCCAAAGTGCACCTGCTGAGTGCCCTGGCCGGGCAAACCTTCGACATCGTTGACCCCAGCGGACAGGACATGGAAGCCTACCGCCGTGTGGCCGGGCAGATCCGCGACCTGCTTACCTATGGCCTGGAACATATCCCCGCTTTAACCCAGGG
The DNA here is from genome assembly GCA_964391725.1 of uncultured Anaerolineaceae bacterium. Classification (GTDB taxonomy): domain Bacteria; phylum Chloroflexota; class Anaerolineae; order Anaerolineales; family Anaerolineaceae; genus SpSt-1165. The sequence continues at coordinate 601 of CAYMNB010000007.1, read as the reverse complement.
CGGTGACCTGGCATGATAACAACACCCCCACCCGAACAGACGCCTGATAGTCAGCCCGGCCAGGCGCTGTGGTACGCCCTGCGCAGCAAACCCAACAAAGAAGCCATGCTGGAACGCGAGCTGATCTCGCGTGACATCGAGGTCTATTTCCCGCGCCTGCGCGTCAACCCCGTCAACCCGCGTTCACGCAAGTGGGTGCCCTACTTCCCCGGTTACCTGTTCGTCAAGGTCGACCTGGCTGCCATTGGCATCAATTCCCTCAACCGCGTCCCCAACGCCAACAAACTGGTCATGTTTGATGACTATGCCCCGCCCGTGTCAGAAGTTCTGCTGGGGCGTATTGACGCCAAGCTGGCCGCCATCGCCGAGGCCGGCGGGCAGTCCTTCTTCGACATCCAACCCGGTGAGATGGTGGAGATCAGCCACGGCGTGTTTGCCGGCTATGAAGGCATTTTTGAGGAACGCCTCAAAGGCGACGAGCGCGTGCGTGTGCTCTTGAAGATGCTCTCCGACCGCTACGTGCCGGTGGAGGTTGACGCCGGCTGGGTCACCAAGCGCGAGAAGAAGCGCTGAGGCTCTTTATTACGATTAAGGCCTGACT
>CAYMNB010000006.1:73930-84807 GCA_964391725.1 uncultured Anaerolineaceae bacterium | reverse complement strand
GCGGTCGCCTGCGAAACCGGGTTTGGGGTGATGGTGGGCAATATAAGCGCAGTTTCTTTGTCCGACTCATTGTGTTTGATTGTCTGATCAGTTATCCTTTGTTGATCTCCAGCATTGTTTATTTCAGCGTGAACCGCAGGGGCAGCCATTTGTTGACCAAACCAAAAAGCAGTGATCGCAAGCAGGGTGACCACCAGGATGCATAAGATCAAGACGACAATATTTTTCTTCTTTGCCATGAGATCATCCTTTGCAGGTAATTCTACAATGGATTGATACAAGAGACATAATTCTGGTCAAGGTCGAACGCTTATGGTATAATCGCCAATTGGTATTAGAGCAACACGCATGGAGAGGTTGCATAGTCCGGCCTAATGCGCACGCCTGGAGAGCGTGTGAGCCGCAAGGCTCCGTGGGTTCGAATCCCACCCTCTCCGCCATAATAAACCCCCCTGATTGTTACCATTCGGGGGGTTTTGGTTGTTTCTTATCAGTCGCCGAGGTAGTCGCGTAATTTGATGCGAATGGAGGGGTGGCGCAGGCGGCTGAGTGCCTGGGCTTCAATTTGGCGTACACGTTCACGCGTTACGCCCATTTTCCGACCGACCTCTTCGAGGGTGTATGATTGGCCATCCAGCAGGCCATAACGAAGCTGCAGGATGCGAACCTCACGCGGAGGAAGATCATCAAGCACCTGGGTCAGATGTTCACGTAGCAGATTATAGGTGGCTGATTCATCGGGCGCCGGTGCATCATTGTCTTCAATGAAATCACCGAGGACAGAGTCTTCCTCATCATCGGTGGGGGTTTCGAGTGACAACGGCCGTCGGGCTACCTGGATCATGTTCTCGATCTTGCGAGGAGAAACTTCTAAGGCTTCGGCCAGTTCGTCCACCGAAGGATCGCGTCCTAAACGCTGGGTCAGTTGATGCTGGAGTCGCAGCAGTTTATTGATCTGGTCACCCATGTGAACGGGCACACGAATGGTACGTCCCTGGTCAGCGATTGCGCGGGTGACTGCCTGGCGGATCCACCAGGTGGCATAGGTGGAGAACTTATGACCACGGCGGTAATCAAACTTTTTGGTGGCGCGGATTAAGCCGATGTTGCCTTCCTGGATTAAATCAAGGAAATGTACGCCACGTCCCATATATTTTTTTGCGACACTGATGACAAGGCGGGAGTTGGCAGTGACCAGATGTTCACGAGCCTGCCAGCCGTCCTCGATCAAATTTCGCAATTCTGTACGCCGATGTGATTCAACGCGTCCGCGTGCTAATTCTTCACGCGCCATCCGGCCTCGCTCAATTCGCTGCGCCAGTTCAACCTCTTGTTCTGCGGTCAACAGAGGGACACGGCTAACTTCTTTGAGATATAAGCCGATGGTATCATCGGTGTCGATGTTGGCGAGATCGTCTGAGGCTAAAAAACCAACATCATCCTCGTCAAGATCATCTTCCGAGGGTTCTTCAAAAGTATCATCATCTACATAAGGAATACCAGCTGCTGTCAAGGCAGCGAAAGCTTCCTCAAGCTGGGCCACATCTTGCTCAGCTTCTGGGAAGAATATGAGAATGTCGTCAATGGTTACATAATGTTTTTTGCGGCCGTATTCGAGTAATTTGTTGATGGCCGAATAGTTGACTTCTTCATTCTCAGCGCTCTTCATCAAAATACTTTGTTTCATATTTAACTTAACTACCTCTCAATTTGCGTAAAATAAGGATAAATCAACCCTTGAGCCAATTTATCCCTGTTATTTGTATGACACATTCTGCAACATAATCTAGGATACACTTTTTTGGGCTTAATTACAATAGAAAATTAGCAACTACTAATAAGATATGCCAATAATCTAATGATTCTCGGACTAAACTCAGAAAGACTGGCTGAAATCAGAGGGTAATTTGTCGGATGCGGTCTTCTTCACGAATTGAGAGTTGGCGATCAACTTGTTGAGCTCATCTTCATACAAATCGCCATCCAGGGGCAGGGTGACAGGCTTCTTCAAGAGGCTTGAAAGCAGGATGGCGTTGCCCAAACTGACGGAACGGATGCCTTCAGGGGCAGGAGCAATTAACGGTGCACCGTTTTCAATGGCGTCAATAAAATTGATGATTATTTTTTTGTGAGGTGTTTCGTTGTTAAGATCGTAAGGGATGTTGATTTTCCAATTTTCAACTTTCTTGAAGGAAAATGGTGATGTTTCAATGGTTTCAAGCATGGAATTTCTGTTGCGGAAGAAGGTTAACTCATCATCTTCGAAAACGAGCTTGCCAAGTTCACCAACAATTTCGAGACGATTGGTACCCGGGGATTCTGCGGTGGTTGTGATAAAGTGACCAACCATGCCATTCTCAAACTCAAAGTATGCAGTAACCTCATCTTCTACTTCAATATTGTGGTATTTGCCAATATTGACATGACCATGAACAGTTTTGGGCAGGCCAACGAACCATTGATACAGGTCAAGGTTGTGCGGGCATTGGTTCAATAACACACCACCGCCCTCTCCACGCCAGGTAGCGCGCCAGCCACCGTTATTGTAGTAGGTTTGGGTTCTGAACCAATCGGTGACGATCCAACTGGTACGCACCAACCTGCCAAGCTCCTGGCTGTCAATGAGATCTTTGATCTTTTGGGAATAGCCCATGGTGCGTTGTTGAAACATGGCAGAAAATACCAGGTTTGTGAACTTTATTTTGGCATTCTCATAGGCGTCAATCATCTTTTGGGCATCATTGGCGTGTACTGCGACGGGCTTTTCTACCAATACATGTATACCGCGTTTGAGTGCAGCGATGGCAATGGGAGTGTGATCATAATGTGGGGTTGCGATGATGACAGCGTTTATTTCTGAATCTTGCAGCAGGTCTTGATGGCTGTAAAAAGCTTTGGCCTTTGTTTGGGACGCAAAAGTATCCGCGCGGTCGCGATCAATATCACAGACCGCATATAGTGTTGCATTGTTCAATGACATGACATCCTTTACATGTGAGGATCCCATTGTGCCTAACCCGATGATAGCAATATTCATGTTGATTTCCTTTTTTCCTACTTCATTCAGTTTCATTTATTCTTTACCGCTTGACGATTCAGGCGCAGCCTCTCCTGCTCTGCCTGGGTCAAGATACATTCGAGGTCCGCTGGAGAATAACCACCCCGGATAAGTTTTGGCAATTGGGATTGGGTTCCTGTTAACGAATAACCCAACAAAGCCAACATCGGACCTGCTACGCGGTTTATTGCATTGATCTGGTCGTCGTTCAAAACATTCAGCCATTGTCCGGCCTGGCCTCTATTGACGTGGTCAGGTTTTTCTGCATGCATGGTAGAAAAACTGACGGCATCTTTGATTATTTTCCTGTCATGGCTTGAAAAATCGAACCCCAAGAAATCTTGCAGGGTTGTTAATTCTGTGTCGAAATCTGCGAGCATATTTTCATAAAAAATGAAATGCATATTCAAGCGGTCATACTGCTTAAGATAACCACCAACATGGCGCACCCAATTGTGAACGACAGCAAAATGGCGCTGTTCTAAAAATTCCTGTGGGTTGTGCGCATGTTGATTGGGGCGATAGGTTTGCATTTTCTCTGTGTAAAGGTAACGGGCGTTGGAGATCAGCACATCACGGGGGTCACGAAGAATGTAAATAATATGAGAAAATTTCGTGTAGACATCAAAAAACTCAGCAATAAATTGAGAATGCGACCAAATATGCGTACAGGCTTGCAGGTAAGCGTCGATGTCGTGAATATGCAAGCTGGAAAGGTGGGATGGCTCCCAAAACAACCCTTCAGGGTTGATGTTTATGACATCGTGGGTAAAGGTCTGGTTCAAATCATGAACATTGTGTGTGGCAATAAATTCTCGGTATTCACTCACATAACTTTTGATGGGAACATTGGCATCCATAAGCATGTGCTGGATGGTGCGATAAACCCATAAGTTTCCACTGCGCGGCACACCCGCTTGAAAAATGATCATGTCAAAGCCTTAGCGATTCCAGATTTTTCTTTTTATTCTTCTGAGTATATTATATACTCGCTGCTTGTTTCGCAGGTAATGCCCCTTTTGTTTCGTATATGCTTTGCGGATAAATGAAAAAAAGGCCTTATGGATTTTGATAGCTTTTCGCCGGCAAGCCTTGTGGGTCTGCTTGACAGAAATTGTGAACCTTTTGGTGAAGAAGTGTACTTGATTGATGAGCCATGGAGAAAATCCGGTTAATGGCCCAAAATAGAAAATAGATATCTTGAGAAAATTCACCCATGCTCCGCCGGCATAATGAACTATTGGCGGAATGTATCCATTATCTATACCGCGCAGTATATGACGCTGGGCAGTAGTCTGATATTGACGATATACATTATTGCATAAATGGACAATTGAGGCCGGTTCGGTAATATGGATTCTGCGGTAATTTTCATTTACCCGCATGAAGCAGCGGAAGTAATCTTGATCGTGCCAGGCATTTTTTATCTCTGACCCCGGGTCAGAATTCATGTAGCGGTCAAATGGCGGTGTTGTCATGAAAGAGATCAAATCGTTGATAAAGGGGGTGAGTGAGTTAATATCACCAAACAGGAACCCGGTGTTGATTTCCGGCGGAAAAATGTACAATTGACTTTCCTCAAGATCTCCATGGGCAATGGCTCGTTCAAGCTGCATCTTAGGCCACCGCGTTTGGAGAGTAGGGTGAGACTGTGCACTGTAATATATGCCCGGTTCGGATACATTCGAGAGGAGGTCCGTTATTGACTTCTGGATAAGAATATCAGGATCTATGTACAGCAGATGAGAATAATCATCACCATAATTGTCAATAATGTACTGTAAAAATAGTGGTTTTCCCACTTTTCCTAATGCATGCTTTTCAGAAGAAAACCTGGCCTGCCAGTTTTCCACAATATCGGATTCCAGCAGTGTATAGGGTATTTTGTTTCTCTTGAGCAGTTTTTCAGACGATGGCGAAAGATTATCAGATAGAAAAAGGAAATCACCCGTGAAAGCGCCATACTTCGATGAAAACAGGGTCTGATACATGCGTAGTAGAAAACGAATTTGCCCATCATTGCCATTAGAAATTGCCAGCCATTTGGTTTCCATGTATTACTCGCCTAGAACAGACTGTTAAAATCTACAGGTTCGAATTCGGTTAACTTTGATCCTGGCGTGGCATTCAAGATCTGGATACCGTGTGTTTCTGTAACTTTTCTGGCATGGGCGTAGGCTTGTTCGGCATAGACAGGCCGTGGAGGAACAAATAGCTTACCTTCGCCCTGGGTATATCGCTCATCAAAATGTGTGGCTCCGCTGGCATCGGATGCTTTCCACATCTGGGGAGTATGTGGTTTGCTTGGTTTTTGGTTGAGCCGTTGCATTCGATTGATAAGGTTCCGCGTGAATGTGTTGCGGTCATACCAACGGTTGCCGTCTATCATGCCCATTTTGCGTTGATCCAGCGAGTAATTGTGATCCATGCCTACCAAAATAATGGGATTGCAACCCATGATTGCCGCAATTTGGATCAAGAAAAACGACACACTCCATCCGAGATATAACATATCGGGCGACAGGCTGAATTGCGGTTGTCCCGGTTTGGTGCCATATTTGTGCGGAACAGGGCAGGCGTTGTCGAAGTTTAATAGGGGAAGGTATTGGAACGGAAAGAACTTAACAATATCCACCGGGACATTGTCCTCATACTCGAACTGGTAATGCTCAATCTGCAGGCGGTCTACGATACCCCAATAGGTGAAATGATACTGCCATTTGTCATAGCCAAGGTAACTTCGGTTTGAGCCATAGGTGATTTCGCCGGCCAATTTTGACATATCGATCTGGTTGAGGCTGGGCCCATTGCCAACAATAAATGCGCGCTGGTTTTTATGAATGTCAACGAATTCATCCAGCAGGTGGGGGATGTGATAGGCACGTGTTCCCTGGAAATTGTAGGTTTCGAACTGGCGAAAGCCTAAATGCCACAACAAGCGAAACCCATTGTAATCATCTTGTATTTTCGGGAGTGTACCTCGCTCTATAAATTTTGCCGGGTCTTCTTTGAAGAATGCCGGCAGCGTAATCGTTGTATCGGGTGTTATCCCAAGTTCTGCCTTTATTTCGCCGATACGAGGATCTGTAGGGTGTGTGGGGACAACGATGGTAGTAATTGTCAGGTTTGCGACTGAATGGATTTCTTGGATTGTTCTTTCGTGTTTGGGACTGACAAGTGTGATCAGATTGGTTGGTAAATTGTCTCGGAGCCAGCGTTGATAGAGGGCCGGGCTTTCATGGTTTAGTACCGCGACAAATTGCATTCCCATTTTGTTTATTTGTTTCTCCATTCAAAGAACGCTTGTATCATACCATAGAGTGAAGATGCAAAAAAATTTTTAGAGTGGCCAGTTTCTGGTGTATCTGATGTACACTCTAGAAAAATGAAGCACAGAAAACAATTGGTATCTATGAGAAATTGTTTATAATAGTAGGTAGGAATACCGCTTTGGTTTCATTCGCAAAAGGAGAAGCGAACATGGCAAGTAAACTGGTAGTGAAAAAGGGGCCCGGTACCGGCACCTCATACACATTGGATCAGGCAGAAATATTTGTTGGGCGAGATCTGGGCAACGACATCGTTGTCAATGATGCGGAAATTTCGCGAAGGCATGCCAGGTTGTATAAACATGGTGACAATTTTATGATCGAAGACCTGGGTTCTACCAATGGCACAATCGTCAATGGACAGAAGATCCGCGGGCCCAAAGAGTTGGCCAATCACGATTATGTTGCCATGGGCCAGAACATAGGATATGAGTTTATCGATGACAAACCGATGTCTTTCGAGGCAAATACGATCGCGGTTGATAAAATGGATGAAAACGGCGACGCAACTATTGTTGGAGATGATTCTCAACGCCTAATACCCGAAGAAGAGGATTATGCAGCGCCTATCCCTGAAATTCCCTCAGAATTTGCTCAGGTACCACAGCAGAGCCAGCCCCATAAGATGCCTGCGCAGGACATCCCCCCGGCCCCCGCTTTTCCGACCAACCCGGCAAAACCAAAGAAAAAATTCCCCATATGGATTCTTATTTTGGTGATTTTGCTATTTATTATTTGTTTGTGTGGTGGGTTGATTTGGTACATTGACTCTCAAAATTTGTGGTGTGAAATTCTGACCTTTTTGCCCGGTTGCCCAGTTACTTACTAACTTCTGAAGATAAGGATTTGCAATGAGTGAACAAGATGCCTTAGAACCCATCAGCGAAGTCCTCGCCGAAACAGGCGGTTTTAATTACAGCGCCTGGAAGGTGACAGAGCCTGATGGGGAAGTTACCTATCAGTTGCAGCTCAACAATGTAACGATCCATTTCTTCCAGGAAGAATGGGTGGAGTTTTTAACACTGGCAGCGATGCTACCAAAGAAATAAAAACACTAAACAAGCGTAATGCCAGGAATCGAATCTGCACTGTTATGATAGATATATTCCTGGCATTTTTGTTTGTATAGGCCTGCTGCCTCAGGTATGGCGGATAAGATATCACTGGCAGTAAATCCGCCAGGCGTATCTTGTGCGGACAGGTGATTACCAATGAGGCCATGCATGAATACGGCCGCACGAACCGCCTCTACCAATTCGATACCTGTACAGGCCAGGGCTGCAATCATGCCGTCCAATATATCACCAGAGCCAGGTGTTGCCAGGGCGTTGGTCCCGGTTGTGTTGATGTAGGCGGCATTTTGCGTAGCAATGACTGTGCGGGGTCCTTTCAAAACCAGGATCGCCTTCCATTGTTCTGCGTAACGACGAGCGATATTTATCAGATCAGCCTCGATTTGATCAATGGGGAGGCCTGTCAGGCGGGACATTTCGCCAGGATGGGGAGTAAGGATGGTGGTATATGGTAACCGGACAGAAAGCAATTGATGGTTTATTGCCAAAATACTGAGGCCATCACCATCGATGAGTAGAGGTACTTGGCGCCATTTCTGGGCAGTTAGTAGATGCTCCAATATCTGAAGGTTCTGCTTCGCCAGAGAAATACCCGGGCCAAAGATGATGAAATCTTGGTTCGGGCATTGGGTATCGATCTGCCCCAAATATTGATGCAAATTGTCATGATCATCCACCGGTAAAAAAACGCACTCCGGCAGCAGTGAAGCAATTGACTTTGCAACCGATTGGGGTGTGATTAAGCGTACATAACCTCCCCCTGTCTTCAGGAAAGACGAGCAGGAGAAGTAGGGGGCACCATAATAATTAGAGCTGCCAGCAATGGTGAGGCATTGACCGAAGGTGGTTTTGTGACCGGTTTTGACACGTTCGGGCAATGAGACAGGCGTGTTTATGAACAGATCACCCGAAATCTGCTCTGTCATGTATTGCTGATAAGGGGCAGAAAGGTGCGACAAGAACAATGACTCAATATGTGCATAGCCATTATTTATCAAGCTGCCAGCCTTCAAAAGCCCAAATGTTACACAAATATCACAATTAATGGCTATTCCCAGGCTCTTTCCAGTATCGGAAGTGATGGCCGAGGGAATGTCAAGGCTGATAACCAATGCATCGGATTGGTTGATTGCCCGAATCGCTTGCTCATATTGATCCCTGGCGGGGCGGGTGAGGCCGATGCCAAAAATTGCATCAACGATGATGTCATGGGCTTGGACACAAGCCTCCAGGTCAAACGTATCCTTCCATTCGTGAACCTTGATCCCCATTTTGCGCAGATTCTTACATTTTTGCCGCGCACTGTCTGATAACGATTCCGACAAAATTAGAACTTCAACAGCTATCTTGTCGACTGCCAACTGTCGCGCCAGGACAAGGCCATCTTCACCATTGTTACCCGGCCCACAAATGACCAACACATGAGACGTGGGTAAATTGGTAATCTGTTCGAACATTACCTTACGGGTAGCGGCAGCGGCGTTTTCCATCAATACAGCCGAGGGAATTTGAAGTTGTTCAGCCATGTATTTATCCGCTGCATACACCTGTTGAGCAGTTCCAATCGGAAGGGGATTTTGTTTTAAGGACACGATAGACTCCTCGAGCGCTTATTGTCATAGGTTGATTATACATGGTGCCCTTATTAAACCAAAAAGCCACCGAAGGGACTCGAACCCTTGGCCGGACGCTTACGAAGCGCCTGCTCTGCCGGCTGAGCTACGGTGGCAACTGCGATATTATACCAAAGAATGTTATTTTTGTTTGAGCGCTGTCGCAATGGAAGCGATGTGTTCGGGTGTGGAACCGCAACAGCCGCCGATGATGGAAGCACCCATGGACCTGGCTTTCACTGCCATTTCGGCCATCTGTGCAGGTGTAGTGCTATAAACGGTATTGCCCTGTTCGTCTACCGATGGTAACCCGGCATTGGGTTTAAACCACAGGGGCAGATCTGTTTTCTGCTTTATGGTATGCAGCACCTTCAGATTGTCATCAAGGCTTTTGCCACAGTTAATCCCAATTATATCTACCTGTTTCTCCATCATAGCTTCAGCAAAGGCTTCAGGTTTTGTACCCATCATGGTGCGTGTTCCACGATCAAACGAAAACGAACAAATTATGGGTAGCGTTGAACATGACCGGCAGGCATCAATGGCGACAGTTGCTTCTGGCAGGTCAAATTGAGTCTCTACCAGTAGAATATCAACGCCGGCTTTAGTGAGAAGCTGAGCCTGTGTCTGATAAGCTTGAAATGCTTCTTCAGTTGTGAGGGTGCCAAGAGGCTGCAGCAATTGCCCCAAAGGCCCCATCGAGCCTGCGACGAATTTATTTTCGGCGCCGATTGCATCCTTAGCCAATCCTACTGCAATTTCTATGATCTCTTCCTGTCGATCAGCCAAATTATGTTGGTTCAACCGCAGGAACGAAGCGCCAAAGGTACAGGAGAGGATAATGTCTGAACCGGCTGTCAGAAAATCCTTGTAGAGTAGTTGAATCGCCCGGGGATTCTCTATCACCCATACTTCACCAGGCAAGCCTTTGGCCAGCCCGCGGTGTTGCAGATTGGAACCGGTTGCTCCATCTGATATCAAGAAGCCAACCTTTGTCAATTTGTCTATTAGCTTGTGTGCCATCTTTCTTTACCTCGCAATAAAAATACTACTTACATTAGTATTCATTAATGTAAGTAGTATTTATTATAAACCAATCTGAAAAGGGGAGGGGAGTGAAGGGAAGTTAAGCCTTAATCAAATTCTTTGCCAACGCAACTGCCTGGCTTGCATCAGACGCATAACCATCAGCACCGATTTCCTGGGCGAATTGATCGGTCAGGGGGGCGCCACCAACCATCACCTTAACCTGGCCTCGCAATCCCGCCTCGTTCAAGGCTTCAATAGTGGCTTTCATGTTAGGCATGGTGGTGGTAAGGAGGGCCGACATTGCCAGAACAGTGCAGCCCTGGTCGCGTACCGCCGAGACAAACGCTTCAGGCTTGACGTCTGTACCCAGGTCGACGATTTCAAAAGAGGCACCTTCTAACATCATGCACACCAGGTTTTTCCCAATATCGTGCAGGTCTCCTTTGACGGTACCCGCAGCGACCTTCCCGATGGGTTTGAAATCTTCGGCCACGAGGATGGGCTTAAGAATAGAGAGTCCGGCCTGCATGGCACGGGCGGCTATTAACATCTCAGGTACAAAGTATTCGCCTTCTTCAAATAAGCGGCCGACTTCTGCCATAGAGTCGACCAATCCACCATTAAGAATTTGTTCGGCAGAATAGCCATTGTCAAGGGCTTCCTGCACTTTTTCCGCGGTAACTTTTTGGGCTCCGTCCAGGATACTATCGTAAATTTCTTGTAAAATGGGTTCCATGTGAGATATACCTCCGAGATAACAAAGTAGACAACAAAG
>CAYMNB010000006.1:0-73830 GCA_964391725.1 uncultured Anaerolineaceae bacterium | reverse complement strand
GTAAAATGGGTTCCATGTGAGATATACCTCCGAGATAACAAAGTAGACAACAAAGCTTCCGATAAGATTTTATACCAGAAAATGAAGGCTTACAAGAAGTAAATCCGGATATCTGGCAAATGAAACCCGAAATTCGGCTTGACAAATAGGTAAAAAATGTCTATTATTGAACTATAATAACTACTGATTATTTAACATAATCAGCAAATATAGGGAAAATTATGGATACATCCTTAGTACCAGATCGCTTACCTAATTCATCACCTGCCACTGCTAATAATGCAAGAATCGCGCAAGCAGCTAATGAGGTCGCCCGACGCTATCAATTTACGGAATATCAACAAAGACGAGCGTATCAAACCTTACGACGGCAAAAAGCAGGTCTGTCTCTGTTCGAAGAGTATCTGCATTTCTGTGGGATAAAGATTCAACATGCTTTGTTTGAGTATCCGCAGGATTGGTCAAATATATCCTGGGGTCTGGTAGAAGGTTTCATAAAATGGCAACTAAAGGAAGGATATGCCATACAAACCATCAATGTGCGCCTTTCTACGGTCAAAACTTACGCCAAATTAGCCATGAAAAGCGGCGTGATGACTGCGGAAACATACGCGCAAATCAATGCAATAGTCGGCTATACGCATAAAGAAGGTATCCGTGTCGACGAAAAACGACCACAAAGTCGAGTGGGATTTAAAAAGGCTCAGCCTGTTCAGATTACTTCGGCGCAGGCTGTCAGGTTGAAGGATCAACCTGACACTCCACAGGGGCGGAGAGATCGATTGATGATGTGCCTGTTCCTTGATCATGGATTGCGGGTTGGGGAGATGGCTGCCCTTCTCGGCAATTCAATTCAATTCGAAGAACGACTGCTGGTTTTTTATCGTCCCAAGGTGAGCAAGGTACAAAAACACTGGCTCTCAGATGACGCCTGGCACGCTGTTGACTTATGCAGACTGCATGAAGAAATTGATTCCACTACCCCCCTCCTGCGTCAGAGTCTGCGGAATAAGCAGTTGTCAGACAACGGTATGTCACCAAGAGGCGTAACACATCGCGTCAAGGTTTTGGGAGAACAAGTCGGTCTTACCTCGCTTAGCGCACATGATTGCCGTCATTATTGGGCAACCACTGCGGCAAAAAACGGCACGGACCCCTTTGTTTTGCAGGAAGCCGGTGGTTGGTCTTCTTTGGCTATGCCCCGCCGTTATATTGAAGAGAATGATATTGCCAATGAGGGGATTAATTTAAATACGCCCTGATTACTCAAGGCGTATTTTTGCTTGTGAGTGTCTTGGTTTACTTATTGCTAAACCAGTCGAAGAGGTAAATCCCACCGCCTTCATAACGAATGGCCAAAAGCGCTTCATCCTTCAGCGCGGGCGGTATCTCGCTCATTATGGTGAATGAACCACCAGCACCAGAATTGAAGGTCTGCACGTAGATGCCATTTACGCCGCGGGTGCCGTACTTGCCCATATAGACGTTGAAATCTGTGTCCTTAGGGAAGTTGTACGTCATAAAAGTCACTGTTCCACCCGGGTCTACCGAAACAAACGAGGTTGACGGGAAATTATCAGGCAGCGTAGTTTGGGTTGTGGTACCGCTGGTATCGGCGGTTCCTTGACCCAATCCCTGGTTGACGAACCAGTCAAAGGCATAGTAGACGCCGCTGTCTATGCGGATGGCAATCTTGTAGTAATCTTTTAGCGCTTCAGGGATATCAAAAGTATGGACCTGATTACCACCATCTTCTGAATTGAATTCAGCAACTTTGATGCCGCCAACACCTCGTGTACCAATCTGCCCCATAGTCACCACAAAATTGATCTGCTTGGGCAGGTTGTATACCTGGACTTCAACACTTTCACCAGGAGTGACTTCGAGAATGGTGGTGGTGGGATAGCCGCGGTAATTGGCATTGGGGTTGATCGCGGCAGAACCGGTATCAGTATCGGTGGTGGTTTCAGTCGTCCCACTGGATGCACTGTATGGTTTGTTGTTGAACCAATCGAAGGCATAGAAGACGCCGTCCGGGGTCTGCAATCGGATAGCGATTCGGTCTTCATCAGCCAGAGCTTCTGGTATATCGAAGGTCAGCTGGAATGAGCCGCCGCCGGCAGAGTTGAATTCATCCACTTTGATCCCGCCGATACCACGTGTGCCGAATTTCCCCATGGTGACAATGAAGTTTTTCTCTTCAGGGAAGTTGTAAGTGGTCAGCGTCACCGATACACCATAATCAACAGAGTTGATGGACGTTGTCGGAATGCCATAATAGCTGGTTCCCCCCCCGTCTGTTACTGGCGGTTTGTACTCAGGTGCGGTATAGGTATTGTAGAACCAGCTGGTTGCGACATATTTACCATCTTCCGAGGTGATGCGTACATCGATGATCCCTTCACCATAGAGCCTGGTGGGGATTTCAAAGTTGGCAATATGATAGCTGGAGTTTAAGGTGCTGAAGCCGGCAGAATAATCTCCGCCGATTCCACCTGTACCCCGTTTACCCATGCGCACAGTGAAAGCGGTGTTTTTGGGGAAATTCACCATCTCAACTGTAATATTCGCATCGGTCACAACATTGATGACGTTGATGCGCGGGGGGGCTGCTTCCGCCTGAATGGTGCTGCTCTGGAACAAGAACAAAGTCATTGCCAGGGCAAGAACCACAATGCCACGGAAAACAAAAGATTTGGATTTCATGAATTTCTTCATATTAGATCCCTCCTGATGTGGATTCCATATATATTCCTTTTAAGTAGAAAGAGAAACAAGGTGCTTACTTATGAATATTATAAGCACTTTCATAAAAAAAACAAAGCCCAGAAATCAATGAACAAATGAAAAAACGATGAAAAATCAGGAATTTCGTAAGTTGTGTGGACATATATCTATGTTAAGATTGATTTACCAAAACCAACTCACTTAATCCGATGTTTGAAAGGAGCTTATTCTATGCCGCGACCTGTCACTTTATTTACTGGACAATGGGCTGATCTTCCCTTTGAGATTGTCTGTCAAAAGGCGAAATCTTTTGGGTATGATGGCCTTGAGATTGCCTGCTGGGGCGACCATTTTGATGTGAAGCAGGCTTTAGAAGACGAACGCTATGTTTCAGCCAAATGGGACGTTCTAAACAAATATGGGCTGCAGTGCTTCGCTATCTCCAATCACCTGGTAGGACAGGCAGTTTGTGATCGCATCGATGAACGCCACGGCAGTATTCTACCGCCTCATGTGTGGGGTGATGGCGGCGAAGACGGTGTTCGCGCACGGGCAGCCGAAGAAATGAAGAACACTGCCCGTGCAGCTGCCAAAATGGGCCTGTCAGTGGTGCCTGGGTTCACCGGTTCACCCATCTGGCATTTGTTGTATTCATTCCCGCCTGTCTCGCCAGAGATGCTTGACGCTGGCTTTGCTTTGTTCGCAGAGATGTGGAACCCCATTCTGGATGTTTTTGATGAAGTCGGGGTCAGGTTTGCTTTGGAAGTTCATCCCACAGAGATTGCCTTTGATACTGCTTCGGCAGAACTTGCCTTGCAGGCTTTGAACCATCGCGCAGCCTTTGGCTTCAATTATGACCCCAGCCATTTGGGCTATCAAGGCGTGGACTACGTCAGGTTCATTACAAAATTTGCTGACCGGATTTACCACGTTCACATGAAAGATGTGGGATGGTCGGCCCAACCTACAGAAGCTGGTGTGTTTGGCGGGCATTTGAACTTTGGTGATCGCCGCCGGTATTGGGATTTCCGCTCACTCGGCAGAGGAAATATCAATTTTGAGGAAATCATCAGGGCATTGAATGCCATACACTACCATGGCCCCCTCTCGATTGAGTGGGAAGATGGTGCAATGGATCGTGAGTTCGGCGCCCGTGAAGCTTGTGCTTTTGTGAAAGACCTTGATTTTCCGCCCTCAGACATTGCATTTGATGCTGCTTTTGAAAAATGAACGGTTGCAGGAGAATGAAAAATGACTGAAAAAGATCAAGTGGGATTCGTGTCGATGGCTGGCAAAAAGGCAGAAAATGAAGCGCCTGAAGTCGGTATAGGTATGCTGGGATATGCTTTCATGGGTAAAGCCCATACCAATGGCTATAAGAAAATACCCTATTTGGTGTATCCACCGCCTGCAATTCCCAAGTTGGTGTCCATCGGCGGTCGCAGCGCGGATGCGGTACAAGAGGCGGCAAAGCGTTACGGTTACCAGAAATTCACCACCGATTGGCAAACATTAATCAATGACGATGACGTGGTGTTATTTGATAATTGCGGACCTAACAGCATGCATGTTGAACCAACCATTGCAGCCGCCAAAGCCGGCAAGCATATCGTCTGTGAAAAACCGCTTGCGCCAAACGCGAAACAGGCGGAAGCCATGCTTGAAGCAGTGGTGAAAGCCGGGGTCAAGCACATGGTAGCTTTCAATTACCGCTTTGTGCCAGCGATTCGACAGGCTTACCAGTTAATTTCCTCAGGAGCTTTGGGTGAAATATTCCATTTTCGAGCGCAATATCTGCAGGAATGGATCATAGATCCAGATTTTCCCATGACCTGGCGCTTTGACAAAGATGTGGCTGGCAGCGGAGCTCTGGGTGACCTAGGCGCTCATATCATTGATCTTGGACGTTTTCTGGTGGGCGAGCCCCGCAAGGTTTCTTCACTTACACAGACCTTCATCAAAGAGCGTCCTCTGGCTGACGGCAGCGGTACGGGCAAAGTCACTGTCGATGACGCTTTTGTCAGTGTGGTCGAGTTTGAGAATGGAGCGATCGGCACATTGGAAGCCTCACGATTCTGCCCTGGCCGAAAGAACTACCAGATCATCGAGATCAATGGTTCGAAGGGTTCGATTTGCTTTAACCTCGAGCGCTTGAACGAGCTGGAAGTCTTCTGGAAAGATGGCTCTCCCAAAGAGACACAGGGTTTCACCAATGTGCTGGTTTCTGAAAGCTACCACCCCTTCTGGGAATATTGGTGGCCACAGGGTCATATCATCGGGTGGGAACATACGTTTGTTCACGAATTGACTCACATGCTGGATTGCATAGTGAACGACAGAGCGGTTGCACCTTTGGCGGCTGATTTTGAGGATGGTTATAAGAACGCTGTTATTTGTGACGCCATACTTGAATCGGCTAAAAAAGAGAAACATATTTTGATCAGATATTAAATTTTAGGGCAGGGAGAACCTTCTCCCTGCCCACAATCGAGGAAAAAAGGAAACCAGAGTATGAAAATTGGCATTATTGGCTGTGGAAATATCGTCGGGCAGTATATCCAGCATTCAGCCCAGTTCGCTCACATTATCCAAATTGCGGCTGTGGCAGATATGGATAGCGCTAAGGCACAAGAGGCAGCGGAAAAATTGGGAAATCCTGCTCTCGCAATACCTGTTGCAGATTTGCTTGCACACACAGAGATTGAGTTGGTGATCAATCTGACACCGCCCAAGGCGCATTTCAATGTTGCGGAGAGTGTTCTCAAGGCCGGCAAACATGTATACAACGAAAAACCATTGGCGATCACCCGCGAAGAAGCACAGGGTTTGATGGCGCTGGCTGAGGAAGAAGGCCTTCGTATCGGTTGTGCACCGGACACTTTTCTGGGGGCGGGTATTCAAACTGCATTATCTGTCATCAATCAGGGCTTGATTGGAGAACCGGTGGCAGCCTTTGCACAGATGGCAGGCCATGGCATGGAGAGTTGGCACCCGAATCCTGAATTTTTCTATCAATTTGGCGGCGGGCCGATGTTCGATGTTGGACCTTACATTCTCACCTCGTTGATCGTGATGATGGGGCCGGTAAGGAGAGTCACAGGTTCTGCTAAAATCAGCTTTCCGGAACGAACCATTACGGCTGCCGGAAGGACAGGGATTTCTTTCCCGGTGGAAGTGCCGACACATATTACCGGGGTGTTGGATTTTGCACAAGGCGCAGCCGCTACTATCATCACCAGCTTTGATATGTGGCCACACAATTTGCCGAAAGTCGAAATTTACGGCAGCCTCGGTACGTTGAGCGTGCCGGATCCGAACCAATTTGGCGGAGAGGTCAAGGTGTGGCGTAAGGAGACAGGGAAATGGGAGCAGGTTCCTCTGCTTGAAGCACGTCATGAAACTGGCCGTATCATCGGTGTGGCAGACATGGCACAAGCTATTACAGAGAACCGCCCCCATCGCGCGAATAGTGCTCTGGCATATCACGTATTAGATATCATGCATGCTATTCATGAAGCGTCCAGCCAAGGTCAACATATTGAATTAATCTCTTCCTGCGACCGTCCTGCGCCGCTAACGGAAGAATTGTAAAAAAGGAGGTATGTAATGAAAAAAGTGTTGTTCGTTTGGGGTGGATGGGATGGACATGAACCTAAACAATGCGTCGACATTTTTGCACCCGTCATGGAGAATGAAGGATTCGATGTGACAATCAGTGATACGGTGGATTCCTATCTTGACAAGGAATTACTGATGGCGCAAGACCTGATCGTTCAGTCGGTAACTATGTCTGAAATAACACGGGAACAGCTGTCTGGCTTGCAGGAGGCGATTGCCTCTGGCATCGGCTTCGGTGGTTGGCACGGGGGTTCAGGCGATTCCTTCCGACAGGCAACTGATTATCAATTCATGGTTGGCGGGCAGTGGGTAGCGCATCCAGGTGGTGTGATTGACTACCAGGTGAATATCACCAACCACACTGACCCCATAACAGCTGGACTGAAGGACTTTGCTATGCACTCTGAACAGTATTACATGCATGTTGATCCTTCGAATGAGGTTCTCGCAACAACAACTTTTAATGGTGACCATTGCCATTGGATCGATGGTACTGTGATGCCGGTGGTGTGGAAACGCATGTGGGACAAAGGCAAAGTTTTTTATACCTCCCTGGGTCATGTGTCCGCAGATTTCAGTGTACCAGAAGCGCGAGAGATCGTTCGGCGTGGTTTACTGTGGGCTGCAAAATAAGGAGTAAGTGAATGGTTACTAACATTGGTGTCATCGGCTGTGGAAATATTTCCTCCGCCTACATAAAACATTCAAAACAGTATGAAAATCTCTTTTTCAAGGCTTTTGCCGATCTTGACAGTGAACGAGCGCAAGCCAAAGCAGAAGAATACGGTGCTGGAGCCATTGCCTGCACGGTAGAGGAATTGCTGGCAGACCCTGAGATCACTATCGTTCTCAATATAACCATTCCCAATGCCCATTACTCAGTTGCCAAAGCAGCCTTGTTGGCAGGAAAATCCGTTTATAACGAGAAACCGCTAACAATTTCAAAATCAGAAGGAAAAGAGCTGCTGGCTCTCGCTCAGGAGAAAGGGCTCAGGGTGGGCGGTGCCCCAGACACTTTTTTGGGCGCCGGCATTCAAACCTGCCGCAAGATTATCGAGGATGGCCTGATTGGATTCCCGGTTGGTGCTACCGCCTTCATGATGGGGCATGGACATGAGTCGTGGCATCCTGACCCCGAATTTTATTACCAGCTTGGAGGCGGCCCCATGTTCGATATGGGACCTTATTACCTCACAGCCATGGTGAATTTGCTGGGGCCGATCAATTCTGTGTCAGGCTCCACGAGGATCAGTTTCCCTGAACGTACCATCACCAGCGAGAAGAAATTCGGGAAGAAGGTGCGGGTCGAAGTGCCGACCCATGTGGTCGGTTTGTTGAATTTTGACAACGGAGCGATTGGCACCATCATCACCAGCTTCGATGTGTGGGCGCACCACATGCCCTGTATCGAGATTTATGGCAGCAAAGGTTCTCTGGTGGTGCCTGACCCCAATACTTTTGAGGGCGATGTGCTGCTGTGGACTGACGATGCCCGCGAATGGCAAACCATTCCTTTGTTGGAAGAACGAAAGTTCACTGGCAGAAGCCTTGGACTGGCAGATATGGCGTATGCCATCGAAAATCAACGCGAGCACCGCGCCAATGGCAAGCTTACTTACCATGTTTTGGAGATCATGCACGCGATTCATGAATCAGCCAATCTGGACAAGACCATTGCGCTTGCGCCTGTGATGAGCGGTAAGCCAGCCCCTCTGTTCAGGGACGCTGATCTGGCAAAATAAGCACTTTTTATAAAGAAAGGCGTTCAATTTTGGTTGGGCGCCTTTTTCTCAATCTTATATTGACAGCGAAAGTGGCTCGTGGTATTATTTTGCCTGTTGGGGGCGTGGTGTAGTGGTTGAACATGCGGCCCTGTCAAGGCCGAGACCGCGGGTTCGAATCCCGTCGCTCCCGCCACTATCAAGGGGCTGTCCCAAAAGGGCAGCCCCTTTTTATTGCGAAAGGAATTATGATGAAAAGTTACCGCAAAGAACTATGGATGAATGTGTCTGCCCGTATGGGGTTTGTGAACATCACTCGTGATGTCGAAAAATGTATACACGAATCAGGCATCCAGGAAGGTTTTGTGCTGGTGAATTCCATGCATATTACGTCCTCTGTGTTCATCAATGACAATGAATCCGGCCTGCTTCATGATTATCAGGTGTGGCTGGAAAAAATCGCCCCTCACTCCCCTATTGACCAATACCAGCACAACCGCACAGGAGAAGATAACGCCGATGCGCACATGAAGCGACAGGTAATGGGCAGATCTGTCACCGTTGCCATTACCGAAGGCCGGTTAGATTTTGGCACCTGGGAACAGATTTTCTATGGTGAATTTGACGGAAGACGACGAAAACGAGTTTTGGTCAAAATTATTGGCGAATGAATTTGTGTAAATTCCCGGCCTTTTTTCGTTTGCCAGAGTTAAAAAGGTCTGCTATAATTAATTAGAACTTATTTTCTATTTGTGGCGACCTGCCACTTTAATTATTGAGGGTTTCATGACACGTTATAGCGCTGATCAAATAATTGAACTTGAATTTCTGGAAGCGGTGCGTATGCGCCCAGGCATGTACATTGGCAATAACAATGTTCATGGGCTGCATCACCTGCTTCTGGAAGTTCTCGACAACTCTGTTGACGAATGCACCTCAGGCGATGCCACCAAGATCATCATCACCATCGAAAAGGATGGTACTGTCTGCATTGAAGATGATGGCCGAGGCATGCCGGTGGAATGGAAAGACGAAAACCAGATGAGCGCCCTCACACAGGTGCATGTGAAACCGCATGCTGGCGGTAAATTCGGCGGTGAAAACTCCGCCTACTCTTCTTCTGGTGGTTTGCATGGTATCGGCTTGAAGTGCACCAATGCGTTTTCGGAATTTCTCGAAGTTGAAGTGCATCGTTACGGTTTAAAATTCCGGCAGCGCTTTGAGAATGGCGGCATTCCAAAAACAGAAGTAGAAATCTTTGATGTCACTGGCCAGAAAGTCGGCGAGGTGCTGGCAGGCACCGAGATGAACATCGTTAAAAAGGGCATTGCTACCGCAGTGACCTTAAATGGCAAACGAAAACCTGTTGAGGCAGACGCCAAACTTGGCACCGGGACTGTTACCCGATTTCGTCCGAACCGTGAATGGTTTACCCAGGATATGAACTGGCCTACGCCCGTGAAATTTGTGCCCTGGTCGTTTGATCGTCTGGACACACGTTTTCGGCAGATCGCTCATCTGTATCCGGGCGTAAAAATTGAATTTCACGATCTGCAAAGCAAACCTGAACGCCATGAAGAATACATTTCAAAAAATGGTCTGATTGATTACATCATCTATCTGAACGAAGATCAGAAACCACTGCACAAACCAGTTTTTTTCAAAGAAGCCCTGAAAGTGGATGTGGAAGGCGTTCAGGCGACGATTGAGACTGAAATTGCTTTTCAATATGCCGGCGAAGAGACGCAGGTCTATAGTTTTGTCAACGCCATCCCCACCCCGTTAGGCGGTACCCATGTTTCTGCCTTCAAGGCGGCGTTGACCAAAGCTGTGAAGCAATTTGCCGCAAACAAAAAATTGCTGAAGGGCAACCAGGATTTTAAGGGCGATGACGCTTTGCTGGGTTTGACTGGTATTGTAAAGGTGACCATGACCAACACACCACAGTTCTTGTCGCAAACGAAGGAAAGTTTGACCAGTCCTGAAGTGCATGGCCCGGTGTTTACAGTTACATACAACAACCTGTTGGATTATCTGGAAAAGAATTTCAGCACTGGCAAGGTAATCGTTAACCAAGCCCTGGCAGCAGCCAGGGGAAGAGAAGCCGCTTCGCAAGCGCGAAAACTTATGATCAACCGTTCTGCCATGGATGCCGGCGAATATGTACTGGGCAAATTGGCAGATATCCAGCGACGGGGTGGAAAACCGGTGGTTGCGCATGAACATACTGCCCTGTACCTGGTGGAAGGCGATTCGGCAGGCGGCTCCTGCAAACAGGGCCGTGACTCACGCTACCATGCCATCCTGCCCCTGCGGGGGAAGATTCCGAATGTCGAAAAGATGAAGTTAAATGACATCTTGAAAAACCGTGAAATTGCCGCGATTGTGGCTGCGATCGGTGCCGGTGTAGAACGTGACTGTGTTGCTGACAACATGCGCTACGGACGTGCTGTGGTGCTGGTGGATGCCGATGTAGACGGTTCACACATTGCCACACTCCTGGCTACCCTCTTCTGGCGTATCATGCGCCCGATTATTGAAGAAGGTCGCTTCTTCATTGCGCGGCCACCCTTATACCTGGTGGCAAACAAGCGCAATAAAAAGACAGAATATGCTTACACCGAAGAAGATCGAAAAGCTCTTGTGAAAGAGTGGGGAGCTAACAACATAAGTTTGCAGCGTTATAAAGGACTGGGTGAGATGAATCCAGAACAGTTGCGTGAAACCGTGTTTAAATTACCCGATCAGCTGGCAAAGCCTGGCGGCAAGACTAAGTCCGAGAGCCTGCAATTGGTTTCAATTCAAGACTCGAGTCAACAAGATATTCGTATGTATATCGATGATGTGCACCGTACACGCCAGGTGATTGAAAAATTGATGGGCAGCAATGTTGCTCCGCGCAAGGAATGGTTGATGACAACCAATTGGAATGAAGAGGAATAAATATTATGGCAGAATTAACCACCGAAAACCAGCTCAGCGATAAAGAGTCAGCCCAATCGCTGGATGAATTTATCGAAAATGCCTATCGACGTTACGCCGTGCTGACCATTCTGGACCGGGCACTCCCTGACGCGCGCGATGGCCTGAAACCAGTGCAGCGCAGAATTCTGTATGCCATGCACTACATGAACATAAATTCACAGAATCCGCACAAAAAATCTGCCCGTGTGGTAGGCGAAGTGATGGGTAAATTCCACCCCCATGGCGATCAATCTATCTATGATGCCATGGTGCGTATGGCGCAGCCATTTGCCATGCGCGACCCGCTGGTTGACGGCCAGGGTAATTATGGTTCTATTGATGGTGATCCAGCTGCCGCTATGCGCTATACCGAAGCCAGGCTGACCCCTTTGGGCGAAGCCATGCTGGTGGATATTGAAAAGCAAACCGTTGACTGGCAAACCAATTTTGATGACACACTGGAAGAGCCAGGGGTTCTGCCAACCCGTTTCCCAAACTTGCTGGTTAATGGCAGTTCAGGTATCGCTGTAGGCATGGCAACCTCGATTCTGCCGCATAACCTTGGCGAGGTTTGTGAGGCGGTTGTTTTTGTGTGCAAACAGTGGAAAAACAGAAACAAAATCACTACCCCACAATTGATGGAGTTCATTCCTGGCCCTGATCTTCCGACAGGTGGCTTGATCTACCGATACAGGGCGGATCGTGGCGACAGCAACATTGACATCATCGAGCAGGCGTATGAAACCGGCCACGGGACCATCATTTGCCAATCTCGTGCCGATATCAAGGAAATCGCCGGCGGCAAATCTGAAATCATCGTGACCGAATTGCCTTACCAGGTGCAAAAGAACACAATTTTGGAGCGCATTGCGTCACACAAAGACCAATTCCCTGGCCTGACAGATGTACGTGATGAATCAGACTATAACGGCATGCGGATTGTGTTCGAGATGGGAAGAAATGCCAATCCCGAAGAAGTCCTCGATCAATTGTTGACCCACACCCAGATGCGCAACAGCCTGTCACACAATGCTTTGGCGCTTATCGAAGAACACAATGGCGGCGATGAAACCTATCAGGAACCGCGTTACTTAAGTTTGAAAGATTTTCTGGTGCAATTCATCAGCCATCGTTTGGACGTAATTACCAGACGGGCCAAATATGAGCTTAAGCGCGCGGAAGATCGATTGCATCTGGTCGAAGGTTTGCTAAAGGCCCTGTCAATGATCGATGAAGTGGTGGCGATCATCCGCCGGTCGCAAACCACCGAAACTGCACGCACAAATTTAATCAAAGCTCTTGACTTGAGTGTCATTCAAGCCCAGGCAATCCTCGATATGCCATTGCGCCGGTTGGTCTCTTTAGAGCGGAAAAAGTTGGTGGATGAAGAGAAGGAACTGAAAGCTGCTATTAAAGAGTTGAAGAACCTGTTGACATCTGAACAAAAGCGGTTAGCAACAGTTATTGACGAGACCAATGCCATTCGTAATGATTTCGCTACACCGCGCCGCACTATCATCATCGATGTTGAAGAAGGTCATGAAGCCCAAATGACAGTTGCCGATCTTGTCAGGCCAGAAGGGCCCCAGATTGTTCGAATTTCTCAAAAAGGAATTTTCAGGACACAGGCGCGCGGATTCAGAGACTCTGCCTCTTCTGGCAAACCTACCAGCCGTGCTGTTGAAATCGATTTCTTTCGCAAAAAGTTTCAGGCCGAAAATGATGTGATCCTCGTCACCAACCAAGGCAGGTTATGGTATGGCCCGGTAGGCCGCATACCTGAATCCGCTGAATTTTCGGATTTCAAGCTGCGCAAAAATGAGAAAATCGTGGCAGTTGAGGAGGTTACAGCTAACAGTGCGCTATGCCTGGTGACAACGGCCGGCAATATAAAACGAACCTTGGTCAGTGACATTGAGAGCATGCGCAGCGAAGCGGTCTGGGTGTCGATCATTGGCCTGCAAGACGATGATGATGAGGTGTTGTTTGCCTGTGTCGCAGATGAGGAAGATGAAGTGATGATCGCCACAGGCGGGAGTGAGGAGACATCTCCCCGGTGTATCAGGATTGAGCTCAGTTCTGTAAATCCTCAGGCAACTCCCTCTGCCAAAGGTGTTGTTGCGATAAAACAGTTGGATGATGTGTTGATAAACGCACAGCTCATTCGGAAATCTCAAAAAACTGCATCCATCGCTGCCTTTTTGACAGAAAACGGCTGGCTGAAAAAGGTGTCTTTGAACCAGTTCCCTGTACAGGGGCGTGGTTCACAAGGTGTTAAGACCTGGAAAGTGAACCTTGAAAGCGGCTATGTGATCGATTTTGTTTTGGCAGATCCACAATCTGCCATCGACATCTATTCTGCTGGCTATAAAAGGCTCAGGCTGTCAGTAGAGGATATCCCTACAGCCACCTCACGTGTTGTAAAGGGAATTGACCTGAATGCCGAATATGGAGAAGGCGGGGCACTCTTCTCAGATGATCGCGTAATTGGAATGGTTGCACTGTGACCGAAACCCTATCGCCGTCTTCTGTGATGGAGCATTTGGGCTTAATCCCACTACAACCCGAAGGAGGTTTTTTTGCCCTTAACCACCTCTCCTCGCAGGTGATAAAAGTCAAAAGTATAGGGAGCAAAGAGCAAGATCATCCACTGTACTCTGCCATCTACTACCTGCTGACAACGGAAGCAGATTCATTCTCTGCATTCCATCGTTTGCCCTCGGATGAAATCTATCATCATTATATTGGCCTCCCTGTGGATATCTACCTAATTGACCCCGAAGGGGATTTGGAGGTTGTCACGCTTGGTGATGACATTGTTGCTGGCCAACGCCCGCAGATTTGTGTTCCAGCATTTTGCTGGCAGGCCAGCCAGGTGAAGCAAAAACCTGACCCGACTTTTGATTATGCCCTTCTGGGAACTACGATGGCCCCCGGTTATATTGATAAAGATTTTGAACTGGGGCAGAGAGATCAATTGCTACAGTTGTTCCCCCACCATGCAGAGGTTATTACAAAGTTGACCCGGCAGAAAAGTTAATTCTTGTTCAATCCGCTTTTCAACAAGAGCACATATAACCCAAGAATTATCAACGCAAAAGAGCCGGTGTTACCAAGCAGTATTTTTGAGGATGATGGGCTTCCGCCAATGAACAACCCCCAACCTGTCACGCTAAGTACGCCAGCAGGAATTAATGGCCACCAGGCGGTACGGTCATAAAAATACCCCGACAACAAGCTGATCAATGCCCAACCCAGCGCAAACAACAACAACATGATACCTACACGCACCAATGCGTCACTGCTTTGGTCTATGTATTGCCAGCTGGCAGCCACGCTAACAGAGTGCGAAGATACTATCGCACCTGCAATCATCAGACCATAACTTTTGCTAAGTAGCGACCATAGTAATAATGCAATCCCAAGGCTCAGTCCAATTGAGAAAACAAAATCTAAAAATTTTAATGATGTAAACAGGAAACTGGCTCCCAATCCAATAAATAATCCCGCTGGGATTGATAACCAGGGTATGTGAAATGATGTAGAAAACTTTGAGCCAGCCAAACCCACCAACAGAATCAAGCCTGACCCAAAGAATGCCATTCCTAATAATTCCAAAGATAAGGTGTTAAATTTCCCGAAAATACCAATCAAATAAGCGATGATTAACAGTGCCAATGCAAGCAAGTATTCAGCAAGCCTGCCATCTCTTACCCCATACCAGATAGTGATGGCCGCAATGACAGAAACACTGGCAGCTATAAGCCAGGCTGCATCAAATAAATTCGCAAAAAGGATAGAAGCCCCCAGGATAACAAGGCTGCCCCCGATCAATTGCCGGTTAGTAAACGTTTTCATCTCATTTCAGCATTGGGTTTTTGTAAACAAATCGCAATCATGGTACAACAGGAATTCCGTGGAATATAGTGTCTCAAGTAATAGATTTCCTGATTTTGGGGACTAATTTGCTCAAATAATCCTCATCCGTTGAGCGATGATTACCGCTTGCATGCGATCTCTTGCGTCCAGCTTGGTCAGTACAGAGCTGACGTGATTTTTAACCGTTCCTTCTGCGATCATCAAAGTGCTGGCAATCTCTTTGTTGGATGCACCTGTCGCCATTAGCTGCAGTATTTCTTTTTCTCGTCTCGATAATGGGACAATCAGTTCTTCGGATAACCCTGAAGCAGGCCGAGGCAAGCGGGAAAATTCAGCCAGTACTTTAGACGCGATAGCTGGCTGTAGAAAGCTCTCCCCGCGGGCTGCTGTATGGATGGCACCAAACAAGACTTCAGAAGCTACATCCTTAAGAAGATATCCTATAGCGCCCGCTCTTAATGCTTCAAACACATCATCATCATTGTCGAAAGTGGTCAGAATAATTATCCTTCCTACTGTTTCGTCACGCAGTGACGCACGCAAGCGGCGAGTGGCATCTATCCCGTTCAACAGCGGCATACGGATGTCCATCAGAATCACATCAGGTTGGACAAGGATAGCTTTTTTTACCGCCTCTTCACCGTTTTCAGCCTCTTCACACACTTCAAAATCAGGATTGGTTTGTAGCAGTGTTTTCAATCCTTCACGAAACAGGCTTTGGTCATCCGCGATCAGCACTTTTATGGTCTTTTTCATTCTATCGGTACTCCTATCTTTAATCGCATACCTTCTTGTTTGTCACTCTGGATATCAAGGCTTCCATTCAACAGATGAACCCTTTCCTGCAATCCCACCAGGCCGTACCCCCCCTGATAATTTGTTGTCCCAATGCCATCATCCTGTATAACCAATTCGACTTTGTCAAAATTAAACGAAAGAGTTATGTGGATATTCTCGCATTGGGCATGCTTCAATGCATTATTAACCCCTTCCTGGGTAGCACGCAATAGTGTCCAGTTGATCTTTGGATCCAGCTGAAATTCTTCCCCTTCGGGTATAAAATGGATCAACACTTCACCATGGGCAACAGAGTCAAGGTGTTGTTGAATCAATTCTGATAAATACTTATTCGATGCCATGGGAAGACGTAATGTGGAGACACTCTGCCGCACATCTGCCAGAGCATTCTTGGTGAGTTCTCGTGCTGTCGTCAAACCTGCTTGTGCTTTTTGTGGGTCCGTATCCATAATTGCCTGGGCGGCTTGAAGTTGCATATTGATGGATGTCAGGTAATGACCGAGCCCATCGTGAATTTCACGCGCCAAACGGTTTCTTTCCTGTGTGATTGCCAGTTCTTCCACCTTGAAGGCATAATCACGCAGATGATCGTTAGCTTCTTCCAACTCATTGACCAACCGCTCAATCTTTTCACGAGACCTTGCTTCGGTCACAGCCATTTGGGTGAAAAACACGATGAAAATTTGTCCTGTGAAAAAGATCGGAAAATTCGCAGCCAGCAATACCATACCCTCTCCCAGACGTAAAAGGATGACAGCATAGACGGTGATGATGACTATGTTATAAAAAAGCATCCAGGAACGGCTTAGGATAATGACACTTTGAACCACCAAAGGCAACAACAACAATGAATTTATGGTCAGGTTGCTGTTCTTGTCATTACCCAATACCAGTACCAGAACCGCTATGGAAATTTGAATAAAGAAATAAAGCCCATCTGTCAAAATGAGATGTCTCTTCTGGACATAACTGAAACCATAAATACCGATTAATAAATAGGCCACACCCAGGACATTAATTGAGATCAATCGAAAGAATGATATCTCCTCTAATGTGCTGAAAATGGAGAAAAATGCAGATAAAACGACCAATAGAAAAGCAATATCTGCCCCGTTGCCAAGCAACAAGGCAGAATTTTTGCCAGGTTTATTGGTAATACGAAACAATGATTTCACGTTCTTGACTGAATAATTTCTGCCAATTCAGTGATCGTGTCAAAAGTGTCGGCATTCAATTCAAAATCATCCAACAATATACCGTACTCGTCTTCCACAAGGATTGAGAGATCCACCAATTTAAAGGAATCAATCAACCCGCTCTTGATTAATGATTCGTTGGGGTCAATCTGGCGATCTGGTTGTTTCAGTAACTGTGAAGCTATTTTGCTGCTAAGTTCGGCTGCAATAGACATAATTCCTCCTTGATTTTTTAGGGAAGCCACACCATGTTTGTTATAGCAATGAATCCATCGCTTTGCAAGGCATTGGCTTCCTGAATAAATTCTACCTGTCGTGTGGCAATATCATAAAGACGTATCATGATCTTGGCGGAACTACCACCTTCAAGCACAGTGGCTGATGTTGCAATAATTAGGTCATCAGGCGACCAGACGATCTGTGGATTGAGGCCTTCCATCTCAGGCACAGTATCCACAAGAGATGAATCAACATCCACAATGAAATGCAGGAGTTCGGTGGCTTTACCATAGTAATCGCTTCGCCACATTTTGAGGGCAGCCAATTTGGTACCGTCATGCGACCATGCCTGGTCAAGGAACACATTGCCAAACAAACCGATAAAGGCTTCTGACCCGTCAGGTGTCATTTTTCTCATGAACAAGCTCTCACTGTTATCCACATCCTTCCAGTATGCCAACTGCGTTCCTTCTTCATTCATGTGGATATTGCCAGCGCGGTCGATGTCCAGCCAGGTAATTATTGGTTGGTCAGTCAGATATTGGTCAACCAATATGAATTCACAACCTTGATCGCTGCATTCTGTTGGCTTTATCAAGATGGTGGTTTGATTGAGACCTTCGATCGTGGTCATTGGATAATCAAGAGAGTTCTCAAAGACTAAAGAAACATTGCCTAGCGTGTCAAATTCAAATAAAGAAATGTCAACTGACGACGATGTACCTTTCACCTGAACAAACGAATTCTCCGAAATGATCTGAAGGCTTCCTGAATTACTGACCCAATTTGTGTCAGATGTCAATGGTAGATACGTTCCCGATTTGTAGATTCCACGCTCTGTGGCGTTGCCGACAAGTAAGCCATGTGCGGGGTGAGATGTGAGGACTTCAAAACCCGGTTCGAGGACAGGCTCAAAAACTCCCTGATCAAAATCGAACACATAAACACCGTTGAGGGATTGGTTTCCATTCCTGGTTATCGTTGTTTCGATGAATAATTGACCCGAGAGCCCATAATCCGCCACACCGGTTGAAGGGAAAAGAACCGGATCCATTACGTCTGTATCGGCTTCCTCTTCGCCAGGCTGCACAACTATTGGACGAGAATGAGCGGCTTGCCAAACTGCTGCCAGGGTCTTCAGGGCAGTATAGGAACGTTCATTCCACGCAGCTACGGTAATGTGGAATCCATCACGATCAGGATCGATGCCCTGATAGGGAAGGCTTTGGGCAGCCAGCCAAAAATTCCACAAAGGAATGTCGTATTCATACGCCAGTTTGGCGGTGGTGTAATTGATATTGTGGTTTCCTTCCACATTGTCAGCTTTTGTTGAAAGGACAGGAACGATGCCTTTAGAGATGGCTGTTTCAATGATCTTACGCATATATTGTTCATACCGTTCAGGCGAGCGGCCCTGCCACCAGACTTCAAGCGAGATGATGACAATGCTGGGGTTGTGTACCCGGAATTCACATTCAATCGGGGTTTCCCCCGCTTTGCATAATTTAGGGTCAGCCCAAATCGGTGAAAGCACAGTAGCTGCATTGAATCCCCCCTGTACAGCCATGCCATCGCGATTGAATGAGCCAGAGAATTGATCGATGATTTCTTGCAGATCCTCGTCACCTTCTCTTAGCCTGTAGCGGTTTGGCAGGTCATAGATGCCTAACAATACTTCTCTGATGCTCTGGCAGTCACCAATTTTTGAAAATCGCTGGGGGTCATTGCCCATGGCAATGCCTTTCCAGTAAATTTCTATCGCATTGTGAGAGATCTCCGGGATTACCGGCCATTGCTGCCATTGTTCAGGCAATGGGCGCATATCAGGTGTTGCGGTCAGACGAATGGTTGGAGTGGCAGCTGGTGCTTCCACCGCTTCATCTTCAAACGCAAGGGTGATCTCTTCTTCATTTTCAGTAATTAAGCCTTCCATCGAATCAGAGGGGTTGTCCTCCATGATTTCCAATGGAGAGGTTGGAGTAATCAATGACGAAGTATCTGAATTTTCAACGCCAGCCGGTTGGCTGCATGAGATGAGAAAGAGAGCAAATAAAAATAAAAAAAACGCTAAAGTGGTTTGCTTAAATGATTTGGTCATGGCCTAATGGTTTTCTTGATAACGAGTTAATTGTAACCTGATTGTATGCAATGCTTTCAAACCGGAAAGCCTGCGGACTTGCAACGCTTCATCGGTCAATAACATGGTATCTCCCTCAATGAGGCCGCCATTTTCAAAATCCCGCATAGCTGCCCAGAAATTCCAAACCGGGACCTGGTATTCCTGGGCAATTTCAACCATCTGCTCATTGACCCAACTTTCGCTGCCTTCACGTTGGTCGGCTTTGGTGGCGATTACTGGCAAGATACCCATTTCGATTAGTTGATCCAGCATTCTGCGCAGGTATCTCTCATTACGCAGTTCCCAATGGGTGCCAACACTTATAAATACGATGGAAGGATTGTTGATCCTGACTTCGCAATATAACGGGGTTTCACCGTATAAACAGGTTTCATTGTCTGCCGGTATCCATTGCTCCCACAAAATTGCAGCGGCTGTTGTGCCATCACTGGCTGTGACACTCTCTCTATCAAATGAGCCCCGGTACCAGTCGACAGTTTGGATCAGATAGCGTTCTTCATCCGCCCACGCATAATTAATGTCGTCAAATTCGCCCCAAAATACTTCGGGCACACTCTGGCAATCACCAAACACCGAAACCGCCTGCGGGTTCCTTCCTGCCAGCAATCCTTGCCGGTAAATTTGCCAGGCAGTATCAGAAACGATTGGCAGAACAGGCCAGTCTCGCCATTGGGCGAAAGGCGGCAAATCATCATAAGACAATTGAGGTAAAGTCTCTCCCTCATCCTCAGGCATCTCAGTCGCATCCAAGGCCGCTTCTTCCTGGTCAGTGGGTGTTTCTTCCTCCCCCCTTTCATCAGTAGAATCGATGTTTGTTGTAACTGGAATCGGTGTAACCGTTGGACTTGATTCTTCTTCCGCGCTTGATTTGCCTTCGGTTTCTGAAACTGAGTCGGCAGTTATTGTTGCGGTTGGTAGAGAAGGCTCTGGCAACGTATCATCCGCTCTATCTGTTTGAGCGAAGGAACAGGCAGATAGCATAAATGTCAACAGGAGGATTGCACCAAAAGCAATATCTGGATGCACTCTTAGTCTATAGTTATCCATATCCCTCTTTCCACAAAGCAGTCAGCAAGGTGTTCTGCCAGCAGGTTCGTACCGTCGGGAGTTAGGTGAATGGCGCTGTTGGTGAACTCTTCTTGAGACACCAAATCCCAGGCATCAATATAGTCCCAATGATTGGCATCACCTTGTTGGGACATAATGACACGATATTGATCATAAGCCCAGCGGGGGTAATAAAAATTATAGCGAACATCGCTATTTTCTCCCTGGCTGATCAAAACAGGTTCATTCACAATCAAAAACGGGATTTGCCTATCCATATTTTTACCAGCCACAAGCAATTCCGTAGCGAGGTCTTCACCTGTGAGCATGCCTTCTCTATACTCATAATATGTCTTATCATTGTCAAGTTCCCGGGCAGCAGCTGTGTACTCTTCGGGGTAGTATTGATCGATGCCGGTAGCATCCCACAAAATGCCATATAGCTGCAGCCGGATGATATCGGCGATTTCCCGTCTTCTGCCAATGAGCGTACGCTGCCAGAAATTCAGAAATTCTACCTGATTAGCGGCTTTGGAAAATGAGATGTTGTACCGGTTTGTCAGATGCTCAATTTTATGTGGGTTTGCTTGTACGATGGGCGATCGTAATTGATGTTCCCAGAGCATGGATTCCAGAGTGACCAGCCAGATGACCATGTCTGGTTCGTACTCGTCTAAGGCCTCATCCAGGATGATCAAATCTTTTGTCAATGATAATGTCGGATAACCCAGGTTGTAAAAACGAATCGGCAAATTGCTTTCTGCTTCAGTCAACCCCAGTGAATTTAACTGACCAGACAACGTTTCTTCGGGCAACAGTAAGGTGCCCCAGACTGAGGAATCACCCAACACGAGCACCGTGTACTGGTTTGGGTTTGGCAATATATCAATTTCATGGGATTCGAACATGGCGTGAAGATTATCAAGGGTGAAATTGTAGGCAAGCTGCGGGACTTCACCGAAAGGAAACCTGGGCCGGCCTCTTACGAGGTGTGAATAGATGGAGTAATAACCCGGCTGCGGTTCAAACGCCGCCCAAAGGATATTGATAATGATGAATAAAACCAGGGCTTTTAGCAGCAACCGGATAGGATTGATAGATTGGGCCGCCTTCTTATCCATGAGTACCGCCGAAAATCAAACTGAAAACCTGCACCGATTGTTTCATGGAAGGCATGGCAAACCATACCCAACCAAAAGCTACGAAATGAAAGGTTAACAACACACCACCTGCCAGCCTTGCTTTTTGCCATATGGGGGATGAAGTGCTTTGTTGTTTTTGTTCTAACCAGGCAGACCAGCGGTTGTGGACGAAAAGGCCCAGTCCATGCCACAGCCCCCACACAGCAAAATTCCAGGTGACCCCATGCCAAAACCCGATTAACAACATGGTTGTCATTTGCATGAAAAAAACCATCGCGCCAACAGGTACAGTTTTCCATTTTCTGCGCAGTGTTCGACTCACAGGATTGAAGTAGTAGGCCCTAAACCATTGGGTCAAAGTCATGTGCCAGTTGTCCCAGAACAGCTTAATGTTGGGACGAAGGTAAGGTTTGTTAAAATTTTCAGGTAGTTTTATGCCAAATACTTGTCCCAGTCCTATGGCGATATCAGTATAACCATCAAAGTCTAACCAGATCATCGCCGCATAGGCATAAATGCTAATCAATATCCAGTTGCTGCCCTGGATCTGGTTCAGGTTAAGGTTGTGAATCGCAATAATGGCGAGAGTGTCAGCCAGGGCAAATTTTTTGAAAAGCCCGAGGAAAATGCGCCAGGCTGCGCTGACAAGGTTATTCCTATCTGGTAATGGCATGTTCAGGTTTAGTTCTTCTGAGAAATGTTGAATCCTGTCGATTGGACCCGCTGATAGCGATGGAAAGAAAATTACATAATTCATGTAGTCTGCCAACCCAACACCACTGAGGCGGTTGGATTGGCAATCTTTGATGGTGTGAAGCAAGCGAAATATGACATAGGAGACGCCCAGCCAGCGGATGTCAAAGCGAATGTTGGATGAAAATGACTGGTTTTGCATCACGCCAATCTGTTTCGCAGTCCATTGATTAAGGGTTGGGCTTTTCAAAATGACCAGCAGAATGATAAAAAAAATTAAGAAGACTGTGCCCAACCAACGATTGGTTTTTGCTTCTTGATTCCTGAGCAACCAGAAAAATAGAAACAAGCCAACGACAGAAATCAGCAGAAATGACAAAGCCGGAGGCCTGGAGGCAGTGATTATGCCGGTTAGGCCAAACCATCGGGTAGCATTGATGAAGAAAAGACACCCAAATGTGATAGCCAATGCCAAAAGATTCTCTTTGTGATAGCGGTTGTCAGGAGGAGTGATGATGAACCAGCTGAGTGATGTAAGCAAAAGCAGAATTGTCGGCAGG
This sequence comes from uncultured Anaerolineaceae bacterium, assembly GCA_964391725.1. Classification (GTDB taxonomy): domain Bacteria; phylum Chloroflexota; class Anaerolineae; order Anaerolineales; family Anaerolineaceae; genus SpSt-1165. Next base: position 51,126 of record CAYMNB010000006.1, on the reverse strand, counting down.
TAAAAATCAAGATAACGGATGGGCGAAAGTGGTTGAAGCCAGTAAAGAAAAACTATACTGGTCGTCAATAGCAACCATTTCCGGATGTTTGAGACCGGAAAATAGCGAATAACCAGGGCGGCCAGGATAAAAAAAAGTATTTGCTGGTAATCCATTTAAAAACCCTGATATATCCATTGAGGCGAAGCGTCACTGGTCAGTATGATGATCAGGATCAACATCAAGCACAGCAGGATGGCAAGGCCATTTTCACGTGTAAATATATACCTTGTAAAAAAAAATTTTAACGCTGACCACATATCAGCCACTCATTGGCCTCTTTGCGAACGATGAAGTTACGGTTGGACAGGTCAATTTTTTGCTGCTCCTCATTGTAAGTCGCTAAGATACTGCCCTGACAATTGACAATTGCTGAATTTTGGTCCTCGGAAACGACAGTACAAGACAAATCTTCCAACACGGGGTTAACAGCAAGGAATGAATCCATCTCTAAATAGGCGTCAAACTGCCATTCTTCGCAAACAATTTGCGGTATGAGCGCATCATTTTGCTCGACAATGGCATTGAAGTACGTTTCAACCACCTGAACAGCGGGGGGTTGCTGTGCACAGGCGCTTATTATCAGCCCGAAAATAAATAAAATGGTGGTAAGTCTGAGAATTCTCATCATTTCTCCAATCAGATTAAGTGTGACCAATTATATTATACTTATCAGCGAACTTCGAAACCATAGTAAAGGAAACGGTCTATATGCGTTTACTACATGAACGTCAACAGGTATTGGATTATTGTCGGAAGATGATCGATCATAAGCTCACCACCGGGTCAGGCGGCAACATCAGCATTTATAACCGCGAAGAAGGGCTGATCGCAATAAGCCCTGGCAGCATGAATTACTTCAAGATAAACCCGGAAGATATCATGGTTGTTTCTCCACAAGGGGCTGTTGTGGAAGGCAAAAACAAGCCCTCCAGTGAGATGCAATTTCATCTTGCCCTATTTCAACAACGAATGGATGTAAATGCTGTCATTCATTCACATTCTGTGTATGCCACAGCTATGGCTTGTTTACGCAAGCCTATTCCTCCGTTACATTATTTGGTGGGCTTGATCGGTGATTGTGTGCCGGTGATAGAATATGCCACCTTTGGCACCAAAACTCTGGCAGAAAATATCGCCAAAGGTATTGGTACCTACAACGCTGCTCTGCTTGCCAACCATGGGGTTGTGTCGGTCGGCTCGGATATTGACCTATGTTTCATCATCGCAGAACATGTGGAATTATTGGCGCAGATGTATCTGTTCGCCAGTGCCGCAGGCAGCCCCGTGCTTCTGCCGGCGGAGGAAATGACAGTACTGCAAGACAAATTCCAGCAATATATCTTCAAGACCAAAGACGTTAAGTGATGAGTAAAAGCAAACTATTTGTCGTTTTATTTTTAACTCTCCAAATTTTTGTGATATTGGGAGCCTTTGGCCTGGGCTTTATCATCGCAGAAAGAATCAGTCAGTCACCGTCCTCCTCGTTCCCGGTGCTTGACGAAGCCTTCTCTTTGATAGACCAATATGGCTTAAAAGAAATTACAGCAGACATGCGAATAGAATATGGCATGATCCGCGGTTTGGTTCAGGCCTACGGGGATCCTTTTACCAGCCACATCGAACCTGCCCAGCATGAATTGCAAACCAACCAATTAACAGGTTCTTATGGCGGCATTGGTTCATTGATCGAAGTACGCGAAGATGGCCATTATTACCTGCTCCCCTACCCCAACTCGCCAGCCAGTAATGCAGGCCTCCAACAGCATGATCGTTTGTTCAGGGTGGAAGGAAAATTGATAACAGATTACGCAAACCTGGATGAAATCATCGCAGATATCCGGGGAGAAGTGGGTACGAGTGTTTCTATCACTGTGCTGCAATTCCCTGCCTATCAAATGGAGGAAACTTTTTCCATAAGGCGTGCAGAAGTTCCTTTGCCTTCATTGTTGGCATATCTTGATGATGACTATCCGCAAATTGGTGTGATTAAAATCAATATCATCGCTGGTACAACCTCTGATGAATTGATCCAGGCAATCGAGTCATTGCAAGATCAGGGAGCCGACCGTTTTTTGATCGATTTGCGCAATAATGGAGGCGGTTTGCTTGATAGCGGTATCTCTATGGTAAAGTTATTTTTGGAGAAGGATCAGGTCATCATCAACCAACAAGCAAAAGGCGAGGCAATCAAAACAGTAAAAACCAATCAAAATGGCAAAATGCGAGAATTACCTCTTATCATTTTGGTGAATGAAAATACAGCCAGCGCAGCAGAAATCTTTGCCGGCGCTCTGCAGGCGAATCACAGGGCATTGTTGGTTGGAAAAGATACTTACGGGAAGAATACCATCCAGCTTGTTTTTGATCTTCAAGACCAATCATCCATGCATATTACCAATGCCAAATGGTGGTTTCCTGCCTTACCTGATTTCAAGGAAGGCAGCGGCCTCCAACCGGATGTACCATTCGATGATATCGATGGGATGGGTCCTGTGGTATATGAAACTGCAGTGGAATTACTGCTCGCTTTCCCCTGAAAGATTGTCTTCCAACAAACGCTGATAATCTTCTCGGGTGTCAATATCGCGTAATATCATTGGATCAGACCAATCCAGAAAGAAACAGGCAAATTCTTTCTGGATGGTTCTGCCGGTTTCGTTGTCGTCCATATTGACGATACGTTCGAACGTACTGCGGTTCCACAATACCGGATGTCCCGGCTTGCCATCATGGGCAGGTAGGATTACATCGCCTCTGCCGTGATGGTCAACTAATGCCTTAATCAGCAATTGATCCACGTAAGGTTGGTCGCCCAAAAACAAAAAAGTACCATCAACAGTTTTTGGCAATGCCTTGAAACCCGATCGCAGACTGCTGCCCATCCCTTTTTCAATTTCGGTATTGTGAACGAACTTGATGTCCAACCCAATCAATGACCGCCTGATCGGCTCCAGTAAAGCGCCTAAAACCACAATGACGGGGGAAAGGCCAGTCTCTATAGCATGCAAAGCAATATGGCGGATCAGCGGCTGACCATTCCAATCAACCAGCACTTTCTGTCCACCAAACCTGCTGCTCTTTCCTGCTGCAAGTATAACGGCAGCAAAGGAGTGTTGTTTAATGGTCAAGCGTGATTTTGCCCAATCCAGCCAACACCCGCTCAGGCGTCAGCGGAAATGTGTGGAACCAGACTCCAATTGCATCATGAACGGCTGCCATGACGGCTGGTGCAAATGCAAGGTAGGGAAGTTCACCTACACCACGGGCACCCCATGGACCAAATGGGTCAGGATATTCCAACAAGCGGGATTCCACCTTTTTTGGAATATCAAGAACAGTAGGGATCAAATAGGTAGACAACCGATTGGTTCGGGCATGTCCATTTTCATGGATGAAATTTTCTGTGATGACATAGCCCAACGCCTGCGCAATACCGCCTTCGATTTGCCCAACAACCTGCTGCGGATTGATTGCCTTGCCAATGTCGTCTGATACCGTCACATTCTCAATAAAAATTTGGCCGGTATCGGTATTCACAGAGACCTCAACCATTTCTGCGGCATACGCATAGGTAAAATTGGGCATGCAATACCCGGTATCGGGATCAAAATTGGAGGTTTGGGGAGCCAGATACTTGTGGGTGACCTTTACCGGCCGTTCACCCATCTGCCAGCGATGGAGTGCAATGGCAGTGGCTTCTTTGACCGCATTCCCAGCCATGAAGGTCATGCGTGATGCGGAAACACTGCCTGAACTCTTTGAGGTGGCAGTGTCGGAATAGTCCGTTTCAACTATCGCCAATGCAACCCCCAGACCTTCCGCTGCCATTTGCTTAATGACAGTATGCGCCCCCTGCCCTACCTCGGCGGCAGCATGGCGGAGAATCACTTTGTCAATTGTCTCTTCGCCATACAGTTCGATAATTGCCCAGCAATGTTCGGGATAACCGTAAGAAAAGCCAATGTTTTTGAAGCCAGAGGCGATTCCCTTGCCTCTTTTTATTACTGAATCAGCTTGCTTTTTTCCATTGGCTTTTTGCCAAACACCTTTCTCATCGCGGGTGTAACCAGAAGCCAGGGCACAGTCTTCCAGCACCTTTTCCATGGTCACCCCTTCTGGTATGGGTGAATCTACATTGATCAACGAACCCGGTTGGTAGACATTGCGCATACGGACTTCAACAGGATCCATACCAAGGGCTTCTGCCAGGTGGTTCATTTGCATTTCGCCAGCAAATAGCCCTTGTGGCGCACCAAATCCGCGGAAAGCTGCTCCCGGGATATTGTTGGTGTAAACGGTGTAGGCATCAATGCTGACGTTAGGGATTTCGTAAGGACCGTTACAGACCAACACAGAATTTCCCAGCACCTTGTTGGAAGTATACATATAGGCGCCGGCGTCTGACACAATTTTCGTGTATGAAGCAATGACTTTGCCCTCTTTGGTTGCTCCCCATTTTGAATAAATGCGGTATTCGTGGCGCTTTCCATGGCCGATGATAGATTCCTCACGGCTCCAAATGGATTTGATCGGTCTTTTAATGCCCATCGCTGCCAGTTTTTTGACCGCCAGCGCCAGAACAATCTGCAAAGACATATCTTCCCGTCCGCCAAAGGCACCACCGATAGCAGGATAGATTACACGAATCCTGTCAACGGGCATGGCCAGCGCATGCGCAATTTGCTCCTGATCTTCATGTGTCCACTGTCCGGCAACAATAACGGTGATGCGTTCTTCTTCATCGAGATAAGCCACCCCAGCCTCAGGCTGTAAGTAAGCATGTTCCTGGACAGGTGTGACGTACTCGTTTTCGATGATGATATCGGCGTAAGAAAATGCTTCCTCCACATCGCCTTTTCTTACCCGATCATACCAGGCGATATTGTTTTTCACGTGCGGGTGAATATCAACTTCTTTTCCCGACATGGCAGCCACTGAGTCAACCACGACCGGCAGGTCCTCATATTCTATCTGTATCATTGTGCAGGCTTCAGCGGCAACTATCTCTGTTTCTGCTACCACACAGGCAACCTGGTCACCAATGAAGCGCACATGATCTGCATCAACTTTTGTTGATCCCGGACCACACAAGACAGGTTGATCATTAATCTGCAAGCCATATTCATTATTTGGCACATCAGGTGCGGTCAGGATTGTAACCACGCCTGGCAATTTCTCCGCCTCAGTGGTATCGATTGAGATTATGCGAGCATGCGGCCGTTCTGAAAATACCACCTTCAACCACAGTTGGTCAGGAAACTGAAAATCACCGGGGTATTTTGCCGCGCCTGTGACCTTGTCAACAGCATCGATTCTGGTAGCTGAGTGATTAATGATTGACATTTTGCTTCCTATATACAAAGGAGGAGAATTTTATCTTTTATAGTCCCCACCCCTGAATTTTTGTTGCGGGGCATCTACTGGACTGTAATGTTTCGGCCCAAAGGCGGAATTAATGACAAAGGTTACCAGCATAAAGATGATATACAACAAAAAACTGATGATGAGGGTTAATCCAATTTTTATGTAAAGATAAGGATCTCCCCCAGGTGTTTGATTGACAAAATCGGCAGGTATTTGAACCCAGCGGTATTGTTGATTGAAGTCAATCAGCAATAGACTGCCCGTAAAACCAATAATGGGAATCAAAACCGCCATTATGCATCCAACAGTACGCCAGACAGGATGGAGACCACCCTGTATCTCATCTTCCTTCTCTCCGTGTCGAAAGCCCATTTTAAACCTCTTTCTCTAACGATTCTGCTGCCTTCTCGATTGCCTTGATGATGGTGTAATAGCCAGTGCAACGGCATAAATTGCCGGAAATGGCTTCACGGATTTGATCCGAAGAGGGACTGGCGATTTCTTCTAATAATTTGGTGGCCGACATGACAAAGCCGGGTGTACAAAAACCACACTGAACAGCGCCTTCCTCAACAAAAGCCTGCTGTACAGGTGATAATACACCATTTTGTTGCAGTCCCTCGATGGTGGTAATGGTCGCGCCGTGCGCTCGTTCTACAGGAATCAGGCAGGCAAGAACGGCCACATTGTCCATGAAGATGGTACAGGCACCGCACTCTCCTTCACCGCAACCCTCTTTTGTGCCTGTTAAAAGTGCGTTATCACGAAGAAATTTAAGCAAAGTAATGCCAGGTTCGAAAGTCCCACTGAATTCTGTTTGGTTGATGGTGCATTGAATCTTATTGCCAATCGTCTCGTTAACCACCGCTTCGTGCAATGGATTTTGTTGGCCTCCCCATAACACGACAGGTTTCTCCGATAGTTCTGATAAGGTGCTTTCAGAAAAGCACTCCTCCAGGCATTGTCGGACCAAAACAGCGGTCATTTCTTCACGGTACGCCTGCGATGACCGTATGTCAGAGATTGGCGAGACGCTTTGCTGTGCCAACGCGCAGACCTGATCGACATTTATTTCCGTCAGTTTTTTACCTATCAGGTATTGTTCCGCTTCTGTGGCATGGACGATCACAGGAGCGACTGACCCAAGCGTTATTACAGCTTTGATGACAATACTATCTTCTACAGAAAGTATCATTCCGCAGTTGATCAATGAAATTGCCTGCGCTTTTCTCAAACCGAGTTTTCGGAAGGATGCTCTGTCGGTGGTTTTGAGGGCTGGAAATCGCACATCTGTCATCAGTTCATTGGGTTGCATAACCGTGCGTCGGACACCCGTGTAAAAAGCAGATAAGGGTACCACCCTTAATCCCGATGCGGAGAGCAAATTCACTTCCGCGCCGAGAGCCATCAGCGGAGTGATGGCATCGTTTGCAGGTGAAGCGGTGATCAGGTTGCCTGCCACGGTACCGCGGTTGCGAATCTGCGGGGAACCGATGGTACGGCAAGCGCGCACCAATATCGGCGCATGCGTCTGGAGTAATTCTGAGGCGACTACGTCACTATGTGAGACGTTGGCATCCAGATGAATGATGCCACGATCATCAGCCCAAATCTTGCCGGTATTTGGTATCCGCGAGATATCAATTAATGTCAAAATATCTTGATGCATCCCATTGCGGAACTCGACCATCAGGTCAGTTCCGCCGGCGATGATGCGGGCTGAACCCTGGTGTGCATTCAGCAATCGGGCGGCTTCTTCAAACGAATTTGGAGAGTAATACTGCTGCCACATGTCGGTTATTTCGTTCCGAAGGTATCGATCAGCAGGCGCACATCACCGCCAACAGAATAAAGAATGGGGCTGGTGCAGCCATTTTTCATGTACTCAGCTACTTTCCTGCGGGCTTCGTCAGGCGTGCCTGACGCTGTGATGCGGTGAATCAGGTCGCGCGGCACAAGGTGTTTTGCGCGTTGAATCTGTTCATGGGTGGCTGGCCAACCCAGAATGGATTGAATCTCAGCGACAACATCGTCAGACACGCCGGAGGCTTTGGCAATGTGCGGCTGTTGCGCAAGGTATTGCGTGAGCAGTTCACGCGTATTGTCGATAGCAACCTCATGGTCATGGTCAACCGAGCACACGATTAACTGTGGACGATCGATATCTTCCACGCGTCTGCCAACTTTTTTCGCACCTTCATCCAGTAATTCCATGGCTTCGAGATTGTAAGATGGCTCGACGCAGTAGTTCAGTACCACACCGTCAGCGATCTCACCCGCCATAGTCATCATCTGGGGGCCGGTGGCACCAATATAGAGCGGTACGTCGCGCGGTTCTGTACGTCCGTGTACAACATCTAACTCTATCCCATCAACCTGAACGAACTCACCATGATAGGTTACAGTCTCAAGGTTCAGGAGCCGCCGCATGACCTCGATGGTTTCGCGCATGGCCAGCAGTGGTTTTCTACGATTGATGCCGACATTTTTTGCCAGCGGATCCCACCACGCCCCAATCCCGCATATGATACGGTTGGGCGCCAGGTCATCTAAGGTTAAAAATGTTGCTGCCAGAAGGCCGATATTACGGGTCCAATTGTTAATAACCCCTGAGCCAACCTTAATTTTTTCGGTGACTGCTGCGTAGGCAGCCATCGGTACGATGGCATCTCGAACGAGGCGGCTTTCGGCTTGCCACACAGCCTCGAACCCTTTTTCTTCTGCATATTTAACATAATTCAGGCCGTCACGTAAATCATGTGAATCCTGCAGGTATAAAGCTGGTCGCTGTATCATCATTGACTCCCTTTTGTTATTATCAGTTAGTTACATTTTAGCACAATGAATACTGTTTGTTCATCGAAATAAATCTTTTTCCTTCGATCGGATTACTTCGTTGATTGAAGATTGTTGCAGAGGATATGGGAAACCCCTTACGTGAACAAGCGGGATGCCTTCGTCGGCCTCGCCCATCACCAGCGCCGCCGCGGCAGCCAGCTGATCGGCTGCGCCTATGACCGTTGCTCTCAATTCTCGGCCGAAGAGGTCCCGGTCCCCAATTTTGTTGACCAACTCTGGCACCATAGAGGTTCCAATAGATATTCCCACAGTTCCCAAACGCCAGGCACGGCCGTGAGAGTCGATGATCAAAACCCCGATACTGTTCCCGGATTTTTCTTCCAAGAAGAGCCTGATATTTTCAGCACTCCTATCAGGATCCTCCGGCAAGCATAATACCCGATCTCCAACTGCCTGGTCGAGATTGGAGTGGTCAACCCCTGAATTTGCACAAACAAAACCAATGCGATGCTCACTGATGATCAACCCTGGCCGTTTTCGCAGAATATCGCTGCTTTGGTCAATAATCACCTGGCATAAAGCTGGATTCTTGTCTGTCTCCTCAGAAAGCAATAACGCTTCTTCTGACGGACCAATTAAATCTAAAATCACTATCTGGTTCTCGGCCTTTGATATTATTTTCTGGGTAACAACAAGAATGTCATTGTTTTCGAGAGTGATGTGATTTTCCTGTAAGGCCTGCCAGATGAGGGCGGCAATGTTGTTGCCAGGTTTCACCAATGGGAATCCTGTCATAGGCGTTATTGTCAGTGGCTTTGGCATGTTCTGGTTAGTCTGAAGAAATGCCGGTAATCTTAATGCCGGAAGATTTCACTTTGTATTTTTTATTTAGCCCGATCAAGATAGAGGTCAGTCCTTCGACCACCATTGAATTTTCAAGGTAGCCTGCATCCCAACCGATCATATCGGCTGATTCGATCAGGGATAAAATCATCTCTCTTGCTTCCCGCTTACGTCCGCAAACAAGGATATCGCAGGCAGGTGTGCCTTCTTCGAGTAAATTCTCAAAGGAGATATTTTGAAAAGCGGCAACCACCTCGATTTCATCCCCCAATATCTGTTGCGCCTGCAAAGCAGCGCTGCCCTCTGGGGGCATTTGCACCTTACTGACTTTGGGAGGAACCAGCGGAACTGTCACATCTACCAATATCTTTCCCTTTATGAATGGTTTGAGAAACGTCACCATGTCAACATGATGGGCAAATGGTACTGTTAATATAACAATGTCAGCCTGTTGTGCAGCATCTTCGTTGAGCGCAGCAGACAGGGACCCGGTTGCTTCAGGCACAAGTTCCGTCAAGGCTTGAACTGCGTCCTCTGCTTTTTCCTGGGTACGAGAACCAATAATTACTTGATAACCTGCTCGAATCCAACGGAAGGCCAGCCCTTTTCCTTCTTTTCCGGTACCGCCGATGATGCCAATGATTGGTTTTTGATTTTCTTGTGACATGTTTACCTCACTCACTTGCCTGTTTTTGATAGCGTTCCCACAAAGCTGGAACGAGTTCTTGTGTCTCCAGGTTGATGGCTCGTTCATCCATCGTCAGTAGTTTTCGATCTTTCATCAGCACAACACCATCTACCATGGTCATCGTCACCATACCGTCACGAAAGCCAAACAAAATATGCCATGGCAGATTCCCGGAATGGAATGGTGTAAATGGTGTGTAATCCACGAAGATGATATCTGCTTTGGCGCCTTCGCGTAAATAGCCAATGTCAGCATCGAAGTGTGAAGAGGCCAGCCTGGCATTGTTGTCCATGGCAATGGTTTTTATATCTACCCCATTCATCCAGCGCGGGTCGCGATGCCAGAGTTTATGCGCCAAATAAGCAACCCGCCACTCATCCCACATTGCGTTCGAAAAACCGTCATTCCCCAAAACCACCTTGGCGCCCAGACGCAGCATGGATTGTAAATCTGCCATGCCTACGGCATTATTCATATTAGAGCGTGGCTGATGTGACATCCAGGTGCCCGTTTCCGCCAGGATGGTCATCTCTTTCGCGTCGATATGAACGCCATGGGCGATAATGGTTTTGTCACCCAAAATGCCTTCTTGATGCAAACGGTCTACAATCGGCATGCCGTACTTTGCTTTGGAATCATCTTCATCAACAAAATGTTCTGCTACATGCAAGTGGAAACCCATCTCGCCTGCATTTTCTTTGGCTTTTCGTAGCGTTTTTTCTGAGACGGTAAACGAGGCATGCAATCCAAACATAGACCGAATGCGGCCATTGGCGGGTTGATGCTGAACGATATGCTCATGAAATTGCCGGTTTTCTTCAATGCCTTCTTCGGCTTTTTCCTCGCCGTCGCGGTCAGAGACTTCATAACATAGTGAAGCCCGTAGACCTGACTTTTCGACGGCTTTCGCAATGGTTTGCAAAGAACCACTGATCGCATTGGCAGAAGCATGATGATCGAACACCGTTGTCGCGCCATGTTTTATAGCGTCCACCAGGCAGACTGCTGCCGAGAGACGGATGGTATCTTCATCCAGGGATCGGTCTAAAGGCCACCAGAGCTTATTGAGGATGTCGGGAAAATCCTTGGGAGCAGCGCCCGGGATAGCCATCCCGCGCGAAAAAACTCCGTAGAAATGAGTATGTGCACAGATATTGCCGGGCATGATGTACTGACCTTTGGCATCCAGCACCTCCTCCTCCTTGAATTTTTCAAGTAAAGCGGATTGTAGACCGATCTCCGTGATTTTGTCCGCCTGAATTCGGATAGCTTTTCCCGTATGAAATGGCTGATTGTCATCACCGGAAATGATAATTCCATTAATAATTAACATAGGCACGTTCCTTTATCGGTGGGCTAAAAAAACCTAAAGCCATTAATTATTTATAATTCAATGGCCTATTCGTAAAGAATTTTAGCACGAAATGATACAATCAATTGAAATAGAAATTGAGGCAAAATGAACATACAACAATCACTTACCTTCGCACAAAAAAACACTGATCGGTTTTTTGAGGAATTGAACGCATTTATTGCTATCGAATCAGTATCTTCAGACCCTCAGCGCAGCCAGGACGTCAGAAAGGCGGCAGATTGGTTATCGAACAAATTGAAGTCATTGGGGTTGGATCATGTCACAATTTTTGATACCCCCTTGCATCCGGTCGTTTATGCGGAGAAAGTCTTTGACACAAGCGCACCTACCATTCTGGTGTATGGCCATTACGATGTGCAACCGGAGAGTCCTGTCGAACTCTGGAATACCCCACCGTTTGAGGCAACGGTGGTTGACAATCGTCTGGTTGGGCGTGGAGCGACAGATATGAAAGGCCAAATCATCGCTGGACTGGCAGCGATTGAGGCTTTATTGTTCGGCAAAGAAGAGCTGCCCTTCAATTTGAAGTTTATTTATGAGGGAGAAGAAGAGATCGGTTCTCCTTCGATTCGCGCTTTTTTAGAGGAACACAAAGAGTTACTGGCAGCTGATGTTGTTTTGAATTTAGACGCTGGCATGATCAACGTGGACACCCCATCGATTACCTATGCCTTGCGAGGATTGGCATATTTTGAACTACTGGTTAAAGGGCCGGCGCAGGACTTGCATTCAGGCATCTTCGGCGGTGTGGTCGATAATCCTGCCATTGTACTCAGCCAACTCCTTGCTGGGATGAAAGATGATCAGCACAGAATTACGTTGCCAGGTTTCTACGATGATGTGCGTCTTTTATCTGACAAAGAACGTGAAGAACTGGCGAGAGTTCCCCAAACAGCGGACACTTATCGATCACAAACAGGTGTTCCCCAATTGGCAGGCGAACAGGGGTATACCTGCATCGAGCAGAACACCGCCCGTCCCACGCTGGATGTGCATGGATTGCTCTCTGGATTCATCGGCGAAGGCGCAAAGACCGTCATTCCTGCCTGGGCGTTAGCCAAGATCTCCATGCGGTTGGTGCCTGACCAGGATCCAGCCAAAGTGGCTGACCAATTGAAGCAGTATTTATCTAAAAATGCACCTCTCACTGTGATCTGGGAGTTAAAAACCTTCACTGGCGGCTATCCGGCGTTTTGTGATCCTGACCAGCCAGCCAGCAAAGCATTACAAAACGCTTTTGAACTTACCTGGGGCAAAAGACCGGTTTTGAAACGAGAAGGAGCGAGTATTCCGATCGTTACAGAAATGAAAGAAATCCTGGGCGTTGATTCTGTGCTGAGTGGGTTCGCGTTGCCCGAGGACAATATGCACGCACCAAACGAAACCTTGAATTTGGAAGTTTGGCGTAAAGGAATCCTGACCATCATCCACTTTTTTGACCAATATAGCAAACAAATGGCGGACGCATGAAAGAAAAAGAATTAAAACTGCCAGCCTATGGCGGCCAGGCATTAATCGAAGGGGTGATGATGCGCGGAAAGCATGCCCTTGGGGTAGCCATGCGCGCTCCCGATGGCGAAATCGTCGTCAAGACAGAAAAACTGCCAGCGATTTACGCAAGTAATTTCCGCAAGGTGCCCTTTTTGAGAGGGAGCATTCTTTTGCTGGATGCAATGGGTTTGGGCATGCGTATCCTTACCGATTCGGCAAACCTGCAGACCGGAGATGATGAGAAAATTGAGGGCTATCAATTGGTGCTGACGGTGATGTTTTCGCTTGCGATTGCGATCTTGCTTTTCTTCGTCTTACCGACGGTGGTTGCCGAATTGATCAACCGATGGATTACGATGCAGCCCTGGGTATTGAACCTGGTTGAGGGAGTGATCCGACTAGTCTTCATCATTGCTTATGTATGGGGAGTAGGCTTGATTAAGGATATTCAACGGGTCTATTCCTACCATGGTGCGGAACACAAGACCATCAACGCTTTTGAGAATAACATCCCGTTGATTCCATCAGAGGTCAAGAAATGCAGCCGTGAGCATCCCAGATGCGGTACTTCCTTCATCCTTGCGGTTGCCGTGATCGCCATTATTGTTTTTACTTTTATCGGCCCGATGCCAGTATTATGGCGGATTCTCACACGGATAGTGCTGATACCTTTTATTGCAGGCATCGCCTACGAATACACCCGTTTTTTGGCAAACAATATGGATAACAAGATTGTTTATACCATCGCTAAGCCAAATCTGGCGTTGCAACAGTTAACCACACGCGAGCCTGATGAATCTATGATAGAAGTAGCGATTGCCGCCTTTAATGCCATGCTTGAAAAGGAGCAGAATGAACCAATCAACAGAACATCAGCCAAAGAAAGAGATCAAGTCTAATCTTTTCACTCTTACATTGGCTGTTTTATTTGGACTTGGTATTGGCGGGTTAATCATGATCTTAAACAAGCGCCCAAAATTGGAACCGATCCAGATATTGCCGACAACAACGCCAGTGCTGATGGCAGTGCATGTCTCGGGTGAGGTGCTAAAACCTGGTGTTGTTTACGTAGCTCGCGACACAAGGGTTGGCGAGGTAATAGATGAGGCTGGCGGCTTTTCTGTTGATGCCGATCAAAATTTGTTAAACCTGGCAGCCTACGTATATGATGGGCAACGGATTCACGTCTCGTCCCAAACAGAAGTCTCGTTACAGCCAATGCAAGACGAGGACGAAGCATTCAGTTACCCGATCAACATCAATCATTGCTCAATGGATGCCTTGATCAGCCTGCCTGGCATCGGCGAAACCAAAGCAGCAGCAATCATAAAATACCGGGAAGCCAATGGCGGATTTGACACGGTAGAAGACATTTTGAATGTGTCGGGAATTGGTACTGCCATTTTTTCTGACATTAAAGAATTAATAACCGTGAAATAAATGCGGGTATACTAGAATCTAAACCATAGCGTATGATGGTTGGAGCGAACGATGGAAATTAAAGAAAAATTGGCAATTGCCCTCAAAAACGCCATGATTAGCAAAGATACCATATCCAAAAATACAATTCGAATGATTCTCGCCAACATAAAGAATGCAGAAATTGAGTCTCGGAAAGAACTGTCGTATCCTGAGATAATCAGTGTCTTGCACAAAGAGATCAAAATGCGCAAAGATACAATTCAGGATGCCACAACCGCAAAGCGCGAAGACCTTATTGGCCAAGCCGATGCTGAACTATTGGTTATCCAAACCTTCTTGCCTGAGTCGATGACGCCAGAACAGCTCCGAGAACTAACCGCCGACATCATTCGTGAAACCCATGCAGAATCGATTAAGGACATGGGCAAAGTGATGCAAGCGTTGATACCACGGTTAGAAGGCAGGATAGGTAATGCAGAAGCCAGCGCTGTCGTGAAGGAGTTGCTTTCCTAAGCGAAATCATGGCATACAAAACCCAAATCAAAACACTGCAACAACAACCAAAGCTCGTGAAATGGCTGCGTGCTTTGTTGTACATTGTCTTTGTGCTGGGCCTTGTGGCGATCATGGTCTATCCGTACTATTTATCTGATGATGAACAGGAACAAATCATCGGGGATGTAAGCAACGCTGACATTCTTGCTCCTTATACACTGACCTATCAAAGTTCCATCTTAACTGACAACGCGCGCGAATTGGCTGCGAACCAGGTGGAACCAATTTACTTTGAGGTTGATCCGTCTATCGCCCGGCAACAGATCGAACGCCTCCAGATCGTCCTGAACTATATTGATCTGATTCGTCACGACACATTTGCATCGACGGAGGAAAAACTCTCCGACCTCGCTATTGTTCCTGAGCTTTCAATGACAACGGAATTGGCAGTAAGTCTTCTAAACCTTTCTGCAAATGAGTGGGAGTTGATGCAGCAAGAATCAATCATTGTTCTTGAACAGGTTATGCGCAATACCATTCGCAATGGTGACATAGAATCAGCAAGAGAACAAATACCCCGCCTGATCAGCTTTACCTTTACTGAGGAATCTACCCAAATAATAACTGAAATCGTGAGTCCGCTGGTTGTCGCAAATTCTCTTTTTAATGCCGAAGCAACTGAAACAGCCCGCCAAACAGCCCGCAGCCAGGTAGAACCAATCACCACCACCTATGTTTCAGGGCAAAGAATCATTGGGCGCGGCGAGATCATCACTCCTCTTATCTGGGAATCATTAGAACAATACAATCTGGTAGAGATCACTGACACAACCCGTGATTCGATTGCTGCCGTTGTGATTGCCGTTGTGATTGGCATCGGCTTTATCAGTTCTGTATCTTTTGACAAGAATAAACTGGGGAACAAGAAATTCCTGGGAACAGCTTTGTTGGTGCTGTTCTTTCTTCTGTATTTGTTCATGGCAAGATTCCTGATCCCAGGCCACACCATTATTCCCTACCTGTATCCGGTGGCTGGTTTTGGGCTTGCAATCAGTTTTATTTACTCAACAACGGTCGGCATTGTTACGAGTCTCTTCCTGGGACTTTTGATTGCCTTTGCTTTGCCAATAGATATGAGCCTGACCGCTTACTATTTCATTACGTCAGTGGTTGGGTTGTTTGTGTTGGGTGATGGAAGGCGGATAGCTAAATTTATTGAGTCATCTTTTGTGATTGGATTGGTTGGTTCTGCTGTGGTCATAGCCTATCGTCTGCCGTCACCGAATATGGATTGGGTAGGCATCATTTCTCTATCGCTCGCAGCCTTTGCCAATGGAATTTTCTCGTCGATATTGGCTCTGTTTTTCCGTTTCTTATTTGGTAAGGCCCTCGATATCATTACGCCGCTTGAACTGTTGGATCTTTCTCGCCCCGATCATCCATTGCTGCAACGCCTTCTTTCCTATGCACCTGGCAGTTACCAACACAGCCTGCAAGTATCCAACCTGGCAGAACAGGCAGCGCGCGTCATTGGGGCAGATGCGCTCTTGACCCGAGTTGGTGCATTATTTCATGATGTCGGTAAGGCGCAAAACCCGCAATATTTTATCGAGAACCAGGTGCCCGGCCAACCCAACCCGCATGAGGACCTCCCGCCACAAAAAAGTTCGAAAACTATTCAAGACCATGTAACCGAAGGCTTGCAGCTGGCAAAAAAATACAAACTGCCAAAACAAATTCAATCTTTTATTGCTGAACACCATGGCACCAGTGTCACCAATTACCAGTTTGTGCAAGCACTGAACCTATCTGATGACCCTGATGCCATCGATCCCAACGATTTTCAATATCCAGGGCCTGCACCTGCCTCGCGGGAAACTGCCCTGGTAATGCTTGCGGATAGTTGTGAGGCTCGCTCGCGGGCCGAATTGCCCGGCAATATTGATGAATTGCGTGCAATCATTGCTGACCAGATAGAGAAAGTAAGAGAATCGGGACAGTTAGATAATACGGAATTGACTCTGCGTGATCTTGCTGCAATCCGGGAAAGTTTTGTTAATACCCTGATTAACACGCAACACACGCGCATTAAATACCCAAAACGTGTCGAATCAACTGGTGAAGATGGAAAATGATAGTGCTGGGTAATGAAATATCTGCCAATGTGGACATCTCCCTACAGGATTTTGAGCCTGTGGTTGATACCGCCTTTGAACATTTCTCATTAGATCAAAACGGATATTCCATTGGCATAACCCTTACTGATGATCAGAGAATTCAACAGTTGAACAGTCAATATCGTGGTATTAACCGTCCCACAGATGTCCTGTCTTTCGAAGCAAATGAATTTGATCCCGATACGGAGACGACTTACCTGGGCGACATCATCATCTCGTATGAAACGGCGCAGCGGCAAGCTGAGCGCGCCCAACATACGTTGACGATCGAGATATTGATGCTTACCATTCATGGGCTGCTGCATATTATGGGCTTCGACCATCATGATGAAGCCAGCAAAAACGAGATGTGGCAAATACAAGCGGATCTGCTTTCTCAAGCTGGCGTATATCCAAAACAACTACCAGAAGATTAGTTGTCGAGGTATTCTTTCAGGCTGTGTTCAACTGCATAGGCAGCTGCTTCTGCACGGTTGCTTACCCCCAATTTCGAGAGGATGCTGCTGACATAATTTCTGACTGTGCCCTCACCGAGATAAAGGGTTTTAGCGATCTCGCGGTTGGTCTTTCCTTCTGATACCAATTGCAGAACATGCCTTTCTTGTTGGCTCAGATTGACAAAAGCAGCAGATTCCTCTTCTTTTACCGCCCGGCGAACTTCTTGAAAGACGCGTTGGGTCACCGCTGGATCAAGCGATCCTTCTCCACGGCTGACCGCTTTGAGCGAGCGGATCAAGTCATCACCTCCAATTTGCTTCAGCACATACCCAGAAGCACCCGCCCGAATGGCCGAAAACAACATTTCGTCCTCTGCGTAAGAAGTCAACATAATGATACGCATGTCAGGATGCGAAGCGATGATCTGTTCACACGCATCGATACCCGACATGCCAGGCAAGCGGATGTCCATCAGTACGATATCTGGTACAAGGAGATTGATTTTTTCAATGGCTTCTTTGGCGGTTCCTGCTTCGCCAATCACTTCAAATTCATCTTGATGGTTTAACAACGTTCTGAGCCCAAGGCGCACAACTTCATGGTCATCTACTAAGAAAATAGTTTTCTTTGGCAATTTTATCTCCAGATATGGATAACAATAAAGAATTTCAAATGAATTATACACACATTACCACTCATGGTGATCAATCAGACGAATATTTCCAAATCTGGTTCTCGGGAGACCATAGCCAGTTCTCGGATTCAGGAAGTAGGCTTACCTTCTGCCAACCGTTGATGATGCGCTCTACAGTTGATGACCAGGATTGGATACCGGAAGTAGAATCCAGGGCTTCGACATTACAAGCCCCAACGGCTGCCGCCATCGTTAGTGCTTGCTCTGCGCTCAATTCATGAAACAAAGAGGCAATGAAACCCGCGACAGTAGCATCCCCTGCTCCTGTCGTTCCCACAACCTCGACCTCAAAAACAGGTGTCCATAGTATTTTACCTGCCCAATCTGCCAATCCTTCAAACCAGGTACTGCCAAAATTGACCTGGTTAATAGATGAGCTTACGGCCAGCATTGCTCCCTGCTCACCCATCTTTAGGAGTACGATTTTTGCTCCATATCGCAACAATTTGTTAACTATGCGCAAAGCGGTCTTCTCTTTTGTGTCATTGTCGGCTAATTGAGCAAGTTTTGCCCGGAGATACTCTTCGGGTTCGAGCATAAAAAAAGCTTCTTCAAAGGAGGGTGTGTAGATATCTACAAGGGGGAGTACTGTTTTTAAGATTGTGTTCCAATCAACTCGGCCCATTTCTGAACTCGGGTCCGGCATGGTGGTGTCCATAGAGGTAGTCAAGCCCAAGGATTTTGCCTTTTGAAAGAGCGCCAGCATTTCTTCCCCGTTATGTTGATACATACGTTTCATCAACTGGGGATACCCGTAATGCAGAAGCACGGCTCCGGTCAAATGCTGCTCGTTGATGTCTTCTGCGGTAAACGTATCATTGACACCAGGATGATGCAAAAAAATGCGGTCAACACCAGGGGGATTAATAATGACGGTGTATGATGTGCCGCTATCGTCGGATTGGATTAATTGGCAGTTCTCATCTGCTACGACTGTGCCAACAATCCCGCGGGCGATCTCTCCAAAAGCATCATCGCCCACTTTTGCCACAATTCTGGTTGGTATACCAAGTTTGGTTAAACTGATGCCGGTGTTGGAGGCCGTTCCACCGGTTGCCAATTGTATCGTGCCAGTCTCGATCAATTGGCCGGGTGTAAACAATTGAAAAAATTCACCGGTAGGCACCTGATCCATAGCTGGCAGAATATCGACGCAAAAATGACCTGCCACTACAGCGGTTTTGCGACACTCCACATCAATACATGAGCTATAAGAACTTCTCATAATCGCCAACCAGCAGGAATTTAGGTTCTTCGTCCTCAATAATGTCAGGGAACCGGCCAATCGGTTCATAAAAGCAATTATCAAGATGATCATCATTGACCAAAGACACTTCGCCGATTAATACATCCCCCTGTTCTGCCCAGAAGGCATGGTAAATCCGAGGAGGTAATGACAAGCTTTCACCGGGCTGCAACTCTAACCGGTCACCCGAATGGAAAGTCCTTTGCATCCCATCAACGGATAACGAAAAATCCTCCTCCGAAAGTTTGTCATCGGCAGTAGCGGCATACAACTCAAAAACGAGTACGGCTCCATTACGGTTGATAATATCTTCCATCTTGTTCCAATGAAAGTGCATCGGGGTTTTTTGATGGTTACGGGCGATCATAATTTTTTCTGCATACATCTTGCCAGTTTGGTTATGCAAATTAGCAGGATGTCCGTTGCGGATGGTGAACAGCACCAGGCCGAATTGATCAAATTGCCCCCTGCCGAAGTCGGTGATATCCCAGCCTAATTGGTTGTTGAAAATTTCTTCACAGGCGTCTTTGTGTTCCCCCCATTGAGTCAACCCCCAATGTGCGAACGGCGGGAGATGAAACTGATATTGTTCAAGGGTGTCCAACGACTGTTGAACGATGCGATTGATTTCTGAGCGATACATAATTCCTCTTTCAATGAATCTTAAAATATGAAAACGTTGCCATATTTCACTTCGGCATTGTATAATCAAGGCAGCGGCATATTTGGTCTCCGCAACTTATCTTATTACTGAGAATTATATACGAATCATTCCCTACCTGGAGGTGAATAATGGCTTTTGAAAATTTTGGACCGGTGGGCGGTTTCCCCAAAGTCGGTATCCGTCCGACCATCGATGGGCGTCGTAAGGGCGTGCGGGAGTCATTGGAGCAGCAAACCATGCAAATGGCAGAGGCGGCTGCTCAATTAATCAGTGACTCACTACGTTACCCAAATGGCGAACCTGTTGAATGTGTGATTGCTTCCACCACCATTGGCGGCGCGACCGAAGCGGCTATTGTGGCGGAGCAGTTTCGTAAAGAAAATGTTGGTGTTTCCTTAACCGTCACCCCGGCATGGTGCTACGGTTCTGAGACGATGGACATGGACCCTTTGACCCCAAAAGCCATTTGGGGGTTCAACGGTACAGAACGGCCCGGTGCTGTGTACCTTGCCGCTGTTCTGGCAGCCCACAATCAAAAAGGCTTGCCAGCCTTTGGTATTTATGGACATGATGTGCAGGATGCTGGCGATAATTCTATACCGGAAGATGTCAAATCCAAATTGCTTCAGTTTGTCACAGCCGGCCTGGCAGTTGCATATATGCGTGGAAAATCCTATCTCTCTATTGGCAGTGTATCCATGGGCATTGGCGGCTCGATCATTGATCAATCGGTGTTTGAGGAATATCTTGGCATGCGCTGTGAAACTGTCGATATGACAGAGATTTATCGCAGAATCGAAGAAGATATCTATGATCCTCAAGAATACAAACTTGCCCTGCAATGGGTCAAGGACAATTGTATTGAAGGCAAAGACAACAATCCCCCAGAAAAGCAGGAAACCCGCCAACAAAAAGATAAAAACTGGGAATTCGTTACAAAAATGGTAATGATCGGGCGCGATCTGATGGTGGGCAATAAACGCCTGGCTGAACTTGACTGGGGTGAAGAAGCCCTTGGGCATAATGCCATTGCCGGTGGTTTCCAGGGGCAGCGCCAATGGACTGATCATTTTCCAAACGGTGACTTCATGGAAGCGATTCTCTGTTCCTCCTTTGACTGGAATGGGCCCCGCGCTCCTTTTGTGATGGCCACTGAAAATGACACATTGAACGCGATGAGCATGCTCTTCGCTTACCTGCTGACCAATCGCCCATCGATTTTTGCCGATGTGCGTACCTATTGGAGCCCTGAAGCGGTCAAGCGGGTAACCGGTTACCAACTGGAAGGCAAAGCCTCCAAAGGTTTCATCCATATGGTTAACTCAGGTGCCGCAAGCCTTGACGGCTCGGGCCAAATGAAAGATGAAAACGGCAATCCAGTGATGAAACCGTTCTGGGAAATTACCAATGATGACGTAACGCGCTGTCTCAACGCCACCCACTGGCGGCCAGCCACGCTGGAATATTTCCGCGGCGGTGGCTATTCTTCTAACTTCTTGTCGCAAGGTGGCATGCCATTGACGGCTATTCGTATCAATATCACCAAAGGGTTAGGGCCTGCTCTGCAGTTGGCGGAGGGATGGTCAATCGATCTGCCAGAGGATGTTGGCGCAACACTCGACCAACGAACCGATCCCACCTGGCCCACCACATGGTTCGTGCCCCGCACGACGGAACAGTCACCTTTTACGGATGTCTACTCGGTGATGGACAAATGGGGGGCCAATCACGCAGCCCTGGCCTTCGGGCATATTGGCGCCGACCTGATTACTTTGTGTGCAATGCTGCGTATCCCTGTCTATATGCACAATTTGCCTGATGATAAGATCTTCCGGCCCTCTGCCTGGAACGCATTCGGAACCAAGGATCTTGAAGGAGCAGATTTTCGCGCCTGTCAGAATTTCGGCCCATTATATGGGTGAGAATGAATAAAAAGAGGCTGTCCGGTTACTTTCGGGACAGCCTCTTTTTATTACCAGACCCGAACCAGTTCAGGGTTTTCATTTTGCTTGCGTCCCACTTTTGCCATCGGCGACCATTCATCGCCAATTTTTACCTGCACAACATCCGCTGTGTAATCAGTCACGGTGGGACCATGGTTGTCGAAGGTGGCTGAACCGACTGCATATATATCAACGGGGATATTGGTTTCTTCGAACCACCGGATCTTATCTTTGTTGAAGCCGCCGGAAACAATGATCTTTACTTCCCGCAAGTAAGTTTTTGCCAGAGGTATGTCATCCTGCTTCAAATCCCATTCCATCCAGGCATCATCCAAACCTTTGCGAACTGCCTGTACCAGGCGGGGATTTACGCCATAATCCTCTCGTTTTTCCCCGGTTGGTACCAATGATTTGTCAATGAGCGCTGAGCTTGTGTCCAGGCGCACCCCAAACAGTTTATAACGTTTTGCCTCTTCATCATTGCCACGTCGAACACACGCGATGTATTCGTGAAACAACGAATGGGCAACGTTTTTGGAAGCATTAACACAATCATTATCAAAATCAACCAAGGCAACGCGCGGAATGGCAGGATCTATGAATTTTGCAAAGGCCAATGTGGTTTTCACAGTATCACCGAGGAAACAGGCAATGGCGGCATGCGGAATTGTCCCTCCCCCAATGATACCCAACAAAGCACCCTGGGCATCTGTTGACACAACTAATTGTAAATCTTTTCCGAATTTTTCATTGTAAGTCTTTACAGCCGTACCATAAGCATAGCCATCTATGGTCTGGGTTTCGGGTAAATCATAGCGTGCAGGAAAGAAAAGCAACGGTTTTCCTTGTGTTGCAACCAATAATTCATACACATTGGTGGCAACGCGGCTGGCACGTGCTAAATAGCCCAAAGTTACTGTTTCATTGATCCCAAAATCGCGGTATTTGCCTCTCACCTTCAGAACAGGCACTACCGCAGACGGATCCCCTTGATAATCAACAAAGGAACCCTCTGGAACCGCCCACACTTCCAGGGCATCAGCCGTATCAATAAATTGGCCATTTTCCCAGTAGCCAGTGCAATTTTTCAGACAAGCCAGCGCAAAATTCAACCCACAAACGAGTGTCTGTCCGGGCCGCCTTGTAAACCATTGCATCTCAACCTGCGTATCAGAAACCTGATATCCACTGTCGGTCATCGGGTCAAGTGATGGAAACGAAGAATCACTCATCGATTCCAATATCGTCTGAATATTGAGAAAATAAGCATCGGTGAAGTATCCCGACCGGATAGCTTCTATATCCATGTGGAGAGTTGGTGCATAAAAATCCATGTTCATCTGGTTATTCATTTCTGTAATCGTTCACCAATTGTTTGTAAGTTGGGTAAGCGGTTTGCCATTCCTCAATATCTTGAGGTTGATAGGTGCTTAGTGTGCAGGAATTCGAGACGATTTCTTTGGCTCTGTCGATGGTTTCGACCTTTCCAAGGGCAATCAACTGGCCGAGAATATTGCCGAATGCGGTTGCCTCGACCGGGCCAGTGACCACTTTTCTTTTCAATGCATTGGCAGCACACTGGTTCAACAAGGTGTTTTGGCTGCCACCGCCAACTATGTTCAACTGTTGAATATGCTGGCCGGTGACCACTTCTAATGCGTCAAATTCTTCTTTGTACTTGAGTGCCAGGCTCTCCAATACACAACGGATAATGGAGCCTGGGTCTTGTGGCACAGGCTGATTGGTTAATGCGCAATACTGACGAACCTTATCGGGCATATTGCCAGGCTTTAGGAACTCCGGCCATTCGGTGTCTATGTATGCCTGGTGGCCTGCCGCAGTGTTTGCCAGGTCTGTTAAGTCAGCATACGAATAATTATTCCCTTGTGATTGCCAGTAACGCTTACATTCCTGAACGATCCACAGGCCGGTAATATTCTTTAAAAACCGAATGGAACCATCAAAACCGCCTTCATTGGTGAAATTCATCGCCAACGATTGTTGATTGATGATAGGGTTGGGGGATTCTATACCTAACAACGACCAGGTTCCAGAGCTTAGATAAGCGCTTGGCACATGGCTTTTTGGTATGGATAGCACGGCGCTGGCGGTATCATGGCAGGCAGGCGCTACCACCTGGAGGTTGTAGGCACCTAGTTCTTGCGTTACATACGGAAGCAGGTTTCCTAAAATAGTGCCGGAAGAAACGATTTCAGGGAATATATCACCAGGGATGCCGATTTTCTCCATAAGCGAATAGGCCCAATTTTTACTGGTTGGGTCATAACATTGGGTAGTGGTGGCAATGGAAAACTCACTGACCCTTTTCCCTGTGAGCCAATAATTCAATAGATCGGGAATGGTAAGGAATGTTTTGGCATTCTGGATGGCAATCGGGTTGGTTTGTAAAAGAGACCTGAGCTGATACAGGGTGTTGATGGACATAAACTGAATGCCGGTTTGGAAGAATATTTTATCCTTTGGAACGATGGAGAAAACTTCTTCCATTACATGGTCTGTGCGGCTGTCACGATAATGATAGGGCAAGAAAGTCATATGCCCTTTGGCGTCAATCAACGCATGGTCCACCCCCCAGGTATCGATACCCAGGCTGATAAGACTTTCACCGTATTGTTTGTAAGCGAGCCGTATCCCCTTTTTCACTTCATTGAACAGGTAGAGGATATCCCAATGTAAACCATCCGGTAATCGAACCGATAAATTGGGAAATCGATGAACTTCCTGAATCTCGATGGTGTGGCCATCGAAAGCACCTACAATCGCCCGTCCGCTTTCTGCCCCTAAATCTAACGCCAGCACGTGTATCTTTTCCATATTTTCACTCCGTATTCAACCTATTGGTATCATCGACTTTAATTCTACCTTAACCGCTCTCCCGCACCTGAACATTAAAAAAACCTTGAAACAAGGTTTTAATGGGCTGAGTGGGAGTCGAACCCACACGATGTTTCCATCGTTAGATTTTAAGTCTAATGCGTCTGCCTGTTCCGCCATCAGCCCAATAGAGTTTAGTTTAACAGAACTTGGACGCTTGTCAAGCGGTTATAATTGTGTGAAAAAAAGGAGCACGACATGCAGGGAATTCAAATCTCAAAACCAGTGCAACAGGCAATGGCCATTGGACAGCCAGTGATGGCTTTAGAGACAGCAGTCCTAACACACGGATTGCCCTATCCCCACAATATTCAATTATCACTTGACCTCGAAGCAACTGCGCGTGCAACAGGCGTAACCCCGGCAACCATCGGGATAATTCAGGGAACACCCAAAATTGGACTAACCCAACAAGAAATTGAACTCCTCGGGAACCCGGCTACAGATGTCCGAAAAATATCCAAAAGAGATTTTGGCATTGCGTTAAGCCGGCAATTAAATGGGGGCACCACGGTTTGCGCAACCATGATCCTCGCAAAACTGGCCAATATCCAGGTTTTCGCTACCGGAGGCATTGGCGGAGTTCATCGCGGAACAAATTTCGACATCAGTGCTGATTTGCCGCAACTGGCGACTACCCCTATGGTTGTGGTGTGTGCCGGCGCAAAGTCAATACTTGATCTGCCCAATACACGTGAGTACCTGGAGACAGCTGGTGTACCTGTCATTGGCTATCAAACCGACACTTTTCCAGCTTTCTTTTCACCTTCAAGCGGTTTGCCCGTCGACATGTCGGTAGATTCTGCGGATGAGGTTGCTGATATTGCCAGACATCATTGGTCTTTGGGCCTGCAATCCTCCATTCTTTTGGTTGTGCCTCCCCCCTCTTCAACCGCGTTGCAGGGTGAAGCTATTGAAAATGCCATAGATCAGGCGATTAATGAGGCAGCGGCGGATGGCATTCATGGTGCAGCCACCACCCCTTATCTGCTGTCACGTGTAAATCAACTGACAGACGGACTCAGTATGAGGGCGAATCTTGATTTACTGAAAAACAACACAACATTAGCTTCTCTGGTGGCAATTGCTCTAAGCAAAGACAAACAAAGAACTTACTAAGAGCGGTAAAAGGTCATGATTCGTCTTCAAGAGCAATTTCACCAACACTAAAGCGCCCTGTCAACCACCACTCTGTCCCTAAGAACATCTGCACCTGGTACTCCCCCTGTTTCCATCGTGGACCCGGGCTGCTACACTCAGTGTAGCCATATCCACCGGTAAAATTGCCCCAAACAAATGATTCATAGCAGATAATGAGGCCATCAGGATCAAGCCACAAAATCGTCCACTGCAATCCGGGAACCATATTGTTGTAGGTAAAACTGCCATAGAGTACTTCATCATCACCTGCGAATTGGTCTGAAGGTGAAACTGCCTGAAAAAAATCATCGATTTCATTCGAGATTGCGAGAGGACTGAACACAACCTCTTCAGGTACTTCGGTACTGCCTTCAAATTCATTCACAATATCATCGGGTACTTCTGGTATGGGTGTGATGGAGGGGGTTTGTGTGACGGTTGGGGTCAATGTGATGGTGGGAGTTAACGTGATGGTTGGCGAAGGAGTGATCGAGGGGGTAATTGAGCTGGTTGGTGAGGGAACATACACCTGATAAACCAGCGGTTCACCAAATCTACTGCAGAGAACGGCTGTGATGGCGACGATAATGGCGGTGGCAAAAATGCGCAAGCCACGAAGAATATATTTTTTCCGCTTTTGATAATATTCGATCGTTGTCCCATACCGAATCAATTTGATGCCGTGGATGATTAACAACCCTCCAACAATAATCATCCCTATCACAAGCACCATAATTGTTGTGCGAACATCTATTTGTAGATCCAACAGCCAATCACTCATGGATAGTATTGTATCGCTTTCGGGAAAAGAGCGGGATGGGTTTCAATGTTATAATCAGCGTGATTACTCTCCAATATGAATATGATCGAGGTGAGAATGAAACAACCGATTGAATCGCCAGAACTCCCGAAAGCGGTTGGTCCCTATTCAGCCGCAATTCGAATGGGCAATATGCTGTTTACTGCCGGCCAACTGGGTATTGACCCCGTAACCAACAATTTTGCCGGTGAGACTACACAAGAGCAGACCAGACAAGCTCTTACCAACCTTTCCGTCATTCTTACTGCAGGAGGGTTTACTTTTGATGACATCGTAAAAACAACGGTCTATCTGGCAGATATAAATGAGTTCCAGAAGATGAATGAAATCTATGCAGAATTTTTTAAAGCCCCCTACCCCGCACGGAGCGCATTTCAGGTCGCTGCCCTTCCGCGTGGCGCAAAAGTAGAAATTGAAGCCATCGCTGTTAAGTCGTTGGGGTAATCTGTGCCCGATATTTCAATCATCATCCCATGCTACAACGAAGAGAAGACAATCGCGCAGGTTTTGTCGGCTATCCTGGAACAATCCATTGATATTAACACCTGTGAGGTTGTCATTGCCGATGGGCTCTCCTCTGACAGAACCCGTGATGCTATTGAAGAATTTTCAAAAGCCCACAGAGAATTGTATGTCCGCGTGGTTGACAATCCAAAAAGGCATATACCCGCAGCATTGAATACGGCCATTAAAGCTGCTAAGGGACAATACATTGTTCGATTGGATGCCCACTGTACCCCAGAAAGAACCTATATCGAGAGATGCATTGATCATTTGAAAAAAGAAACCGCCGACAACATTGGCGGCATATGGATCATTGAACCCGGCGATACCACCCCGACAGCAAAAGCAATTGCTTCCGCCGCATCGAATGCGATTGGAACAGGCAATGCCGCCTACCGTCAGGCGGGATCGCACGAGGGTTTTATTGATACTGTTCCCTTCGGCAGTTTTCATCGTTCTTTGTTTGACAAAATTGGCCTATATGACGAGAATCTGCTGTCTAACGAAGATTATGATCTAAACGTTCGCATAAGAAAAACTGGTGGGCATGTTTATTTAGACCCAAAAATTCAATGCATTTATTTTGCGCGTACAACGCTCAAGGGCCTCGCCAAGCAGTACTGGCGTTATGGTTTCTGGAAAGTAAAAATGCTGTCTAAATATCCAGAATCGATCCGTTGGAGACAGGCTTTACCGCCCTTGTTTGTTCTGGGTCTCGTTGGACTTTTGGGCATCAGTATTTTCCTGCCCACTCTCTTGTTGCTGGTTGCTGCATTGTTATTGTTGTATTTAGCCCTGGTCGCATTCTCCGTTGTGACTGATAAGCGGTCAAAAGAATTGGTTTTCAACGAAAAGATTCTGTCTGCCGCTGCCGTCATAACTATGCACTTCTCATGGGCTTCTGGTTTTCTGGTATCCTTAGGGCAATTAGTTGTTAAGAAAAAACATGCAGACTGATCACCTCCCACAAAAGACATCCTTCATCCGCGTTCGATCCCGCCAAAGAATTCAAATACTTTTGGCAGGTGACCTGTTGTGCGCAGGTTTTGCGCTTTTTATAGCTTTGTACATTTGGGCACTACAAGATGAGTGGCTTTCGTTCTCTGCCGAATTCATTCGCACGCGTGCACCTGTGTGGTACTTCTTCCTCCCGCTAATCTGGCTCTTTCTTTTGTTGGAGTTATATGATCTGCGCAAAGCCAGCCAAAAGAGGGACACCCTGCGGGCAATCCTGATGGCTGCTTTCATCGCCCTGGTTCTTTATCTGTTTGTCTATTTCCTTTTTGATGAAAACACCCCCCTGCCCCGATTGGCAATCGGTATTTTTATTCCGATGGTAGCCTTGTTCACTTTCACCTGGCGTTTGCTTTACATTAGTGTTTTTACTGCAAGACCTTTTTTGCGACGGATTCTAATCCTGGGAGCGGGAAAAACCGGCAGATCGATCCTGGAAATCATCCGTCGTACCCGCGCTGAGGTTTTTCACATTATTGGGTTTATTGATGATAAAAAGCCAAATGAGCTTATTGAAGGTATCCCTGTGGTGGGCAACAGACACTCTCTCGAAGATATCGTAGGGCGATTTGGAGTCACCGACATTATCTGTGCGATCAACAAAAACTTACCTCCCGATTTATTGGAAAAATTAACGCAATTTGAAGAAAACGGCATTGAAGTGACCACTGCATCACAAGTATATGAGGAGCTTACTGGACGGATTCCGATTCATTTACACGATACTGAATGGTTAATACGGACGTTCTATTCAGATGTGCATTCGACCAGTTCCTATATTCTCTCTAAACGGGTCATAGATTTTTTTGCTGGAGTTGCCGGGACTATTGGTTTTCTACTTCTTCTTCCTATTGTTTCCCTGGCAATTGTTGTTGAGTCCGGCTTTCCAGTCTTCATTAAACAAGAACGGTTAGGGAAAAACGGGCAACCCTACACATTGGTCAAATTTCGGTCAATGTATCAATCAAAAGAAAAATCTGCCCAGATTCAACCAACACTGATGCATGATCAGCGAATCACCCTGGTAGGAAAGGTGCTCAGGAAAAGCCACCTCGACGAAATACCGCAATTCCTCGCGATTTTGCAAGGCAAAATGAGCTTGATCGGGCCAAGGGCAGAAATCACATCACTTGTAAGCAATTTTCAAAAGGAGATTCCTTTTTACCGCGCTCGTTTGTTGGCAAAGCCCGGGCTGACAGGATGGGCGCAAGTACATCAATCGTATGCTGCCACCGTGGAAGAGACTGTCGAAAAATTGGAATACGACCTGTTCTATATAAAACACCGCTCTTTGTTGTTGGACATGCAAATAATTGTCCGATCAATCAGCCAGGTGCTTGGTTTGCGTGGAAGATAAACAATGAAGAGTAAATATAACGTTCGAAATATCCATTTTCTAATTGCCGACTTGTTTTTTATAGTTTTCGGTATCTTTATCAGTTACATGATGCGCCTCGAAAATTTCTCTACATTCATGGTTTATCTCGATAGCGCTTTAATCATGGGGATTATGTCCTTATTGATAAAACCGCTGGTGCATTACAGCTATGGAATCTATCGGCGTATGTGGCGATACGCTGGCGTGAAAGAACTCTGGCTGGTAATCCTCTCTGTCACAACTTCTTCTGCAATGATTGGCGCAATCATGCTATTGTTATTTTCTCTTGAGTTCTTTACGGCTTTTCCGCGCAGTGTACTGGTCATTGATTGGATATTGGGCCTGGTTTTGACAGGCGGAAGCAGATTTGTGTTTAGATTCTTTTCTGAAACCCAATCAGGGGATCGCAGCTACTCCCTTTATGAAAATGCTCCCAAAAAAGTGTTGGTGGTTGGCGCTGGTGATGCGGGTGCAATTGTTGTGCGTGAATTGTTGAAAACTCCCCAGCTTAATGCCATACCCATTGGGTTTCTTGACGATGATCCGACCAAACAAAATCTTGTCATCAATAATATAAAAGTGATTGGCACGGTGACCGAAATCGATAAAGTGTTAGCGCACCTCGATGTCGACGAAGTAATTATTGCCATCCCATCTGCACCTGGCCGGGTTGCACGCCTGGTAGCCAGTGCCTGTCACAAATTTGATATACCGTTTAGAACGATTCCTGGTATTTATGAATTAATCGAAGGGAAAATTGGTGTGAGCCGGTTGCGAGAGGTTGAGATTACAGACCTGCTACGCAGAAAGCCTACCCGGCTGAATGACGAAAAGATTCGAGAAAGTTTGTTTGGAAAAACAGTCATGGTTACAGGAGCGGGCGGATCAATTGGTCGGGAATTATGCCGACAAATTGCCAGGCGCTCTCCCTCAGCGTTGTACTTATTAGGACATGGTGAAAATTCTATTTTTGAAATTTACCAGGAGCTAACCGAGTCGCATCCTGACTTAAACTCTGTCCCGATTATTGCTGATATTCGCGATATAAATCGCATTCAATCGGTTTTTGAACGGTTCACCCCCGAGATTGTTTTTCATGCTGCAGCCCATAAGCATGTCCCTCTTATGGAAGAAAATGTGGAAGAGGCTATCACAAACAACGTGTTGGGGACAAGTAACATTGTTAACGCCTGCGAGAAACACGGAGTACAACGCCTTGTGATGATTTCTACCGACAAAGCTACACATCCCATCAATGTTATGGGGGCATCAAAAAGACTGGCGGAAATGGTGGTGTTAGAGGGGGCAAACCGTACCAATGGAAATTACTCCATTGTCCGTTTCGGCAATGTTTTGGGCAGTCGTGGCAGCGTGGTACCCATTTTTAAACAACAAATCTTGCATGGCGGACCCGTGACAATCACGCACCCTGAAATGAAGCGATACTTCATGACCATCCCTGAGGCTGTTTATCTGGTGTTACAGTCGGCCACGTTCGGCAGAAGTGGTGACATCTTCATTCTCAACATGGGCGAGCAAGTCCGAATTCTTGACCTGGCGGAGGACTTAATCCGTTTGTCAGGTTTAGATCCTGGCAGAGATATTGAAATTGTGTTCACAGGAATACGGCAGGGTGACAAGCTGAGTGAGGAACTTTGGGATGAAGCCCAAAGTTTTAAACCTACTCCGCATCCTGATCTTTTCATATTGGACAAAGAAGATGAACTGGAAAACGTCCATATTTCTCAACATTTGCCCCATCTTTCAAAACTGGCGGATGATGGCAAGGCGGAAGAAATCGTTAGCCTGCTTGAGACATTGATCCCTGATGCCGAAATTAATCGCGAAAAGTAGTAAACGATATGACCGTAGTCAATCAAACCATTTGGTCTGAATTTTATGACGCGCACAATGATGCCCATTTGCTGCAATCACCACATTGGGCGGTATTGAAAGGCGAATTTGGCTGGTTCAGCCAGCGAGTTATCACCGGTGATATCGGATCTCAGATTCTCTTCAGAAAATTACCGCTTGGCTTTAGGATTGCCTACATTGCCAGAGGGCCTGTTGGAAATCTCAATCGCATTGCTGAACATGTTATGGAAATTGATGCTGTCTGTAAAAAACATAGTGCCATTTTCTTGAAGATTGAACCAGACATTTGGGAAGATGAGAAGAGCTGTGAGTCAGCCAGAGCGCAACTAAGCACACTTGGTTCCCCTGCAAAGCCAATCCAACCCCGACAAACGCTTATGGTTTCGCTGGAGGGTGACGATGAAGAATGGCTCTCTCGCATGAAACAAAAAACACGCTACAACATACGCCTGGCACAAAAAAAAGAGGTCCTTGTCCAAGAAACCGAAGACATCCATACTTTCCAACAGTTGATGGAAGTAACAGGTGAGCGCAACGAATTTGGTGTGCATACCTTTGCTTACTACCGTAAAGCCTTCGAGGAATTCTATCCGCAAGCATGCCGCCTATTTTTGGCATCATTCAATGACCTGCCTCTCGCTGCTATCATGGTCTTTTATAAGGCACAAAAAGCCATGTATTTCTATGGCGCATCTTCGAATCAAGAGCGTAACCGCATGCCGACCTACCTTGTCCAGTTCAGAGCCATGCAATGGGCTGCCAGCATCGGATGTAAAGAGTATGACCTTTGGGGCATTCCTGATGCGCCATTAGAAGAATTAGAAGCCTCTTTTGCTGACCGTGATGATGGTTTGTGGGGAGTTTACCGGTTCAAGCGAGGGTTTGGCGGCATTATCAAGCGATCGATGGAAGCCTATGATAGGGTGTATATGCCAGCACTGTACAAACTTTACCAAAGGAAAATGAGCGATTGACATGAAAATCACCGCGTACGAGGGATGGAATGACAGATTAGCGGCACTGCCGGGTCCACCTCTGTTGCAGACCGCCGAATGGGCTAAGGTCAAAGGAAAATACGGTTGGCAAGCTATCCCGGTTGAATGGTTAAATGAGTCAGGTAAAACAATTGCCATGGCTTCAGTCCTAAAAAAACAAGTAAAGATTAAAGGGTCTCGTTTGCCCTTGTCTATAATGTATGCCCCAAAAGGACCTGTTCTCGATTGGAACAATGCACAATTGGCGGAGCATGTGCTTGCTGATATCAAGAAGCTCGCAAAAAAAGAAAATGCAATTTTCATAAAGATCGATCCGGATATCATTACCGATACTTTCTCAAATCAGGAAATATCCGTGGAAGAAAGTAGTCACCCAAAAGGCGTTGCTGATTATGTATTGGGTGATGAATGGCAATTTTCGTCAGACCAAATTCAATTCCGCAATACCATAACCATCGACTTGAGCAAAGATGAAGAAACATTGCTGGCAGACATGAAACAAAAAACCCGCTACAATATCCGTCTGGCTGGACGAAAAGGAGTCAGTGTACGAGAGGGAAATCAAGAAGATTTTCCAATGCTATACCGCATGTATGCACAAACCAGTTTGCGAGATGGTTTTATCATCCGCCATGAAAAATATTACCTTGATGTATGGCATGCCTTTTTTGAACAAAGCATGTTAACACCCTTGATTGCTGAGTATAAGGGACTGCCTTTGGCGGGATTGATGCTTTTCCATTTTAACAAAACTGCCTACTACATATATGGTATGTCAACCAACGAACACAGGAATCTGATGCCTACTTATTTGCTGCAATGGGCTGCTATCCAAAAAGCCAAAAGCATTGGATGTAGAAATTATGATCTCTGGGGAGCACCGAACAATATTGATGAATCAGACCCAATGTGGGGTGTGTATCGATTCAAGATCGGATTGGGCGGTCAAACCGTTTGCACCCTGGGGGCGCATGATTATGTGGTCAAGCCCTTTTGGCACTACATATATGCCAGGGCAATGCCTGCTTTTTTGGGCATGCTGAGAAAGCGTGGCAAGAAATTAACTGAAACGACAGCGTCTCAAAGCCTGTAACATTCTATCAGGGCCGCCATTTCGGATCAAAGTCATGATGCGGATCATTCGTCAATTGCTGCACCAGGTCACCATTTGCCAGCATGATGAACAGGTCACGGTTGCTGCCTTCTCCCAAACCATAATACGCCAGCCAATAATCATCCGGTGAAAAATCAATTTCCCAGACAGGTTTTGGCGATTCTAGCGTGAAGCGTGTGCCGACAATGTTGTCGAACTGGTGGCCGGTTAATGCAGGCAGACTGGCTCCCATGGAGTAATACACCATATCACCGGAGTTTGACCACGCCGGGTTGAGAGAATCCATATCTACTTGCGATATATTCGTCCGTCGATTTGTTTCAAGATTCAGGTAGAAGACCCGGTTAAATCCTTCGTATACAGTCTGGAATAGAACCAAAGTGCCATCTGGTGACCATTTGGGGGCGCGATCGTATGCCACATTGGGACTCAATCCATCAACAGAATTATCTCTCAAGTCATAGATATACAACTGGGGACGATTATTGTTGCGATACGAAGTAAAGACGATCAAATTTTCATCAAAAGGATGCCAATCTGGGTCAAAATCACCTCCAGGAATAGTATTCAACGGGCGCAGAGCGCTGCCATCGATATTCATGATGAACAAACGGCTGCCTTTGTAATCCATTTGTTCTTTTGGGCACGGAGAAGTGAAGATAATTTGGTCTCCATTTGGCGACCAATCAGGTTGGCAGGCGCCTCTATCAAAACTCGTCATTTGGGTTAATTCCCTGGTGACCACATCGATAAAGAAAATTTGTGGAACACCATTTTCGCGGTCTGAGGCAAACGCGATTATACCCTGCCCCCCACCAATAGGTGTGGCCGCCACTGTTGGCGTGGGGGCGATTGTTGCGGTGGGGTCCGGAGTTGGCTCCTCATCAACAATCGCTGGTGCAGAGGTTTCCGTTGGAAAAACGGTTGGGGTTACTGTAGGTTCGTTGTTATCTGCTTCGGTGATCGTATGGTCAGCGCCTTCTCCTGTTGGCTCAGCCAAGGCCTGTGAGGTATTACCTGGCTCAGTTTCATTGTTGAGTAAGGGGAGCAGGAATCTGCTGCCAAGAAAAGCTCCTCCAGCAATCGCTACCAACAAAAACAAACCGATGATGGGTATCCAAACAGGGAATTTCCTCTTCGTGGAGACCGGTGCATCAAACGCTGAAGAGGCAGGCTGTCTTTGGCTGTCAGTCAGTAAGCTTTGAGAATCCGGGCTCAACACGGTGGCATCTCTACTCGCACCGCTGATTGACGAAAGGTCCTGCAGGAATTCTTCAGCACTTTGAAAACGGTCTGCCACCTTTATCGCCATGGCTTTATTGATAACCTCATTAAATCGGGGCGATATCTTCGGGTTCTTTTCCTGAATATTAATCCAGGTGTCGTTGCCAGCCGCACGGCTCAATCCATCGATAGGTGCTTCCATGGTTACCGCCGCGTAGAGGGTCGCGCCAAGAGAATATATGTCTGTGCGGTAATCGGTTCCCTGACCATACTGTTCTGGCGGAGCGAAGCCGGGTGTCAGCGCTTGCGCACCGGTTAGGGTTTGTTCTCCGACAATCGCCTGTTTAGCCAGGCCAAAGTCTACCAGATGCACTTCGCCTGTGTCAGATATTTTGATATTTCCGGGTTTAATATCGCGATGAATAACAGGAGGTTTACGTTTGTGCAAATAATCAAGCGCTTTGCAAACTTCAATGCCTATCCTGATGGCTTCTTCTTCGGAGAAAGCCCCGTTATCGTTGAGCAGGTCCTTCAGGTCAGCGCCATAGACAAAATCCATGATCAGGTACTGCCCCTGGCCAGGAATCTCAAAGTGGTCAGTAACGCGAGGCAGGTTGGGATGGCGGAGACTTGCCAAAATTTGAGCTTCCGCTTTAAATTGGCGAATGGCTACTTCTTGCGAGAACAGGTTTTCTTTCACAGCTACCTTGATACCCAGCACCTCATCAGTGGCCTCATAGATAGCGCCCATGCCTCCCTGTGCAATGACAGACATTATTTTGTAACGATCTCTTAATTGTTGTCCGACTTCCAACGCCATCGCTGCTCCTCCTGAACCACCTTGTTTGCTTAAATGAAAATTGATGAATAATCGCGATTTTTCCCAACAAATTACACCTATTATACAACAGCCTGCTTGTGGTAATGACCATATTTATTAATTCAACACAACATACCAAAATTTCTCACATCTATTTCGCTAACTCTACTATAATGACATTGATCTTACTAGGAATTTTGGGAATTATTGATGAGATGGTTTGATTTTCGTTCATTCCTCATAGGTCTTGTTGTTGGGCTGATTGCAGTCGCTCAATGGTTCAAATACCGCGATAAATTAAAACAGGTAAAAAAAGCGGTCTTTGAAAAATCAACAGTGGCTGCAAAAAAAGATATCACCGGTGTTGATCAATTACTGCGTACAGAAATTTTTTACCAAACACAACGGAATCATCTGGCCCACACATTATTTCCGCTCAATGACATTTATGTTGCCCAAGAATTACTGGCTTACCCTTTCACTGATGCAGATGATATCGGTGACCCCCCCATCATCGACCAGATGATTCCCTACCTGACCGATGCACCTGTCCTCAGCGGTGCTTTTGACTTACGCGGAGTCAATCCGCTTTGTCTCTTGCAGACCGCCAACAACATGGTCGTTATTGGCGATCTCGGCATCGGAAAAACCACACTATTCTCCCACTTGGCCCAGCGCATCATTCAAAATAAAACCGGGATACCCAAATTGAACGGCTGTCTTCCCTGTCTTGTCCACGTATCAGAGCTGACGCTGGACAAAGTGCTTCCGAAACAAATTGAACAGGCATTTTTCCGTCACTTCATACTCTCTTTCCCTAAACTTATTCGCAAAAAGATACTCAAAGTTCTCACCAACTACTTGCGCAATAACCAGTTAGTTTTACTTGTCGATGGACTGGACGAGGTACCGGCGGATATATTTGACCAAATCGTCGAACATCTGCTACTCTTTTCGAAAAATTTTCCAAGAATCAAGATTCTGGTTAATACCAGTCCCCATTACCTTGGCCGATTGCCAGCGTACGGCTTTCTCCCGATGGTGATGAAGGGATGGGACCAACGAAAAAAGCAGGTATTGGTTCAAAAATGGTCGGCAGCCTGGCAGAAATCAATACGTGAAGAAAATGAATTTGACCAAAAGAATCTGGCCACACTACTCGCGATATGGACAGAGAAAGATCATCGTACCCTTACACCATTTGAGTGGACTTTGCGTGTTTGGTCGCTATTCTCAGGCGATAGCCTCGGGACATCGCCCATCAGCGACATCGAGGCGTACTTCAGACGTATTACCGATGATCACATTTCACACAAGGCTGTTGAAGCTATTGCCAATACGTTCATTCGTCAACAACAAGTAGCATTGCCTCAATCAGCCCTTGAGATGGAGTTATTAAAGAATCAATTCCGCCTGTCTTCATCAACTTCGCCATCCCAGGTACTCGAAAAAATGGACGAAGGCGCTGCTCACCGCCGCAAAGGCTCAGGAGGCACCTCCATACTTTCTGACTTGTTTGAAATCGGTCTGCTCGAGTTGAACAATGATGGATTGTATCGATTCATCCATCCAAATTTCCTGGCTTACTTTGGTGGTTATCAACTCACCAAACAAGAGCCGGACTTGACGTTCATTCAAAGATGGACACCTGCTGCTGTAGCATTTGGTTATTCGGCTAGCTTTCAAAATACCACACCCTGGATTGATCAAATCATCCAAACAGATATAAATAGCAAATCGGATTTTGCCAATTTTCTGATGGCTTCCAGGTGGCTGAAATACACCCCACGCACCCATGAATGGCGAAACAAACTCATTAAACGGATATTGACTGAATTACAAAAAGAATCATTGCCCCTCCCCCATCAATTTCGTTACCTGGCAGCTTTGATAGAGATGGATGACCCAACCTTAAACCAAATATTCACC
Organism: uncultured Anaerolineaceae bacterium; assembly: GCA_964391725.1. Lineage (GTDB taxonomy): Bacteria > Chloroflexota > Anaerolineae > Anaerolineales > Anaerolineaceae > SpSt-1165. Next base: position 13,737 of record CAYMNB010000006.1, on the reverse strand, counting down.
AGGTTGCTCTCCACCAAATCTGGCCAACTCCGCCAGATAGCGGCACTCGGTTTGGGAGCTTTACGGGATTCACATGCCTCACAGGCTTTGATTGAGCATTTGAACGATCCGTCAGATATGGTAGCATATGCGGCAATGGTCAGCCTCAGTTATTCGCAGCAGGCAGAAACGCCGCAGCTGCTTTATGATTATTTGACCCAATCAGCCGATGAGGCGTTCCGCCGCACTGCCGCTGAGACCCTGGCACGAATAAAACCCACTGGCCAGGAGATATTGAAGAACCTCGCCAGATCTGAAGATCTCATCACCCGCAGAGCGGTTGTGTTCGGCCTGGCAGCGATTCACGAAGGATGGAGCAAAGAACTGCTGGAGCAAATCGCCCTCAATGACAAAGAATGGATCGTGAGAACAACAGCCGAACATGTCCTGGCATTGACAGCCGATCTGGGCGTTTCGGTTCCTCGGTCTTACACGCCTTATTTGAAAGCTGAATGGCTTTTGAAATATGCAGCATCACAAGGAGAAGGCTTATCACCAGATGTATACCCGGTCGAATTGCTGCTTACAGCATTGCGGTCACCCGACAGTGACCTCCAGTGGAATGCATTGAATTATTTGCGTTTTGTGCATGAGCCAGAGGTTCTGCGAGAAATTGAACGGGTATTCTTGTCCCCACAATCAAGCATTGGTACAGTGGCAAATGCTGACTATTGTTTGTGGATTACAAATGCAATGGAACGATGACGAACAAAAAATTACTTGATTGCGTTGTGTAAAGCACTGTTAACAGCTTGCACATTCAAATCCAGTACACAAACCAATCTGTCATAATGATTGCTGCCTTCAATGACCTCAAGCTTGTCGGAAGGCACATCGAAAAGATCAGACAAAAATCTCTGCAAAGCTGCGTTCAGTGAGTGCTGATCAGCTGCCAATTCAAGTACCACCAGGCCGTCTGGTGATATTTTCTTTACGCGGCTATGCGTTGACTCTGGAATAATCTGCACTTTGATCGCCGCCCCACCCCGCGGGTTAGAGAAATTGGTATTTTGTTTTTTCACTTGTGCCGCTCCTCCTAAAACAAACGAATCAATAAAACTTGCACGATCTGAATTACTATGATTAAGATTATTGGGCTGAAGTCCAATCCCATGCTGGCGGGCAATAATTTGCGTATCGGTGCTAATAATGGATCGACCATCTGGTCCAGTATATACCTGATTTTGTGGCTGGGTGGCAAAAAGTATGACAAAATCACTTTTATTATCACAACAGCGACCAAAACATCAGCAAAGACCCGCACAGTCACATCAAACATTCATGTCCCTCTTGCCAAAAATACTTTCGCCAATTCTAACATAGGTAGCACCTTCTTGCACCGCCACCTCAAAATCAAAACTGGTACCCATCGATAACTCCGAAAAATCACAGTCAGGAAAATGGCGCGAGAATAGCGCTTGAAACTTCCTCATGGCGATAAAGTACTTCCTTGAATCTTCAGGATTTTCCGAATAGGGTGGCATACACATCAAACCATGAACAATGAGGTTGGGCAGATGAATAACCTCATCTATCTCAGACAAAATATCTGTGGATGGTTTCTCAAGATCCAGGAACCATCCTGACTTTGTTGGTTCGTTGGCAATGTTGAATTGCAACAATACCGACAGCTGTGATTGGTGTTGTGTAAATTCCTTGCTTAGCCGCTTGGCGATTGACAAACGGTCAAGAGAATGCATGTGAGAAAAAAGTGAAGGAATGTACTTGGTCTTCCTGCTTTGCAGCGTCCCGATTAAGTGCCATTGAAACAACCTGGCACATTCTCCCAGTTCTTCTTGTTTCTGCTGGGTGTCGCCCACATAATTTTCACCAAGAATAGAAACAAGATCCGTTGGTAAAGCCCGAATAACCTCAACTGGCTGTTTTTTGGTCACTGCAACGAGTTTGATCTTCTGTGGATCACGGCCAGCAGATTTTGCCGCATTGGATATCCTTTGCCGAATATTCTGAAGATTCAAAACAATTTGTTCACCACCGAGTACCATCAGCCATCAACCTGCCTCGCTGCAATAATTGCGGCGAATCTTCCTGTTTTTCCATTTTCACCACGGTGAGAATACCAATCCTGAGTGTTCTCATATGTACTGATATTAGCATGTTCTATGGAACGAATACCACATCCTGCCAAGGTGAATTCATTTGCCAACCACAAATTTAAGGTGGTGATTCCGTTTCGTGTCAATAACAAATCTCGCCAAACTGCCGGAAATACCTGCCTGGTTCTTTGAATTACCTCATCACCGACCTCATAGACATCGGGGCCGATCGAAGGACCTATTCCTGCGATAATGTCATTGGCAGAACAGCCGAATTCCTCGACCATGGCGAGGACTGCTTTTTCTGCGACCCGCAGCATGGTTCCCTGCCAGCCCGCATGAGCAATACCGGCAATGTTTTTCACTTTGTCGAATAACAAAACAGGCACACAATCAGCAAATCGCATCATCATTGTCACTTCAGGATGATCGGTAATAATCACATCTGCTTTTGAATGCGGTTCTCCCTGAAGCCTTGGCTGGTCTGCAATGGCCACATCGTCTCCATGCACCTGCCACACATCGAACCTGCTTTCAAACGGTCTATTGATCGCCCTGAATATTCGCAAGTGGTTTTCTACTACAGCAGCGGGGTCATCTCCGACAGTACCGCCAGTGTTGAGCGACTGAAATGGTTCCTTGGAGCAGCCTCCATACCGGGTGAATATAGCATTCAAAACCCCTGCATGATTGAATGTTTCAAATGAATAATAGATAAGCCCCTGCGACTCAGTAAAAGGCATACTTACTCTTCATGATCCTCTTTCGCTTCTGCATACGCAAACTTCTTGGAGAGATTGACCCTTGATTCACGCATGCTGTCCTCCACCTGCGGTAAAAGGTACCAGAATGTCATGATGCCAAACAATGCTCCCGTGACTACGCGAAATAACGGTGTGCTTTCACGAATGATCATCCATTCTGGTAAATTAATTCCCAAAGCCCCCGGAATCTGCGAGCCTCCATCCAGGCCGATCGGCACCATGCCAACCAGGATCCACACATACCATGCAATTGGCTTTATTCTGTTGCCTGTTGCCGCAAAGATGATGGAAACCAGCAGCATGGCGACATAAATCGCCAGACAACGCTGACACAAAGCGATTTTGTAACCAACATAATCATTGCCCAAAAAATCTCTGGCATCAACGAGATTGATACTGCCGGTAATGACACCCGTAGCGATCAATTCGTCGTAGGTGATCACCCCTTCGATGCCCGCCAATTCTCTTGGATAGTATAATTGCTCACCAAAGATAAAAAACGACCGGAAAGCCAGTTGATGGCAAAATGGTTTGTAGATGGTATAGAGTACTCTGGCTGGCAGCTCAGCGCCAACCTTCATCAGAACCGGCGCTAAAATCGACCCGCCTGCATACAAAACCAATATCAGTATGAACAAAACCATATAGTTTTTGGTGAGCCATTGGTTCAACCGATCAGTTTTGGTTATAGTTCTGCCCCTGGTGATTCTCTCCTTATACGCCGGATCCTCTTTTAGTTTTTCATGGCGATCATGAGCAGCTCGGATCGCCACCCTCAGGTCTCTTTCTGTTAATGGCGATTTCAAACGGTAAGGACCCACCTGCACCATTGGAGCTTCGTTACCAAGAAATTCAGCCATTCCTTTATCGGAGTTCAAATCAATATAAATTATGCGCACAGGAATGTCACCAGCCGCGCTGTGTATCAGTTTTTCTGTTTGTTTGGCTGCTTCAGTTTCTTTGTAGGCGTATACCGTAATAGTGATCATAACTTTCCTTCAGGCTGTGATTATGCTTCGATAACCTTAAATGTAGTGCTGGCAAACAGGCGATTAATTACGATATTTCCAGGGACAAGGCCAATATAGGGATATGTCCAGCGGAACACCCATTTTGAATCATCTGGTGTAGCATTTATACACCCATGCGAGCGGGGTGTGCCCCAATTGTTGTGCCAGAACGTTGAATGTAAGGCAATACCACTGCCAGTGAATAAACAGGTCCAGCCAATCCCTGGTGTGTCATAGCCATAACCGCTCTCTCCCCCAGACATATGCGTCGATACTGCCTTACGCCAAATGTAGAATTCGCCGGTTGGCGTTCTCCATTTATCTATTTGTTCACCGAGATAATTGAACTTCGTTCCGGAAGATATGCGACAGTGATAGACTTCACGTCTGCCTTCCATGCAGGAGAGAGTTTGTTGATCAAGATCAACCACCACTTGTTTCTCTTCGACCTCGGGATGTATCGGGGTAACCTCATCTTCTGTTATTCGTCTGAATGCCGTTGCATCCGCCCAGAATATATCACCATAGCTGCCATGATGCTCAAGGACACGGTATTGTTGCCGACCATCTTCCAGTGTGCGGATATCATCCACCCACATTATTTGTGAGTAATACAGCCGCGGGAAGATGGCTTCCTTCAGCCACGGAGAACGGACAGGTGGGTTTGCCATGGTGAAATCCACATAAGGCACAGTTACCTCAGCCCAAAAACCCCTGCCGATTTCTGTTTCAGGCAAGTTTGTTTCTACCGGATTCGGGCGATAAAAAACCGGTTGAACACTGGGGGCATACAGGTAACCATCCGGGGTCTCGACCCATGTTTTTGAGAAAACACCCATAGGGCGCTCGCCAATGACCTCGCGCAACCAAACGACCATAGCATCTTCGTACAGAACACCCACAGAGGGACTGTTCGCTGAAGGGCGCAATCGAATATCCAAACGACCTACGCAAACCCGCCCCAGACGTTCTGCGTCAGACCATTCTGTGGTTTGCTGACGCCAATGTTCGAATGGGTTAATTAAAAAACCCCCGGCCACCGCCAGGCTTTGCTTCATAAAATTCCTGCGACTCATTTTTTTCTTCATGTCTTCATTCCCTCAATCATGCTACGTTGATTTTTTCTTTCAACCGTTTGATGGTCTCTTGAATGAAATTATCGTTCGTTATATTTATATCAATTGCACCCACAGGACATACCTCATAACACCGGCCGCAGCCAACGCAGTAATCACCCATGAATGCCTTGCCATCCACCAGGGTCAGATTGTGTGTCATGCACACATCATCTGCGGTGCATTTTCCACAACCAATGCATAACTCAGCATTAACACTCACCTCAATGCCGGGCATTTTCTGCACTTTGCTGGCGATGTCCTGATGCAAATCTGGGAGTACTTTGTATAAACAACAGCAAGGACAACAATTGCACACCGTAAGCAGTCTTCCCCCCGGATGAACGCCCATCCATTGTGTATCGATTTTATTCTTGCCAATCAGGTGGATCAAGCCATGCTGTGCGGCAAGATCAATACGGGCAATAGCCTCTTCTTTCGTCGCCAAATGTCCCAGTTTGGGGTTGATACCCATAACCGCCTCACCCATAAAGATACACCCCAGTTCAATGGGATAATCTTTACACTGCATATTGTCGCGGCAAAGACATTTGTCCATCAACCAGATGTGGTTGGCCTCATTGATAAACTCTCTGATCACAGTGGAAGGCAGGCTAATACTGGGTGTTTGCTCAATATCTTCCTGCACCACAACCCTGATTTCTGTTTGGGTATCCAGCCCTGATTCATAGCCCCACGCAGAGGAAGAAAAACTGCCTGAATCATCTGGTAAAAATGTGTTGACAAATTTGTCAGCGTCGTTTATGTCTCGTGACACAACTTCGCGGATTACCTGGTCTTTGGGTAAGTAAAAAATTTCATCGCCATGAAACAGGAAGAAGTCCACCAATTTCTTTAATAAATTGGAATTCTTGGTCCAATTGGCAATGGGGAAACGTTCTGTAAAAAAGTGTTGGATTATTTTTACAAACCAGATGGGACGTGCCATGAAACCTCAAAGATGTCCTTGTAATATCAATAAGTATGGATAATTCTACCCTATTTTTTTATAGAATTCATTAAGAAATTGCCAATCCATTCTCAATCGCCTGCCTGGTCTTTCAAGTATTGATCAAACCATCCGCTGATTTGTTCCAACCGCACAATGCGCCTGTCTGTGCGCCCGCCCCTCGACAATCCGTGTGATTCATCAGGGAACCTGACCATTTTCGACGGAACATCAAGATACTGGAGCGCAACGAACACCTGCTCGCTTTGTTCAATGGGACATCGAAAGTCAGATTCTGAATGAATGAGCATTGTCGGTGTACTGGCATTGCCAATATACGCGATGGGAGAATAACGCCAGAACAGATCAAAATCGATGAACGGCGGGAAAGTTTCGTCGCCTTTGGCTACCATCCCTTGGGTTGCCCAGCTCATGTCACTGGATCCCCACATGCTGGTTAGGTTGCTCACACAGCGCTGTGAGACCGCCGCAGCAAAACGATTGGTATGGCCTATAATCCAGACAGTCATATACCCGCCATAGGAACCTCCGGTAACACCCATACGCTCCTGATCTATGTACGTTTGTTCTTGTATGTAGTCAACCCACGCCATCAGGTCTCCGTAATCTTTGTTGCCCCAATCACCCAAAATAGCTTTGCAATGATCTTCGCCATATCCGGTGCCGCCACGCGGGTTGGTGTAATACACAACATATCCCTGGGCTGCGAGGAAATAAAATTCATGCATGAAATTTTTGCCATACTGGGCGGTAGGCCCGCCATGAATTTCGAGAATCGATGGATATGTTTTGCCTTCCTCAAAATCTGGAGGAAATATAATCCATCCTTGCAAGTCATTGCCATCCGGCCCTTTGAACCACACTTCCTCAACAGTTCCGAGGTCAAGTTCTTCCACCAACGCTTGATTGTGGAAAGAGAGTTGTTTGGTGTCATTCTCGGCCATCTTCATAGAAAAGACTTCTGCCAATCGATCGATACCAGCCGAAATGAAAGACAGCATGTCTTCATTCGCTGAAAAACAAGGAGAGCCCACCGCACCGCCTTCGTCAATGAGAAATTCCACATCCCCGCCAGCGGCTGGCAGGGCTGCCAGCAGAGTGCTGCCATGGTAATCAATTTGGAAGATGAGCTTTTTGCCATCATTCGACCAATGAGCGGGCATCAGTTCCATCGGGCTCACATCAGTCAATGTATGTGATTCACAGGAGAAGTCATATCCTTGCGTCAGCCGCTTCACCTCACCAGTGTCTAAAGCAATGGTAAACAGCCGCGTATAACCATGCCACAAAGTTTTTCCTTCAGTGCCGAAAAAAGCCAAAATCTTGCCATCTGGCGAAAAGGAAAGATGATGCTTTCCACCCACCACAGAAGGTAAGACCCTTGTTGTTTTATCAGACAGTGAATAGAGGTAGATCTCATCTTTCCACGGCTCGAACTCCGGCCGTTCAGCACGGTTGGAAACAAAAGCAATTTGCTTGCCGTCCGGTGAGAATGTTGCGCTGTCTTCACCATATCGGTCATCGTCAGTCAACTGTTCTGCCGTGCCATCGTCAGCTTTGATGAGCCATAGATGAGGTCTTCCTTGTTGCAAATAACCAACACCGTCCATCTTATACCGCACATTATCATACTCGCGATATACAACACCCAATTTCTTCTTTTTCTCATCTTTCATACGCTCAATGAAATCTTCATCTGCCAATGTGACCGTGGCAAGCATCGTCTTACCATCAGGACTCCAGGCAAACGAACTGATCATCCCTTTGAGGTCGGTAAGTTTTTTCGCTTCACCTCCGCCAAAGTGAATCGTATAGAGTTGGGCAGGCAGGTCTGTATTGTCTCTGTTTGACAAAAAAGCAATCGTTTTTCCATCGGGTGACCATTCAGGGCTGTTGTCAGATTGATTGCCTGTCGTAAACTGCGCGGGTTCTCCCCCATCAGTCGAAACCACCCACAGATTCGCAAACTTTTTTTCTGAATCCTGATCTACCCTTTGCACGACATAAACAACGCTTTTTCCGTCAGGTGAAATGCGCGCATGCGAAATGTTCTTAATTGTATATAGGTCTTTGGCAGTGATATTGCGGTTCTCAGTCATGGTATTCCTCAACTTCTTCATGTATACAGGTCGGATTTTTTGATAAATTCATACACGGACAATGGTAAAAACTTTCTCACTGATTTCCCGTTTTTGGTGTTTTTTCGAATATCCCGGGACGATATATCGATACACGGCATATCAACAAATGATATTTTCTGCCCAATGTCTGGCAATTGTTCATCCAACTTTGTAAAGTCAAGAGGTGTGCCCGGCCGGCGAGCAACAATCAAACCATCCAGGTACTCATGCACCAATTCTGCGGCATGATACCAATTAGGCAAGCCTGTAAGTGAATCAGCGCCTAATAAGAAGAAGAGTTTGTCATCAGGCGCCAGGCTTTGCTTAATCAAACGCGCTGTATCACAGGTGTAGTAAGGCGGATCCCTCTCCACATCAATGGAACAGTATTCTGACTCAGGTTGCCCTTCGATGGCTAGTTTGACCATTTGGATGCGCTGGTCAAGGCTGGCATGTGTCTGATTTTTGAAAGGTGAAATAGGCGTCAGAACCCACAACAACCGATCCAGCTGCATTTGCTCCGCAGCGTGGATTGCCAGGAACAGATGACCCAAATGCGGCGGATCAAATGTTCCGCCGAAAAATCCCATTTTTTGAGACATAAATTAATCCTGCCACTCCAGCTCATATTCACCGATTTTGACTGTATCTCCCGGTTCAACACCCGCCTCGATCAGAGCGTGTTCGATACCCAATACCTCCAACATCCGTTGAAAACGGCGAACTGAACCGGGCTGATCCCACCATGTCATGGCGGCAGCCCTTTCGATTGCTTTTCCTTGCACCCAAAACGCGCCATCTTTTGTGAGTCCAACCTCGAATTGACGTGGGTCTTCTTCTGCGCGGTAGACCGGCACTTCATCGACAACTTCCGGCTCTGGTAATGCTTGCAAAGTATGGAACACTTTCCACAGCAACTCCCGTAGATTTTTATGCGCTACAGCAGACACAGGCAGCAATTCTACTTCAATCTTTGCAAATTCCTCTTGTATCAATACAAACATTGCCTGGGCATCTGGCAGGTCCATTTTGTTAAAAACAACGATTTGAGGTTTCTCAGCCAAATTCTCATCAAACAAAGATAACTCCGTGTTGATTTGGTTAAAATCAAGCATCGGATCTTCGGACATCCCATCCAGAACATGGATGAGCACCCTTGTCCGTTGGATATGTCGTAAAAAGGCATCACCCAGACCCACCCCCATGTGCGCCCCTTCGATCAAGCCTGGAATGTCAGCCATGACAAACGAGTTGTCAATATCCAACTCCACCACGCCCAGATTGGGCTCAATGGTCGTAAATGGATAGTCCGCAATTTTGGGCTTGGCGTTGGTGCATGCCGCTAACAGGCTGGATTTGCCAGCATTTGGCACCCCCACAAGGCCTGCATCAGCAATCAATCGCAATTCCAACCGCAGACGCAATTCTTCGCCGGGCTCGCCACGTTCAGCCGTGCGGGGTGCCTGGTTACGTGAATTCTTGAAATGAGGGTTACCCCTGCCTCCGCGGCCGCCTTTCGCAACCAATAATTGCTGCCGCTCACGGGTGAGGTCACCAATCAACTCATCGGTATCTGCATTGTACACAATGGTTCCCGGTGGCACCGGAATGATCAAATCGTCAGCAGATCGTCCTGTCTGATTTTTGGTCCCGCCTTGCTTTCCATCGTCTGCATGAAACTCTCGTTGGTAGCGGAATTTCACCAGGTTGTTAAAATGGTGATCAACTTGCAGAATTACATTGCCGCCTTTGCCGCCGTCTCCGCCATCAGGCCCGCCGCGAGGGCGGAACTTTTCACGCAGAAAATGCACAATGCCGTCTCCCCCCTTGCCTGAACGAACAACAATCTCTACTTCATCAACAAACATAATAATTGTGTATGGGCTGAGAAAATTGATCCTCAGCCCATTTACCTCACTCTTTTATTTCTTACCGAACTTATGGCCTAACAATGTTGCCAAATCAGGCTGTCCAATCTCCTGCAATTCGTACCGTACCCGTTGCATCGGTTTATCAACACGAATGATTCGCGTGAGATCGATGGGCGTACCCGAAATCACCAAATCTACATCCGCATTGGCGATGGTTTGTTCAAGGTCTTTCATCTGCTGCGTGCCATACCCCATTGCCGGTAGAATCGGGCCGGTCCCGGCATACTTTTGATAGGTATCGACAATAGACCCGACCGCAAAGGGACGCGGATCAACAATCTCTGCCGCGCCGAAACGACGTGCGGCCACAAAGCCAGCGCCATACTTCATTTCACCATGCGTCAGGGTCGGACCATCTTCAATTACGATCACCCGTTTACCGCGGATTGCATCGGGATCATCAACGAACAAGGGCGACGCACCTTCGATAATCACAGCGTTTGGATTCATTTTCTGCAAATTCTCACGCACGGTCAGAACATTATCTGCATCAGCGGTATCAACCTTATTGATCACAAACACATCCGCCAACAAGACGTTGGTTCCACCAGGATAGTAAGACAACTCGTGACCGGGTCGATGCGGGTCAGCCACCACGATTGAGAAATCGGATTTATAGAAGGGGAAGTCGTTATTACCACCATCCCACAGAACAATGTCGACTTCCTGTTCTGCCTGGCGTAATATCGCCTCATAATCTACACCAGCGTAAACTATGACGCCGCGATCAATATGAGGTTCGTATTCCTCACGTTCTTCGATCGTGCACTCATGCAAGTCCAAATCATCATAGCTGGCAAAACGCTGCACTGCTTGTTTCGCAAGGTCACCATACGGCATAGGATGCCGCACGGCCGCTACTGTATAGCCCATATCTTGCAAGATGCTGGCGACACGCCTGGTTGTTTGGCTTTTTCCACTACCGGTTCTGACAGCACAAACTGATACCACCGGCTTTGATGACTTCACCTGGGTGCCTGCCACGTTCAGCAGCCGAAAATCTGCACCAGCCGCGTTGACGATGGCTGCTTTTTCCATAACATACTGATAAGGCACATCACTATACGAAAAAACGACTTGTTCAATCTCATGCTGCTTTATCAAGGAAACCAATTCGGTTTCCGCGAAGATCGGAATCCCCCCGGGATATAATTCGCCCGCCAAAACGGCTGGATATTTCCGGTCATCAATATTGGGAATCTGGGTAGCCGTGAAAGCTACAACTTCATATTGCGGGTCTTTGCGGAAGACGGTATTAAAGTTATGGAAATCTCGTCCTGCAGCGCCCATAATTAAAGTCTTTATACGGTTCATATAACGTTCTCCTTAGTCATTGGTGATTGGTGTTCTTTTACATTGCTTCTGGCGCAATGATTCCTAATACAGTCAAACAATTTTGCATACATTGGCGTGCAGCAGAAACCAATGCCAGCCTGAACCCTTTTTCCGCACCTTCAGCCTTCAAAACGGGACACTGGTTGTAGAAATCATTAAAAGCTTTGGCGATATCATATGTCAACGAAGCCAGATGCATGGGCAGCAGCTCTTTCGCAGCTCGTTGAATCGTCGGCGGTATTTTGGTCATTAACTCAATCAACTGAATTTCGCTTGGCTGTAACTGCGGGATTTCTGCAGGAATTGGGAAGGTCTGGCTGTCAGCTTTTCGCAGAATGCTGCCTGCCCGCACATAAGCATATTGAATATACGGAGCAGCCTGTCCATTAAAGTCCAGTGCCCGCTCCCAATCAAAGGTGACGATCTTATTGTTGTCTTTTGACAGCATCGTATACTTGATCGATCCCAGAGCAACTGCCTTAGCAATTTCTTGCCTGGCTGCTTCTTCCAGTTCAGGATTTTTATCAGCGACAATCAAATAAGCCCGTTCGGTCGCTTCCCGAACCAGGTCTTCCAACAAAACCACGGTCCCCTCACGTGAGGCCATAGTGACGTTGCCAGGTAAATTGACAATTTCATAAGAAAGATGCTGGCATTTTTCTGCCATCTCCCTGTGCCCCATAACTTCCAACGTTTTGAATATTTGTCGCAGGTACAAGGATTGGCGCACATCGATCACATAAATCGAGCGATCAAGGTCAAACTCGGCAAACTTTTTGAGGGCAAGCGACAAATCCTTGGTGGAATACAACGAAGTACCGTCTGAGCGCAGAATCACCAACACCCTGTATTCTTCCCTTGTGCCTAATAATTCATCCAGTGGAATAATGACAGAATTTTCAGGGCGTTCATCTCTGGCCAGGCCCGATGCAATCAGATCATTGACCATGTCTATACCGCTGTGTTCGACCTCACTCTCAAAATAAATGCGGTCAAATTTCACGCCCAGCATTTCGTACACATCGCTGAATGCATCCAAGCTCCACTGTCGGGTTTTTTTCCATAAAGCTACGACCTCTGGGTCACCATGATGCCAGCGAGTAAATAATTCGCGAACCTGTGGTTCAACAGTGGGATCATCATCAAAATAACGCGCTGCCTCGGCGTAGATATCGCCCAGCCAACGGATCTTATCCTCAGCCGGCAGTTCATCTTGGTGGTGATGCATGTAGCACCACAACCACTTAATCACATGCAGTCCGATATCACCGATATAATTCGTGCGTACGACATCATTGCCCGCCCACTCTAACAAATTACAAACCGCATCGCCAAGGATCACATTGCGCAGGTGACCAACATGAAAAGATTTGTGAGTGTTCGGCTGCGAGAATTCCACCATCACTTTCTCACCGCCTATGGTTGATCGGCCAAAAGAATCACTTTGTTGCGTAATTTCCTGCAGGACCTTGCTCGTGAATATTGCTGTGTTGAAATAGAAATTTAAATATCCCCGAACCGCTTCCATCCTGCCAAAAGCCGGCGGCAATACCAAATGTTCTGCTACCAACAGCGCAATTTCTTGTGCTCGTTGAGCTACATTGACTTTCTTCCCGCTGCGGGCTTCTTCGGCTGCCATGGAAAAAAACGAGGTTGATAAACCCCACTCACCATGAAAAGGAATGGTCGCCCAGGTTGTTGCCACGGCAGGGAGATCATTCTCTTTGCAAATGGTTTGGATGCTGTTTTGTAATTCTTTTTGTTCGGGCTCAAACATTAAATAATCCTATTCTTAAAGAGACTCATGTGGGATTATATCACAGCGGTCATCTATGAAATTCAGATGTAGTTAACAAGAAAACGGGAGGGAACAATAACTCCCTCCCGGATTTCTCTGTTTGATAAACTGTTATTCCATTGCGTTGAATTTTGCCATCAAACGGCTTTTGCGGCGGGCTGCGTTGTTTTTATGAATAACGCCCTTCTGTGCCGCTACGTCCAAACCTTTGATCGCTTTAGCAACAGCTTCTTCTGCAACAGTTTTGTCGCCAGCCTGAATTGCTGCCAGAGCTTTCTTCATATAAGTCCTCGAAGAACCAATATAAGTGCGGTTGTGAAGACGGCGTTTTTCATTCTGCCGATTGCGTTTGATTTGTGACTTAATATTTGCCAACTTGTTCCTCCAAAAAAAATTCTTTCATTATCTGCACACAAATAACTATTTTACTACACCTTTTTAAACCAGTCCAGACCAGAAGTATGTCTGGGTTCGGAACTGAAACATGACAGCAGGAAGTTGCAGAGGGTGTGAATAGTATAATGCCAAGTACACTGGTAAGCAATACCAGGCTACCACTTCCACGTAGATCACGTTGCATGCTCAACAACCAACTTAA
>CAYMNB010000005.1:23059-86537 GCA_964391725.1 uncultured Anaerolineaceae bacterium | reverse complement strand
TCAGGACAAGCCTACAATCTCGCCGTTCTCGTCGATGTCCATATTTTCGGCACCAGGATGGTCCGAAAGGCCCGGCATGGTGCGCATGTCGCCGCACAGGGGGTAGATGAAACCAGCGCCGACGCTGGCGCGCACCTCTGTGATTGGCAGGATGAACCCGCTGGGTGCTCCCTTCAGCTTGGCATCGTGTGACAGGCTGAGGTGGGTCTTTGCCATGCAGATCGGCAAGTTGCCGAACCCATTGGCTTCATAGTCACGGATCTGGCGTTCGGCCTGCGGCTCATAACTGACATCTGCAGCGCCGTAGATCTTTTTGGCGATGGTTTCGATCTTGGTCTTGATGGGCTGGTCGAGATCGTAGAGGAACTTGAATTCGTGTGGTGAATCGGCGGCTTCTACCACCATCTCCGCCAGTTCTACCGCACCTGCACCGCCTTCGGCATGATGGCGGGCTTCGGCAGCACCCAGAGCGCCGGCTTCCACCGCGATGCGTTTGATGGCAGCGATTTCTTCGGGATGGTCACTGTCGAAGACATTGATGGCAACTACGGGCACCACACCATGCAGCTTGAGATTTTCGATTTGTTTGATCATGTTGGCGGCGCCTTTCTCCACATCCGCCACATTACATTCCAGCATATCATCCGGCAGCGGCCTGCCCGCCACAACGCGGTAATTGCCCGAGTGAGATTTCAACGCACGCACGGTGACGACCAGCACGGCGGCATCGGGGGTCAGTCCACTGTAACGGCATTTGATGTTGAAGAATTTCTCTGCGCCGATATCTGCGCCGAAGCCGGATTCAGTAAGGAGATAATCGCCGCATTTGATGCCGATCATGTCGGCAAGGATGCTGCTGTTGCCGTGGGCGATGTTGGCGAAGGGACCGGCATGCACCAGGGCTGGTGTGTTTTCGATCGTCTGCAATAGATTGGGGCGCAGGGCATCCTTCATCAGCACTGTCATAGCGCCGGCCGCGCCGATCTGTTCGGCGGTGATGGGCTGCTTGTTGTTGGTCAGGCCGACAACGATACGGCCCATACGCTCGCGCATATCACGCAAGGAGGTGGTTAACGCCAAGATGGCCATGACCTCGCTGGCCACAGCGATATCGAAGCTGGATTCGCGCGGTACACCGTCGGCTTTACCTCCCAACCCGATGATGATCTTGCGCAGGGCGCGGTCATTCATATCAACCACGCGGTTCCAGGTGATGGAATAGGGGTCAATGTCCAATGGATTCCCACGCATCAGGCGGTTATCGATCATGGCAGCCAGCAAGTTGTGGGCAGCGCTGACAGCATGGATATCACCGGTCAGGTGCAGGTTGAAGGTTTCCATGGGGACGACTTGCGAATAGCCGCCACCAGCTGCACCGCCTTTGATACCAAAGGTCGGACCCTGTGAGGGTTGGCGCATGGTGATCACAGAGCGTTTTCCGATATGTTTCATCGCTTGCCCCAAACCAACCAGGGTGGTGGACTTTCCTTCTCCTAACGGAGTGGGGGTGATGGCAGTGACGTCGATGTAACGGGCGTTGGGGCGGTCTTTCAATTTCTCCAGCACATCAAGATGGAGTTTGGCGACATATGGTGTGCCGAAGATATCCATATCTTCGGGTGATAATCCCATCTGGTCAGCAATTTGATGGATATGTTTCAGATTTGCCTGTCGGGCAATGGCCAGATCAGTAAGCATGCAGATCCCTTTCTACTAAATAGCAAATTATTGGTTATGTTAGTAAGTATAACAGGTTCGCTTCATCGTCATAACTGCGCCGTTACTTAATAGACAAAAAGGAAAAACTCTTTCATTCTCAAATCTTGAACACGAGCATCTTATAAATAACGGTACTTTCCAAAACTTTCAGTATTGATAAAGTGGAAAGACCAACCATTGCCATTTCCATTGCCATTCTTTTCATTAGGGCGGAAAATGAAAATTTTCGCTGTCGATTTTAGGTGGCCAAATTCAAGATAGTCTGCTGTTGCAGGGATGACATTGCGCCAGGTGCCGGAGTTCAGATAATAGCACTCTTCTCCGCGTCTGGTTGAAATTAAGGCGGCCTCAGGTGTGTGGGTGTGACCGCTGACCACGCATTTGAGATTGGAATGCTGGTCCTGAATCAGTTCTTCTTTTTCGGCCCACTGCACCTGTGAATCCAGCTTGATTTGCTTGGAAACCATTTTCATCAAACGTTTAACCACCCAGTAGGTGCCTATCAGGTCAAAAATACCCAGGTCAAGCAGCCCAAACAATAGGACTTTCTTCCATTCCGCAAGCACAGCAGACTTTTTGATCTCACGACGGAAACGTTTATTGCGTCCCAGGTCACGAATAATTTGTTCAAAACAAGGTTTCATCAGATCCCAAGTTTTTCGCTTTTTCACCCCGGGCGTTGAGAATAGAAAAGAAAGCAAGGCAGTGTTGGGGCGGACATCGTCGAAATCCACCAGTCGGCGATAGAGGGTGTTTAATTTCTTATTATGAAGGATAGCTTCTTCGCCGTATAGTTTGAGAAACAGAAATGGCAAGGCGGCGCCGAATTCAACCGAAGTAATATCACCGAGGCAGGAGGCTTGATAGTCTTTTTCCTGAAATTTTGTAGGGATCACGGCCAGTCTGTCCGTGCGCACTGAGAAATTGGTGGAATCATACTCATGGCCGTGGCGGATCAGGCAAAATGGTTCGCCGTCCACATCCGGTAAGACCAGGTGATGTTTGAAGGGGGCGTCAGCGCCGGGTAAGCCCAGTAACCCGCGAATTTTGGTGCGAATGGCCGGGGTGGCATTGATCAAGCGATCGTGGTTTCCCAATATATATTCGATTTGAATGGAACATTCGAAGCATCTTTCAACATTACGGAAAAGCGCCAGGGTGTCTTCCACGTATTCTTCCTGGGCGATGGCATCGATGATTTTGAGGATGACTTTTTCTGTTTCTGAACCACTGACAACATCTTCATTGTCTATATAAGGGCGCTCTTCACCTGCGAGCCAGAGGGCAGAGCGGGAGATTTCAAAGATATCGCCTGCCAATACGAGATCAATGTACTTCACGCCGTTGGCTTTGGCGAAGGTGTTGACCTCGGCGAAATAGGCTTCAAAGACCTCAGCGGGTATGTTGCGGTTGAAGCGCAATGGACCCACCTGGGTGGATTGTGCTTCAGCAAAGTGCAGGTCAGAAAGAACGACGATCATTGGTTTATTTTTTCAATTTATCTGTTTCTTCATTGAGGAGAAAAACGATCAATGTTGATTAAAGTATACCTTTAATCAACATTGCTACGCGGTGATAAGGAAATTCTTAACAATTTGTTTTCTTTTTTAACAACTGGTTGATTTTTTAGTGTTTTTTAACCTGGCTGCCAGCAGCTTGACCATAAAAGTTGCCACATGGTCGGCAAATTTCCCCGGCCCAAAGCCGGCATCATACCCCAGTTCTTTGGCCAATTCGTTGGTAATGCGCGGGCCGCCACAGATTAAAATGACATGTTCACGCATGCCTTCAGCTTCCAGCAGTTCTACCAACTCGGTCAGGTTGGTGATATGTACATCCTTCTGGGTGACGGTCTGTGAAACCAGCAGTACATCCGCGTTGAGTTGTCTGGCTTTTTGGACAAAATCGAGATTGTCAACCTGGCTGCCCAGGTTGTGGACTTCAATCATCTCGTAGCGTTCCAGGCCGTAGTGGCCAGCAAATCCTTTCATATTGAGAATGGCATCGATCCCCACGGTATGCGCATCGGTGCCTGTACTGGCGCCAACCACCACTACTTTTCTGCCTATGTGATGGCTTATGTATTCATTGGTTTCCTGGCGTGTAAAAACTTCTTCATCCAGGATAGCTGCCTGCAGGGCTGTGTAATCAATGCTATGCCGGGTAGACCCATACAGAATAAAAAAGGTAAAGTTGTCGTCCAAAGGTTTCGCGTAGGCAACATGAACGGCATTCAGGCCCATTTTTTCAGCCAAAGTTTTGGCAGCCTGCACAGAGCGCTCGTTGTGCGGCAGCGGCAAGGTGAAGGAAAGCTGCACCTTGCCATCATTGAGGGTGTCGCCGTAAGGAAGGATTTTCTTGTGATCGATTTGTGTCTTATCAGGATTCATCAGAAAGTTCTCCTTCCAGCAGTTGTGCGAAGGGATTCCAATAATCGGGGTCTTTGTGTATGACACCTTCCAGACCTTTGCCGCCATCGATGAATCGTTTTGTCGCGGCAAAAGTGCCTTTTTCAAGGGCTTTGAACAATCCATCCTTATGAATGGAGGAGAGCAGTTCGACAGCATCATTCAACACCTGGTTGGTTCGTTTCTGGATGATGCCATCTGGCCTGAACTGTATCTCGTCTGCCAGATCAGCCATAGTGTTGGCAATGTAGCGGGCGTTTTCAATGGCAAGATACCGGTCAGAAAGGAACGGCGTGTGAATGGCTTCGGTTAACATGCCTAACAGGTGAATCTGCTGGTTGGTTGCCACGGTGACAACATTGAACAAAGCATCCTGTACATGCCCCTGGAAGATGTTGCCGTTCATGAATTTGGTGGGGGGCATATATTTGAGAGGTGCATGGGGGAAAATTTCGCGCGCCATCTGGGCTTGCGCCAATTCAAAGAGAAAGCCGTTTTTGATGGACGGGTCAATTTCGAAAGCATGCCCCAAACCGATCTGTTCATCGGGCAGGCCGGCTCTTTTTGCCAGCTGCTCATTGATAAATTGCGAGGCAAGCACGGTACCGGCTTCCTCCACCGCATCTGAGGTGGTAAGGTAATTGTCTTCACCGGTATTAATCACGATCCCGGCGAAAGCGTTGATTTGGCGTGAGAAGTGCTGGTCAATAAGGGTGCGCTGCATGTTGATGTCACGGAACAGGATGCCATACAGGGCATCGTTGAGCATCACATCGAGGCGCTCTATGGCGCCCATGGCGGCGATTTCCGGCATGCACAGGCCTGAACAATAATTGCACAGGCGTACATAACGACCGAGTTCACGGCCTTTTTCATCCAACGCCTGACGCATCAGGCGGAAATTGGCCTGGGTGGCATAAGTACCGCCAAACCCTTCGGTGGTGATGCCATAAGGTACATAATCCAGCAGGCTCTGCCCGGTGGTACGGATGACGGCAATGATGTCGGCGCCCTGTTGGGCGGCAGCCCTGGCCTGTTTGATGTCTTCATGGATGTTGCCGGTGGCAACGATCACATACAGCAGTGCTCCTTTGTGGTCTGGATGCTCAGCGATAGATTGTTCGCGCTGCTCCCGATTGCGGATGATGGTGTTGATCGCAGTTTGCGCTTGTGTGAGAATCACATGGCGGATTTCAGCTATTGGTTGCAGTGGAAGGCTGGTGATGTCCAATTTACCCTCAGCTACCTGTTGAGCGATCTCCTGTGGGGAAAGTTTCAAGGTGAGTATGGCATTACCGAGAAAAATACCAGCCCCCAAAGAAAGAGCCTTTTTCTGGTTCAATTGATCGACGAGGCGGTTGGGTAACGGGACTTCCTCAGCGTCGATACCATCAACCCCCAGCAAACGCACGATGGTGCGTTCCACGGACACAGTGGTGAATTTTTCAATGTGAGCGTGTACGTCACCGGCGATGGCAGAGGCCAGGGTTCTGGCTAGTGCTATTAGGTGGAGATCAAGATTCAGTTTGGTTTCCAAAGGCATTCTCCCATGTTTCATCATCAATCAGATCTAAAAATTCCTGTGGCAACCCCATCAATTTTGCTACCCGAATGGCATCTTTTGGGGCTGGATTGTCCCATGGCACCGCTTCAATGGTGAAATCCATCATTTCTTGCAAATGATTGACCGTTTTCTCTGCCCTCACCGGTGACAATGTCTCCAAAGGCGCGTTTCGCAATCCAACTACCTGCAGGTGTTGCATGTCTCGTTCCACGATCTTGCTGAAGTGGGTGGACAACAGGCAGAAAGAGTTGTGTTTCTCACACAAACGAAGTAAGGTGCGCACCATGGTCTGCCCTTCTTCCGGGTTGGTGTCTCGGGCAAACTCATCCACCACGGCGAACCCGCGCCCATCTCCCATTTGCTCGATCATTCGGGTTATCTGCCGCACTTCGGCGCCGAACGAACTGACACCAGCTGTGACGGATTGATAATCGTGTGCGAGATAGAAGAGAAAGTCGAGAACCGGCAGAGACAGGGAGCGGCAAAAAACAAACAACCCGCAATGCGCCAACAGGATGTTCAGGGTCAGGGTTGCCAAAGCAACAGTCTTGCCGCCCATATTCGCGCCGGTCAACACATTGGCTCCCTGATTTAGCGACAGTGAAAGCGGGGTGAATGATTTGCCATCTTTGTTGAGGATATCATTCACCCAGGGGTTGACAGCTTCCTGGATTTTAATGGTATCGGTGTCAAGGAATTGTGGGGCGACTGCCCCGAACGCGTCAGCGAGTGTGGCTTTGGCGATCAAAAAATCAAGTTCTGCAATGTAGGTGATATTATTGGCGACTTCAGGGACAGAAATGCGCAACCGGTCAGTGAGATTTTGGCAGACCTGGTATTCCGCCTTACGTTCCTGTTCAGTCAGTTGGGTATGCAAGTTGAGTAATTGTTTGTCAGGTTCAGGTTGCGCATTAATTTGATGTTCGATTTCGGTCTTCGCGACTCGAATCTGTTCCAACGCTGTTGCATAGCGGCTGTCTATGGCAAAGGTGCGGGTGATCTGATCATCTGGGTTAAGCAATGTCACGGTATCGTGTAAGCTGTAAAGCTGATGGTCAAGTAGAGTCAGCTGAAATTCTTCAACAGCCTGCCAAAGGTGTTGACAATCGATGGCGAAATTTTTGAGTTGGAACAACTCTACTTCGTCCAATGGTTCGACCTGGGCGTTGATCTGGCGGATGATGCCACGAATCTCTTTGAACCTTGTCAGGATATTTGTGAGTGCGGCTATATCTTCAGGGTATTTATCAAAGAAGATTTTGAATGCTTGCAGTTGCTGCAACTTCCGCAACAAAACAGGCTTCTCAGCAGCAGAATACCAATCTATGGCGTCTTTTCTTTCTTTGCCATAACAGGTAAGGGGTGTCAGGTGAGCCATGACAAAGTCGAAACCGATGTTGTGCTGTTGTGCTTTAGTCAGGAATTTCAAAGAAAAATCCTCCGTGAACATCAAACACCGGTAAGTGACAGTCTGTTGAAAGCCTCTTTAGGAAATCTGTTATGCGATCATATCCTGATCCCGCTGTTGATGAATTGACAGCGATGCCCAGCAATTGAATGGGGTACAACACACTCAGTGATAACGGACTTGCCTGGATGGAGGCTATGGCTCTGGGTTGAATCATCAATTTGGTGGGGTCTTCCACGATCAAAGTGCATTTCTTCACGAGCGCCGGATTGGTTTCTGCATATTTGACCAGGCCCTCAGCCTGCCGATCGGTCAATGCGCCGGAAAAATACATGGCGCGTATGGTCTGATGTTGCTGTTCAACGGTCTCAATTAGTTGGCTGATTGTTTCTCCGTTATAGGGCAAGTGTGTGCCATAATTCTGATCAACCAGGGCGAAAGAGAATTGTGCTGGTTGCTTCTGCTGGCAAATTTCTCGCAAGCGTTCATCTACTAAGGGTCTGGTTTGCAACAAGTTAATCTGGTATTGAAGGTCTTCCTGTGTCTGTGCAATGTCTGGTGCCAGGTTTGCACACAGCACAATGCCATCGGACAGGCGTGGATTGGCAGGGCTGATGCGTGCACCAGCGCCATCCATCAAAACGAACTCAGCACCAAATTCCAAAAGGTTTTTTTTTATGTTGATGGCGTCAGCGATGATTGAAGGCCCCGCCAGGAAGACACGTCCAGCGCTTTCAGCCCTGAAGAGGATCACCTCGCCGAGCGGGGTGAGTACTGAAGTATCAGTAAGGATGGTACGGGTTGGTTCGCAGTAAGGGAGGCATTGGCGGGCGGTGGCAATAACGGTGCCAGGTTTGACAAAGTGAAGGTGTCCATCAATGGCTGCCTCTTTTCCATTGGCAGGATCTGCCCCAAGAGACGTGATACCGGCGGTGATGCCTTCAACGGCATGCAGAAAAGCGCGGAATGCGGTGGATTTTCCACTGGTTTTCTCGAAACTGACGAAGGCAATGGACGGATAACCCGCAACGCTGCGCTGTACGAAAGCGGAAAACAAAAGCTGGTTCGTAGCAGGCAGGTTTGCCATTAATAATTTTCTTCGAAAAACTTATATAATTCAGGGGATTCTCTGAGAAGCTGCAAGGCGTAGTCGGCATGACCGGCGGTGTAGCCATTGCCGATGATCATGGTGATGTCCTTCGCCACACCTTCTGCCCCCAGGGCGGCTTTGGTGAAGGAGGTTGCCATGGAGAAGAAATACACAATCCCCTGGTCTTTTGTGGGCAGGATGCAGGACATCTCACATACCGGTACGTTCAAGCAATTGACCACCAGATCATACTCCTGACCCTGGTTGGCAGCCAGGGCTTTTTCCAATAGGTCGAGGGTATTGCAGGCATCAACACAGATCACTTCGTCGCAATATCCCAATGCTTGCAGGCGCTGTTGTTTGACCGGATCTCGTACAACGCCAATGACCAGGCCATCTGGCTCCACTTTTTTTCGTGCTACATAAGCGCTAAGCATGCCGGACTTGCCGTTCGCGCCCAAAATCAACACTTTGTCGCCGGGTTTGGCCAGTTTTGCCATTTGCGCCGGAGCGCCAGCCACATCCAGAACCGCCAGGGCGATATTGTCTGGTATATCGGGGGGAAGAATGGCGAACTGAGAGGTTTCAAACAGGATCGCTTTGCCCCGCACGTCAACCCGGTCAGTCGCCATGTGAATGGCTTCTATAGCAACAAGCTTGAGGGGGGTCATTGACAGTGAAACCATGGTAACGATGCGATCACCGATTTTTCCTTCGGTTTTCCCTGTCAAGTCGGACCCTATCTGTTCGATCCGGCCAATCAAGACCCCGCCAGAGCCAGTGACCGGATTTTTCATCTTTCCAGATTGTTCTACGATGGACAGGATACGCTGCTTCATTTTCTCTGGATCGCCACAGGCTTCTTCCTTAAGTTGGCGAAAGCTGGCAGAATCGATATTGAGCGCCTCCACATCAACCAGGATCTCATTATCGAATATTTCCGGGTCGTTTGAAACGACATCAGCCGCCTGGGGCAGGCCGCCAATGGGACTGATCACGCGATGACTGCCGTATTTGCATCCTATTTTTACCACTGTTTTGACTCCTATTATTATGTGTACTTTATGCCCGCCAAGCCGCTCATAGCGGCATTTTGGCGACTTCGCCTTCGATAACAAGATCGGCCTCTGTCAAAGATGCCACCTCTTCAATGGTGGTGTCGGGGTGAATTTCCCGTAATACCAAACCTTTGTCTGTTACTTCCATGACTGCCAGTTCGGTGATGATCAGGTCAACCTCTTTTTGCGCACTCAACGGCAGTGAACATCGTTTTAGAATTTTTGGCCGTCCTTTGGCAGTGTGGGTGGTGGCTACAATCACCTTTTTGGCGCCGCACAACAGGTCCATGGCACCGCCCATGCCCGGCACCAATTTTCCGGGAATGATCCAATTGGCGATATTACCTTCCTGATCTACTTCCAGCGTGCCCAACACGGTCACATCGACATGTCCGCCGCGGATCAATGCGAAAGAAAGACTGCTATCGAAGTAGGCACCGCCGGGTAGTATGGTGACGGGAATACCGCCAGCATTGGTCAGGTTGGGATCCTCCTGACCTTTTTCAGCTTCGGGCCCCATGAAAATTACGCCATTTTCTGATTGCAGGATCACATTCACGCCGGGTTCAAGATAATTGGACGCCAGTGTGGGCAGGCCGATGCCAAGATTAACCAGCTGACCGTCTTTTAATTCTTTCGCCACCCGCCGGGCGATGATGGTTTTGGCGGCATCGGTATCAATGTTCATGCTGCTTCCTCCTTCAGAATGTAATCCACCAGTACACAGGGAGTCATGACAAGTTCAGGCTGTATGGCTCCCTGTGCAACAATCTCATCTGCTTCCACGATAACGACATCGGCTGCCAGCGCCATGATCGGGTTGAAGTTACGCGCCGTGGCTTTGTAGTACACATTGCCAAGCGTGTCGCAAATCGCGCCTTTGATCAGCGCCAGGTCGGCTCGTAAAGGCAGTTCCAATAAGTACTCCTTACCCTCAATGGTCACCTTTTGTTTGCCTTCTTCTACTACCGTGCCGATACCGGTTGGGGTTAGCACCCCGCCCAATCCGGAGCCTCCTGCGCGAATGCGTTCTATCAAGGTTCCCTGCGGCACCAACTCCACTGTCAGTTTGCCATCATGCAGCAAGCGGCCGGTTTCGGGATTGGTGCCGATATGGGAGGTGATTACTTTTTCGGCACAGCCACTAACAATCAAACGGCCGACACTTTTATCTACAAAGGCAGTGTCGTTACAGATGATGGTATGGTGTTGCGTGCCAGACTCGATCACAAGGTCAATCAGGCGTTCTGGCCCGCCGCAACCCAAGAAGCCGCCGGCCATGATCGACATGCCATCGCGCAACAATGAGAGGAGTTCAGTTTGGGGAGTTAATTTCATCGATTCATGCTCCATAGGTGACTGTTCATTTTGTTAATTTCAGGATTGTTCTCGCTGCAAACCCAATATCATCCTTGTTTCTTGAGGCGAGGCGATCTCTCTGCCCAATTCTTTTGCCAGGCGCACGACTTTGTCCACCAGTTCGCCATTGGAGCGAGCCAATACCCCTTTGGCGAGATACACATTGTCCTCAAAGCCCACGCGGACATGTCCACCCATCAGAATGGAGGCGCAGGCGGTGGTAAAGGCGTGCCTGCCAATACCGGTGGTGGTGAATGTGCTGGGGTTGGGCAGACTGTCTACGAGATACAGCAGGTCTGCGATTCCAGCAGGCATGCCGAACAGCGTCCCCAATACCAGATTGAAATGAGGGGTTCCCTCCAGCAAGGACATTTCTTGCAGGCGATGCACCATCTGTATCATGCCGCGGTCAAAGACCTCTAATTCGGGTTTGATGCCCAGACGCTGCATGTTGCTGGCAAACTGAGTGACTGTGTCTTCGCTGTTGGTGAAAATCTCACCACGGCCAAAATTCAGCGTACCGCAATCGAGGGTGGCCATTTCGGGTTGCAAAGTTAGGGGTTGTTGTCTTTCTTCGTCGGACATACCGACAGCGCCGCCAGTTGATGGCTGGATGATCACAGACGGTGCGACCGCTTTGATGGCTTCGATGGCAATGGCAAAGCGCTGTTTTGATTGGGTGGGCGTGCCATTATCTTCTCTGACATGCAGGTGGATGATGCTGGCACCTGCCTCATAGGCGGCTTTGGCTTCACGCGAGATTTCCGCGATGGTGTAGGGGACAGCCGGGTTATGCTCTTTGGTCACTTCAGCGCCGCAAATGGCAGCGGTGATGATTAGTTTTTCCATATAGTCACCTGTGTGGTGGTATCAGTAGTTTTTTTCGGCAACATATTGCAAACTCTCCCTGATCATAGCCATGGTGTGATCCAGATCAGCAGGGGTATGGCGGTAACAAATGTAGCCATGATGATAGGGTTGCATGAAGACCCCGCGGCGGATCAGTTGGGTGAAGAAATCGTTGCGTTTTTGTTTGTATTTTTTCTCAGGATCCTTATGGAAGGTGATAAATTGCATGGGGGGAATGCCTGATACTTCGGCTGGCACGCCGGATTGCTGCACGGTCGTACGCAAGTCATTCAGAAACTTCTCTCCTCGTGACCAGATCGTGTCCAACACATTATCGCGTTCGAGTATCTCGATGGTTTTCAAGGCTGCCACCATCGCGAGGCTGTTGGGGAAGAAGGTGGAAGACACAAACACTTCTTTTTCGGCAATTGCCATGATATGTTGTTTGCCAACGACCGCGCTGATCTCGTAACCGTTTGCCATGGCTTTGCCAAAAGCAGAAATATCGGGCTTCACTTTATAGTGGGCCTGCGCGCCACCCAGGCTCATGCGAAAACCGGTGCGGATTTCATCAAAGATCAACACACAACCATACTGGTCAGCCAGGTCACGTACTTTCTGGAGAAAGTTGTCGCGCGGCTCTTCCAGTTTCTCCGCCAGTGGGTGCCCGAAGGGAGTGATGATAATGGCTGCGGTGTCGTTGCCGTGTTCTTTCAAGAGAGATTCCAACTCGCCGATGTCGTTGTAATGGAATTCCAATACATCTTCGAATAATTTTGGGGGAACTCCGCCTTTGACCTCCACACACCAATCGTGCCAGCCATGGTAACCGCAGCGCAGTACCTTCAAGCGCTGGGTGTAGCCGCGTGCGATGCGTATCGCCAGGGTGGTCGCGTCTGAGCCAGTTTTGACAAAGATACTCATCTCGGCGCTGGGGATCAAGGAGCGCAGCTTTTCAGCCAGAACATTTTGAATGGGCTGGGTGAGAGAGAAGCAAAAGCCGTGATCTTTAATCTGGGCAATGACGGCCTCGTCAACCTCGTGTTCGCGATAACCCAGAATGATGGGGCCGTAGGCGCACAGGTAATCGATATACTGATTGCCATCCATGTCTGTAATCCGACAGCCCTGCCCATCGGTGACATAAATGGGGTATTCGCCTTCCACGAAATTGTAGGGCCGCCTGATACCCAGCACACCACCAGGCGTGAGTGATTTTCCGCACTCGAATTCGGCAAGACTGCGGCTGAGCTTGAGAGGGAGGGCTTCCTTCATGTTATTCTCCTGAGGAACGATTGGTACCCCTATTCTACCAAGCAAGCCGAATATCAACAAATGCCCTTTTTTGGTCAAACACAATGTTGTCATTGATTGGATTGCTGATACAATTTTCTCCACCAGGAGTATAGGAGTTAGCTATGGATGCTGAAAACCTTATGGCAGCGCAAGACGATGTCTTTAACAGAGCAATTCAAATCTTGACCTCGAGTGACCATGTATTGGGGGTTGTCGCCATCGGTTCTTATGCGCGCGATGAACAGGATGTGTTTTCAGATATTGACTTGATGGGCTACCTACGAGATGATGAGCGCATTGGCTGGCGGGACCTATTTGACCAAATGCGAGTACTGCACCCCACTCTCTGGCATGGCTGGTTGTTTGACGAGAATGCGCTTTTTCTTTTTGAAAATGGGGTACGGCTTGATATTGATTTTTACAAGCCTTCTGATATTGAAAAGATCAACGATATACCCTCTGAGAAGAAAATTTTATTTGACCCGGATGGTTTTTTTACAGAAAAAAGTGGTGTGTGAAAAATAGGCCAAGCCAGCGGATCATCCTGCCTGGTTTGAGATTAGCGATCCTTCATTCGTTCATTGGTTCTTCTGGATGTTTCGGCAGACGGTCTGTTGGGCGAAACGCAGCCAGCAGTGCAGTCAAAATTCTTTCGGCAAGCTTGCTAACGCTATTGATTCACTGACACAGATACGCACTCGTTTAATCGAGATGCGCCTGTGGACACTGGGTGAATGGGATTTTCTCTTGGCAGCCGATCCTGAATTCGCTGCCCGTCTTGCAAAGACCTATCCCCGCTTTGAACCACGAGAAGTGATTGAATGCGCCCATTTGCTGCTAACCGCCTATGAATATGCCTGCCCGCTGTATTGTAAGAAGGTGGGGACGGTATATCCAGCCGATAAGGTCAATGCCTTAAAGTAATTGTTATCGGCATTCGTAAAAATCGAACAGTGAAAATGTTCCTTAGACTTCGCGGATACGGCGGGGATTGTTTATATTCTGCATAGAATGATCTGTTATGCTGTATTGGTAGCAAGATTATGAGGATCTAAAACATGGAAAAAATTGTTAAGACTGATGCCGAATGGAAAGCACAATTAACGGAAGAGCAATACCGCGTAACACGCCGAAAGGGCACAGAAGCGCCTTTCTGCGGGGCATTCTATGACCACAAGAAACCAGGCACATACACCTGTGTCTGCTGCGACTTGCCTCTGTTCTCCGCGGATCATAAATTTGATTCAGGCACAGGCTGGCCGTCATTCTTTACGCCGATTGAGAAAGAACATGTAATTGAAAAACTTGATCTCAGCCACGGAATGGTGCGAACCGAAGTCGTTTGCACGCGGTGTGATGCGCACCTTGGACACGTTTTTAAAGATGGTCCCGCTCCGACAGGTTTGCGCTATTGTTTGAATTCCGTATCCTTAAAGTTCAACGAACCCCCAGAAGAATAGAGCTGGCTGTTGTTTTATTCCAGCAAGCGGCACGATACAATTGCATGAGTCACCTGGGCAGCCCGGATAAGTGGCTGTGATTTTGACCGTTGGCTCGTGTATAATTAATCTGCGGGTACTTGTTAATTGATTCTGTAGGCGAATGCATTATTGCTATGTACTCGCTTGTGTTTTATCTTTTACCATCCTCCGTAATCTTTTTGTGGTAACCTCAATAATTTCAGGTGATTTAATCCAAATCAGAAAGGAATCGATATGGATGTTTTGACTATACAACAATTGAAAGAATTGTCGCATGACAGGCAGGAATGGTGCCTCTCCCTTTTCATGCCAGCACATCGCGCAGGCCCCGAAGTGGAACAGGACCGAATCCGGTTCAAGAACCTGTTGACAGCGGCCGAAGAAAAATTGTCAGGATTGGGTTGGAAGAATCGGGAAATAGCAACATTTTTGAAGCCCGCCATGGATATACTGCGCCAATCAGATTTCTGGCAAAATCAATCTGATGGGCTTGCTGTGTTTCTCCAAACAGATGAACTCCACACTTTTCGACTTCCTATACGGTTTAAAGAGTTTGTGCTGATTTCAAAACGATTTCATTTGAAACCAGTATTGCCAGTATTTATGCAATCACTTGACTTTAAGATTCTGGCTTTGAGCCAAAATGAGGTGAAATTGTTTGATTGCACCACTGTTAACATCGAGGAGCATGATCTGGCGGCAAGAATCTCGAATTATGCGGAAACCATGCAATTTGACCAGTTCATCAAGCAGACCCAATTTCATACAGGTACTTCAAGGGGCGAGGGCGGTGAGAGATCAGGCATGTTCTTTGGCCATGATCCCAAAGATGATGAGAAAAATCACCTCCTTAACTGGTTTCACAAATTGACTGATACCCTATCTGCCTATTTGCGTGACGACCGGGCTCCCATCATTTTGGCGGGGGTAAAATCACTGCTGCCTTTGTTTGAACAGGCGAATGACTCTTTACCAATAATCAAAGAAGGAATTGTTGGAAATCCTGAAGAAATAAATCCCCAACAATTACATAAAAACGGTGTGGCGATCCTGGAAAAAAGGTTGATGAATGAAATGGGAGCAGAAAAGAATCGATTTTTTGATCTGTCAACAAAACAAATGACCAGCACCGAGATTAATGAAATCGTGAGATATGCATATCACGGTCGAATAGAAGTACTATTTTATGCTCCAGACTTCCATCTTTGGGGAAAGTATGATCCCCAGGATGACAAAATTGAGCACCATGAACAACACCAGGCGGGCGATAATGATTTGATCGACATCGCGGCTGTCACCACGCTGCTGCGGGGCGGCAAGGCCTATCAGATGCCGGTGGAGGAAATGCCCGATCAGCATTCGTTGGCGGCGATTCTTAGGTATTGATCGTATCTACCGAAAAAAAAGTGACCGCCTACATTCATCATAATTGTTGGCGGTCACTTAGTATATTAAGTCAACAATGAATCAGCGGCCAGGACACAGAAAAGGTAGGTGGCAGCGCCGGGCATCACATATTCGGCTTGCTGCCACAGGAAAGGATAATTCTCCTTCAATTCAGGAAAGTCAGGCCGGATCAGATTGGGGCCAGAACCGCCGCCGCCGGGGATGTAGGAATAATCGGCGCGGTTGGTGCCGAATGCCACCGTCAACGATTTTGCCCCGACGCCTGATATCACGGAGGTGTTGCTGCCGGGGTGAACCCCCAGCACATAATGCACCACCCTATACAATAATTCTGCTTCGTAAATTTCCGGGAAGGCTTTGTGGAGATAATAAAAGGCTACGCCCATACTCTGCAGGATCCAGGAGACGCCCCACACATGCCAGTGGAAGGGGAGGCCGAAGGGAGATTTTTGGCTTTCTGTTTCTACTTGTTCTTTGGATTGCTTCACGATGTGTCTGAACTCATCTAAAAATGCCTGATCTTTGATCGATGGCAGGATGCGGGCAATCATCCAGATGATTTGGGGCGCGTTTTCTTTGATAGAGTCCAGATGATTGGTAATGTAATCAATATAAGCCTGGTCTTCTGTGGCTATAAATAATTCAACGGCAGCGCCTAATGATTGCAGCAGGGGATTGTGCGGGTGGTAGGCGCAGCGGGAAACCACCGGTTCTTGCGATTGCTCGTTTTTCCAAATTTGCAAGGCGGTCTGCAAACATTCTTTTGCCAGTTCAGGGTAGTATTCCTTCATAACCCGGCTGGCGGCTGCCAAAGCCGCAGCCACTTTGTATTCGAGGGCAGAATCATAGTTGGTGAAGACCCAGCGGTCATCTTTTTTACCGCTGTGATTGCCGTTTTGTTCTAAATCACCCAATGCGGGGTCATAAACGCGGTTATCGGTCATGGTGGCGGCATCACCCTGGTGGACATACTGCATCAAATCACCAGCAATGATACCGGAGAAGCTGTGGTCACTGGCGCGATATCCACCCAGAAGACATTCAGCGCCGTGCCTAATTTGCTGAATGATGTCCGCTGTGCCATCCGGCTGATGGAGGTGTACCTCACGTTTGCGCCAATCCACCGTGGTTTGGTCGCTATCCACGCCAAAGGCCTCGCGCGCCAATGCCAGCATGTGGGTTGTGGATGCCTGTGAACCGGCTGCCAGATCAAAATCACCGGCATCGTGCCAGCCGCCAACATCCAGATGGGGGACATGTTCACCGGGCTTGTAGGGAGTCAGGGTATCAGGACCCTGCTGGTAGCCATCAAAATGGACATGGTTGGTAGGTGCTTGTAAGGCATCATCGAGATGACACACCCCGTGCCAAACGCGGTAGCGGTCGCGCACAGCCATGTGACACATCTGGGCAGGGAAGTAAGTTTCCAGAGTCGGCTGCCACACATCTTTCCGATAAATGTCATTTCCGATGCGGAAGGGGGTGGTGAATTGATCGCCGTAAATGACCTGGTACATGCCTGGTTCTTTGATTTGTGAGAAATCGAACAATGCGTAGTCATAACGCAGGAACTTACCCCATGGCACAGGCTGTTGGTCAAACACCACTGTATGGTTGCCATCTGCCTGTAGTCTGACTAATTTTGCCAGTTGATTGATCTCGCCTTGCGGGTCTACTTCAATCCAGGCTTTTTTCTCCTGCGCAGGATGATAGCCTACCTGAGATGTGAGGATAACCGGCGGGCGTTGATAATCTGGCAGCACATTGGCCCAAAGGGAGAGATCGGCAGCGTTGGTGGTTTTGGCAGGCAGCAATTCCCCGCGCAGCACAAACCAGTGATGCTGACCGGTCATGCTGCCGTCATACAGCGCCAAACCACCGCCATCATTGCGTTTAACCCTCAGCCAGCGCCGGGGGTCTTCCGGGCTGGCCGCAAATGATTGGCCTCTGCCCAGCGGCGTGAGGGTTATGCTGCCATCTTTTTCTTTGATAACCGGCCCATTGGCCTGACGGGGGAAGATACCGTGTTCTTCTTCAAATTGGAACGATCTGCCGAAAAAGGCGGCGGGAAACAGGTCAAATTGAAAGGCGGCTTTGCCTATGTGTTGGTCTGGCAGCGGTTGATCGAGGTCAACAATGATGCGTATCCAGTCACCATCCGGAAAAATGCGCAGTGAATATTGCACATCCGGGAAGGTTCCTCGAATACAGACCGTCTGTCGGTCAGCGCTGATCTGGCGTTCGCCTGTTTCCGGCATCAGGTCCCATTGGCCGGGTGCATTTATCAAGCGCACATCGCCGTTGGTGATAACCCGCTCATCATGCTGGATCAACTCAATACCGCCTTGGCGGCCGATCGGGTAAAAGTCATGAAAAAGCAATAGTGAAAGCCCATTGGTTTCAAAATAATCTTGTTCATTCAATGTCCATTGCATGATTTGGCACTCCCTGCGATTATGTGAATTTTGGTTGGTTAAACTCGATGATACCAGAGGATTATGATTTGTAATGGCTTGATAATCACAATCACGAGAAGAATTTGAAAAATGAAAAAAATATTGATACACGATGTACGGTGGTAACATCGGAGCAGAGACAGATCTCACCAACGGCGTGCGACTGAGGATACCTTGCAAACGATTTAGAGGGTAGAATGAAAGCTGAGAGATTGCTGTGAGGTTATGTTTATGGTTATCACAAACAACATCGCTGCGTATGCAGGTATGATCGACCATACCAACCTGAAACCTTTTGCCACCAAAGAGGATTGGCGGGTACTTT
Source organism: uncultured Anaerolineaceae bacterium (assembly GCA_964391725.1). Classification (GTDB taxonomy): domain Bacteria; phylum Chloroflexota; class Anaerolineae; order Anaerolineales; family Anaerolineaceae; genus SpSt-1165. The sequence continues at coordinate 68,117 of CAYMNB010000005.1, read as the reverse complement.
GCGCGCAAGCACAGGAGCGTGGGTTCAAATCGGTTGCCATCAACAATGCTGGTATTGCCTATTGCAAGGAGTTTTTGGCAGACAGTAATGTCCTGGTCGATGCAGCGGTCGGGTTTCCACTGGGACAGAACACGCTGGCGGTGAAGGTGTTTGAAACCATTGATGCTATTGAAAAAGGGGCGGACGAGATCGATTATGTCATCAATCTCAGTGAGGTGAAAAACGGCCACTGGCAGTATGTGACAGATGAAATGAAAGCGATTGTGGAAGCGTGCGGAGCAAGAAACATCACCTGTAAGACGATTTTCGAGAATTGTTACCTGACAGCAGACGAAAAGATTCAATTGTGTGAGGTAGCGCTTTGTATCCGCCCGGATTACATAAAGACCTCCACCGGATTCGGTACTGGTGGTGCCACTATCGCGGATGTGGCGTTGATGAAGGCTTGCGTTGGAGATGGCATTAAGATCAAGGCTGCTGGTGGTATCCGCACAGGGCAGCAATTTCTGGCGATGATCGATGCCGGTGCAAACCGTATTGGTACCAGCAGCGGGATAGCGATTGTGCAAGAGTTAAGGAAGATATTGGGAGAGTTAGCATGACACAATACATTCTTGCCCATGATTTGGGCACATCAGGTGATAAGGCCACCTTGTTCACCGAACAGGGTGAACTGGTGACCAGTGAGGTCTATCCTTATGACACCCGTTTCTTCAATGGCACCTGGGCAGAGCAAAAACCTTCCGATTGGTGGGATGCCGTCTGTGCAACAACACGCAGAATATTGCAGTCGGTAGATAGAAGCCAGGTTGCAGCGGTTTCATTCAGCGGGCAGATGATGGGCTGCGTATGTGTAGATGCAGAGGGCAATGCCCTGCGCAATGCCCTCATCTGGGCAGACCAGCGTGCTGTTGAAGAAACTGCCTTCATTCGCGAGCACATGGAAGCTGGCCTTTTTTATCAGATAACCGGGCACCGCATCAGTCCATCCTATAGCGCAGAGAAATTGATGTGGGTTCGTAACCACGAACCGGATATTTTCTACAATACCCATAAGCTGTTGAATGCCAAGGATTTCGTAATCCACAAGTTGACCGGCAGATTTGTGACCGAATATTCTGATGCGTCCGGCACACATTTACTGGATCTGTCGAATCTTTGCTGGTCGCAAGAAATACTCGATCTGGTTGGCTTCGATGAGAATGTCCTGCCTGAACTGGTGACATCCACCCATATTGCCGGAGGGATTACGAAAGAAGCTGCTGAGAAAACAGGGCTCTTAATCGGAACGCCGGTTGTGATGGGGGGCGGTGATGGTTTGTGCGCCGGGGTGGGGGCGGGCTGCGTGAAGGAAGGCATGGCGTATACCTATGTGGGTTCTTCTTCGTGGATCTCGTTGTGTACATCGGCTCCGGTTTTTGATGAAGAACAGCGCACTTTTAACTGGCCTCATATCGTACCCGGCATGTACTCGCCCTGCGGTACCATGCAAGCGGCAGGGGCAAGTTTCAGTTGGTTGCAAAAAGAACTGGCCCTGCATGAAACTATCAGCGCAAAGCAGTTGCATGAAAACGTTTATGATCATATCAATAAACTGATTCAGGGTGCGCCAGTGGGGTCGAATGGGTTGTTGTTTTTACCTTATCTCCTGGGAGAACGCAGCCCGTGGTGGAATTCTGACGCGCGCGGAGCGCTGATCGGTTTGAAAATGGAACATACACGCGCGGATGTGTTTCGCGCTGTGCTGGAAGGCATTACCCTGAACCTGGGTTTGATCGCTGATATTTTTAAAGAACACGCAGAAATTGACGAGATGGTAGTCATCGGAGGAGGCGCGCAGAGCCGTATCTGGCGGCAATTGATGGCGGACATCTATGAAATGCCTGTGCTGAAACCGCACCTTCTCGAAGAAGCCACTTCCATGGGGGCGGCAATTACCGGTGGTGTGGGAGTTGGATTATTCGATTCTTTTGATGTTGTGGACAGGTTTATCTCCATTGAGGAACATACCCGGCCAATTCTTGATCATCTTGCCATCTACCGTCAATACCGCACCTTATTGCAACAGTCTTATAAAGCTCTGGTGGATGTGTATGCCTCATTACAAGCATTGCCCAAATAGCATGAGAGGTTTCTAACAAATTCCCTGTTGTGTCAGCGGGAATATAGCGTATACTTAATATAAGAATCACGTTTTTGGTTTTCGGAACTTTCTTTGAGGAGCTTCGAAAATGGAACATGGTCTCGAAAGAGGTCAGGGCTTATTAGAATATGCACTAATCATGATGCTGGTTGCCATTGTGGTCATTTTGGCTGTTACATTATTTGGTGACACTCTGACAGCTATGTATGAAAATATTGTTGCAGAAATTGGTGTCTTGTAAATAACGCAATACATGGATTCTATGAATTCTCTTTCCAATAAACACGGACAGGGTCTGGTTGAGTACGCCCTGATTCTGTTGTTAGTTTCAATCACGGTGGTTTTTGCCATATCAACAATGGGCGGTTCACTGGGAGAGGCGTACAACTTGATACAATCTGCCCTTGCAGGTGGCAGTGAGGGGTCGGGTGATCCGGTCGCCATTGCCGGTGATTTTATTGAGCGTATCAATGCCTTTTACGATAACAATGGGCACTATCCACGCAGCTGGGGGACGTATGCCTTTACTGATATCGGTTTGGACCCAGCTGAGTGGACAGAGCCGGTCGCGGGTATCTATTGGGGTCCGAATGGGGGCAGAATTGGTCTTGCCAATCGCCCAGGTGATGATATCGAGATCTATATCAAAGATTTGAACGGCAACCGCCGGTATCTGTATAATGGCTGGAATATCTGGTGCGTGGCGGCGACCAATGTATGTTATTACCATCGGGTTCAGCCAGGTAATGAAGTCGACCTGCGCACGATTGAGATTGTTCAGCATTAATTCTGAATTTTCTAACAAAACTATTATATAAAAGGTGATGTTTTGTGTTAAACTCCAATTGAGACTTAGTATCAATTGGAGAGGATTAACGCATGAAAGTCAATTTTGTTATTCTATTGGTAGTGTTGATGAGCATGCTGGTTGCTTGCTCGTCAACACCTGAAACAACGGGGGAGGATGCTGCCCCCATTGTTTTTGTCAGTATTGTTCCGCAGCAATATTTTGTTAACCGCATCGCCGGCGACCTGGTTGACGCCAGGGTGATGGTTGAGCCTGGCGCGGATCCGCATACATACGAACCCAAACCCTCGCAGATGGCGGCTTTATCAGATGCATTGGCGTATTTTGCGATTGGTATCGAATTTGAGGAGGCCTGGCTGGCAAGGTTTACGGATGCTAATCCAGACATGGTCATCATTGACACGACGGAAGGTATCGAGAAGACGCCGATGTTGTTTGAGCACAGTCATGAGGACGAAGAAGAACACCTTGATGATGTTGACCATGATGAAGATGAACTTGACCCGCATGTGTGGGTATCACCGGCACTTGTAAAAATCCAGGCGCAGCATATGTTTGATTCGTTGGTCGCAATGCTGCCAGAACATGAGGCAGTGTTCACAGAAAATTTGAACACATTTATAGGTGAGATTGATGCCCTGGAAGCTGACATTGAGCAGGCGCTGGCGGGTGTAACGTCCCGAAAATTCATCGTTTTTCATCCTTCATGGGGTTATTTCGCGGCCCAATTTGACCTGGACATGATTCCGATCGAGGTGGGGGGAACAGAACCGAGTGCAACTGAACTGTCGATGATCATTGATGAAGCCCGAGAGGAAGACATCCATGTCATTTTCGCTCAGCCCGAGTTCAGCACGAAGAATGCGGAAACCATTGCCAGGGAGATTAATGGAGAAGTGATCTTGATCAGTCCTTTGGCGTATAATTGGTTAGAGAACCTGCAGCAGGTTGCTCAGACCATGGCTGAAGTTCTTAGTCAATAGAGTAGAACAGGTGGTTTTTCCAATGCAAGATGTAATAACACTTCGTCATGTTTGGGCTGGTTATGAGGACGATGTGGTTCTGGAAGACATCAATTTTTCTGTCAGGCCAGATGATTTTATCGGCTTGATCGGCCCCAATGGCGGTGGAAAGACCACCTTGATGCGGGTATTATTAGGGTTGGTGAAGCCCATGAGAGGCCAGGTGTCCATCATGGGCAAACCACCCGAATTGGGCAGAGAACATATCGGGTATGTGCCACAGATCATTGATTTCGACCGCAGCTTCCCCATTACCTTATTTGATGTTGTCAGGATGGGGCGGTTAGGGTATCGCAAATTGTTCCATCGCTATAACGCACAGGATAACGAAATTGCCATGGCAGCCTTGGGTGATGTTGAGATGGCATCTTTGAAAGACACGCCGATTGGCGAATTATCCGGTGGCCAGCGGCAGCGAGTGTTGATCGCCAGGGCATTGGCCAGCCAGCCACAGATACTGCTTTTGGATGAGCCGACGTCGAGCATAGACCCCAAAGTGAGCACCAGTATCTATGAATTGTTGCAGCGGTTGAATGAGCGCATGGCTATTATTCTGGTATCACATGATATGAACGCGATTTCTTCATATGTTAAGACCATCGGGTGTGTCAGCCGGAAATTGTTCTACCATGCTGAGAAAGCAGTGACTGCACAGATGCTGGAAGCAGCCTATCAATGCCCAATTGACTTAATTGCGCATGGTTTACCGCATCGCCATCTGCATGATCATGTTCAAGAGGAGGCTGCCCTGTGATAAATACAATATGGTCAGCCTTGCAATATGGTTTTATGCAGAATGCCCTGATAACTGCGGCCTTGGTCAGCATTGCCTGCGGCATCATCGGCACCTATGTTGTCTTAAAACGCATTGTTTTCTTGAGTGGCGGCGTTGCGCATGCCGCCTATGGCGGCATTGGTTTAGGGTATCTTCTAAAAATCCCACCTCTGGTGAGCGCGCTCGGGTTCAGTCTGTTGGCTTCATTCTCGATGGCATGGGTGCATCGCAAAACCAAAGAACGTTCTGATACCATCATCGGCGTGATGTGGGCGCTTGGCATGGCGCTTGGCATCATTTTTGTTGACCTGGCATCGGGGTACAAAGCTGATTTGATGAGTTACTTGTTCGGCTCCATTCTGGCGGTCTCACAACTGGAATTACTGCTAATGGCTGTGATGGATATTCTCATTATTATTATGGTGGCTCTCTTCTTCAAAGAGTTTCTGGCACTTTCGTTTGATGAGACCTTTACCACCATCCGCAACGTGGCTGTCGACTGGTTGTATGTGATATTGGTTGGCATGATTGGCTTGACTGTGGTGATGATGATGCGAGTGGTGGGGTTAATCATGGTGATAGCATTGTTGACCATTCCGCCGGCGATCAGCAATATGTTCGTTAAAGATATGAAGAAAATGATGGTGATGTCGATTTTGCTCAGCCTGGTTTTCACCACCAGTGGTTTGTTGGTCTCCTATTTAATTGACCTTACTTCAGGTGCAGTCATTATCATGATCAGCGGGATTGCTTACCTGTTGAGCTACGTGGGTAAAAATCTTTACCAAATCTATAAGAATCGACAGGCGGGGGTGGAAGTTCATGAATGAACAGGTGTTGTATCAACAGGCTTTGCAGATTCTTCGAGACCATGGCTATAAATTGACAGATGCCCGCAAACAAGTCCTGGACATTCTGATGTCGCATGCAGAGCACCTGACCTCTTCTGACATACTGGCTTTGACTGTGAAGAGTGATGCCAATATCGGCAGAGCGAGTGTCTTTCGCGCGTTGGATTTGTTCACAGATCTGGGCATTATACGGCCTATCTATCATGAATCTCAAAGCCCGCATTATGTAGTGTTCGAATCCAATGGGCATCATGCCCACCTGGTGTGCCGTGAATGTGACAAAGTGGTTGATCTGGATGAATGTCACCTGGGTGAATTGTTGGATGGTTTTGCTGCTGAGCACAAATTCTCTCTATCAGGTCATTTGTTAGAGCTTTTTGGAGTTTGTGAAGATTGCTCCCTGCACAAATGAAAAAATCATGGGCATTGGTTGGTCTGTGCCTTGTATCAGGGTAAGATTAATCGCACTAAGCATGGTTACAACAATCTAGATGGAGGAGTTCACCAATGGGCCATTATGGGTTTAATTTTCAATGGATGTTTATCTGGCATGGCCAACAGCCACCGCCACCGGATGAGAAGGCATTAGACTTTCTGGCGGCGCACGGGTTTAACTTTGCGCGTATTCCCACTGATTACCGCTTGTGGACACAGGACTTTGACTATCTGCATCCGGATGAGGAGGTGTGGCAAGCGCTGGATCGGTATCTGGCAGCCTGCCAGAACCGGGGGATACATATGTGTTTGAACATGCACCGCGCGCCGGGTTATTGCATCAACCGCAATGATCTGGAGCGTGATAATTTGTGGCTGGATGAAGTGGCGCAGGATGGATTTGTGTACCAGTGGGAGCGATTGACAAAAAGGTATCTGGGGGTGCCTTCCAGCGCACTAAGTTTTGATCTGGTGAATGAACCACCTGCGGTCGGTCAATATGGCATGACCCGCGATCATCATGCGGCAGTCATGCGGCGCACGGTCGCAGCGATACACGCTATTGACCCGCAGCGGCGCATTGTGCTGGATGGATTGGACGGCGGCAATCTGGCCATGCCTGAACTGGCTGACCTGGATGTGGTGCATAGCTGCCGCGGATATGCACCGATGGCAATCAGCCATTATCAAGCCCAATGGTGGTCTGGCCATACTGGTGTGGTGGATATCCCCACCTATCCTGATATCGTCTACAATGGTGTTCGCTGGAATAAAGATACTTTGCGCGAATTCTATAGCCCATGGAGAGCGGTTGAAGCACAGGGGCGAGAGGTCCATGCTGGCGAATTTGGTTGTTATAACAAAACACCCAACGACGTCGCGCTGGCATGGTTAAATGACCTGATGGGTGTATGGAAAGAGTTTGGCTGGGGCTATAGTATGTGGAATTTTGAAGGCGCTTTCGGCATCATTAACCACGGCAGGCCTGGTGGGCGGTATGAAGAGGTTATGGGGTACGAAGTTGATCGTGACCTCCTGGATCTCATGGTGAATAATCGTATAGATTGATGAGTTCAAGAAAATAAGTGCTGATTCAGCCCTTATTTTCTTGTTGTAATGCCATGAATTTTTTCACTTTGGGGGCAATCACAATGCGGCAATATCCTTGATAGGGATTTTTCTCAAAGTAATCCTGGTGGTAATCTTCAGCGGGATAAAACACTTTTAGCGGTTCTATCTCAGTGACAATGGGTTTTTGGCCAGATTTCCTCTGTAAAGCAGCAATGGTAGTTTGTGCAATGTCCTGTTGCTGTTCTGAATGGGTGAGGATGATGGAACGATATTGCGTGCCGACATCTGCTCCCTGTCGATTGCGGGTGGTGGGGTCATGTACAGAGAAGAATATATCAAGTATTTGCTGGTAGCTGATTACTTGCGGGTCGAATTCCAATTGCACTACTTCCGCATGGCCTGTAGTGCCGTTGCATACTTGCTGGTAGTCGGGATTTTCGACATAACCACCGGCGTAGCCCGAAGTGACTTTGTTTACGCCGTCAACCAGTTTATAGATGGCTTCAATGCACCAGAAGCATCCTCCGCCCAATGTAGCCAATTCTTTCATTATGATTTCCTTTCATTATGTGATTGATCTTAATCAATTTATATAAGAATCGTATTTAATATTCATACATATTTAATTGCCAACAGTAAAAAACAGGCGGGTCGTATGCAGGTTTGGAAAAGTAAGAATGATATAATTTTTTTATGTTGGAAATTCAATTAGATGATCTTGTTGAGTTAAAAAAACCTCATCCTTGTGGCAGCAAAGTGTGGAAGGTTGTTCGCGTTGGAGCGGATATCAAATTAGAGTGTCAGGGCTGTCAACGGCAGGTGATGTTGACGCGCCGTGACGTAAAAAAAAGAATGAAACGGATATTACCTCATAATGAGTCCGAATGATACTCAAGAAAAATTGCGGATAGCCATTTTTTATACGGAAAGCGGTGGAACACACCTCAATACTGCCAGGGCCATTAATGAGGCGCTTGTGGAGAAATCAGGAGAGGGGTGTCAGGTTGATTTCATTGACATCTGGCGAAGCGCTCCGTTCCCAGTTCGGTATCTGCCGAAAATCTTTGAGACCATACGGCAATGGAAACCTTTCAGTCGCTGGCATACAGCGCATAGCCAAAACAAATTAAGGGTGGATGTGTTTAACTGGTTCGCTTCTGGTTTTTTGCGAAAGAAAGTTGAAAGAATTCTGGCACAAACTTATGATGTGATTGTTGCGGTCCATCCACTGTGTGCCGCGCCGGTTTTGCATGTGCTGCCTGAGGATTCCTCTCCCCCGTTTATCGTGGTTATCAATGATTTGGCCACCAGAAATTCATTCTGGTTTGATGAAAAGGCAACCTTGACAGTGGTTCCAACCGATCAGGCTATGACTTATGCAACTCAGTCGGGGTTGTCATGGCCAAAAGTCAAGAATCTGGGGGTACCGGTTCTTTCTCCTTATCGTCAAAGAACTGAGAGCAGGCTTGACACCTGCAGGCGGCTCAATCTTGATCCTGAGAAAAAAACGATATTTCTGGCGGGTGGCAAGATGGGCGTGGGGCCACTTGAACAGGTGGCACAAAAGGTAGATGAAACCAGGAATGATATCAATCTTTTGATTCTCGCCGGGAAAAATGAATCCTTACGGCAGCGTCTTGAAGGGTATAATTGGGTAAATGCGGTTAAAGTGTTTGGATATGTGGATGATCTTTGGAATTTGATGTGGCTGGCAGACATCATGATCAGCAAAGCCGGAACAGGTATGCTGGCTGAGGCAATTAATGTCGGCCTTCCTATAATCCTCTACCATAGAGTATCCTATTTAGAGGATGCAAACGTTTCATTCATGGTCCAGCATGGTGCCGGTGTCTGGGCGCCCACGCCAAAAATGGTGGTGAATGCGTTGGATGCCTATATGGAGAAGCCAGATAAATTGCGTGAAGCCAAAGCCGCTTGTAAGCGTCTGGCATCTCCAGAAGCAGCTCAGGCGCTGGCCGAGTTAATGCTCAAACATGCAACCGGCAAATATATGAGTGTATGAAATGGCGATTTTGACAGAAAAAACCACAGAATTTATTAGCAACAGCACTGAGCAAACCCGCAGGATTGCGATGCGCCTGGGGGCTTTGATCACCCCCGGTATGTTGATATGTTTATCAGGTGATCTGGGTTCTGGCAAAACCACATTTGTGCAGGGATTATCCATCGGCTGGGGATCCTCTGATGCTGTCAGCAGCCCGACCTTTGTTTTGATCAATCAATATCAAAAACTGGACGGGCAGGTACTGTATCACCTCGATGCTTACCGGATTGTCAATAGTTTTGAGGCGGAGGAATTAGACCTGGTGGATATGTACGAGCATGGCATATTGGTGATCGAATGGGCAGAACGCATTAAAGAAGTTCTGCCAAGAGACGCTTTATGGGTAGAGTGTGAGTATGTGTCGGAGGATAAACGCAGGTTTGTCTTTAAACCGGTTGGTGAGCGTTATGAAGCTATGATGGACGTTTTTCGCAAACGTTCTTTTGGAGGTCATTGATGATACTGGCAGTTGACACTTCCACCCAGCAGATTGGCGTGTGCCTGTATGACGGGCACGCGGTTTTGGGTGAATTAAGCTGGCATTCCGGCCGTCACCACACAGTTGAACTGGCGCCTTCCATTGATTTGTTGATGATCAGATGCGGTGTTGCCATTGATTCGTTGAAGGGATTGGCTGTTGCGATCGGGCCGGGTTCATTCACCAGTTTGCGCGTGGGTCTTTCTCATATCAAAGGTATGGCACTGGCGCTGCACATTCCGGTTTTCAGCATTCCTACACTTGACATCGTGGCGGGAGCGCAGCCTGCGTCAGAACTGCCCCTGGTGGCTGTGCTGCACGCTGGCCGTACGCGACTGGCATATCAGATATATCATTGGCATGGAAAAGGCTGGCGGGGTGAAGGCGATCCTGTGATCGCTTATGCCCATGATCTGGCGGGACAGATTCAACACGAAGCCGTCATTTTTGGTGAGTTGTCGCCAGAGGATGTGATTGAGTTGAAGAGGATTGAAAGGTTTCATCTGGGAACGCCTGCCAGTAACATTCGCCGCCCGTCAATTCTGGCTGAGATGGCCTGGAAGCGCTTGCTGAGAAAGAACTTTGATGATCCGGCTACCCTGGCACCAATCTATTTGCATATCGCTAATCCGCTGCCGGGGTAACCATGGCTTTGTTGCCTGAGGGTTTTTACCTTCGCTATATGCGGCTGGATGATCTTGAACAGGTGGCTGATCTGGATCGACGATCCTTTCCATTGCCCTGGTCATTGAGCAGTTACCGGTATGAGATATTGCATAGCAAAATTTCTCATTGCTGGGTAGTTGAGACCAATCAAAACACAAGTGCGATTATTGCAGCGGTGATGGTTTTTTATCATGTTGTGGATGAGGTTCACATTGCTACCATTGCTGTTGATGAAAGATACCGAAGAACGGGCATTGCCTCCTGTTTGATCGAAGAACTGCTTGGGTATTGTAATACTCACAAGGCACAGCGTGTGTTTCTTGAGGTGCGTCTAAGCAATCTGGCAGCACAGGCGCTCTATATAAAACATGGCTTTGTGTTCACTGGCGTGAGAAAAGGATACTACTCAGACAACCACGAAGATGCGCTGTTGATGGAGCGAATCCTTGATAATCAGTAGATACCTTCTTAATGTTTGGGAATCATGTACAATAGAACAGGTATTACAGAATGAGTGAATTAATGTTGGACAAAACAGAAGCCATTCAAGCGATTGCCGAGGAAATCAAGATTTGTAAAGCCTGTCCTCTCCATCTTGAGCGTAAAAACACGGTTCCTGGTGACGGGAATGCTGCTACAAAATTGATGTTTATCGGAGAAGGGCCTGGTCTGCATGAAGATAATCAGGGTTTGCCTTTTGTAGGGGCGTCAGGTAAATTTCTGACACAATTGATCAACACGGCGGGGTTTGAACGTAACGAGGTCTTCATCACCAATGTGGTGAAGTGCCGTCCACCAAACAACCGTGATCCGCAGCCCGAAGAGCTGGCTGCCTGCGCCCATTTTCTTGAACGGCAAATTGCACTGATCGATCCTGAGGTGATCATTACTTTGGGTAGATTTTCGATGGCACGTTACTTTCTTGATGTGCGCATCAGCAAGGTGCATGGTAAGGCAGGCTGGCGTGAAGGACGGTTGATCGTGCCCATGTACCATCCGGCAGCGGCACTGCATCAACCCGCGCTTCGCTCAGTGGTCGAAGCCGATTTTGCCAAACTACCTGCACTGATTCAATACTCTGAACGCAAGCGCCAGGAACTCGAAAAAAAGTCTGTACACCCTGACGATGATCAGGATATTAAACAACTTCCCCTTTTATAGCGGGGATTCAAAGGAAGGGATATTGTATGACTGATTATAAAAATGTATTGATCGAGAAATTCCAGAAAAAAACTGCGACAGTCGCTATTATGGGATTGGGGTATGTTGGCTTGCCATTGGCGGTGGTATTCGCCAAAGCTGGCTATCAGGTGATCGGCTATGACCTCGTGCAAGAGAAAGTCGATTTGGTGAACGCCGGGAAAAGTTATATCCTGGATGTGCCTGAGGAGGATTTACGGCCGCTGGTCATCAAGCATCAATTGCGTGCCACCTCAAATCCTGCGGATTTGAATAAGGCTGACGCTGTGGCAATTTGCGTACCGACCCCGCTGCGCAAAACTGGTGATCCTGACATGAGTTTTATCGTGTCTGCTACCGAAGGCCTGGCGCCGTTTGTTCATCCCGGCATGGTGATCAGTCTGGAATCAAGCACCTATCCGGGCACCACCCGTGAAGTGCTTTTGCCGCGTCTGGTTGAAGAGCGCGGTTTGATGGTTGGCGAAGATGTTTTCATTACCTTTTCGCCTGAACGGGTGGATCCCGGGCGTGAAGATTGGACCACCTATAATACTCCCAAAGTTTTGGGCGGTATCACGGAGGCGTGTACACAGGTGGGTACAGCCTGGTATCAACAAGCATTGGAAACGATCGTGCCGGTTTCATCGACCGAGGTGGCTGAAATGACCAAGCTGTTAGAGAACACCTTCCGCATGATCAACATTGGGCTGGTGAATGAACTCGCGATCATGTGCCATCATCTGGGGATCGATGTGTGGGAAGTGGTGAATGCGGCCGCAACAAAGCCGTTCGGTTTCATGAAATTCACGCCCGGCCCTGGCCTGGGTGGCCATTGTATTCCCATTGACCCTTTGTATCTTTCGTGGAAATTGCGTTCTTTGAACTATAATGCGCGTTTCATCGACCTTGCCTCAGAGATCAACACACAAATGCCGCGTTTTGTGCATCGAAAGATTCAGGATGCTTTGAATGCCGTGAAAAAACCATTGAATGGTGCGACGATTCTCTTGCTGGGGGTTGCCTACAAGCCCAATGTGGATGATATGCGTGAATCGCCAGCGATAGATGTGATCCATCTGCTGCAGGCAAGCGGTGCACAGGTCAGTTATCATGATCCATACATCGCTGCATTCGATCATGACGGCCTTGCTATGCAATCCATCGAGAACTTGATTGAAACTGTCGCCGATGTAGATTGTGTGGTCATCACCACCAACCACCGCGATTATGATTACGCCGCTATCCTCAACGCTGCCAGGTTAATCGTTGACACGCGCAATGGATTAGGAGAGTTGGGAAGCAACAATCCCAAAGTAGTGAGGTTATAGTATGGATACCTATCTGGTCACGGGGGCAGCAGGCTTTATTGCCTATCGGGTATGTGAGATGCTGCTGGCACGCGGCGACCGTGTCATCGGCATTGATAATTTCTGCGAGGATTACGATCTGGCGGTCAAACACTGGCGGGTGGCGCAATTGAGTCAATTTGATTCATTCACCCTCCATCATGGCAACGTCGCTGATATGGCTGCCGTTCAACAAGCGGTTGGCGAACATGACATTAAAGCGGTGATCAACCTGGCAGCAAGGGCAGGTGTCAGGGCCAGTGTGATTGATCCATGGGATTTTGTGCAAACCAATATGGTCGGTACATTGAATCTGTTAGAGATATGCCGCGAGAAAGGTATCAAGAAATTTGTCCTGGCATCTACTTCCAGCGCGTACGGCGCCAATGTGCCGACTCCGACAACAGAAAACGCTGACAGCAGCCGGCCTCTTCAGCCCTATGCGGCAAGTAAGATCGGTGCTGAAGCCATGTGCCATGCCTATCATTTTCTGCATGGCATTGACGTGACCATTTTCCGTTATTTTACGGTGTATGGTCCGGCGGGTCGGCCCAACCAGGCGATGTTCAGGTTTGTACAGTGGATCGCAGAAGACCAGCCGGTTATTTTGTATGGAGACGGCGAACAAACGCGAGGTTTTACCTATTTGGATGATATCGCACGCGGCACCATTGCCGGCCTGAAACCATTGGGATTTGAACTTATCAATCTCGGCGGGCATGAGGTCATTTCGGTGAACGCCTTGATCCAGATGATGGAAGAAAAAATCGGCAAAAAAGCCAACATTATCAGAAAACAAGCCCATCCTGCCGACATGCTGACGAATCAGGCGGATGTAAGCAAAGCCAAAAGCTTGCTGGACTGGCAGGCCGAAACCAGTTTGAGTGATGGTGTACAGGCTTTGATTGATTGGTATTATGTTGAAAGAGATTGGGCGAAACAGGTTAAGACATTGTGAAATGGCTCATTGACAGGCTGCGCAGCTTATGGGAGAAAAATCCAAAACTGCATAAGATTGTGCGTGACAGTTCCTATATGTTCAGCGCCAACATGGTTAATATGGTGCTGGGGGTGGTGCAGAGCAGTCTCTCGGCTCGCCTGTTGGGGGTAGAAGGATTCGGCTTGTTGGGCATTATCACCGCCTATGCTTCAACTATTAATAATTTGTTTTCTTTCCGCATGGGGGAATTAGTCGTAAAGTATCTGGGTGATTACATGGAAGAAGGCGCTACTGCCAAAGCTGGCGCGTTGGTCAAGGCAGCGGCCTTGATTGAAGCTTGCTCCGCCATGTTAGCTTTTGTTTTTCTGTGGTTGGCTGCGCCGTTGGCTGCCCAGATTTTCGCCAAAGACAGTTCGTTAGCGCCTCTGTTCGTCTTTTACGGAATTATTGTGCTGGCGGAGATGTTCTATGAAACATCCTACGGCGTGGTGCAGGTGCTGGGGCGGTTCAAAGGACATGCCATTATCAATTCGGCGCAATCGCTGCTCACGGCTGGATTAATCGTGGCTGCTTTTGTTATGGGGGGCAGCCTGGAAATGATCGTTTTTGCCTACTTTGCTGGCAAAGTTATTCTTGGCATTGCCCCGGTTTTCCTGGCCGTAGAAGGATTGAACAAACGTCTGGGTTGGGCCTGGTGGAAAGCCTCGCTGAAAGATATGCCCCAATGGAAAGAGTTGCTTCAATTTGGTTTGGGGTCTAACTTCAGCGCTACGGTGAATATGATCGTGCGGGATAGTGAATTGTTATGGGTTTCCTTTTTCCTATCACCGGTGGAAGTGGGTTATTACAAAGTGGCGGTTGCCCTGAATCGCTATATCCTGTTCCCAATCAATCCGTTCATACAAACCACCTATCCTGAAATCAACCGGTATATTAAGAACAAGGCATGGAAACCACTGCATCAATTCTTACGCAAGATCACTGCCTTGTCTGCGACCTGGACAATGTTATGTGCAGTTGGATTGGTGTTCCTGGGCGAGTGGGTCATTAAGATCTACGCCGGTGTCGAGTTCCTGCCGGCTTATCCGGCGATGTTAATCCTGTTGATCGGTTACGGCATAGCCAATATCTTCTTCTGGAATCGTTCATTGCTGCTTTCTTTTGGAGATTCTCTGTATGCGTTTGTGACCATGCTGGTTGCAGGACTGCTGAAAGTATTGGGAGGGTTTGTGTTGGTGCCTCAGTACGGCTATCTGGCCGAGGCGGGCTTGTTTGCCTCCTTTTTTGTTATTTCAGTGGGTCTTAATTCGTTGCGTGGACACACTAATTTACGGAGAGCCCAAAGAGAAGGTCAGATTCGCGAGGAGGCGGCATGAAAATCGCCGTTGTTGCGCCTTCTTTTATACCCTCAGATAGCGCTAATTCTATCCAGGTGATGAAAGTGTGCCAGGCATTAAAACAATGCGGTGTAACAGTAAAATTATGGGTGCCTCTGGCAGACAAAACCAAGCCTGTGCATGATTGGGATTTGCTGCGATCCATTTATGGACTTGAGGAACCCTTTGAAATTGAGTGGGTGTCAGAAAACCTTCAGTTTCGACGGTATGACTTTGCCTGGAAAGCAACACGTGCTGCCAGAAAATGGGGAGCAGAGGTGCTTTATACCTGGATGGTGCAGGCTGCTTTGCTGGGTTCATGGATGGGTTTGCTGCCGGTCTTAGAATTACATATGCTGCCCAGTGGTTTGTTGGGACCTTTCTTGCTGAGGGCATTCACCAACAACAAAAAAACAAAACTGCTTCTCCCGATCACACAAGCCCTGCAGGGCCGTTTAGATTATGATTTCCACATTCGATTTCCTGAGAACGAGACCCTGGTAGCTCCTATGGGATCAGAGCCAGAGCGGTATCGTCATTTTGGTGATTCTGAAAAGTTGCGGGGCGAACTGGGCTTGCCGGATGATCTTACTGCTGTGTATACCGGCCACCTGTATGAAGGACGTGGGATGGAAATTTTGACAGCGCTTGCCAATGCCTTTCCTGCAGTTTCTTTTGTCTGGGTTGGCGGACGTGACAAGGATGTGAAGGTGTGGTCTGAACGTATTCGCGCAATGGCTATATCGAACATCACCCTGACTGGATTTGTCCATCATGCGTTGATCCCCGCCTATCAATCAGCGGCGGACATACTGTTGATGCCTTATCAGAAAAATGTGGGCATCTCAGGCGTGGGTGACACGGCGGATATATGCAGTCCGATGAAACTGTTCGAATATCTGTCTGCCGGTCGTGTGATCGTGAGTAGTGACCTGCCTGTGTTTCATGAGGTGCTCAATGATGGCAATGCCGTTTTCTGCCCACCAGAGGCTGAGGATGCCTGGATACAAGCCTTTGGCAGTTTGATCACCGATGAAGAGCGAAGAATGCGGTTGGCTGAACAGGCACGTAAAGATGCGGAGAAGTATTCCTGGCGCAACAGGGCACGGCGTGTACTGGAAAAACTTTCACAACTCCTGTAAGATGAATACATGAAACGCAACCATTATTGGCGGATTATAGTCTTGCTTATTGTGGCTGCTGGCACAATTGGATGCAGTGATTGGCTGCCGGTGGCGACCATAACGCCGACGGTTGTGTCACCGACCGCCACACCATTTCCTGAACCGAGTGAAACACCGGTATGGTTTCCTGCTACTGCCACCAGGACACCTCCATCACCGCGAGGGACGAGTACACCCACGCCGGACTTACGTCCAGTAACAAACGGTATTGTTTGGCAGGATCTTTTCCTGTTTGGTGATAATTGGGAGCTTGTCTCATCGTCTGATCGGAGTGCGCAGGTTGGCGGACAGGCATTGACACTTGCCTTGAAAAATTACCGGGGTTCTTTGTATAGTTTTACCCATGCAATCTTGCCGAACAACTATTACCTTACATTGACAATTGCACCCAGTTTGTGCAGAGGGCAGGATCAGTATGGTGTGGTTTTTCGTTCACAAACACCTCAGGAATTCTACCGGCTAAATTTTCTGTGTGATGGTACTTTGCGCCTGGAATTGGTGCGGGGCGATTCTGTGGTAAGGCTGGCAGAAACGATGAATTCTCCACAATTGTTTGCGGGGCCGACCGCAAGTATTCAACTGGCTCTATGGGTGCATGACGAAGGTGTAAAAGTCTATGTAAATGATGTTCTGCAGCTGGAATATTATCGTCTGCAATGGTTTACCGGTGGATTTGGAGTGTTTGTACGCAGCACAGGCGAGTATTCACTGACCGTCAGTTCTTCGAACCTGGTTGTAAGAGAGTCGGCTGCGATGCCACCACCACCAGTGCCGACGGAGGCACCCACGCCTGTGCCAACCAGAACCCGTTTGTCAGGACCATGATCCGAAGATTCCTGTACAATGACTGGGGAGGTACGCCTTGAAACGTTGGTTTGTCCGGGCTTTCTTAATCATTTTGCTATTGTTGGTTGGCTGTGATGCCATACCCATGCATGCGGTCTTACCTACGCTGGATGTGCATTTAGCCATCGCATCCACAGCGGCGGTTGAATTAACCCGCGATGCTGTAGAAAAGGCAGCGCAAGTCTCACCCACAGTAACATTGGAACCACCTTTGCCAAAAGAAGCCACGCCCACCCCCCAGATGACGTCCAGTCCGACCCCCGTTGAGAACACGCCGGGACCCAAAAACATTGGTCTATTGTTGGGTATGGTGTCAATGGGTGAGGGCAGCCAACTTTTCTCTGGCGAGGTATTTCATGTGACCTGGCGTATTCGCAACATTGGGGAAACCGTCTGGAACGATCAATACAATCTTGTTCATGTGAAAGGCAATAACTTTGGTTGGGCTGAGAAAATTCCATTTTCCTTCGAAGCATTGCCGGGAGATATTGTCGATGTAACCCTGGTATTAACTGCGCCAACAACACGGGGCATGTATGCGGGTGAATGGTTGATCGAAGCGCCTGACGGCAGTTTGTTCGGGATGGAACTGGATGGCAGCGAACCTCTACCGGTCAGTGTTGAGGTGACAGGCAACCCGTTGACCTCTCCTTTCCGTCAGATATTGCGTTTGTATGTGGATTATTCAACAGCAGAGTGGCGTGACCAAAACGGACCAGCCTTGGTGAGTGTGGATGGCAACATCGGTTTGCACGGTTATGTAACCCGAGATAATTATCCGCTGTTCGAGGGTGGCTTGCAAGAAGACGAACCAACCATTGTGATGATGCCGCCAAGGGGTGATGGCGCTTACTTATCGGGGAAATTTCCTGCGTTTGTGATCGAACCAAGTGATTACCTTGTCACTCGCGTTGGATGTCTGGAGCCCCATAAATTTTGCGATGCAACACTTAAGGTTCTTGTGCAGGTTGAGGGAGAGGATGAAGTTGAAGTCCTGTGGGAAACTGAAAAAGAATATACAGGCGAGTGGATACTTATCCGGCGTAATTTAACGCGTTATGCCGGTAAGGCTGTTCATTTCATTTTCGTCGTTGAGAGCAAGGGTAATAATGTGGATGATGTGATCGGCTGGTTCGTGCCTGCTGTCTATCGCTAAGGCAGTGCGAGCAGCTCATCAATTGTGCGCACCACATCATCAATCAGGTTTGTGAGGCGCGGGTATTCATCACGTCGTTCTTGAATGATACGGGCGATCTCGCCATAATACCAGCGGGTCTGTCCTTCTGTTGCATTGAACATTTGCCACAAACCCGCACCATTTTTTCGGTATGTACGCAAACAATCGGTGGCATTGTGCAGTTTGTCACAACAGGACACCAGCAGCGATGATTCCTCTGTCTCTGTCAGATGGTTCAAATATTTCTCTTTCCGTTCCTGCCAGGGAGGTTTTGGTTCACCTTCGCGATCGCTGCAAGCGAGGACAATCTCAGCCACATGATCGCCGAATTGCTGTCGTATGATGGCGAGAGTTTCTAACCCTCCCTGGTCTTCTACGGCATCGTGCAGGAGGGCGGCAATGGCTTCCTCTTCGGTTGCTCCATATTGCAGCGCCAGGGCTGAGACCGCCATCAGATGCGATAGATAGGGTGTTTTGTCGCCTTTTCGGTACTGGTCTTTATGTAATTCGTAGGCAAGAGAAAGCGCCTGGTGGAAACGGTTTGATAGTGCCATATATGTATTTATATCAAAAAATAAAAAATAATGGTGGTGTTTGCCCGGTTATGTTGGCAAAAGCATGACTATTCCTGTTGGAAGTGTCTCGAAAACATGACCATAGTATGACTATAGGGACTATGGAGGCAACAAGCGATACCTTATTATGATGAAGGTAATTTTCAAACAAGTTTTATTGGAGGTTTCATGAATCGCTCCTGGCATGTGGCACATCGCATCCTTTTCTCCATTTATGCAGGGGTTTTGCTTGATCGAAAAGTTAAATGGACCGAACCGATTCCTGATGAACCGGTGATTTTTGCGGTGAACCATCCCACAACAACCGACCCATTTCTGATCCCTTTGTTGACCAAAAGGCCGCTTACTATCTTAATCACACAAAAGGCATTTGATGTGCCTTTGTTCGGACGTCTCTTAAAAGCCGCCGGGCATCTGTGTGTGCCGGAACTTTATAGCGGTGGTGAGGATCTTATCAACAAAGCTGTTGACAAGCTCAAAGAAGGCCGTTCGGTGTGCATTTTTCCAGAAGGCAATTTGAGCCCTGATATGGGAGAATTTCTTGCACCGCACACGGGCGTGGCGCGTATTGCCCTCTTGAGTGGTGCGCCGGTGGTGCCGATCGGTATTCACATGTTCAAGGAAGGTACCACTACCACCCAGACTGTGACCAAGAACTTTACCTCTACCAGCCGCTGGGCGGTGCGCGGGCCTTACTATGTAACGATTGGCAAAGCCACACGTTACGAAGGCAGCCTGGAAGACCGCGAACGTGTGCGGCAGGTGATGGATGACATCATGGACACCGTCAAGGAAGAAGCGTGGCTAAGCCGTGACCGGTTGATGCAAGAACAGCCCCTCTGGCAGCCCTTATCAAAGATATTGTTCAATCAATTAATTCGCTAATCAAATTGAAGACTCCCCAAAACTTGGGGAGTTTTTTCCTCTACGCTTTTTGAGATGACCGAAAAGCCGGACGCATCAGAGGCAGCAGTAAAAAGTTGCAGGCAGCAAATACCAGCAAGGTAGTTCTGTAACCAAGAGCGTCAGGCATAACGGCGAAACCGGTTACGCCCATACCGACTGCCTGGCCGATATTGGTGATTGACATAAGAATGGCAAACATCGAAGCGGCGATGGCGGTTTCGGTGATATTCATCGCCAGGGCAAAATAGATGGTCTGGTAGGTGCCGTAGGAAAAGCCGAAGATGAACATAAACACCCAGGCCAACCAGAGTGTCGGGATGAATGCCAGCCCGACCAGGGAGATGATCGACAAGCCTATGCCAACATAGATTGCCTGTCGTTGGCCGATTGCATCAAAAATCTTCCCACCGAAAATCGACCCGACCAGGATGCCAATGCCCCAAACGGTTGTCAAGGTGCCTGCCTGTGATAGAGTGATACCGAATTCATTCTCCATGTAAGGATTGATGATCTGGTTGATGCCAACGATGATGAAGAAAATGATGAAACCGATGGCAGCAATGGCGATCACGTTGCGGCGTCCCAGGGTGCGGAAAGCCCCCAGGTCAAAGCGTTGTTCACCGGTACGGGCGCCGTCTTTGACTTGCAGGACAAACGGCAGGGGGAACAGGGTGAAGAAAGCCAGGGCGAAGAAAACTGCGTACCAGGAAACGAGGTCTGCCAGCACGCCTACCACAGTAGCCGTGGCAATCAGACCGACTGCACGTCCGCCGACCATGAAGGCTTGAATCGTACCCTGTTCATCTTTCGGGATCACGTCCAATGCGAGGCCATCGGTGCAGGTATCATACAGTGCCATACCGAATTGCACCATGAA
The DNA here is from genome assembly GCA_964391725.1 of uncultured Anaerolineaceae bacterium. Classification (GTDB taxonomy): domain Bacteria; phylum Chloroflexota; class Anaerolineae; order Anaerolineales; family Anaerolineaceae; genus SpSt-1165. Next base: position 47,397 of record CAYMNB010000005.1, on the reverse strand, counting down.
TGCAGCGATGACAAAACCGGTGAAGTTGGTAGATGGGTTGATAAAGGGCACAATGATTAAACAGATGAATTGGATAGCAAGCCCGATGAGGATGTAGGGTTTGCGGTGGCCTTTCCCGAACAGGTTGACTTTGTCGCTCAAATAACCAAGGAAAATCTTCAAAATAAATGGAATCATGGCAATGGTACCCAAAATGCCAATATTTGCCATTTCCAGGCCATTTTCAAGCAAATACAGGGCATTTAGAGCGGTGAAGTAACTGAGAATGGTGCCTTGTGAGAAATACAACAGGGCGAACATGGAGTATTGAAACAGCTTGCTTTTACCTTGCATAGGGATCATTCCTCCTGTATTTATTGGGAGTTGGTAATCAATCACTAATTAGGATGGGGGTGGAGCGGTGCAGATATTGCGGCTAAGTATAGCTTATTTTTTCTGAGAAATTGACACTCCGTTCAACACTTTTTTCGCCAGAAACTCTGGGGCATGCATTCGGCAGTGTAGCTGTTTATGGAGGTTGTCAAGATCTTCAGGTGTCAGTGAAGCTTTCCAACTTGCGAATAAAGCTTTGCTGAGGTGTGATTCAAACTGGTATTCGAACTGCAGTGCCATTTTGGCGTACCATTGATCGGTCTCGATCAAGTGACTGGCGTGTTCATGAATAGCAGTCACCAGATCGTCGATTCCTTCACATGTGCGTGCAACTGTCTTCAGGATCTGGCAATGCCATTGGACCTTATGGGAAGAAGATTCATCTTTTGGTTCGCTGATATCAATGTCGCGAAGATGTTTGTGGACGGTGTTGTGATTTACATCAAACACAGATCGCAAGGCGTTTTCTGTCTGGATTGCACCTGGCAGGTCGGCTTTGTTGATGACAAAGATGTCGGCGATCTCAAGAATGCCGGCTTTGTTGGCCTGGATTTCGTCGCCCAACCCCGGCGCCTCTACCACGATGGTGGTGTGGGCCATGCTGGCGATTTCCACCTCTGCCTGGCCGGCGCCGACTGTTTCGATCAATACGATATCAAATCCTACCGCATCAAACAGGGCAATTGCCTGGTAAGCAGCGCTGGCAATACCGCCAGTGTGACCGCGGGTTGCCATTGAGCGGATGAAAACCCCGCTGTCTCCAGCCAGTTCGCGCATGCGGATACGATCACCGAGTAACGCGCCGCCGGAAAACGGGCTGCTGGGGTCGATGGCGAGGATCGCCACGGTCTTATCCTGTTTGCGAAATGCCGAGGTCAGGCAGGTGGTGAGGGTTGATTTGCCGGTACCGGGCGCTCCGGTGATACCAATACGATGCGCTTTACCGGTGTGGGGATGAATCTGTTCCATGATCTCGGCAAGATCGTCTGTCTGGTTCTCAAACAGACTCAGGAGGCGGGTAAGCGCCAGCCGGTCACCCGCAAGGGCTTTGTAAATCAGTTCTTGGGGCTGCATGTCTCTCAGGCTGGTTGGGCAAGGGCTTGTTGGATGGTGTTGACCACTTCTGTGGTGAACGCGCCAGGTCCGAAAACTTCGAAAACCCCTTTTTCTTTGAGCAAGGGGATATCGGCCTCGGGGATAATACCGCCCACCAGTACCAGCACATTGTCCTGCCCGTTGGCGTTCAGCAGGTCCAGCACCTTAGGCACCAGGGTCATGTGCGCGCCTGAAAGAATGGAAAGGCCCACCACATCAACATCTTCTTGCAGAGCGGCTTCTGCGATCATTTCCGCGGTCTGGCGCAAGCCGGTGTAGATCACCTCCATGCCGGCATCTCGTAAGGCACGGGCGATGACTTTAGCGCCGCGGTCATGACCATCCAATCCGGGTTTGGCAATGAGTACGCGTATCTTCTTTTCCATAGATATCCGATCTTCTCTTAGGTGGTTGGTGTCTGTTTCTGTCAATTATACCCTTTGTTCAGGAAGGTTGTCCTCAGAGGATGAAAAAGAATGTTGTGCTGAAGGGCAGGTGGTAAAATGATACTGATATTGATAAAAAAAGCCAAGGAGTATTAATATATGCGCACCCCGATCGTTGCTGGAAACTGGAAGATGAATAAAAAAGCAAGTGAGGCTGCGGAATTTACCCGCACTATGCTGGAAGCAGGTATCGACCAAATTGAAGGCGTGGAAGCCGTGGTTTGTCCGGTGTTTCCTTCTCTGCCGGTTGTGGCAGGTCTCTGTGAGGGCACAAACCTGTTTGTCGGTGCCCAGAATCTCTACTTTGAGCCAAAAGGTGCTTATACCGGTGAGGTTTCTCCCGAGATGGTGAAAGAATTCTGCCAGTATGTGATTTTGGGCCATTCAGAGCGGCGCGCTTATTTTCATGAGACCGATGAGATGGTCAATAAGAAAATCAAGGCAGCCTTCGCGGTCGGTTTGATCCCGATTTTGTGTGTGGGTGAGACCTATGAAGAGAACCAGGCAGGTAAAACCAAAGACATCGTCACCGCGCAAGTGAAGGCAGATTTGGCGGATTTGACAGCCGAGCAGGTTGCCGGCATGGTCATCGCCTATGAACCGATCTGGGCGATCGGCACGGGTCTGGCAGCCAGCGGTGAATTGGCGAACCAGGTGATCCACGATTATGTGAGAACCCCGGTGGCCGAATTGTTCGGAGAGGAAACCGCGGAAGCGCTGCGCATCCAATATGGCGGGTCGGTCAGCCCGGCCAACGCAGAAGAATTTTTCTCGATGCCTGACATTGATGGGGCTCTGGTGGGCGGTGCCAGCCTGAAACCCGATTTCGTTGAGATCGTGCGGGTGGCAGCCCAATGCAAGGCATGAGGTTGTCATGACAATCAAAACGATACCATCATTTGATGGTATCGTTTTTTCATACCAAAACATGTTCAGAGAAAGGGAAAAGGCGTATGTTTTCGGGCATCTATACTGCCATGGCGACACCAGTCGCGGATGATCAGAAGATTGACTTGACGGGACTGCCTGCCCTGGTGCAATTTCAGGAGAAGGCTGGTGTGCACGGCCTGTTCGTGGGGGGAACCGGCGGCGAAGGCATACTATTCACGCTGGAAGAGCGCCTGGCGTTGTTGGAAACCGTCATGAAGGTGAAGAAGACGCCAACCGGAATTATCGTGCATTGCAGTGCTTTTCATTCTGAAGAATCGGTGGTTTTAATGCGTCAGGCTGCCGAATTGGGTGCTGACGCAGTGGCGCTGCTGCCGCCGGGTTATTACTCACCGCTGGATGAAGAAGCTGTTTACCAGTTTTATCAGCGGATGTGCGCCGAATCCAGCCTGCCGGTGATGATCTACCATCTGCCGGCCTATTCCCATTATCGCATCTCGGCCCGGCTATTTGAACGACTGATGACGATTGAGAATCTGGTCGGCATCAAAGACAGCAGCGGTGATATTCTGCAGCTGTTCAACTATAGCCAGCATCCTGCCAAACCCAACGCTTTTGTCGGGCAGGATCAGGCAATTTTGGCGGCTTTGTTGAACGGGGTGCCGGGGGTGATCTCTGCGCCAGCCAATATCATGCCGAAGGTGTATACGGCTCTATATGATACCTACCAGAAAAACGATCTGCCGGCCGCCAGCCTGTATCAACAGCGTATCAACCGTATGCTGCGGCATGTATTCGACTATCCATTTGTCCCGGCAATAAAACAGGTATTACAATGGCTGGATCTGCCTGTGGGGCCTGCTAAATTCCCGGACAGGTCTTTGAGCCTTGATGAACAAAAAACCTTGAAAGCCGGGTTGACTGAAATTGGCTTTTTTGATTGGCAATAAAGGAGAGAGAGATGAACCTGGGAGTGCAGTATTACCGTCCGCCGTTCCCTTACCAAAAATATTGGGAAGATGACCTCAAAAAAATGAAAGACAGCGGGCTTGATTCGGTGCAATTGTGGCTGGTGTGGGGGTGGATTGAATCAACACCGGACGTTTTTAACTATGACGACTTTGATGAACTGGTCGCCTTGGCAGACAAACATGGATTGAAAGTCGTGCTGAGTACAATCGCTGCCATTCATCCTTACTGGATTCATCGATTGATCCCGGGCAGTGAGTTAGTGGATCACATGGGGCATAAAGTCATCTCCTCCAACCGCCGTGAAGTGCACAATGGATTGACTCCGGGCGGATGTTTTGATCATCCGCAAGTGTGGGAGCGCATGGCAAATTTTCTGCGCACCACGGCAGAGCATTACAAAAATGCCCCGAATGTGCATGGCTGGGATGCCTGGAATGAACTGCGTTGGAATGTGCAGGCGGATGGCTATGTGTGTTATTGCGAACACACCGTCGCACGCTTCAGAAACTGGCTTTCCGAGAAATACGGCGGGCTGGATGGATTGAATCAGGCGTGGCAGCGGCGTTATATCAGCTGGGACGACGTGCTGCCGGGGAAACAACCCGACCGTCCTTACACAGAGATGATGGAATTTCAGCACTTTTTAACCTGGCGCTCTGACCAGCACGCCATCGACCGCTACCGTACCCTCAAAGAGGTAGTACCAAATCATATCGTTACTGTGCACGCCGCGCAGCCGGCGCCATTGTTGAGCGGTGGCCGGCAGGATTTCAATCAGGCGATTAATCGCGGCAATGACTGGTTCATGGCAGACGCCATTGATGGTGTGGGCACCTCCAGTTTTCCCATCTGGGAAGGAATTGACGATGCAGCCTTTGGCAATCGCATTGATATGGTGCGCTCAGCCGCAGCCTCCGCTGGCAAACATCTGTGGTTGAGTGAGGTACAGGGCGGGCGCTCAGCGACAGGCTTCAACCTGTATGACCCGGTGGATGCTGCCTCACAGCAACGCTGGATCTGGAACGGTATTGCTTCCGGCGCGGATACGATCCTGTTCTGGTGCTGGCGCAACGAGATCTTCGGACGGGAATCGGGCGGATTCGGGTTGGCGGGTGATGACGGATTGGCGCAGGAACGGCTGGATGCCATGCGCCAAACGCATGCAGCTATCAAAGAACATAGTGATCTGCTGGCTGATTACCAGATGAATGAAGGCAAGGTGGGAGTGCTGTTCAGCCCGCAAAGCTACTACCTGCACTGGTCACAGGAAGAAACCGCTGACAAAGCCAAGCAATCTCTGTTGGGTTATTGCCGGGCGTTGGTGCGCAAATCCATTCCCTATCGGGTAATTGAAGAAGAACATCTGGCAGAATTAAGCGAGATCAAGGTTCTGTTCCTGCCGCGCATGCTGGTGGCTACCCCCAGGATTGAGGCTGCGCTATCTGCGTTCATTGAAGGTGGTGGAACCCTGGTGTGTGAATCAGAATGCGGCGCTTTTGACCCGATAGGGATTTACCGCTATCCGGAGCAGCGATTCACTGCCAAATTAACAGGCATGAAAGAGATCGGCAGGCGGAACCTAATCGAGCAGCATGTTGAAGTCAGTTATGGTGGACAAAAATTCCCGCTGCATCTCACGCAATGGCTGACCCCCTGGGAAAATACCCGTGGTGAAGTGCTTTGCACCCATAGCGAAGGCGCGATCATTTCACGGGTGCGGGTGAAAGCAGGTAAGGTTATTCTGGTTGGCAGTTACCTGGGAGAAGCCTATTTCCAGGATTGGTACGCCGGTTTTGAGGATTTCATTGCGGCGATATGTGAAGCCAATGGTTGTGGGGCGGAGGTCTGGGCAACGGGTGAAACAGTGAAGTCTGATTCTTTTGTGTATATCAAAAGCGGAGAAAGCCAGGGGAAAAAGATGGTATTTGTTTTTTATCCGAAAGAAGCCGATACTGTCGAGTTGCGATTTGCTCCCGGCTTCTTACGTGCGTCCAACATGGTTGATTGTGTTGGTGGAAATGTGTATCCGGTCAATGATGGGTTGGTTATTGTGAACTCACCTGCGCAGCGTGTCAGTGTGCTTGTTGAGAGTGAAGGCTAATGAAGGAGAATAAAATGTCGATGCCATTTCGTCAGGTTCATCTGGATTTTCACACCAGCGGTTTGATTCCCGAGATTGGGGCAGAATTTGATGCCGAGGAGTTTGCGCAGACTCTGCAGAATGCTCATGTTAATTCAATCACTTGTTTTGCGCGCTGCCATCACGGCTACCTTTACTATGATTCGAAATTATTCCCGGAAAGGATTCATCCGCATCTTGCGCGCAAACATCTGCTGATCGAACAAATTGAGGCCTGCCACAAGCGTGGTATCCGCGTCCCGATCTATATCACAGTGCAATGGGACGAATTCACTGCCAAACAGCATCCTGAGTGGCTGGCGGTAGACGAAACCGGGCGTATCAAAGCCACTGGTCCATTCGAGGCTGGTTTTTACCGGCAGTTATTGGTCCACAGCCCTTATGTGGATTTCCTCAAAGCCCAAACGCAGGAAGTGCTGGAAAGCATGCCGGTGGATGGCATTTTCTTCGATATTGTGGATGTGCGCGAAGATTGTTCCCAATGGTCCATTGATGGCATGCGCCGGTTGGGATTGAATCCTGCGGATCATGCCGACCGTATGGTCTATGCCCATCAGGTGATCAATGATTTTAAGCGGGATATGAGTGCCTTTGTGCGACAGTTCAATCAGGACTGCACAATCTTCTACAATGCCGGCAATATCGGGCCGGTGGAAAGTCAAACCGCCTCTGCCTACTCCCATTTTGAACTGGAGTCATTGCCAAGCGGAGGCTGGGGCTATATGCATTTTCCCGTGGCAATGGCTTACGCCAGAACGCTTGGCAAGGAATGTCTGGGGATGACAGGGAAATTCCATACTTCCTGGGGTGACTTCCATTCGTTCAAGAACCAGGCAGCTTTGCGTTTTGAGTGCATGCGCATGCTTTCGATGAACGCCAAATGCTCTATCGGCGATCAGCTGCATCCGAATGGAAAGATCTGCCAATATACCTATGACCTGATCGGTTCGGTGTATGAAGAGGTGGCGGAGAAAGAAGCCTGGTGTGAAGAAGTAACTGCGCGGGTGGATATCGGGGTATTCACGGTCGAAGAATTCACCCAAGAGCGAACGCCAATGTCGACAGCCGGTGCTCTGCGCATGCTGACAGAAGGGCAACAACAATTTGATGTTATCGACAGCCAATCTGACCTGAGTCCTTATCGTTTGTTGATTCTGCCCGACGAGATTGTGGTTGATCACGCTCTGGCTGAGAAATTAACGAAATTTGTGAACACCGGTGGTGCGTTGATCTGCTCTTATAAATCAGGCTTGTCGAAAGATGGCGGGTATATGCTGGGTGGTTTGACAGGCGTTGACTTGTTAGGGGAGGCTGATTATTCCCCGGATTTTCTCGTTCCGCAGGGGGAGATCGGCGAAGGTTTGCCGCCCACGGAGCATGTCATGTATTTGCGTGGGATGAAAATGGCTATGAATGATGCGGAAGTGCTGGCAGAAACGAAAATCCCGTATTTCAATCGAACCTGGGAGCATTTTTGCTCACATCGCCATACCCCCTCAGCAGGTGAGAAAGGTCTGGCAGGCATTGCTCGCAAGGGGAATGTGATCACCTATGCCCACCCAATCTTTCAACAGTACGAACAGAACGCACCGCGCTGGGTGAAACAATTGTTTTTCAATGCGGTTAAGCTGCTGATGCCTGATCCGGTTTTGCAGGTTGATGGGCCTTCTACTTTGATTGCGACCGTAAACCGCCAGACGCAACAGCATCGTGACATTGTCCACCTACTGCACTTCATTCCTGAACGGCGCGGGCGGGATTTCGATGTGGTCGAAGATATTATTACACTGACACGCATTCCCGTTCGGCTGAAAGTCGACCAGCCTGTCGAATTGGTGCGAGTGGTGCCTGAAGGTGAAGTGCTTCCGTTTGACATAATTGAAGGTTATTGCCATGTGATGTATCCTGTCTTAAGCGGTCATGGCATGCTGGAGGTGCAATTCGAAAAAGGTGAACAGTAAAAGCCGCGAATTGTGGATGTTCTTCATTCTCCCTACGCTTGTTTGCAGAATCAGACAACTGCGGTAAAATATCATCAATCTATGCAAAAAGGGCAGAGAGATTGTTTTGTGGTAATTTGTGATCATTTAGCAAACCTATTCGTTGTTCCAGGAGATCAAGCATGAGCGACACATTTGAAAAAGTAAAAGAAGTAATCATCGATGTGATGAAATTGAACCCTGATGAAGCCGCAATTTCGGCTGACACCAAATTTGTGGAAGACCTCGGAGCAGATTCAATGGACCAGTTCTTCCTGATCGATGGTTTCTGTGAAAAGTTTGACATCGAAATCCCTGATGAATCCGCCAAAGACATCCGAACCGTCGGAGATGTGGTGGCCTATCTGGATGAAAATCTATAAAGCAGGTGTTCTTTTGAGAACCAAAAAAGTGACCGATGCCGGTCACTTTTTTGGTTGACTCGTCTTTAACAATCTTGGGATTTCTTCAAACGTTTTTGCTAAAGGATAGATACGCTCGATGTCTTTTACGTCAATGTTGTTAGCGCGGCTGTAACCATACAGATAGACGACCAGCGGCTTTAAGATGCTGCGCATGGCGTAGCGTAATGCTTGTTCTTCTTCCGGACTGTCAACTTTACCGATAAGGATGATCTCGTCAGTTTGGGGATCCATTTGCATGGCATCCAAAATCTCGATGAAGCCGATGCCATGAATGGGCGCAGCACCGATGCCTACACAGGTGCTGATGCCGATATCATGGACAGCCAGGCAATTAATGGCCTCGTAAGTCAAAGAGCCTGATCTGGAAACGACACCAATCCTGCCCTTCCTTAATTTTTGATAAGGGAATGAGCCGATCATGACTTGTTCTGGTGAGAATATACCCGGGCTCGAGGGTCCTAATAACTTGACATTGTGCTTTTTATAAAACTGTTTGACCAGCATCATGTCTTTCATTGGGATATTTTCGGTGGTGCAGATCACCATCGATACCCCTGAGGACGCGCATTCCATAAGGGCGTCTTTGGCAAACCGTGATGGCACTGTAATGAGGGCAGTATTCGCACCTGTAAATTCAACGGCGCTGCGTGTGGAATCAAACACCGGCACTTTACCATCACAGACCCAATCACCGCCTCTGCCTGGCACGACACCAGCGGCGATATCGGTGCCAAAGTGGAGCATCTTTTGGGCAAGTTTTTGGCCTTCAGTACTGGTTATGCCATGGATAATCAACCTTGCTTTTTCGTCAACGAAAACACTCATCGGCTGGGCGCTCCATTGGCAGGATTGGATTGCTGGATGGCTGTATGAATGGCTTCGGAAAAATCTGAAATCACCATAACTGGCAGTTCTGCCAGTAATTGTTGTGCTTCCTGGGCGCCGTCACCAGTCAAACGTACAATGATAGGAATTTCCACCTCTACTTCTTGCAATAGATCCTTGATTCCCTCTGCGACCGCTGTGCAATGGGAGATTCCGCCAAAGAAATTGACCAGAATCGTTGTGACTCCGGGGCCGTTCATGGTTAGTTTCAGGGCCAGGGTCACTTTTTCGGGTGTGTGACAGGCGCCTGCGTCGAGATAGTTGGCAGCGGAACCACCATGATGTTGAATGGCATCAACGGTTGCCACCGCCAAACCAGCGCCATTGCTGATAGTGCCGATGTTTCCATCGAACGGGACCAGGTTAAAGCCGTATTTGCGGGCTTCGTTCTGCAAATCGGCATCTGAGGTAAAGTCACGCATTTCTGCCAGTTCGAGATGGCGGAATAAGGCTTCATCATCAAGGTCAATGGTGCCATCCAGAGAGATTAAGCCATTGTCATCGCAGATGACCAGCGGATTTATCTCGGTGGAAAGCGCATCGCATTCCCAATACACCCGCCAGAGGCCATACACAGCGTTGTGAAATTGGCTCCAATGTTCACGCGGCAGGTCCAGATGGATGGCAACATCGCGCACCTGGTACTCTAACAAGCCAAATAATGGATCGATGTGTTGTTCGAAGCGATTCTGCTCCTGGACGCCATTGCCATTGTCACCAGAGCGCACGATGATATAAGCGGTTAATTTTGGTTTACCTTCCGCATAGTCAGTCTCGATGGAAATATAGTATTGGTCTGCAAAGGCAATCAATTCATCTACGAGAACTTTATGCACAGGCAACCCACCCAGTTCCATGCCCAGGATTTGCATTGAAACCTGTTCTGCCTCATACACTGACCGGGCGACACGGATGCCACCCAATCGGCCGCGCGCATGCACCAATACTTGCGCCTTTATGACCACCTGGCCGCCCAACTCTTCGGCAATCTGACTTACTTCGCGAGAACTGGAAGCAACCCGTCCGCGAGGCATTGGAATTCCGTAACGCGCAAATATTTGCTTGGTCTGATATTCACTCAGGCGCATTTTTTACTACTTTTGACTCCCGCGAGTAAATGAATCGGTGGTGAGACTTTACAACAGGTGATACAAGGTTCTCAAGTTGCTTTGGTGCAATTCTTCTGCCACACCATTCAAAAAGATGCGGCTTTTTCCACAAGTTTCTATGGTGTGCTTTTTTAGTATTTCTATGGGCTGGCGGTTTTGTTTCACTTCTTTGACGATTGATTCGATCTTATCAAGGTAGGTAAGGTTCGATTCAATGATTTCCTGCACTTCGCCGCGCAATATAACCTCACCATGGCCCTGGATCAGGTTTTCAAGGCTGAGGTTGTTGATTAAATACAATGATTGGCGCATCTGATTGATGTCACCATCGGCGATGAAAGGCACTGGCAGAACGGCGTCGCCTGCGAATAAGATACGATCTTCATCGATAAATACTGAGATCGAGTCAAAACTATGTCCGGGCGTAGCCATAAGTTTCAGGTTCTTTTTTCCAACCTGTAATTCAAGGTTGCCTTTGGAGAAGGTGAAATGAGGGAGGACCAATTTGGTTTGTTTGAACTGTTGGTCATGTTCTGCGGTGGCTTCCAGGGCTTTGATGCCGCTGGACGCCATTTCGGCACGGCAGCGATCATGGGCAAACACATAAGCGCCAGGGAAGAAGCAGTTTCCCCAGGAGTGATCTGCATGGTGATGGGTGTTGATGATATAGCGTACAGGAATGTTGAGCTCTTCTTCGACATAGCGGCGCATTTCAAGCGTTTCTTCCGGCATGGCGAGGGTGTCAATGACAATTGCCCAGTGGGTTCCGACAACAACACCGGCTGTCACCTGGGCATATATTTCGCTCTGAAACCAATATACATTTTCTGAGATTCGTTCGATTTGCATGTGCGGCTGCGGTCTTCTTACCTTCTATGTTGCCTTAAATCGAATCCTGTTTGTGCCTGTTTGCCCAATTTATTTTCCGCAAGGATGGACATTTTCAAAGGCTTCTACTAAGCACCAAGCATAGCATAAATGAAATCAAAAGTCAAAAAATGGCATCTGCGTCAAGCGCTTTCAGAATGGCCAACTCATATGGTTGCAGGGTCAGATTTTCGAGGGTTAAGATTTTTTGTGTTAATAAATTTTGGAAACGATAGGTCAATCCGTACAACCGAAATATATTGGCGGCTATCGGTTGGGAGGTTTCTGAAAAATTGGCAAAAACGAGCAGGCGTTGATTATCTGCCTGGCGCAGGAATCCAATGACATGGTTGTTTTCTGTAGCGATAACCTGCAAATCAGGCCCTGAGAAGGCTGCCTGCTGCTTACGGATGTTGATAATTTTTAAAAGACCTGTGAAAATCTCGTGTTCGATGGTGTCAGGGTCATGCCTTTTTTCGCGCATGGCATCACTTAATTGCGGACGGTGTACCCAGCGGCTGTCATGTGCTTTTCCAGGATCTTGTGTAAAGGAATAATCATTGATTACACCCAATTCGTCGCCCAGATAAAGCAGGGGCATACCACCGAGGGTGAGTATTAATCCATGCAGCAGCAATACACGCCGTTTGGCAAATTCGATTTCGGTCTGGTCATTGGTTTGCAGGGCGAACTCAAGCCCTGCCAGTGAGGCGCAGGTGCCCGATATGCGAGCATCACCGGTCTTTAGGTTCTCCTGAAATGGCAACCCGCGCGCAAAACTACCATCGAACCGGCCTGTATAAAATGCGTTAAGAAAGCGGCGGTGGTCAAACCCATTGATACCCAATTGGGCAGCGTCTTCATCCGCAAATGTCCACCCGATATCGTCATGGCATCGTACATAATTGACCCAGGCGCAGCCATCGGGCAATTGATGACGCTGAATGAGGGCAGCCTGCAGCAGGTTGACTTCGCGCGTGGCCATGGTGTTCCACAGAAGCGCCATAAATAATGGGTTATAGGAGATTTGGCATTCCTTCATGTCGATGTAACTTTTGACATCGTCGGGATGAACGATGGCTTCTGATTTGAACAGCAAAGACGGCGCGGCGATGCGGCACACGGCATTGAAGGCGCGAATGAGGGTATGCGCCAGTGGTAAATTCTCGCAGGACGTGCCCATTTGTTTCCAGATGAATGGTACAGCATCCAATCGGATGACATCGGCGCCCAGGTTGGCGATGGCAAGCATCTCATCCGCCATGGCATTGAACACATCCTGATTCTGGTAGTTGAGGTCCCATTGGTAGGAATGGAAGGTTGTCCAGACCCATTTTTTCTGCTCTCTGAGGTAGGTGAACGCGCCCGGATGTTCGTCCGGGAAAATCTCACGCAGCGAGTGCTCATACTGGTCAGGAAGGATGCGATCATCAAACAGAAAGTAAAAACGTTCAAAACGGGGATCACCCGTCAACGCTTTTTGTGCCCATTCATGTTCGTTTGAAGTGTGATTAAAGACGAGGTCTAAGGCAAGGGATATACCTTCTTCATGGAGCCTGTCGGTTAACTGTTGCAGGTCCTGGATAGTGCCCAAGGAGGGATTGACTTTGCGGAAACTGGAAACTGCATATCCGCCGTCGTTTTCTTCCGGCGGGCAATCAAACAGTGGCATGAGATGGAGGTAGGTGATGCCAAGTTCTTTAAAATATGGAATGTGATCGATTATTCCTTTTATATCAATGGCAAACAGATCAACATAACACACCGCTCCCACCTGTTGATTGGATTGGTACCAGTAAGGTTTGTTTTCACGCTGCAGATCTCTTCGCTTTAGTGCCCGCTTGCGTGTAAACCAGGCAGTTCCCATCAATACCAACAGCTCTTCCAGGTGATAATAAAAATCGTACTGGTGGCCATAAATGTCAAATAACAACGAAAATAACTGGCTGAAATGATTGTCGAGCCGCCCGGCAAACGCCTTATACTCCTCGGGAGAAAAAGCGGGCAGAGATTCCAACCGCTGCTTCACCTTCGGCACCAGCCGGTCGTATGTTGTTGATTCTCTGTATGAACGGTTATCAGTCATGGTATATAGACTCCTACTCTTTTGATTGATTATACAAAAAAGCGGTGCGGAAAATATCGCTGATCCGACTATTTTTGGCACAGAGATTGTAAAAGGGTACTGATTTCCTCAGGTGTCAATTGCTGTTGCGCGGCTTGCATGTTGACAGCAGCTTTCGGCATGCCATACACGATACAAGATTGTTCATCCTGCGCAATGGTCGTGCCGCCGGCATCACGCACCATACGTAATCCGTTTGCGCCGTCTTTACCCATGCCGGTTAGTAAAATGGCGACCGCTTTCTCTTTCAAAACCTGGCTGGCATGGTGGAACAAATGATCTACGCTGGGACACACCTTTTTTAAGGTCAGGTTTGGGGCAATGGCAATTTCCCGGTTCTCATACAAACCTATGTGCGAACATTTTGGCGCAAGGTAGATGATACCTGGCAGGGGGATCTCCTGGTCGCGGGCGATTTTCACGTTGAGTTTTGTTTCGCTATCCAGCCAACGGGCGAAATTCTCGACAAATCCTTCAGACATGTGCTGGGCGATCAAAATTGGATAGGGGAAGTTAACGGGTAATTCATACAGTATGGCGGCCAGAATGGACGGCCCGCCGGTGGATGCGCCGATGAAAACCATTCTGTCCTGTTCTGATAATGGCGACAACTGGCGGGTAACCGCCTGTGACTGGGCAACCTGGTCGCGGTAATTGACTTTGATCTGGGCCATAGAGGTGATCAGGCGTGAAAGATTCTTAAATTCAGACAGATTCGAAGTTTTGCCAAAGGTAGCCGGTTTTTTGAAAATCATCATAGCACCAGCTTGAATAGCATTGAGGCTGTCTGTATCGACCTTTTCTGGATCCTGGCTGCCGGTGAAGATGAGGATAGGAATTTGTAGCCGGCTCATGATTTCACGTGTGGCTTGAATGCCATCCATCACCGGCATTTTGATGTCCATCAAGATCACATCAGGTTTTAAGGCGAGTGCCTGCTGTACCGCTTCCTGCCCATTTTTTGCTTCGCCAATCACAACGATATTGGGATTGACGGCATGCAACCCTTTGCGGACAGTCAACCGTATCGTATCGCTATCGTCAACGACCAACAAACGTATAAATTCTTGTTTGACTCTCATGAATTCCCCCTTGGGCTTACATATCGGTGGTTGGTTTCCATTATATCCCCTAAACGCTGGAACGCGCTGCTCTGTCGAGTTGGTTGGCGATGATTTCAAGCATCGCCTGGTTGTCAAACTCACTTTTCACGATATAGGCGTTGGCACCGGCCTCCATTCCACGTTCACGGTCTTCTTGCGAGGAGAGTGATGTGATTAACACGATCGGCAGATGGTTTTTTTCATCATGTCCACGAATAGCTTCTGCCAGCTCAAAACCATTCATGCCTGGCATTTCCACATCGGACACTACCAGGTCAAATGGTTCTGTGGTTATTTTGGCTAACGCATCTTTTCCATCCACTGCCACGGCCACCTCGTAACCGGCTGCTGCGAGAATGTTCTTAATGAGCATACGCGAGGTTGTGGAATCATCTGCTACCAGAAGTCGTTTTTGTTTGTCTTCATCGGGGTTTCTGATGTATTCGGACAGGACAATGGCGGGTGCAGCGTCAGATTGTCGCTTTGCGATATGGATAATGTCAGATAAGCGCAGGATCGGAATGATCTCACCTTCACCAAGTATGGTCACGGCAGCCACGCCATTTATATTCTTTAATTGGCTGCCCATGGATTTTACGATCACTTCTTGTATGCCAATGATTTCGTCGACTTTAATGGCCAATCGGTCGGTGAAAGCGGTGGCGATAATGATCAAAGAGGCATCCTTACCCGGTTGGCTGGTGTTAGGCAATCCGAAGAAGCCAGCCAGATCGATCATTTGCAATGGCTTTCCATGATAACTGATGGTTTTCAGCTTGCCAGTGCTGATGATCTCATTATTGGTTATCTTTATGACCGCTTTAAGATTGTCTTCGGGGATGATGAAAGGACGTCCACCGACTTTTAGCAACAGGCCATGAAAGATCGAACGGGAGATGGGCAGCTGCATGCGAAAGGTGGTGCCTTTGCCCCATTCACTTTCGATCGTGATTTTGCCGCCGATGCTCATGAGGGTATCTTTGACAATTGCCATGCCCAGTCCGCGGCCAGAAACGGCGGTGACAATTCCTTTGGTTGAGAAACCAGAGCGGAAGATGAAATCAAACACCATTTCATCGCTTAATGCAGCGTAGGTGTCGGGCGGGCAGAGTCCTCGTTCAACCGCGGTTTTTAATATCTTCTCGCGATCAAGTCCTCTACCGTCATCTGCAAGGACGATTTCAACGGTTTGTCCATCGATCTGATGCACCTGCAGTTGAATTTCACCTTTGGGGGGTTTCCCTGCTGCGGCACGTTCCTCCGGGTACTCCATGCCATGATCCACCGCATTACGCAACAAGTGAACCATCGGGTCGTTGAGAGATTCAAGAATCATACGATCAACTTCGATCTGGTCGCCCTGCATGGTGAAGACAAAATCTTTGCCTGTTTCGGTGGCCAATCGGCGCATCAGGGTAGGATAGTTCCTAAATAATTCATTAAAGGAAAGCATTCCGGTATTCAGGGCTTCATCAAGCACATTCTTTATCAGAAGTTTCTGTTGCCGTTCATGTTGTTTTGCTTGATTGACGAGGTGGAATAAACTATCGCTCAAAGAAGTGAAACCTTGTTCAACTTCTGCAACGGTTTCCTTGATTTGTTCAGCGAATAGCCCTGTTTTGGCCGGGGTATGTATCGACAGATGATCATTGAATGATTCTATTTGGGTGCGCAGGTTTTGATATTGGCGATGTGTTTGGTGGAATTGGCTCTGTAGATACTGTAACTGTTCTTTGCGCACATTGGCAATTTGCTGGAGCGATAATAATTCTTCGGTCTGGTTGATTAAATGCTCTAATCTGTCAGCATTGATGCGTACACTATTGATGCGTTTGGCTTCAAAATCTCCGGTTGACAAGTTGGGATTTTTCACCCGCTTGATTTTTTGTTTCAGTGGTTCACCTTCGAGGGGTTCGGGTGATATCTCTGGTGGGGTTTCACCCTCTTCTTCTTCGATAGTATTAAATCTAAAGTCACTTAGGGACCCCAATACGCCAAAAGCTTCTTCGTCGTTTTCATTCAAAAAAGAAGACAAGTGTTGTATGGATGTCTGCCAGCGTTGATCGCCAACCATATCCATGCCAGCATATTCGTTCACAATGTCGAGTGCTTCGAAAAGGCTGTCGATCATTGGTTTACTGCTGTGCAACAGTTCGGCTTTTATATCCGAGAAGATGTCCTCAACGGTTTGCAACAAATGCATGATCTCGGCTTTACCGATGGCGCCAGCCGCCCCTTTCAGGCTGTGGGCTTCGCGCGATAGAGTTTCGTAGGCATCGTGTGATTCCTGATCGGAAAGAGCACCCATTTGGATGGATGTTAACAGGTTAGTCATCTGCAGCAGGCGTTCTTCGGTTTCTGCCAGGAATACCGTGTTTAACTCTTTCAGTAGATCGGGAGGGAGGTCGCTCATGTCAGCTCTTATAGATCGAATTCAGCTACCAATTTATCAAGATTTTGCACCAATTGCGCCAAAGAACCAATCGCTTTTTCAATTTGCTGGGTGGCGCCTACGTTTTGGTTAGAAGCCGTTTGTATGGCTTCAATGGCAATAACCAGTTGGTTCATCCCGCTTAATTCTTCCTGGCTGGAGATAGATATTTCCATGGAGGTTTCGGCGGAGTCTGCCAGACCCTTTGCCAGTTGTGAAATGGTTTGGCCGACCTGCTCAGTTTTTTGGGCGCCAGCTTCCACCGCTTTGGAGGAGCGTTCTGCGGCAAGAACGGCGGCTGATGTGGCTTTGCGGATGTCATCCAATATGCCCCTTACCCGCTCAACGGCAGTTTTTGATTGTTCAGCCAGGCTTTTCACTTCCTGGGCAACTACGGCAAATCCGGCTCCTGCTTCACCCGCCTTGGCTGCCTCGATGGCAGCATTGACAGCCAACAGGTTGGATTGTTCGGCAATATCCTCGACACTGTTAATGATCGAACCAATGCTCTGGGTTTGCTCACTGAGTTGTGATATTCGAGTTGCCATGGCATCCATTTCCTGGCGAATGAGTTCCATACCATTAACGGCATTGTCTGTTGCTTGCTGGCCCTCATCTGCTATTTCCAATACGCCTTCAGCATTCATCGAAACGTTCTGGGCTTTGGAGGCTGAAATTGCAGAGGTCTCACGGGCTTCTTCAACGGTGGCACTGATCTCGGTGATGGATGAGGTTGTTTCTGCGGTGGTAGAAGCCAATTCGGAAACCGAAGCAGAAACATTCATCACGGTGTGACCGATTTGTTCTGCCATCTCTGCCATACTGGTAATTTGATACATGAGGTTGGATTGTAATTTTTTCACAGCATTGGTGAGTTGTTCTATCTCAAGCGTGCTTTCGTTGGATGGGATGAAAACTTTGATCCTGCCTTGCGACATTTCGTCGGTTATTGCGGCGATTTTCGTGATTGGCTCAGCCAGAACGCGACTGGTGTAAACGCTAACAGCGATCACTGCCGCGATAACGAGTATCATAAGGATGCCCTGCGTAATCGCCCCTACGATGATCGAATTAAACGCCTTCTCAAAAGAAACAATTTGGTAAACGCGCCAATGGAATTCAGCATAGGGGAAGTTTGTATCGTCATACGAGTATAGGAACTGTTTGCCAGCAGCATTGCGCCAGATGCCATTGGGGGTTTCTGCCACTGCGCTGTCAGTGAATAGCGTCATCAACGGGTTAAAAGCCAGGTCTGAATCTGAAAATTGCAATTGGTTACGCTGGTTAATAATGAACATAGAGGTGTTGTCATCCTCAAACCTGGTGGAAAAGGCTGCATGAAAAGTGGACACTGGAATGACACCGCTGAGGGAACCGCCGTGGATCGGGGCAGAAACAAAAATTCCAGCATTTTGCCCAAGTTCTTGGACAATCCATTCGGCCCCATATAGCTCGCGGTTATCTTCAATATTGATAACCAACCGTGGATAAGAGTTAACCCACGCGGGATTGCTTTTTGTGATAATGATGTCGCCATATTTGTTGGTCAGCATTATGTAAGAAAAACCATAATCGAACAGTAAAGCATTGAAGAATTCATCAACCTGTTCGTTACCTTCCACATTCACAAACTCGGTGGCTTCGGTTGCCTCAAAGACACAGGGAGCTTTGGATGCCATGTCAAGGGCTGCCAGTCGAATGCGAAATACTTCATCGAGTATTTGTGCGCGGAAGTAGGCATTTTCTTCAATCTTCAGCCTTATCTCCCTCTCCAGAGTTTGCCTTGCCAGCAACTGGGCAGCACCCCCAACTATGATGGTCGGTATGACGGCAATTAATAAGGCGGTGATTAATAGCCTTTGTTTTAAAGTGATAGGTTTTTTTTCTTTCATCAGGAAAAGCCCTCCTCTGGTAGGTTAAGCATTCAGGGTTTGATTCACGATCAATTCGCGATTATTCAAGATTTCTTTCAAGTTTAGAATGATGATGTTGTCAGCAGTTATGCCGGAGAAATGAATGGTTTGTTGTTCTGAAAAAAAGTGGCTATCTATCTGTTCTTCGTGTAAAGTACGAAGACCAAGGACACTATCAACCAGAATGCCAAAACTAAGAACACCATCGGACAAAACAATAATAGCCGTGTCTTTGACGTTGGCGGCTTTCTCCAGCCCGAATAATTGGTGAACATCATTCACGGAGAAAATTTTTCCTCCATCGTTGATCAGGCCGACAATGAACGGTGGAACGCCTGGAACGGGGTAGATGGTTTTGCGATTGAGCACTTTGACCACATTCAAAGCAGGCAGCCCA
Source organism: uncultured Anaerolineaceae bacterium (assembly GCA_964391725.1). GTDB lineage: Bacteria > Chloroflexota > Anaerolineae > Anaerolineales > Anaerolineaceae > SpSt-1165. The sequence goes on along the minus strand of CAYMNB010000005.1, from coordinate 28,250 downwards.
TACTCGGCATTCCCAAGAGTGAAGACGAGAAATTCCTGCGAGGTTGTTGAAAAGTCTTTCTTTGGCGCCGGCGTTGCCAGCTGTTCGGCTCTTTTCCGTAAAATATCCAGGGTTAACTCATCCATGATGCATTCCCTTTATGATGTTTTTGGCTTCTTTCACCGAGATGCCATCCATGCCAACAGCTGGTTCGGTTTCCTGTTGATCAGACAATGTTTTTTCCGCCTGTAAAAGAAGATTACTTCCTGCTTTTATATTGCCCAATTGTTGTTCGAGACAGCCTAACATGAACAAGGCTCCCGTGTAATTCTGGTCAAAAAAAAGAATTTCTTCATAAGTTTGTCTGGCTGCTTCAACCAGTCCGCGTTCCTGCAGTATGGAGGCTTTGAGTTGGCGCAGGTCGTGATTCATTTTGGAGGCAACCAGCCCTTTTTCGCACCATTCGAGGGCTTCCTTCGGTCTGCCGGCGTTCACCATGGTCTGAACCAGGAACACAAAATCGCTGTCAAGGAGTGATGTCAGGTCTGACCGCGCCATCATAAGCATCACGCCTGCCGCACTTTCATAAGCACCTTGTTGATAAAGGTCACGGGCTTGTTGGCGATAGTCGTATGTCTTTGGTTTTTCTGGCGCGGGCGGTTTGCTTTCCTGCCTTAATCTCAACAAGGCGGTTTTTCTTTTACGTGGGGGATCGGTTTTGAGCAGCCAGGTTTTTGTTTGAAGATTGCTGGTCTTCACCTTCCCATTCAACGGCCGAAGCAATGTGGTAGCGTTGGTGATGTTGTGTTCGAACAGAGTGTTAGGGGCGAGACTGCTCTCACAGGGGCTGAGTATTAACACACCGTCTGGCGTTAACATTGTCTTTAGCTGGCGCAACACCCGTTGCAGATTCTGCTCTGTGAAGTAGATCAATACATTGCGGCAAAATATGATGTCAAACTTTTGCGTTGGGGCTTGCGAAATATAATAGTTGTCATCAGCGAGATTCTGATAAGAGAAGTTGACTTTTTCCATAATCATTTGATCCAATTGCCAATTGTTTTGGGCCAAAGGGGTAAAAAAGCGCAACTTTTCTTTCATGGTGGTATCACGCAGCGACCAGTTGGTGTATTTTGCCAGACGTGCTTTTCGCAGGGCAAAGGGATTGATATCTGTCGCAAATATCTTGATGCGATTTTCTGGTAGATAGGCAAAATGGTTTGCCAGATAGATGGCCATGGTATAGGGTTCTTCACCAGAACTGCACCCGGCGCACCAGATTTGGATGGGCGTATTACGCGGCTTGTCTTTTAACAACGGGGGGATCACCTGACCGGTCAGCACTTCAAAATCACTGCGATAGCGGAAAAAGAAAGATTCGCCCACAGTAAAATACAGGGCGATGGCTTGTATTTCGGTATCACTCAGGTTGGTTTGCAGCAGGTGCTTCGCAAAGTCTCCAAAGTGGTTGAATCCCAACTCTGCACCGGCTTTGAGTAGTTTCTCTTCCAGTTCCTGGTCAGAGAAACGATCCAGTGACCAGCCCATCTTTTTGGTGATCGATTCTCGAACTTGCTGCAGCATCATCGTATGCTCTCAACAGTATCTGTTTCTAATTGGCGGTCAAGTTCTTCCAGGCTTTGGATCAACAACTGCGCATGCTGCGTTAGCGAATCTGTGAAAAAGAAAGCAGGCTTCAGGATCAACGATTGCCCATTGGCGGTGTGAGTGAATCCATCAAAGATGGTCTCATCGATCGAGCGGTGCTTTATAATTTCTCCGCTTATTATGGCAGGCAGCACATCAATTCTGAATGCGCCAAAGCAGGCTTCTTCCGGGCAAGAAAAGATAACCAGGAAATCATCCACACGCATCTGCGGTGTGGCGATTGACAACAGCTGCCAGAGATTAAAAACTGTTCCATATTTCCCGCCAATATTGAGAAAACCCTCAAATTCTGGCGGGGTGTTAGGTGGCGTGACAAGGGCAACCATAGGAACAATTCGAATAATGTTTTTCGCGTTGATCCCCAGTGTGTGGTGAGCCAAGTGGATTTGTAAAAACAGTTCTGGCATCAGGAGCACTCAGGTTAATTAGGAGAGAAAATGCAAAACAAAATTGGCAGATGGTAGAGAAGGATTATTACCAATACATACTAACTATACTATACTCTGCCAATTTCTAACTCTTTGCAGGCTTCGAATATTCTGAAAAAATATTCATTATTGCGATCAGCAGTATCTTTTGCGGTTAAATCAAAACGAGGTGCCTCATTGAGAAACACCTCGTTTGTTCAGTATGTGGTTTTCAGCCGGGGAAGTCGAAGCTTCCGACCTCTTCGCCGTTGACAAACACGGTGTAAGAGCCATCAGGCAGGTCCTGTGTCGGCAGGTTGATCGTTTCTTTGAAGGGTTCCAGTACCTGGATGCACATCAGATCGGTGTCTGCCTTATAAGAACTCACCGTGATATTGATTTTGTTTTCAGCATCTGGTTCAGCGATGTCGATGTGGAGACTGTGGCAGGGATCTGGCAGATCTCCAGTGATGGTGATAAAAATCTGCACAGGGAAACTTTCTGCGATGGAGAGAGAAGTCTCATTCACGAAAGCATTGCCGGGCAATGCGCCTGCAGGGATAGGCCCTGTCACGGGTGCCTGGTCTTCGCCGGGTTGGCATTCACCATTGATGAATGCCCACTCTTCACACGCTGAACCATCTTCAAAAACGCAATACCCGGTCACGCTGCCATCCTCGTTGGTGCGCAGTTCTGACCTGCCGCCCTGTGCTTCACAATACTCGGAAGCGGGATTGGGGATGCCTACCGGGTCATCAACGATATCTTCGGCTCCAGCACAGGCGGCCAGCAGCAACACCAGAATTGCACCTAAACTCAACAACATTTTCATTTCCTTTTCCTTTCCATTTTTAAATGACACTTTACTTCTTAGACGCTCAGGTCATGGCTTTTGTTCCGCAAAACAGAAAAATAGCGCCTGCACATTGCATATTTTTATTGTATGATTGAAAGGTGCCAAAATTCAATAAGGAGAACGAGACGAATGCAGTTGGACCACTATGAACAATTAACGTTTGATGGCTTACTGCGGTGCAACGTGGATGTGTGGGTGCCATCAGCCTATGTGGAAAATGTAGACCGCGCTTTTCTGGTCATCTATATGCACGATGGGCAGAACTTGTTTGAACCCGAAAAAGCCTACACCGGCGTAACCTGGGGTGTGGCGGAGGCGATCGAGTGGTTGAATACCGAACGAAAAATCGAACCAGCAATCGTGGTTGGCATCAGGAACACAGAAAACCGGTTTGGTGATTATCAGCCAACCAGACCCTTTCATACACTGAAAGGCGAACGGATCGTCAAACGCATGGAACGCAGGAAAGGAATGGGGGATGTCAAGTTCAGTGCCGACCAGTATTTGCGGTTCATAGTGTAAAGCCTGAAACCGATGATTGATGAAAACTATCGCACCAAACCCGATCTTCGCAATACCTTTATCATGGGTTCCAGCATGGGTGGGTTGATTTCGCTCTATGCAATCTGCGAACATCCGCAGGTATTTGGCGGGGCAGGCTGTATTTCGACCCATTGGCCCGCAGTTAAATGGGTGACCTTGCCCTATTTACAAGATCACCTGCCATCGTCGGAAGACCACCGGGTTGACTTTGACCATGGCACTGTTGACCTGTATAAGAGTTATGGCCGCTGGCAGAAGAAGGTAGATGCGGTTATGCTGAACAAAGGCCATCAACCAGAGGTAGGTTGGCTGACCAGGGTATATAAGGGCGATCGGCACCATGAAGAATGCTGGCAGGCGCGCATTGAGGTATCGTTGACTTTTTTGTTGGGAAAATAACTTAGCTTATAGAAAAGGAATTAAAGGAAACTATGAAAAATACATTTCGTTGGGGTATTTTGGGCACAGGATCGATTGCGAGTAAGTTTGCGACTGATCTTGGGCGTCTGCCAGATGCGGTTTGTTATGCCGTGGGTTCGCGGAGCATCGAATCGGCGCAACGGTTCGGTAATCGATTCGATGCTGTAAAAAACTACGGAAGTTATGAGGCGTTAATGGCGGACCCTGAGGTTGATGCCATTTACATCGCTACCCCGCATCCTTTCCACAAAGAAAATACCCTTGCCTGCCTTGCGGCCGGCAAACCGGTTTTGTGCGAAAAACCGTTTGCGATCAATTCAGCTGACAGCATAGAAATGGTGCAGCAGGCGCGTGAAAGGGGAGTCTTCTTGATGGAGGCAATGTGGACGCGTTTCCTGCCAGTACAAATGAAGGTTCGAGAATGGCTGGCGGATGGAATGATCGGTGAGCCTTTGTCTTTGGTTTGTGATTTCGGTTTTCGGGCTGGATTCAACCCGAAGAGCCGGCTGTTTGATCCCGCGTTAGGTGGTGGGGCTTTACTGGATGTGGGCATTTACACCCTCAGTTATGCTTCCATGGTTTTCGGCAGCCAACCGGAGAGGATTCAGGCAGATGCTACCCTTGGTGAAACCGGGGTGGACGAACAAAATGCAGAACTACTCACTTATGCTGATGGCGCGCAGGCGCAGTTGACCAGCGCCATTAGGGTTACCACCGAGCAGCGAGTAAGAATCTCTGGTACCGAAGGGAGCATTACGGTGCCGGATTTCTGGCATGCTACTGCAGCCACACTGGTCAAGGCTGATGGGTCAATGGAGAATGCCACAGGAGAGAGCGGTTACCATTTTGAGGCAGCTGAGGTGATGCGGTGTGTGGGTGATGGTCGACTGGAGAGCGAAGAAATGCCTTTGGACGAGACCATCGATATCATGCGCACCATGGATGCCGTGCGTGTTTTGATCGGTTTGAAGTACCCCATGGAATAAGAGGAAAGATAACAATGACAATGCAATATGGAACTATCAAAGGAATTGACAAACCGGTATCGCGCATCGTGCAGGGAACTATGATGCTTTCCACCGACAGGATGGAGGAAGGGATCGCATTATTGGATATGGTCTTTGCACATGGTGTAACGACCTTTGATTGCGCGCACGTTTATGGCGGCGGACAAAGCGAACGGGTGATGGGTGAATGGATGCAAAAGCACGGTAACCGCGAGCAGGTAGTCATCCTGTCTAAAGGCTGCCATCACAACCAGGACCGCAAACGCGTGACACCCTATGACCTGACGGCTGACCTGATGGATTCGCTGGCA